>NZ_JBWXGA010000422.1:0-401 GCF_059900815.1 Lactobacillus sp. C449L | reverse complement strand
GATTACACCCCCCGCAACATCGCAAGTCTCGCTCAGGGCGGGCGGCTCGTGATCATCGGCTTCATGGGCGGGCGGATTGCGGACGGGATCGATCTGACCCGCATCGCGGCGCGGCGGCTCGTGATCACGGGTTCGACCATGCGGCCGCGGACAACCGCCGAGAAGGGCGAGATCGCCTCCGCCCTGCGCGAGCGCGTGTGGCCGCTCCTCAGCCGCGGCGAATGCGGGCCGGAGATCTTCACCGTCTTTCCGCTCGCGAAGGCGGGAGAGGCCCACGCCCTGATGGAAGCCAGCCGGCATATCGGGAAGATCATGCTCCAGGTGGGCTGAAACAGATCGCCTGGGGCCTTCGCCTTCGGCCGGGCCTGCAGTCACTCGAGCAGGGTGGACGGTGCCGGTCC
>NZ_JBWXGA010000421.1:0-403 GCF_059900815.1 Lactobacillus sp. C449L | reverse complement strand
CACCAGGATGTTGCGGCGGTCGACCACCGCCAGCGAGAGCGTCCGCGCCGCCTCGTCCCCTTCCGGGAGCGGCGGGTTCACGGTCAGCATGTAGCGGACGAACAAGGCGAGGCTTTCGAGCTGGACGTGGGCGTCCCGCTCGATGCGGGCGAGCTGGTTGGAGAGGCGGTCAAGCCGAACGGCGAACCTTTGCTCGAGCTCGTCCGTGCCGCGCCGGTTGAGCCAGGCCTCCACCGCCGCGGCGAGCAGCCGCGACTTCGACGCGCCCGGGGCGGCGGCGAGCTGCTCGAACCGGTCGGCGACCGCCTTCGGCAGGAACAGCTGATACCGGACCTGTTCGGACCTGCGCATTACCGCCTCTAAAAGCTCAGCATCAGGTCGTCGCCGCGACCCGATCCCTGGT
>NZ_JBWXGA010000420.1:0-403 GCF_059900815.1 Lactobacillus sp. C449L | reverse complement strand
GTCGACGCGCTGGCCGAAGCCGGGGCGGCGCAGGGGCTTGCGATCGAGGAGGCGCGCCGGATCGCCATCGCGACGGCCGAAGGCGCGGCCGCCCTCGCCGCCGTCTCCGCCGAGCCGCCTGGAGCCCTCGCCGACCGGGTTGCGAGCCCCGGCGGCTCCACCCGCGCCGGCCTCGACGTGCTCGACCAGGGCGGCGCGCTCCCCGGCCTTGTCGCCCGCACGGTCGAGGCCGCGCTGCGCCGCAATCGCGAGCTGGCGGAGGAGGCAAGGGCCGCCCGCGCCCCATTGACGTAACCGGCCCAAGCCGCCAAGCCGCGTGTTCCGCGCCGCCTTCCGCAGCGCGCCAGCCACTTTCGGGGAGGAATGCATGTCGTCCGCCGCTTTCGTGCTTGAGCCCTGCACC
>NZ_JBWXGA010000419.1:0-403 GCF_059900815.1 Lactobacillus sp. C449L | reverse complement strand
AGCTCCGGCCGCGCGGCTCCGGCGGATGCCGGCTCGGCGGCGCTCAGCCGAGCGCTCCGGCGGTGAGCAGCGCGGACAGGAAGAGGGCGAGGACGACCAGCGCCGCGATCGCAAGCGCGGCCGTCCGCCAAAGCGCGCTCCACCAGGGAAGCTCATAAGCGTCCTTGAGCTGGCGGTACAAGTGGACGGCGCCGATCAGCAGGACGCCTGGAACAGCGCCGCGCCGCCAAGGCCGATACCGGCGAGAAGCGCATAGCCGATCAGCAGCAGGCTCATGAAGGCGATCGAATAGGTCACGAACACGACATGGTCGTAGGCGCCGTAGCGCCGGTAGCGCCGGCGATGGAGGAACAGCATCCAGACGAACGGAAGCGAGAGCGGGATGAGCACCCAGGAGAATTTA
>NZ_JBWXGA010000418.1:0-403 GCF_059900815.1 Lactobacillus sp. C449L | reverse complement strand
CGAGGCCCACGACCCAATTGTGAATCGCGAAGGCAACATTGGTCGGAACCTTGACCTTTATGTCCTTAGGTTCGTCGGTCTGGCGCTGCGCCTCGAGAGCCAGTTTTACCGGCTTCGGAGCCGTGGCGAGGTTTGCTAATGCAAGATCCCACCATTCAGGGAAGTCCGCGAATTTGATTTTGACTTCGTCGCCTTGTGGGTCTTGCTCGACAACTTCCAGGGCATTCCAGAAATGGCGCCGCTCCTCGATCGTGTCTCCAATCGTTCCAAAGGATGCGTACTCAAGGGCGTCCAGTTCCTCGTCGCTGAGGTTTTTCGGAGGCGTCCGTTCAACGGCTCCCGGCCGCTCCAGGTAGTCTTGCTGGCTTTGGGCGTCCCGTCCGGCGGCTTCGCGCTCAAGGGC
>NZ_JBWXGA010000417.1:0-403 GCF_059900815.1 Lactobacillus sp. C449L | reverse complement strand
CCCGCCTCCCGCCGCCCAGGGTACCACCATGGTGATCGGCCTCTCCGGCCAGGCGGCCAGCGCGGGCCCGCCGCCCGCAAGGGGAACCGCCGCCCCGCCGAGCGCGAGCGCAGAGATCCCTTTCAACACCTGACGGCGCAGCATCGACATCATCCTCCCTGGCGGTTTTGGGACGAGCCTTATCGATCCGGCGGTGTTTGTCACCCCCGACTTTGAACGGGCACCCGGCAGCATGACGCGGTAGAGAGCCGACCAGGTCCATCATGCTGCGCTACGATCAGCCCGGTAGGTCGTCGTCTCCCGCCATGAAGCCGGCGAGGAGCGCTCCGCCCGGCCGCGAGTTCACGATCATCGGGCGATAGGTCGAGCACACATCGTTGTGCCTCGCGGCCCGCGTCCCTTC
>NZ_JBWXGA010000416.1:0-403 GCF_059900815.1 Lactobacillus sp. C449L | reverse complement strand
CGTTCTAAATATCCCGCTCGTCCGCTATGAAGGAGGCGACAAAGGCCCAGCCTTTGGAGCCGCCAGGCTCGCGCGGCTGGCCCTCACGGGCGAGGATCCCAAAGCCGTATGCACCCAGCCCCCCGCTGTTGAAACCATAGCCCCTGAACCGCAGTTCGTCGATCACTACGCCTCTCGAGTCGAGAATTTCCGCAGCCTGTACCGTGCATTGAAGCCGGAATTCAACAAGGCCTATCGCAGCGTCAATTGACAGCCTGCTTGGCAACTATAGTATTTTCTAACCTGACCAAGAAAACTGCCTCAACGTTCAAGTTGACGCTATCTGGGAGGAAAAGTTGTGCTTTGGAGTTCTGCTGGAGCGCACAGAGGCTTGAGCCCTCAGCCATACGGAACAGTTAGGGAA
>NZ_JBWXGA010000415.1:0-403 GCF_059900815.1 Lactobacillus sp. C449L | reverse complement strand
ATACTGAACTTAAAAAGACAGTAGAACAGCTGAAAAAGAAAAATATGCAGCTGGAAATCATGAATGACATAACAAAAAACATCAAAATCGATATGAACCTCGAAGAAATCGGAACATATGTCACGGAAAAGCTGCGGCTTTTGATATCATTTGACGATTGCCGCCTGTTCCTGCTTCAAAATGGCGATCCAGTTTTGGAACAGGTTTATCCAACCCCCACTGCAAATACGGAGTATAGAATAAAAAATGCGGATCCCTCTCTATTCTGGTTTGCATTAACGGAGAAAAAAGTCATGCAAAAACAGATAAACACCAAGACAACCCTGTTTGCAGAAAGAGAATGGCTGCTCTCTCAAGAACTCCTATCGATTTTGGTTATGCCCCTTTACAGCATAAACGAGGG
>NZ_JBWXGA010000414.1:0-404 GCF_059900815.1 Lactobacillus sp. C449L | reverse complement strand
GACCTACGTCATCCCCAGCTACGTTCTGCGGCTGAAGGGCACCGACCTACATCAATCCGCGCTCGATGCGATGATGCGCCGGGACGGCCCGGAGACCGCGATGGCGATCCGGCAGGATATTCTCAACGCGGCTGAGTACATCTTGAGCTTGGCCGACCGGAACGGGGTGATCCAGCGGCCGGAGGTTGCGCACGTGAGTTCCGGGGCGACGTGAGGCTGAGACCGTCGGCCGGGAGAGAGCCAGGCTCAACAGCCAGAGAGGCTCCGGTCGGTCCGCCGCGGCGATCCCGTCGCGGCGAACGCCATCGAGATGGAGGGCGGCCCAGCTGCATGCCGCACAAAACCGCCAAGCCCGCGACCGACCCGGTCCCATGATGCCCTGGCCGGGGTCGGAGGTGACAGGG
>NZ_JBWXGA010000413.1:0-404 GCF_059900815.1 Lactobacillus sp. C449L | reverse complement strand
ATCGTGACTTTTACGGGCTGGCGTCTTGCGGATCCCCTGGTCGGCGCGGGTATCGGATTGTTCATCGTGCCGAGGACGTGGAGCTTGCTGCGTGAGGCCACCCACACGTGCTGCTTGAGGCCACCCCGGCGCGCATCGACCTGCGTGCACTCGATCAACGCCTTCGCTCGATCCCAGGAGTGGTCGCTACGCACCACCTTCACGTATGGACCATCACGTCCGGTCTCGACGCCATGAGCGCGCACCTGGTCGTGTCCGAGGCCTCCTCCGGCGGGAGAGTTCTGGCGCAAGCGCGGCAGCTTGTGGCGGAGGAGTTCGGCATCGGCCACGTCACCAACCAAGTCGAGGACGCGAACTCCCCCGAAGCAGAGGCGGCGCTACCGGTCTGAAATGATCCGACAACG
>NZ_JBWXGA010000412.1:0-405 GCF_059900815.1 Lactobacillus sp. C449L | reverse complement strand
AGCAATACGGAGAAATTTTCACCGTTATTATCGGTCAATTTTTACGTTATCTGACCAATCGAGAGGAAGCCAAAAACCCTCCTGTTTTAATCATGTTGGACGAGTTTCCACGATTGGGAAAAATGTCGGAAATTGTCGGAGGATTAGCCACGCTAAGAAGCCGAAATGTTCACCTTATGCTTATCATTCAATCGCTTACGCAACTTGACACGATCTATGGAAAAGACGAGCGAAAAGTCATTGTCGATAACTGTTCATTCAAGCTTGTGATCAATGCGACAGACACCGAAACGCAAAAATATTTCTCGGATATGGCAGGGCAAAAAACGGTCAAATTAAAGACTTTTTCACAAGGGGAAGGTTATCGCAAGGAACAGACCTTCACCACGTCAGAACAGGGTGTTC
>NZ_JBWXGA010000411.1:0-405 GCF_059900815.1 Lactobacillus sp. C449L | reverse complement strand
ATCGAGCGCCGAGAGCCTCGCCTCCTGATCGCGCATCAGTCGAAGGCCGTCGCTCACGACCTCCGCCTCGGACGCATAACGTCCCGTCGCGACAAGCTCTGCGACGAAGCTGTGCAAGCTATGGTCAATCTCGACGTCGAGGCGCATGAAAGGAGGATAATGCGCCATCTGGCAAGCTCCAAGAGGCTCCTCAGCGCTTCACGAGGCCGGCGGCCTCGAAGGCGCTCTGGATGACCTGGAGAACCTTCGGAGGCAGCGATGCAGGCATGCCGAACGCCTCGGGGTTGAAGCTGTCCGTCTTCCCCGTTCCGCTCCCGGGCGGAAGGATATCGCCGTCGAGAGCCTCCGAACCTGTTGATGCGGCAGGTCTCCGCAAACCAACCTCGCTCTGGACCGGCCGGGGGC
>NZ_JBWXGA010000410.1:0-405 GCF_059900815.1 Lactobacillus sp. C449L | reverse complement strand
CAGCTCGGCCGCGAGATCGTGGTGCCGTCGCCGGTGACGCTGAAGCTGTCGATGCTCGAAGGCTTTACGAACAACGAATACGCGAAGAACGTCTACCTGTGCATCGGCTACGACGAGAAGGGCAAGGAGCCCGTCCATTCGGTCGCCGGCGCGTCGGGACGGACCGAGGAAGTCAGCGAGCATAACCGCATCATGGAAGGCTATCGCCTGTTCGTCCGCGAGGAGGCGCCGCCGCCGCCGTCCGCATTCGAATACAGCGACCTGATCGAAGAGACGAGCGTCTGGTATCAGGATGCGCAGGTGCGCGTGCTGCAGACGGTGCCGCGCTACGTCACGCCCGGCGAGACGTTCGAGATGATCATCCGGATCGAGAAAACGCTGCAAACCCCGCATATCGAATTCGAA
>NZ_JBWXGA010000031.1:0-686 GCF_059900815.1 Lactobacillus sp. C449L | reverse complement strand
ACCGTGGCCTGGCCCGATACGGTCTCGACACGGCCGATCGCGGCCTGCTGCGCCGGGGGCGTCGCCTGGGCATAGCGCAGCCCGTCTTCGTCGACCGTCAGCGCTGCGACGACCTCTGCGGTCAGCGTCGCCCCGTCCGCGGATTCCAGCGCCGGGCGTTTTGCGGCACGGAAATAGTCGTTGAGGATGACGCGGGACGCCTCGTTCTCGATGACGAGATCGAACCCCTCCTTCCGGTATTCGCCGTGAAAGATCAGGTGAGCGTCCGGAATCCGGATGCTCGCGGCTGACTCGACATCGAAGTCGATCTCCCGTTCCGGCTTCGCCGGCGCGGAAGACAGATCGAGCGCACGGCTCGCCAGGTCGTCTGTCAGCAACGCCCCAATCCTCTCGGCCTGGGTTCGCCGGGCAAGGGCCGGGTTGTCTCACCCCCAACTCGCTCCCGGCCAACCGAACTCTGTGATGCCGTCCGCTCGTTTTCTTGTACGACTAGCACATGCCTGCGGACCCCGTCAGCAACCATCGGCTGTAGCGGAGGCTCGGCAACGTACCGGCCATCCGTTTCAGCAGGATTTCACGCCCGAGTTCGAGGCGAGAGGGCGAAGGCTTAACCCTAAATTCAATGCGCGACCCTAGCTTCGGCACCGGCGCGCTGAGATCCGGCCGGGTACCGCCGCGAGGTGACA
>NZ_JBWXGA010000409.1:0-405 GCF_059900815.1 Lactobacillus sp. C449L | reverse complement strand
AAGGCGAATGCCGGTGATGCAAGGGACATGGGACCTCCTGACGAGGCCGCTCACGGATCTGCAGCCTCGCCGGAGCCGGGGCGTCCTCTACTCTGGCCCAATCAGCTTGCGGCCAGTGCCATCCTCATCAGGACGTCATTCCAGTCCTCGTTAAGGTTCGTCGGCCGCGCGGCGACGATCCGACGACCGTCGCAGGCGTAGGCTTCGCGGGCGCGCTCCTCGGCCAGGTTCCCGCCCGGGTCGTTATCGACGAAGAGATGAAGCTCGCGCACGCTCTCGGGGATGGTGACGAGCCCGAAGCGCTCGTTGCCGAGAGTTGCCCAGCACGGCACCCCAAAGAGCTGCATCGCCGACAGTGCCGTCTCGACTCCCTCAGCTAGGCCGAGGCGCCCTCGGCGTGGCGCG
>NZ_JBWXGA010000408.1:0-405 GCF_059900815.1 Lactobacillus sp. C449L | reverse complement strand
CATCCGCACCGACCCGCAGGGCTGCCGCAACGATCTGGTCGATATCCAGATAGGCCGCGACCGGCGTCGGGCCGTCGATCTCAACGATCTTGTCCGCGATGAGGTGCGCGGGGCCGGGCTGTTCGTTCGCATGCCGCAGAACGGAAGTTGCAATGCCCTGCGTCCGCGCGGTGCGCAGGATCCGCGCGGCGACTTCCCCGCGATTTGCGACGAGAAGCTTCTGGATAGGCATGCCTGGTTCGCCCCTCATGCCGCCTGCTGCGCCGACAATCCGTGGCGCGCGGCAAGCTCGGCCGGCACGGACACCCCGATGTCCAGCAGGATCTGCCCATAGCCTTGCCCTGGGGATCGATGCGGACAGAGGCGATGCCGCCGCCGCCGAGGGAGTCGTGCAGCAGGAAGTTC
>NZ_JBWXGA010000407.1:0-405 GCF_059900815.1 Lactobacillus sp. C449L | reverse complement strand
CGAACGGCGCGAGCCAAGGCGATCCTCGCGGAAGCCGGGATGCGCGAGGCGGAGCGCGTCGGAGGCGGGGTCCTTCCTCATGTCGTCACGGGGACCGCCTCGCAGCTCGGCAGGCTCGCCCTGAACGACGTTCTGAGCGGGCGAGCCTCACCCTCCGGCTCCTCTTCCGGGCAGGCCCAGCCGGACCGGTTCGCGATCCCGACTGCCGAGGCGCCGGGGGCGAATATCGAGGCGGCCTTCCGGCAGTTTCACCAGCTGCTCGAGGGCGATGCCGGCAGGCGCACCATCGATGCGCTGATCCAGAACCTGAACGAGCTGAAGAATACGGCACTGGAAGCGACCAATCCGTCCACCGCGCAGCAGGCCAACATCAACCTCGTCACCCAGACACGAAACCTCCGGTCG
>NZ_JBWXGA010000406.1:0-406 GCF_059900815.1 Lactobacillus sp. C449L | reverse complement strand
CTACGGTGGGGCGCGCGCATCTGTGACCTACTGGGTGTTGAAACGGATCCAGCCGCGGCCTGGACCTTCCTTCCCTTCCGCAAGGAGAGCGACACCCCTTCCTTTCTCGAGTTACTGGACAGCCTATCGGCTGGACCGGACGATCCCAGGCGCAAGGCGGCCCTCGCTCAGATCGAGGCCTCGCAGCTCTACCCGTTTCAGCCCTTTCGCATCGCTCGCCTACGCCCGGATGCAATGAAGAAGTACGCATTCCTGCAAGTGTTCAATGCGCGCTTCGAGCTGGCCGACCAGTATTTCCGCGCCTACACGCCGGAGAAAGTTGACAAAGCCCTCTTGCACTACCTGGTGCTCGACGCGGCGCTCGGCCCGCGGCCCGAGGTGTTCCCGGCCCAACCCATGCCGGCGA
>NZ_JBWXGA010000405.1:0-406 GCF_059900815.1 Lactobacillus sp. C449L | reverse complement strand
CGACGAAAACCGGATCACCGAATTCGCGGAAAAACCGAAAGAGCCGAAAAGCAATCTGGCGTCGATGGGCATTTACATTTTCAACTGGAGCGTCTTGAAATCATATTTGCTTATGGACGAAGCGAACCCGGAGTCGTCGAACGACTTCGGCAAAGATATTATTCCGAGCATGCTGAACGAGGGCGTCCGCTTGAACGCGTATCCGTTCGAAGGGTATTGGAAGGACGTCGGCACCGTGCAAAGTTTATGGGAATCCAACATGGACCTGCTCGAGGAGAAGACGCAGCTGAATTTGTACGACCGATCCTGGCGCATTTATTCCCTAAGCCCGTATCAACCGCCTCAGTATATCGCCCCTGCGGCGAAGGTCAAACGTTCGCTGTTGAACGAAGGCTGCTCCGTATAC
>NZ_JBWXGA010000404.1:0-407 GCF_059900815.1 Lactobacillus sp. C449L | reverse complement strand
CGCTCATAAAGAGTGAAAAGGGGAGGGATTTAATGAAAGAGGATGCCTTGTTTGAACATGGTTTTTGGCTTCAGGTTTTGGGGGACCATTCAAGATTTATTTTAGACTCGCTTGCAACTGTTGAAGCCCAAGATATCCAAAAGGCACAGTATTTTAAGCAAAATTATGATTCATTGTTGAATGGGCTGCCAAATGTTCCGGAAAATCAAATAGTGCCTTTCACACAAAATGTGAAAGAACTGACACTTAGGTTTCGGGAATTCAAATTATTTTTGATCAGAAGGCATCTGACTGGCGGCATAAAAATAAATATGTCGCCCACCTTCATTAACCATATGGTGAACGAATTGGAGGAATACTTAAATATCATCGGCTTTCTTGAAAAAGGAGAGAAGCCGCCCATTTTC
>NZ_JBWXGA010000030.1:0-687 GCF_059900815.1 Lactobacillus sp. C449L | reverse complement strand
CCACCGTCGCGATCGAGGCGATGAAGTTCATCGCTCCGGTCCTCCTTCACGACATCATCTCCATCTACGCCAAGGTCGAACGGATGGGCCGCACCTCGATGGGTATCCGGATCGAGGTGATCGCCAGCCGCGACCGAGGCGCGCGCGAGGTCAAGGTGACGGAAGGCCTGTTCACCTTCGTCGCGCTGGACGCGCAGCACCGCCCCCGCCCGGTGCGGCCGGAGCCGCCTCAGTCGGCGACGTAGCCGAGCGTCACCTCGCCATTGGCCGGAACGGTGGTCCGCCAGAGCGGGCGTCCGTCGCGGCGCGCAAGGCCGCGCCCCGGGGCACGCATCCCGTCGGCCGCGCCGTCCGGCCGGTAGCCGACCTCCACCAGCTGCGGGTCCGGCAGCGCGTTGGTGATTCGCGTCTCCATCCGGAAGCGGCCCGGCCCGAGTCGCTCCACCATCCGGTTGTGGAGGCGGACGCCGGGGATCGCGCCGGCCTTGATCTCCACCTTTTCGCCGACCGCCAAGTCCCTGAGTTCGGCGCGGCCGGTCAGCAGCGTCCGCTCCTCGCCGACGGTGAAGACACGGACGGTGCCGGCGGGAAGCGGGATGCCCAACCGGTCCGATTGCCTGTTGAAGGCGCGGAAGACGCGCTGCCCCTCGATGGGATCGCCGGCGAAGGACACCGGCACGTCGAAGG
>NZ_JBWXGA010000403.1:0-407 GCF_059900815.1 Lactobacillus sp. C449L | reverse complement strand
GTGCCGGAGGCCAACGCCATCGCGCCGCCAGGCGCGATGTCCATATGCCGGAGCGAAGATCCGGCCCCGCGTCATGCGGTCGTTACCCGAATGGGCCGAGACGCCGACCGGCGGCTCGGCGCCGCGCGAGCGGCGTAGAACGCGGTCACGCCGCGGGCGTGAGACGCCCTGAGACTTCCACAGCTCTCCCCCGACCACGTTTTTGAGCCCTGATGGGCCTGCTTCGGCCAAAGTCGGACAAGCTGACCTTGCTCATATCGCAACAGCGCTCAATTCTGGTCACGGGGCGTCAACGCGATACAAGCCATCCAAGAGGATGCCATGACCTCTGAATCTCCCGAACGCATTCTCCGCATAAAAGCCGTGCTGGATCGCACCGGTCTGAGCCGGGCGACACTCTACCGGAA
>NZ_JBWXGA010000402.1:0-408 GCF_059900815.1 Lactobacillus sp. C449L | reverse complement strand
CAGCGAACTGGTTCCGTGCAAACTCCGATTGAAGCTGGAACGCTTCCTGCAGGTCCCTGGCCCGAACGAGAGCCTGAGCGTGGTCGAAGGCCGCCTTGATGTTCTGCTCGGCGAAGCTCAGCGTCCGACGGGTCGCGTCAGAGGCGCTCGACTGCATCGAGGATGTCGAGCCCTCGAAAGTGTCCATCGCCTTCTGAGCGGCGTTCAGGAAGCCGTCAAACGCCTTCCTGGCCTGCTCGACGCTCTTCTCCGCAAAGTCCCGCATCTCGGTCGGGATTTCGTACTTCATGCCCTGATTGGCCACGGGCTCCTCCGTTGCTTGTGCGCCGCACCTTTACATTGTGCACCGCAAAAAGACAATGCGGTGCCCGTTCATTAACGTTGACCTGAAGTAAACGGCTCCGCAAC
>NZ_JBWXGA010000401.1:0-408 GCF_059900815.1 Lactobacillus sp. C449L | reverse complement strand
AAAATACGGTAAAGTGGCGATGGTCGGAGACGGAGTCAACGATGCGCCGGCATTGGCGACAGCCTCCGTTGGGATTGCCATGGGGGCAGCCGGTACGGATGTTGCTCTGGAAACCGCAAATGTTTTGCTGATGGCGGATGATATCTCCAAGATCCCGTACGCCATCTCGCTCGGTCGTCGAACCAGTCGAGTCATAAAGCAAAACGTGTCGTTTGCTATTGCGGTCGTCGTGATCCTTGTAGCACTGAATTTTGTTGGAGATATTAATTTGCCGTCGGGTGTCATCGGTCATGAGGGAAGCACCTTGGCGGTGATATTGAGCGGTTTGCGACTGTTGCGATAACGTTTGGGAGTGAAATCAGTTTGTCTAATCTGAAGGTATATTTCAAATTTGTAAAACCATATTGG
>NZ_JBWXGA010000400.1:0-408 GCF_059900815.1 Lactobacillus sp. C449L | reverse complement strand
ATCATGGGAAACCAGCTTTATCACCATGCCTGGGGCATCGACCTGTCCGATATTGGCGCCCCGATTATGGAAGGGCAGGTCAGCTTTGGAAAAAGCCAGATTTTGCTTCGGGATTACAAAGAAGAAGCAGAAGTGAAGCATGTCATTCTTGAAATGTGCGAGGAGGTGGCAAGAAGGGCGCGTACGCACCGGAAAGCGGGCAGGACGGTCAGCCTTGGGATTGGCTACAGCCACGAAGAATTTGGCGGGGGCTTTCATCGCTCAAGATCGGTCGATGAGCCGACGAACATTACGATGGATTTATACAGGATATGCCTCGGGCTGTTTAAGGAAAACTATGTTCCGAAAACAGTCAGGAGCATTTCGATTACGCTTTCGAACATCGTTGATGATAACGAGATACAGCTG
>NZ_JBWXGA010000399.1:0-408 GCF_059900815.1 Lactobacillus sp. C449L | reverse complement strand
CGCCGAGGAGGCCGATCGCCGCTGCCAGCCCCAGAGAAGACACGATGATCAATCCTCTTGCGGTCGAAGATGCTAGCGCCGCCGCATCCGCCTTGGCATTCTGGAGCGCCTGAACATTCGCGCCGATGCGCTCATCCAGCGCCTGCCTGGCCTTCACGCGCAAGGTTCGACCCTCCCCGTTCGAAATCCCAAGAGCCGCCGTCTTGTCGCTCTTGAGCGCGAGGGCCACGCTCTTGTCCATGGTGGCGAAGAACGTCTCGACCGTCTGCTTCAGCGCCTCGTCTGCGCGCCGAAGCTCCGCGGTCTCCGCAAGGGAGATCACTTTGTCGAGGTCCCTCAACGCTGCCTGCTTGGCCTCCACGTAGCGCTGCTCGAACGTCGCCAACTCGGCGCTACGGGTTTCCAGGA
>NZ_JBWXGA010000398.1:0-409 GCF_059900815.1 Lactobacillus sp. C449L | reverse complement strand
ATTTCAAGCGGAGACGAGGACTGAACCGAAGCCGTCGTTGGAATGTTCGGTCAGTAGCGGCGCAAGTCAACGAGTATGATCCAGCTTTATTTCCGCATCTCGGAAACGCTGCGCCTCCTTGGTCCGGCGAAGAGAGAAGATTTTGCTGCCGCCGGAACGCGAGGCGGCCGAGCGTCGGCCTGGGCGTCGTTCGTCATACCGGATAGTCGGCGGGGATCCAGGACCTCTGAAGCAGGGTTCTTGCGCTCTCTTTAGAGAAGAACGTTCCAAATCAGCCCGTTCTTTGAAGCGAACGATTTCTTGCTCCACCCCTAAGCCGCGGCTACATCCCTGCCACGCCGGACCGGCCCGGGGCAGGATCGTTCACATGGACCGCATCGACCGAGACATCCTGCGCATCCTCCAGGCC
>NZ_JBWXGA010000397.1:0-409 GCF_059900815.1 Lactobacillus sp. C449L | reverse complement strand
CACCAGGGGAGCCGTCTTCGGCGCCTGATCTCCCGGCCGCATCACCGTGACCGTCACGCCAAACCCCTTGTTCATCCGGAACCTCCCTGCGGTGCGCCCGCCCTCGCGGTGGGACGCTTCTCCCAGTAGACGGCCCAGGCTCGACGCGGGTTCCCGTCCGCCGTCACGCGGGCGTCATCCGGGGCACTGCCTCTCCATCGCCCGCCGCAGGACGGCCAGGACGCGCGGATCGCCCGATTGCGCGACGTTGAAGCGGAGGAAGGAGGCCGCCGTCTGCGAGACGCTGAACACGTTGCCCGGGGCGAGCACGACGTTCTCCTCCACGGCCAGGCGGGCGAGCGCGGCGGAATCCCGGCCCTCCGGCAGCCGGCACCAGAGATAGAAGCCGCCGCGCGGCATGAGCCAGGGC
>NZ_JBWXGA010000396.1:0-409 GCF_059900815.1 Lactobacillus sp. C449L | reverse complement strand
CTCTGGCATCGGGCGCAGTAGAGGCGGACGTGGGTTGTGGTTTCTGCCTTCCATGCGTGGTTGAGCACATCAGCATGACCGCCGGTCAGCTCGCACCACGCCTTCCTAAGTCTTGATGTAATCATTGCGCTTACCCCTCCGCGCATAAGGCAATTTATGGCCCTTGGTTAACCGGCCTTAACCGGCAGAGGAGCGGACGCCCATTCGTTCATCAACTCGATCCGGTTGAGACAATCGCGGATATTGTCGATGTGCTCTTGCTTGTCCCGCTGGAACGGATCGTGGGCGACCATCACGACCGCATCGGCCAAGTTCTTCCAGAGTTCTACACGCCGCGCATTGGCCGCGTTCCGGCGCTCGATCGCCTCAACTGTCGTGTCGCTATCTGTCGTCATGTTCTCTCCTGTTC
>NZ_JBWXGA010000395.1:0-410 GCF_059900815.1 Lactobacillus sp. C449L | reverse complement strand
ATATCAGGGTTCCATGCTTTCGTAGGTTCCGGTACAACTCCAAAAATGCTTGACCGCTGGAGTGATATTAAAATTGTTGGTTTTGGCGGGATGCTCGTTGAAACGATCGTTGCAATTATGGCTTTAATTGCTGCCACTTCCCTTCAGCCTGGTGATTATTTCGCAATCAACTCAACACCGGAAGTTTTTAAAACATTGGGGGATGAACGTTGTTAATTTACCTGAATTGTCTCGTGAGATCGGATTGAATTTGGAAGGTAGGACAGGCGGGGCGGTAACGTTAGCCGTTGGGATGACTTACATTTTTACAGAAATTCCATGGTTCAGCAAGCTTGCTTCTTACTTCTTCCAGTTTGTCATTATGTTTGAAGCGGTGTTTATCTTAACTGCCATTGACGCTGGTACAAGGG
>NZ_JBWXGA010000394.1:0-410 GCF_059900815.1 Lactobacillus sp. C449L | reverse complement strand
CTTGAATATGTATACAAGCTTTTGCGTTCGCAGGATTTGGAAGATTTCGGTCATCGTTCTGGCCGCCGCGCTCGCGGGCTGCGCTTCCGGCGGTACGGATCCTAAGCCGGTCGGCCGGGAAGCCGCCGACCCAACGGTCCGTCTTACGCTGGCGGTCCAAGCGTACGCGGACAATAAGACGCTGGAGAGCTTGGTCGCGCGCTTTAGCGCCGATCATCCCGGCATCGAAGTCCAACTGTTGAATTTGCCCCGTGACCAGTACGACAAGTTCATGAACATGCGCATGACGTCGGGCGAAGGTCCCGACGTGTTTCAGATCGCGACCGGCTGGCTCACGCCGTACATCTCCAAAAACTGGCTGCTCGATTTGTCGGAGGTCGCAGACGTTTCCTTCATGGACGGGTTTCCGC
>NZ_JBWXGA010000393.1:0-410 GCF_059900815.1 Lactobacillus sp. C449L | reverse complement strand
CTATTATGCTGGCGATTGTGTCATTGATTTTTATGCTTAACAAAAATCAGGTGACGGAGGAAACCATCACCTATTTTCCGATTGACCCGTCAGTTTCGTTTAAGACCGCCAACACGACATTGACTCTGATGGATGAAAAAGAACGGGATGAATATTCGGTAATTTGGAAAATCGGTTCCGCTCTCGACCGGGACGCTTATTTAAGACAGGATATTGGCTTGCTGTTTGTGAACGGGCGGTTAACTGCCAAAATGGGGAAATGGAAACAAAACACAAAGAGGCTTTTACAAGAAGAAATCTTTCGCGGATCAGAAAGCAGATATATTGAAGCGATAACATTCCACTACGCTGAAATTCATCATAAAAATGAGCAAATTTTCAGTTCGCAAAGGATGTCTTCGGATTATTTA
>NZ_JBWXGA010000392.1:0-410 GCF_059900815.1 Lactobacillus sp. C449L | reverse complement strand
GACTTACCCTGAGCGGACGAACCTTCCTCAGGAACCCTTAGGCTTTCGGCGGACAAGATTCTCACTTGTCTTTTCGTTACTCATACCGGCATTCTCACTTGTGTACAGTCCACATGTCCTTGCGGTCATGCTTCGACCCGGTACACAACGCTCCCCTACCCAACATCTTTCGATGAAGCCATAGCTTCGGTGGTGTGTTTAGCCCCGTTACATTTTCGGCGCAGAGTCACTCGACCAGTGAGCTATTACGCACTCTTTCAATGGTGGCTGCTTCTAAGCCAACATCCTGGTTGTCTGTGCAACTCCACATCCTTTCCCACTGAACACACACTTGGGGACCTTAGCTGATGATCTGGGCTGTTTCCCTTTTGACGATGGATCTTAGCACTCACCGTCTGACTCCCGGATAC
>NZ_JBWXGA010000391.1:0-410 GCF_059900815.1 Lactobacillus sp. C449L | reverse complement strand
ACCTGGTTGCGCGGCAGGTCGTTGTCGTGCGCGGGAATCTGCTTGTTCGCCCCGTCGCCGGAGGCGGACGTGTGCCCGATGAGCAGCTTTTCGGAGATGCGGAACGTCTTCGGGTCGCGCTGGTACAGATAGGGGTGGATGCCGGGGCCGTCGCCATAGACGGAGTCGAGGTCCAGCGCGGGCGTGCGGAAATTCCTGGTCGCCTCGGGGTCAGCCCGCTGTTGCTCGAGGGGCGTCGTGTCAAGCGTGATGTCGTGGTCGACGAATTGGCCCAGGTAGGTATAGCCGGCCGGGATATTCTTGTTGTCGCCCGACGGATCGGGGTTGCCGTCGGCCAGAAGCGTGTCCTGCATCGCGGCGGCGAGATCGGCCAGGGGATCGTCCGGGACGCTCAGCGGCACGAGCTGCGG
>NZ_JBWXGA010000390.1:0-410 GCF_059900815.1 Lactobacillus sp. C449L | reverse complement strand
CTAGGCTGCTTCATCCCTGATGTTTGTCGGAGCCAAGTCGAGTAGCTGGGCCACTATCGCTATCGCTGAACCGTGTTACTTCTTAACAGAAGTACGGGATGGGGACAGCGAGCAGGGAGCAAACGCTCGATGAGGGGGGAGACGAAGGAGCTTGGTGACCGCTATGTTCTAACGAACGTGGTCCGCGGCGGCGCGCAGGCGACTGTGGTCAAGGCGCTGGACAAGCAGTCTGCGGCACTCGTCGCGGTCAAGCGCGTCAAGTTCGGACCCGACGACCAGCGGGCCCGCGAAGGGTTCCAGCGCGAGGCGACGATGCTTCAGACGCTGGACCACCCTAACATTGTTCGCCTGATCGAGATCGGTCGTGATCCGGAGAATAACTGGTATCTCGTCCTCGAATGGATCGACGA
>NZ_JBWXGA010000389.1:0-410 GCF_059900815.1 Lactobacillus sp. C449L | reverse complement strand
ACCTTCCACAAGCCGGCAAAGCACGGTACCACCTGATCCTCGACGGTGAACCACCAGTTGGTGTCGCCTGGCGCCTTCCGATCGGCAGCTACCTTGGGTTCGGAAAAGTGGGTGAAGGGCACCAGGCAATGGTGCTCGGCCTTCATCAACCACGGCTTCCACATGTAGCTCTGCATGTTCCGAGCGTTGGTCCACCAGTTGTAGAGGAAGGGCAATTCCCCGTCGCGCGCTGGTCGCGTGCGCGGTTTGCGCGTCGGGAAGCCCCAGCGCATCGTGCTTAGCAGCCGCTGGTCATCTTCCAGCCGGACGACGTATCCGGGTTTGCCAGGCGCCGTGTAATCCTTTTCGACCTCCAGTATGTTGCCCGCCTTGTCGACCGCAGCAAGCGCGTCAAAATAGCTGCTAGGATC
>NZ_JBWXGA010000388.1:0-410 GCF_059900815.1 Lactobacillus sp. C449L | reverse complement strand
GATGGGCTCTCGTGGCGCGACGCGGGTCCGGACGCATCACATAACGGGCATTGGCAAGTTCATATCGTTTTTGAAGAAGCAGGAACTCCTCTGCCTCGACGCCGAACACCTCTTCCAGCGCCACCGCCATTTTCGCGTCGAGCGGCGTCTTGTCCGACGTAATCCGATTGATCTTAGTTTCGTCCTCCTCCAGCACGATTGCCAATGTACGCTTAGTCCAACCCCGGTCCTTCAGAAGCGCTTCAATAAGCTGCCCTGGAGTTCGGTAGTCACTAGGTTGAACGGTCATGCATCCCCCTTGAACTCTAAAACAACTGCTTCGCAGTCTCGCGCGGTTTGCGCTATTATGCAAACTGCACGGAATGCTTGATAGAGCATGTCGGGTCGCTCTTGTCGCTCCTATGAACAAG
>NZ_JBWXGA010000387.1:0-412 GCF_059900815.1 Lactobacillus sp. C449L | reverse complement strand
ATATTGATCAAGCCAAGCTTTGGAATTTCCCCGCAGCTGGCTGCATGGGCTTCAGCGCGAAGGCGGATCCTTTCAAATTCTTCAGCGACTCTTCGATTGGGGATTGGCGTGATTTCGATGGAATCCGTTGTTTTCTTTGGTTCAGCTGTTGCTTTTTCCACCTTTTTCACTTTTTCAGCAGGATTTGGATAAACATTTGTTCCAATGATGCTTTCTTTCCGCACAGCCGCGTTTCTTTGCCTTTGCTGAAAAATATCTGCAATTTCCGCCTGGATGATGCCTTCTTTTAAAGCGTGGATGATACCCCCCTGCTGTTCGATTTCAAGAAATTTCCCCCATACCGCCTCCGTTATATCATCTGTAAGCTTCTCGACATAAAACGAACCCCCTGCAGGGTCAGTAACCGCTGGTA
>NZ_JBWXGA010000386.1:0-412 GCF_059900815.1 Lactobacillus sp. C449L | reverse complement strand
CCTCTGGTTCGCTCGGTGCGGCCAAGCGGATCCTCGCAGCCGCTACACGCCGGAAAAGCAGCCCGTAGCGGCTGAGGCGCCTCAGCGCCGCCGCCGGGTCCTCGGCGGCGGCGTGCGAGCGGCGTCTGGCGCGCCTGAAATTCGTCGGGAGGGACCTCGGCGGAGTGGACCTTGTGCGCCACACTGGGGCGGAGCTGACAGGCGAGCACGCATGCACGACGACGACTTCGAGCCACGGCTCGGCCGTATGCGGGCCTCGGCATCGCCGCGTGGACGCAAGTATCTCCACGCCGTGCTCGCTGCAGCGATGCGGGCCGGCTTCAAGGGTCGAAGCGGACGCCGCTTCGAGGGGAGCCGCCTTGGCCGCGGCACGGCCGCAGCGCGGTTGCTGGGAGCGCGGGATCGTCATGCG
>NZ_JBWXGA010000385.1:0-413 GCF_059900815.1 Lactobacillus sp. C449L | reverse complement strand
CCTGAAGCTCCAGACGGTGGGCCTGTCCGCCGGCCATGACGAGGCGGTGCTGCGCGGCGATCCGGAGACGGCGCGCTTCTCGGTCGTCTACCTGCGGGAGGGCCGGGTGGTCGCGCTCGACTGCGTCAACGCGGTCAAGGACTATGTCGGCGGCCGGGCGCTGGTGCTGGCCGGGGCCAAGCCGGACCGGGCGGCGCTCGCCGATCCTGCGGTGCCGCTGAAGAGCCTGGCCTGACGTTCATGCCCGGTTCGGCCGGCGGACGGCAGGAAGCGCGCGTGGGCGGCATCCGGACCTTGCTGAAGATCGCGGCGGGCGCGGCGGCGCTGGCGGCCGCGCCGGCAGCCGCGCGGGACGTGCCCGTGCTGAGCCCGGCCGAAGCGCTGGCACAGGATGCGGCCGACTATGCCCGGCG
>NZ_JBWXGA010000384.1:0-413 GCF_059900815.1 Lactobacillus sp. C449L | reverse complement strand
ATCTGACGCTCGGCTCCCTGCTCGCCCGCGTGCACAAGCCGCGGCGGGTGAAGCTGTTCTTCCTGCTGCTCGCGATCGTCCTCACGGTCGTGATCGGCGCGTCCCGCGTCTATCTCGGCGTGCACTGGCCGTCGGACGTCCTCGCCGGCTGGTGCGTGGGCGCTGCCTGGGCGGGGCTGTGCTGGTACGCTGCGCTCATTCTCCAGCGCCGCGGTCAGGTCGAGACCGAGGCGCCGCCTCCCCCGGACCAGGAGGCGGGCGCGACGGGCTCCTGAGCCGGAATTGCGCTTCGCGCCTGTCGACAAACGCTCCGGAACGGCCCAAGTGGACGGGTTCCGCAAGCCAGGAGGGTGCGATGTCGGTCAGGAAGGCGCGAGCGGTATGGCAGGGCACGGGCAAGGACGGCACGGGCC
>NZ_JBWXGA010000383.1:0-414 GCF_059900815.1 Lactobacillus sp. C449L | reverse complement strand
GTTTTGGATCGTAAACAATCGCTTCACGAGCGAGTTGATGTGATCCATCCGATCGATCGTGCCCATCGTCTGCCAGGTCAAGGCCAATTCGTTCAAATCCTCATCCTCGAGCAGACTATATTGCAGCAGCTTCATGCGTTCGATTTCGTTCTCGAGATCGGTCAAGTAAAATTCGATTTGCTAAACCGCCGTCTTCGAGATATCCTCCCGCGCGGTTTCCACTAACCAGTTATACAGGTACACGCCGAGCGACAACACCGGCAGCAGAATCAGAAGAAACGTAACGATCAAGCGAAGAAAGATCGTATTTCGCAGCGAGAAGACTTGATGATTAAACAATATCTTCGCCCCCGACGTTTTCCTTCATTTTAGCTTGAAATCGCTGCCCTTGGCTGTCTTGAATTCCCCCGGTTA
>NZ_JBWXGA010000382.1:0-414 GCF_059900815.1 Lactobacillus sp. C449L | reverse complement strand
GATATGTGGTCTATCTCGGCGACGACGAGCGCTTCGATTACGTGTACAAGTTCGTGACCGAAGGCCGGGTGGACCGGCAGAACCGCGCCGCGAATTTCGGCCTCCTCGATTCCGGCACGCTCTTCGTGGCGAAGTACAATCCGGACGGCACTGGAACGTGGCTGCCACTGGTGCACGGCCAGGGCGCGCTGACGGAGGCGAACGGCTTCCGCAGCCAGGCGGACGTGCTGATCGAGACGCGCCGCGCGGGCGACGTCGTCGGCGCAACCAAGATGGACCGGCCCGAGGATATCGAAGCGAACCCGGTCACCAACCGCGTCTACGTCATGCTGACCAACAACACGCGGCGCACGGCGCAGCAGGTCGATGCTGCCAATCCCCGCGCCAACAACGCCTTCGGGCACATCATCGAGA
>NZ_JBWXGA010000381.1:0-415 GCF_059900815.1 Lactobacillus sp. C449L | reverse complement strand
AACCGGATTAGATACCCTGGTAGTCCACGCTGTAAACGATGTCGATTTGAAGGTTGTGGCCTTGAGCCGTGGCTTTCGGAGCTAACGCGTTAAATCGACCGCCTGGGGAGTACGGCCGCAAGGTTAAAACTCAAATGAATTGACGGGGGCCCGCACAAGCGGTGGAGCATGTGGTTTAATTCGATGCAACGCGAAGAACCTTACCTACTCTTGACATCCAGAGAACGAGGCAGAGATGCCTTGGTGCCTTCGGGAGCTCTGAGACAGGTGCTGCATGGCTGTCGTCAGCTCGTGTTGTGAAATGTTGGGTTAAGTCCCGCAACGAGCGCAACCCTTATCCTTAGTTACCAGCACGTTAAGGTGGGCACTCTAAGGAGACTGCCGGTGACAAACCGGAGGAAGGTGGGGATGACGT
>NZ_JBWXGA010000380.1:0-415 GCF_059900815.1 Lactobacillus sp. C449L | reverse complement strand
ATCCTATCCTACATCGATATCGGCAAACAGGAGGGCGCCGAACTGCTGACCGGCGGCGAGGCAGCCCGGTTCGAAGGCGATCTTGCAGGCGGCTACTATGTAAAACCCACCGTGTTCCGTGGCCATAACCGGATGCGGATTTTTCAGGAGGAAATCTTCGGACCGGTCCTGTCGGTCACCACCTTCAAGGACCAGGATGAGGCGCTGAACATCGCCAACGATACGCTTTATGGCCTGGGCGCGGGCGTGTGGAGCCGGGATGCGAACACCTGCTACCGCTTCGGCCGCGCGATCCGCGCGGGACGTGTGTGGACCAATTGCTACCATGCCTATCCCGCTCACGCGGCGTTCGGCGGCTACAAGCAATCCGGCATCGGGCGCGAAAACCACCGCATGATGCTCGACCACTATCAGC
>NZ_JBWXGA010000379.1:0-415 GCF_059900815.1 Lactobacillus sp. C449L | reverse complement strand
ATATAAAATAGTCCTATGCCCTTGTCTGCAAGAGAGCGCAACAGTTGAAACAGGGTACGGATTTCAGCAAAAGTCAGGGTGGAGGTGGGTTCATCGAGAATCAGGATGCGTGCCTCCCGGATGAGGCCCCGCATGATTTCCAAAAGCTGTTGTTCGGCGATCGAGAGGCTGTCTGCCGTTTGGTGCAGGGAGAGGTTCCAGCCAAGCTGATTCATCAGTGTGCGCAGTTTCTCGCGAAGCAGTGTTTGCTTTTCCTCCATGCCGATCAGAATGTTTTCTTCTACGGTCATGTTCGGAAAAATCAAGGGTTCCTGAGGTACGAGGTAGATGCCGAGGCGGTGGGCGTCCCGCGGGGCTCGAATGGAAGCGGTTTCGCCTTCAATCGTGATGGTTCCTTGATCGGGTTCTTGCAGGC
>NZ_JBWXGA010000378.1:0-415 GCF_059900815.1 Lactobacillus sp. C449L | reverse complement strand
CATTCCTCATTGTATGTGTTTATAACCGTATTGTTTTTAATGGGTGTCATCTTCGGGGCTGTACTTGTGAACAGCCTTAGCTTCACGCAAAAAGAGGATTTGTTTTATTACCTATCCCAATTTTTTGGACAGGTTTCACAGGGGAAAATAACATCGGATCATGAGATGTTCACAACTAGCCTTGCTCATAATGTAAAATATATCGGGTTCATTTGGATTCTAGGTATCTCGATTATCGGACTGCCGATTATTCTGGTTTTATTATTTTTAAAGGGGATGGTAGTCGGGTTTACCGTTGGTTTTTTGGTCAATCAGATGGGGTGGAACGGCTTTTTGCTCGCCTTTGTTTCGATCTTGCCGCAAAATATCTTTATCGTTCCCAGTTTTATAGTCATTGCTGCGCTTTCTGTCTCAC
>NZ_JBWXGA010000377.1:0-415 GCF_059900815.1 Lactobacillus sp. C449L | reverse complement strand
GTACTTGGAGCTGTTTTAATCAATAGTGCTAAAACAGGTTTTAGCGAGTCTTACCCAGATATTTGGACATATTTTCTTGGTTTTCTGTTCGTCATTGTAGTAGTCTTCTTGCCGAATGGATTATTAGGTTTTTTCAAAAATCTTCAAGAAAGGTGGTTTCTTCTTTATGCAAGACAGCGGAATAATTCTGCAATCAAAAGGCATATCAGTTGAATTCAGTGGATTTAAAGCAATCAGCAATCTTGACTTTCAAGTAGTGAAGAATAGAGTTCATTTTCTAATCGGTCCTAATGGTGCCGGGAAAACTACTCTCCTTGATGTGATTTGCGGAAAAACTTCTATTAGTAAGGGAAAGATAATATTCAAAGATAAATATAATCTTGCAAAATTGAAGGAATACCAAATTGTAAGAAAA
>NZ_JBWXGA010000376.1:0-415 GCF_059900815.1 Lactobacillus sp. C449L | reverse complement strand
CTTCCTGCTCGGGTTCCTCGGACTCGGGATCAGCCTGTTTCCGTATGTCGTTCCGCCGGACATCACGATCTGGCAGGCCGCCAACGCGCCCGAGTCGCAGATTTTCGTGCTTGTCGGCTACGCCGTCGCGGTGCCCATCACCTTCGCCTACACGGCCTATGCCTACTGGGTGTTCCGCGGGAAGGTGGCGGAGGAGATCGTGGGGGGCGGGTATTGAGCCGCCTGCCCCGCCTGGCCTGGTTCGTGCTGATCTATCTCGGCAGCATCGGCGCGTTCACGGTTCTGGTCTATGGCCTCCGCGCGATCGTGCCACGCTGAGCGTCACGCCACGCCGACGCCGAGCCGCTCGTCCCGGCGCCGGATCCACTGAACGACCGGGATCGTGAGGAGGACCATCCAGAGCTTGCCGATGACC
>NZ_JBWXGA010000375.1:0-415 GCF_059900815.1 Lactobacillus sp. C449L | reverse complement strand
GCCCGCAACAGCGGCGCGGCGTGTCGCTTTGATGGTCATGGTCTTCTGCACAGCGTGGCTCCGCTTCCTCTGCCGATCGGAAGCAAGTTTCACGCCCTCGCGGGCCTGCGCCAACCATGAAATTCCGCTGGCTGCGATCTGTTTTTCAGATAACATCCAGGCCTACGGTTGCTTGTGTGGACCCGATGAATCTGAAGCAGCTTCGATATTTCATCCACGCCGTTGAGCAGGGCTGCATCTCGGGAGCAGCCGCCCGTGTGCACGTGGCTCAGTCTGCCGTCTCGAGCCAGCTCGCGAAGCTCGAAGCCGAATTGGGCACCATGCTGCTCGTCCGGCACACGAAGGGCGTGACGCCCACCCAGGCCGGCCGGGTTCTGCTGGAGCACGCGAAGATAATCCAGGAACAGCTTCGAGA
>NZ_JBWXGA010000374.1:0-415 GCF_059900815.1 Lactobacillus sp. C449L | reverse complement strand
ACTAAAATACCACTCGTCCTTATCTAATTTATCTTCCCATTCCACATATATTTCCAATAACCTTTTATCCGTTTTACTCACGTCCCAAAAGTGCAATTTAGCTATACATATTTTATCATTTCTTCTTCAACTCTCCTGCCCTTTAGTTAAACAAGAAAAGGCCGCCCAGACATGGCAGACGGATCTTCAAGTAATGACCCGTTAGCCATCCATGCAGCGCAAAACAAGTGCTTCACCACAGAGAATGAAAATTGGGTTCCAGGTCTATAATGTTTAATGCTGGCGAAGAAGGTCTTTGAACTATGGTGCCTTGAGCCCATCCGGAAGTCTGCCTCCGACGACCACGGTGTACCACCGACTGTCGCGCCCTCTTGGGTAGCACTCATGGGAGATTAATCATTGCGCCAGCTTAGCT
>NZ_JBWXGA010000029.1:0-701 GCF_059900815.1 Lactobacillus sp. C449L | reverse complement strand
AGCAGCAGCCGCTCGATTCATTCCTGCCGCTCTGCACCGCACGCGGCGTCCGCATCATCGTCGGCGGCCCCTACAATTCGGGCATCCTCGCCACCGGCGTTCGCGGCGGCGGGGTTCCGCATTACGATTACGGGCCCGCCCCCGCCGACGTGCTCGCCCGCGTACGCGCGCTCGAGGATATCTGCGAGGAATTCGGCGTGCCGCTGCGCGCCGCCGCGCTCCAGTTCCCGCTCGGCCACCCGAGCGTCGTCTCGGTCATCCCCGGCATGGGCACGGTGCGCCACGTCGAAGACGCCGCGGCGATGATCGCGGCCGCGATCCCCGCCGCCTTCTGGGACGCCCTCCGCGAGCAGGGCCTGCTCCACCCCGCGGCACCGGTACCGCTGTCACATCCTCCTTTCCGTGAGGCAACGCCTCATGGCGCGGGGAACCAGCCGTAGGCTGCGTGCGGCCCAAGACCGGGAATTTGGTCTTCCGGCCTCTTGAAGATTTGCAAGCACGAACCATATGGGCTCGCGTCGGGTGCCGTTCGGGCCCGGCATATCGGAGGGCGCCGGCTCTCTCCGGCGCACCTCGCATCACAAGTTGCTCATTGGAGGACTTTGATATGAGGACCAACTTCGACCTGACCCCGTTCCGGCGCGCCACCGTCGGCTTCGACCGGCTGTTCGACATGCTCGAGAACGGCGTCACCAACCACA
>NZ_JBWXGA010000373.1:0-416 GCF_059900815.1 Lactobacillus sp. C449L | reverse complement strand
ATGTGGATCATGCCGATGACGCTGTCGAGGCTGCCTTCGTAGACGGGCAGGCGGCTGTGGCCCGCGTCGGCAAAGGCCTGGACCAGCTCGTCGAAGCTGGAGGTGCTGGAGACGGCGACGATGTCGCCGCGCGTCACCGCGATGTCGGATACGGTGCTTTCGCCGAAATGCAGCAGGTTCTTGAGCATCTGCCGCTCGATGGGCGACAGATCGCCGACGATCGGGGCCTCGCCCTCGTGGCTTTCGAGCGCTTCCTCGATTTCCTCGCGAAGCGTCGCTTCGCTCTCCTCCCCGAACAGCATGGTCCGAAGACCGCCGAGGAAACTTCGCCCCTCCGGGGCGCTGCTGGAATCGTCAGGCATTGGGGTTGGTGGCACCTTCTTCAGTTGCGTAAGGATCGGCGATGCCGAGCGCGG
>NZ_JBWXGA010000372.1:0-416 GCF_059900815.1 Lactobacillus sp. C449L | reverse complement strand
CCCCTACGGCATGTCGGGCGCGCGCCTCACCGGCCACGCGCTGCTGGAGGGCAGGCGCCGCGGCGTCAGATATGTCGTCGTCACCATGTGCGTCGGCGGCGGCATGGGCGCGGCGGGGCTGTTCGAGGTGCTGTGACCTAACCCTCCCCCACGGCCTTCCGCAGCATATCGTTGAGACGGGTCTGCCAACCGGGCCCGCCCGCGCGAAACCGGTCGAGCAGGTCCTTGTCGAGCCGGAGGGTCACCTGCTCCTTATTCGACCCCTTCGGGCGACCGATCGCCGCCTTTGTGCGAGGGAATGCGTCAAGAACGTGAAGGGGGAGGTGCTCCGGGCCTTTAGCCCGCGCGAAGTCGGCTTCAGTCCATTCGGGATTTTCGTCCCTCGGGCGAGGGTCTCGCTCAGCCATAGCGGCGCA
>NZ_JBWXGA010000371.1:0-417 GCF_059900815.1 Lactobacillus sp. C449L | reverse complement strand
CTAATCTTGTAAGTTCTTTTAATAAGGCAGATTCTGATTTTGCAGGTTTAATATTGTATTCTCCCTTGAATCGTACACTTTCAGGAATATCTTTGAAAAGTTCATCAACGGATGTGACACCGATTGCTGTCAGCATATCTTGCTTGTCTTGTTCCGTCATCGGTAAGTAGCGATGTTTCATCAAAAAAACCTTCCCCTCTATTTTTTAGGTCGTTTATAAAAAGGTGTGGCAACCACTTTCGCTTTTAATCGTTTTGAACGGATTTCTACCTCAACCTCTGTGCCAATTTCCGTAAACTCTTTTTTCAAAAGAGCCAAACCGATATTTTTCTTTAACGTAGGTGACTGCGTGCCGGTTGTTACTTCGCCGATCAGCTCGCCACCCGAATATACTTGATAACCATGGCGTGGGATTCC
>NZ_JBWXGA010000370.1:0-417 GCF_059900815.1 Lactobacillus sp. C449L | reverse complement strand
CTATAAAACAGCTGCTGCCAATGGTAAGCGTGTTCAAGCGCTTGCCGGAGCGAAAAACCATTCGATTGTGTTGCCGGATGCAGATATGGAAAATGCGGTCCGCAATATTACGATGGCGGCCTTTGGTTCTGCAGGCGAACGCTGTATGGCTGCGTCTGTTGTTGTAGCAGTTGGGGGTATCGCGGATGAACTGGTAAACAAGTTAAAACAAGCCGCTGACGAAATTATCATCGGCAATGGTTTGGAAAAAGGGGTATTCCTTGGGCCTGTGATCCGCGAATCCCATAAAGAACGGACATTGAAATATATTGAGTCAGGGCAAGAACAGGGAGCACGCTTAATCAGGGATGGACGGAATGATGAAGTAAATGAAGAAGGCTATTTTGTGGGTCCAACGATTTTTGATAGTGTAAAGAC
>NZ_JBWXGA010000369.1:0-417 GCF_059900815.1 Lactobacillus sp. C449L | reverse complement strand
ATTTCGGGCCGAAGGGGATCTGCGAGAGGCATGGGGTATCCATGATACTCTCCTCGGGCTCGATTTTCGAGCTGCGCCTCAAAGACCACGCCGTCCTGCCGCACTGCCCAGATTAGCAACGGAAAATCGCCAACAGAACGTGCATCTACGAGTGCTTTTAGAGCACCTTCTCTGAGTAGCCGCGAGGCCTCGGGGCGCGTGAATACTTCTGCATCGTCGCACAAAGTCGCATTTTGCCGGGGCGCTGCCGGCGGCGACAAGCCGAAATCCCCAGGATGTCGCTTGTGAGCTGGATTACCTGTATACCTCACTTGCCTTGCGAGCCGTTTGCCAAAGGTCTCGTCATCTCGGGACCCGGTCCAAGCGCGAAGAACTCGCTTCGGGTTGAAAACCGGATCATCGCCCCCCGTTCGTCTC
>NZ_JBWXGA010000368.1:0-417 GCF_059900815.1 Lactobacillus sp. C449L | reverse complement strand
GAGACGGCGCGTCCATGGGTCCGGGTGGTGTCAGTCATGGGTGTGGCGTTCGCTCGCGCGCCGGTCGGAAGGGATTTCGGCTCGCTCAGAACGGACGCGGAGGAGGCCCGGTTCCTATGAAGCAGGGCGGCGCCGTCCCGGTCGCCGCCCTTTCGTCTTCACCAGTAGTACCGGCGGTACCCCCAGGGCCGGTGATATCGATAGGGCCGGTAGTAGTGGCGCGGGCGATAATAGCGGCGGTGATAGTAGTATCGCGGCCGGTAGTAGTGGCGCCTGTAGTGGCGATGGCGGCGCCATTGCGCGTATTCCGCGGTGACGGCGGCGCGCTCTGCGACGCTCGGCGTTGCGGCCTGGGCCGGACCGTTCGCGAGCGGCGCCGCGAACAGAAGCGCCATGGCGGCCGCCATGGCGAGAAGC
>NZ_JBWXGA010000367.1:0-417 GCF_059900815.1 Lactobacillus sp. C449L | reverse complement strand
CGAGTGCGCTGGTCGCTTCGGCGCCCGCTGCGGCGTCCCGACGCCGAAGTGGAAGCACACACTGCGGACCACGCTGGGCCTCGGCTCGGCCTCGATCTCCGGCCAGTGGCGCTACATCGGCAAGGCGACGGACGACGATCCCGAAACCACCTACGGTTCGGAAGAGTTCGGTGCCGAGAGCTACATCGACCTGACCGCGTCGGCGAACGTAAGCGAAAACCTGATGCTGAGCTTCGGCGTTAGCAACCTGCTCAACAACGAGCCGCCGCTGGCTGCCAGCGGCCAGAACGGCGGTAACGGTGAGCAGAGCAACACCTTCCCGACGCTCTACGACGTGTTAGGCCGTTCGAATTTCGTCAGCGCTCGCGTCCCCTTCTAAGCAGACGGGAACTAGAAGGGGGTGGCGCTTCCACGAAG
>NZ_JBWXGA010000366.1:0-417 GCF_059900815.1 Lactobacillus sp. C449L | reverse complement strand
GAAGATGCCCCTCGATCCGTTCCCATTGCTCGTCCGTCAGCATCCCTCTGCTCAAGGCACGTCTCCTTCACCAACCTTGAATCAGAACTTCTCGCTAAACGGAATCCCGTGAATGCAGACCACCTAGCCCATGTCCAGATTGGCACGATCAACGCCGGGGTGAACAGTGTGCCGATAGCCGCGCTTGTCAGCGCCAACGGTTGTCCCCAGACGGCTGCGGCCCAGATACGTTCTCAGCCCGGCGCGGGCCTGCCCTTGTCGCGCCTCCGAGCTAGCCAGATGTTCACGCTGCCTGCCGCGAGATAAGTGAGGCCGAGGCCCAGCAGCCGGTAGGCGATCTTGACAATGCCGCCGCCGAACCAGCCGAAGTGCCGCGGGCCGAGCGATCCCCACAGCTGCTGGTCCACATTGTTCTGC
>NZ_JBWXGA010000365.1:0-418 GCF_059900815.1 Lactobacillus sp. C449L | reverse complement strand
TCCTGGCCCTGCTGGCCGGCGGCATCCTCGCCTCGCTCTGGCGCGGCCGGATCGCGGGCGAGCCCGCCCCGCCATCGTCACCAATGAAGGAGATGCATTCATGAACACTGTCCAGGAAAGGGCGGAGGGCGGCGGAACCGATCCGCTCATCCGCAAGAACTGGGGCTGGACGCTCGCGCGCGGCGTCCTCGCCCTCATCCTCGGCGTCCTCGCCATCGTCTTCCCGGCGAGCGCCCTGTACGCCTTCACCCTCGTCTTCGCGGCGTTCCTGCTCGTGGACGGCGTCTTCTCGCTGGCGAGCGGCATTCGCGGGGCGGCCGGCAAGCAGGACCGCTGGTGGGCATATGTGCTGCGCGGCATCGCCGGCCTGCTCGTCGGCATCCTGGTCGTCCTGATGCCGCTCGTGATGACCATCGGC
>NZ_JBWXGA010000364.1:0-419 GCF_059900815.1 Lactobacillus sp. C449L | reverse complement strand
CGTCTTCCCCGTGGACGCTCCGGCGGCCCCGCCCATGCCGGTCCGGCGAGGTCGGATCGTCCATCCGGTCGAGGCGCATGTCTTGGGGGTAGCGCCGAGCTTCCCTGCCGACCGGCGCTAATGCTGGCTCAATGAGCCTCGACTTCCGGAAACAGGGTGACGACGCCCGCCCCGTCGAGCTCGCTCTTTCCCTGCGAGACCATCAGCCGGAACATGGTGAGCGCCTGGGAGAGCATAGGCATCGCGAGATGCTGAGCCCGCGTCGCCTCGTGCACGAGTTCCAGGTCCTTCAGGATCTGCCGGGCATAGCCGCGGGGCGCGTAGTCCTTCGCGACCATGCGGGGAAAGATCGCCTGGAGCACGGCCGAGTTGCCGAGGCCGGGCGCGAGCGCGGCGGGGATCCTGGAGGCGTCCACGCC
>NZ_JBWXGA010000363.1:0-419 GCF_059900815.1 Lactobacillus sp. C449L | reverse complement strand
CAATAAGAGCAAAGCCATGACCTGAAGCGTCATGATGAACCGCCCTTTCGGCGTCTTCGCCCACATGGGAGCATTAGGATGCGCCAAGACTGCTGGAAGGTGCAGATCGTCGGGGAATTCACCTCTGAGGGCGAGCTCTCCAGCGTGCTTGATGTAGTCTACATCTTTATAGTAAGTATCTACGAGCTTAAGATTAAATGCCAAGTCAGCCATTCTCTGGTGAGAAAAATCTAATATCTTAAGATCGTGAGCGAACGCGTTCCTTATATCTTTGATCGTCACCAGATCGCGATGAAATTCATCGCCATAGATGCCGATTAAGAAACCAAGGTCAATTCTTGCGGAAAAGCTGCCGAGTGGTCCGCTTGATCTGAAGAATTGATCATGGATTCTCTTGTGTGGCTGCAGAGATTTTCGAA
>NZ_JBWXGA010000362.1:0-420 GCF_059900815.1 Lactobacillus sp. C449L | reverse complement strand
CATGTGATGGGATGGTCGACCACGGTGGTGGCGCCGCCCGACGGCGACATGGGGGCCTATCTCGCCAGCCTCGACAAGCTGACGAGGCGTGACGACCGCATCTACTTCCCCGCCCATGGCGACCCGGTGGAGCGGCCGCAGCGGCTGGTGCGCGGCCTGATCGGCCACCGCCGGCAGCGCGAGGGCCAGATCCTGCCGCTGCCGGCGATCGAGGCCCGCGTCCGGTCCGAAATGCGGGGCGCGCGCTACCTGGGTCCGGAGTTCGACGGCCGCACCTATCGCCTGAAGTTCATGCGCGAGGGGCGGGTCATCTGGGTCGATGTCGATGCGCGCAGCGGCCGCGTCGTCAGCCGCTCCGGCAACTGAGCCCGCCCGTTCATCTCCGTAATGAAACCATTGGCAAAGGCGCTGGTTAGGCGC
>NZ_JBWXGA010000361.1:0-420 GCF_059900815.1 Lactobacillus sp. C449L | reverse complement strand
CGCTACAGCGATCGTCGTCGAGATCAAGGCCTACATCCATTCGGTTCACGGAGGCGTGAACGGTCCATGGTCGCTCGAAAAGGATGACGGTGGCCGGCGCGATCTGGATGGCTCCAATCCGTATCAACAGGCGCTGGAAAACCGCTTCACGGTCACTGACAGCCTGCGCAGGGGGAACGGGAAGGATGTCCGGGATGCGGTCGGCGGCATGCTTTGCCTATACCCCGCTGCTCCCCCCGGGTCTGCTGTTCCGGCGAGCGATTTCAAAATCGCGGTCGGGGGATATGCGGATCTGATCGCACTGCTCCGGAGGCCGCGAAACAATGCGCTGCCTTTGGATCGCTGGTGTGCGTTTGCCGAGGAGCACGGCCTCAGAGACGTCAGCGCCAGTCCCCCCTCGGATTCGGATCGGATCATCTC
>NZ_JBWXGA010000360.1:0-420 GCF_059900815.1 Lactobacillus sp. C449L | reverse complement strand
GGTCGATGGACTGAAAGTCGATGGCGCCCTCGGAGGTGAATGGCGTGGGCGCGATGGCGAAGGTGCCGGTAGCTGTGTCGAGGGCCATGGTTCTCCATCTCCTACCGCCCTCTCACATGGTGGCCCCGGCCGGGCAAGGGCCCGCCGGGTCGCGGCATCCCGGTCGCTGCGGACGAACGTCGCCTTTCGTACCCCCGTTAACAAAAGTAAAGGTCGCTGATGCTGCCCCCCGGTAACCCCAGCCGTATTGTCCAGTCTGGGGTGCGGTATGAGCCAGAGACAAACGCGGAACCAGCTTCTATCTTGTCTTCCGCAAAGCGATATTGCTGAGCTTCTTCCTCAGATGGAGAACGTGCCTCTTCAAGTAGAAGAAACCATCGTCCAGCCTTTCCAGTCGATCTCGCACGTCCATTTCATGGA
>NZ_JBWXGA010000359.1:0-420 GCF_059900815.1 Lactobacillus sp. C449L | reverse complement strand
CAGGCTCAATCATCATTTTAGTTTGGTGTCTGGCCTTAGTTTTGGGAATTCCTATGATTTACTGCTTTTTTAAGTAAATGTGTTGGTTTATCATTGACCATGTTCAGCATTGTAACCCCGAAGTCCCTCCGCACCTGAAAATCTGAAATAACTGTAGTGAAGAATAAAGAATTTACATATTCATAACTACATAGATTTCATCTCACGGAGGGTAAAATGGATAACAATGAATTTTATGGAGCCAGGCCCTATCTCACTACCCGAAAAATAAACCCTGAGAATCAAGAGTCTCCTATTCACTTTATCGATTCACCAACAATTTCGAATAAATTATTCTACAGGCGTAATCATTTTTCATACCCTGAATGGGTGACTACACCATTGGCTATTACAGGGTTTGTAGAAAAACATATGCTATTC
>NZ_JBWXGA010000358.1:0-420 GCF_059900815.1 Lactobacillus sp. C449L | reverse complement strand
ATCATGGAAAATGGCGCAAATACCCAATTAACCGCCGTTCACAAGTTTTGAACAAAATTGCTGCAATTATGCGTTCCCGTTTTAATGAGATTGTAGAATTAGAGATTTTGGATACTGGTAAATCATTGGCTGCGGCTCAAGGCCAAGTAACCCAAGCTATTGAAGATTTTGAATTTTATGCGGCTGCCATTGTTGGCCATCGCGGTGTAGTAAACAATATGCCAGGCCAGTTTCATAATTTCACAGAAAAAGAGCCTGTTGGCGTTTGTGCGCAAATCATTCCTTGGAACTATCCATTAATGATGGCTGCATGGAAAATTGCTCCAGCAATTGCGGTTGGTTGTTCCGTGGTTGTAAAACCAGCAAGCTTAACTCCTCTTACTGCGATTATTCTTGGAGAAATCTGCTTAGAAGCAGGAG
>NZ_JBWXGA010000357.1:0-421 GCF_059900815.1 Lactobacillus sp. C449L | reverse complement strand
AGGCCGGACGTCACACCCCAATAGACAGAGATCAGGATCACGGGGACGAGGAACCAGGCGAGAACCTCCTCGAACCAGATCCGCCGCCGGCGCCGCTCCCAGCGCTGCTCGCGCCATGTCTTCTTGTGCCTCTGAGGCCGCTGCGGCTGGCCCTCCTCCTGCCCTTCGACGATCGCCGGAACGGCGGCGGCGGTCGTTGCCTCGCCGAGCGATCCCCCGATGCGAAAGCGCATACGCGACCAGGGCCGGGCCTTGCGTTTGGCCGGCAAGCCGCTCGGCGCTGCCGGCCGCTCCTCCGCGCCAAGCGTCAGATCGAGTCCGTCGCTCTTCGCCGCTTCTGCACTCATGCGCGGACGAGCGGCACCTTCGGGACCGTCCGGATACCGCCGCCGCCTCCATTCCCGCCCGGGTTCTTGGGCTT
>NZ_JBWXGA010000356.1:0-422 GCF_059900815.1 Lactobacillus sp. C449L | reverse complement strand
GTCCAAGCAGGTGGAAGCGTCCAAGAAATTTATAGACTGGTTTATCAATGATCCGGAAGCGGCTGAAATTCTCGGAACGTCCCGCGGCGTACCGGTTTCCGGCCAAATCGTCGAGAAGCTGACACCGAAACTGAGCGAAGCCGACAAGATGGGCATCAATCTCATTACGAATACGGCCCCGGATGCGCAAACTTACGTACCGGAGCCGCAGGGGTGGACCAATTTCGTCCAGAAGGATTACAAGGCGGTAGGTGAAAAAATCATGTTCGGCTCGATTACGCCGGAACAGGCTTACGAGGAGATCATGAAATTGGCCGAGGAGTATTCGCTATAACTGAACAACCGGGTTTCTGCCATATGTACGCGCAACACCGAGGCTGTCGCCGAGCGGAATGATCTGCTTGGGATAGTCTCTTTTTAAA
>NZ_JBWXGA010000355.1:0-422 GCF_059900815.1 Lactobacillus sp. C449L | reverse complement strand
ATTGGCTGGTGTGCTGAATCTCGTGGAACTTGTGGATCATTGCAGCCCGATCGGTACGATCATAGCTGTTCCCAGCCAAATATATGTTGTTGCCAAACGTCACAGAATTTCCAGTTAATTCAAATGGAGAACCTCTATGCAATCGAATATCTGCAGGATTGCTCTTAATCCTTCCCTTCAAGAAATTCTGCAGACACCGAGGAAGTGGCTTCGACTCATAATTTTTTCGTAAGCCTGTCCGGCCTTCTCGGCTTCCTTGTGTGCTATTGCCTCGTCCGCTATTGCCTCCGAAAAAGATTTCGAGCCAGGAATGTGCCCGGAGACGCCTGCCATACACAAAAATTTCTTCTTCGGCTTCGTCCTGTCCCTGCAGTCCCAGCGGGTCTACCAGATTGACGGGATCGTTGCCGACATAGGCATAG
>NZ_JBWXGA010000354.1:0-423 GCF_059900815.1 Lactobacillus sp. C449L | reverse complement strand
ATCCTCTTACCGGATCACGTCCTGACAGGCGAGCTGGCCGTAGGCGTCCTCGACGCAGGTGCGCTGGCGGATGGAGCCCGTCGTCACCGTGTCGCCCGGAACCACCACGACGCCGGCCGGCGGCTGGGTTCTGGCGTTCTGCTCGGAGATGCCGCCGGCCACGACGCCGACGCCGGCGCCGATGACGGCGCCCACCGGGCCGCCCACGATGGCGCCCGTCACGGCGCCGGTCGCAACGCCTGCCGCAGTGCCTTCCTGGGCCGAGTCAAGATTAGGTATAATAAAAAGGGCAGCTGCTGAGGCAGCCATAACGATCTTACGCATTAGAAGGTCCTTACTCTCAAGTTGTTCGAGAGTTGAACGCGCGCAATCGAGACCGGTTCCGGCGTGCCGATTCAGTTTATTCGATGGCGGATGCTGCGC
>NZ_JBWXGA010000353.1:0-423 GCF_059900815.1 Lactobacillus sp. C449L | reverse complement strand
GCCGCGCAACGATGACACGGTGCAGGGCGGCAAGGCGCTCCGCATCGCGGTGCCGGCCAGGAGCGACCAGGCATGGACCATCGCCGTGGCGAGCCCGATCACCAAGCCGGTCAAGGCGGGCGACAAGCTGATCCTCGCCTTCTGGGCGCGGCTGGAGAAGGGCGAGAACGGCGCGGCCAGCTCGACCCTCCCCTACAACACCGTCCAGCTCGCCCAGGCGCCCTATACGGCCGTCTTCGCCGGCCCGGCGACGATCACGCCCGAATGGCAGCTGCACGAGGTCGAGGGCACGGCCGACCGCGACTATGCGGCGGGCGAACTTACCGTCTCGCTCCACCTCGCCAACGCCACGCACACGGTCGACATCGGGCCGGTCTTCGTCCTCAACATGGGGCAGTAGGCCGATCCGCGTCATTCCCGCGC
>NZ_JBWXGA010000352.1:0-423 GCF_059900815.1 Lactobacillus sp. C449L | reverse complement strand
GGCTCGCCCAGCGCGAAGGGCGCGACATAGCTCTGCACGTCGTTCATCCGCCCGCGCATGTAGGGATCCACCGACAGCCACAGGTTGCGGACGCGGACCTCGCCCTCGTTCAGCGGCGCGGACGCCACTTCCCTGAGCTCGAAATTGTCCATCGTCGGCATGCCCGCAGGGCGGGACTTGAGATGCCAGGCGCGAGTCATCGGATTCTCCTTCAGCCTCTCTCTTGCGGCGGCGGCAGGGAAAGAAAAGGGCCCGGCCTTGCGGCCGGGCCCTCCTCCACCCTCGGCGACCTCAGTAGGTGCCGGAGAAGCTGCGATTGAGGATGTGCGGGCCGTCGCCCTCCCGATCGTCGCGCTCGAACAGGGCGCGGTTGTCCTCCTCGTCCCGCCAGGCGCGCATCGCCTCGTCCCTGGTCTTGTTGAC
>NZ_JBWXGA010000351.1:0-423 GCF_059900815.1 Lactobacillus sp. C449L | reverse complement strand
ATATCGCGCTCGGCCGCGGCGGAGACGCCATCACGGACATCCTGGAAGAGGAACTCATTCCGCTTCCGGAGGGGGCGACGCTCGTCTCGCTCCCCGGAACGCGTCCCGTAGCGGCGCATGCGGAGACGGGCGAGATGACGCGCTTGGACGAAGGCGACGTCTTCGCCGTCGGCGCGCTGCTGCCGCAAGGTTACACTCGGCTGCTGCTGCCGGGCTACGTCAAGCGTCCGGGCGCGGAGCCGCTGCCGCTGTTCGGCTATTCGGCCGTCGTATGGAAGGACGGCGCGTTTTACGTCGCCGCGAGGCAGTCCGACGATCCGGAGAAATGGAACCCGGCGAATTGCGACGTGGATTTGCTCGAGACGGGCGTCAAGCGGCTGACCGAAGCATACCCGGAAAACCGGTTATATCAACACCTGTCGC
>NZ_JBWXGA010000350.1:0-423 GCF_059900815.1 Lactobacillus sp. C449L | reverse complement strand
CAAGTATGACGATCCGCCGGACGCGGCCTGAACCTCAGACCACCTTTTGCTCGTGGTGCACCTGGGGCGGCTCGACGAAGAAGCCCGCCACGAGTTTGCGCCACTCCTGAAAATCGGAAGATTCCCGGAAATCCACCATATGGTTTTCGACGGTTTCCCAATCCACCACCAGCGTGTAGCGCTGCGGCTGCTCGATGCTGCGGTACAGCTCCATGCCGTGGCAGCCGCGGGCCCGCAGGAACAGCGGCTTGGCCTGCGCCACGCCGGCCTCGAACAGGGCTTCCTGTCCTTCGCGGACATGGATGCTGGCAATCTCCTGGATCATGATGGTGTCTCCGGATAAAGAGGCCGGGCAGGGGCCGGCCGGGCGGAGTAGTATGGCCCAAAATTCCGTCCCGATGAACCGATCCGTCCTTTCGCTGC
>NZ_JBWXGA010000349.1:0-424 GCF_059900815.1 Lactobacillus sp. C449L | reverse complement strand
AAATGGGATTGGTCTGCCTACTTTTAGGAAGCCTTTTATTTTACGGTATGTAAGGATAAAAGGGGACGAATTTCGCCCCTCTTTTTTTGCTGTCTTCAAAAAATGATTCCACACTTTTACCTTTTAAGAGGGGAAAAGTGTACCCATTTTTATGACTAAAAGGCCAAACTATTGATTGCGGGCCTCTTCCATTTACGTAAGCACAGGCGGGATTAGTCTGTGTTTTTTATGTTTGATGAAATGGAGGAATTAAATATGGCAGAAAGACAGAAAGCGCTCCTTGTTGGTGTCAATTTGAATAGCCATGATCACTTCCAGTATTCGATGAAGGAATTAGAAAACTTAGCAGAAGCTTGTGATATTGCGGTAGTGGGGCAAGTTACTCAAAATGTCAGTAAAATTCATAAATCCCATTATATTGGAT
>NZ_JBWXGA010000348.1:0-424 GCF_059900815.1 Lactobacillus sp. C449L | reverse complement strand
ATCATCGGACAACGCCGGGTGAGATCCCCGATTACCGCGAGAGCGATGCGCGCACGCTGCAACGTCGAAATCCCGCATCCTCTGCGGGATGGGAGAGCCCGACCTGTCGATCGGACTCTCGGCTCTATTGCCGGGACGACGGACAACCGTTCCCCGCGGGCTCAGATCAGGAAGTCGGCGCTGGATAAGCTGGCGACCCCGAGCACGGTGATCTGGTCGACCGCGAGCCCTCCGCTTGCTCCTGCCGTCAGAGTGATGATGGCGTTGCCGTCGCTGTACTCGATCTGCAGGTCGGAGAAGCTGGTCGCGTAGGCTCTCAGGTCGATCAGATCGCGATCGCCCCTGGCCTGGCCGAAATCGTGGATCGTGTCGATGCCCGAGCCGGGCCCGCCAAAGACGAACGTGTCGTTCCCGGATCCGCCCC
>NZ_JBWXGA010000347.1:0-424 GCF_059900815.1 Lactobacillus sp. C449L | reverse complement strand
CCTCCTTCTGGATGGGCGCATCTTCGGGGTAACGGGGCTCACGGGCCATGGAATCGCTCCGGTGGACAGACGACAAGGCTGCGGCTCATAATCGCTCGCGCCGCCGGGGCGCTACCCCGGTTCGACAAAGGGAGGCAAGCCATGGATTTCCTGAAGAGGATGACGCAGCGGGACTGGACCATCGCTGCGATCGCGTTCATCGTCGGCGCGATCATCTTCTGACCCCGCTCCGGCCGCCCGCGGCGAAATCCATCGAGAGGCGCTTCCGTGGCTAGGGGAATGAGCGCGCTTCCGCGGCTCGGCGGCGAGCAGTTGCGCGCGTCGAGCCCGCGCGACCATGCGGCGCTGTCCGCGTCGGCCGGGACGGGCAAGACGCAGGTGCTGACGGCGCGCGTGCTGCGCCTCCTGCTCGCCGGGGTCGATC
>NZ_JBWXGA010000346.1:0-424 GCF_059900815.1 Lactobacillus sp. C449L | reverse complement strand
GCCACGGTCGCCCGGAAGCGGGATCAGAGGCCGTTGGTCTCCGCCATGTTGGCGTCGCCGGCCCCGGCCGCGTTCAGGTCGGTCGCCAGATTGTCGAGCGCCATGTCGGCGTCCGCGCCGGTGGCCGCGTCGACGGCGGTGATGTCGTTGGTGGTGCCGTCCATCATCGTGTCGGCGGCGTTCATCTCGGTCATCGCGGTGTTGTCGGCCTCCGCCTCCCCGCCGCCGCCGCAGGCGGCCAGGAGGAGGGCGGCGCCCGCGATCGTCGAACCGGCCACGATCTTCGAAACAGAGTTGCGCATATTGATGCTCCCTAGCAGACGATCGGGATGGATTGTGCCCCTCCCCCAATCATGACGAAGGCTAGGACGGAAACCGCGCCGCCTCAAGTCCGCTTCGATTGATCCAGCATGGCAAGAAAGGC
>NZ_JBWXGA010000345.1:0-424 GCF_059900815.1 Lactobacillus sp. C449L | reverse complement strand
CACACATGCAGGGCGAGGAGGCCGTAGAGCAGGATGGCCGTCACCGTGTGGATCGGCAGCCAGCGCTCGAAAAGGTCGCGGGTCACCTCCTCCGCCCGGATCGCGTGCTCGACATCTGCTATGCCCCGCGCGAGCTCCTCGACGCGGCGAGCCGTCAGGCCTTCTGCGGCCTCGCGCTCGAACATGTGTTGCCACCACGGGCGGGAACCGGCCAAGTCGATGGGCAGAGCGGCAGCTGCTTCCTCGAACTCCGCCGTCAGCGCTGCAAGCCGTGATCGCTCGCCTTTCACGGCTGTCGAAATTCGCAACAGGAGGTGCCGGCCGACGTAACCGGTCAGGACCACCAGCAGCATCATCCCGGTAAGGGACAAGCCAAGAGGGCTCCGGAACTTATGGGCCACATGCACGAGGCCCAGGATGGGCC
>NZ_JBWXGA010000344.1:0-425 GCF_059900815.1 Lactobacillus sp. C449L | reverse complement strand
AATCCTACAACGGCGGTACTCCAACGCTCAAAGGCATTCATCTGGAAATTAAGCAAGGCGAACTGGTTACCTTGATCGGGCCTAGCGGATGTGGAAAAACGACAACCATGAAGATGATTAATCGGCTGGTAGAGCCAACCTCCGGTCTAATCCTGGTGGACGGCAATGATATCGCCAAAACCGATCCGGTTAAGCTTCGCCGGAATATCGGGTATGTCATTCAGCAGATCGGACTTTTCCCGCACATGACAATCAAGGATAATGTAGCCATCGTGCCGCGATTAAAGGGGATGGACAAGTCCTCCTATCTGAAACGAATTGACGAGTTGATGGACATGGTAGGACTGAACCCGAATCAGTATCGGGACCGGTACCCCTCCGAGCTGAGCGGCGGCCAACAGCAGCGAATCGGCGTCATCCGCGCT
>NZ_JBWXGA010000343.1:0-425 GCF_059900815.1 Lactobacillus sp. C449L | reverse complement strand
CAATGTGTTCCGCCTATCGCTCGATTGCAGTTAACTCGTCATCAGTCCTGATTCAAGCGGAAGTATAGATGCAAATCGTTGATCCGGCTCGCCCGGTCCGCGATTTCCCACGTCATGTCGCAGACCGTCTCGAAGTTTTCCTCATCGTCGAGCCGGCCCTGCAATTCGATGATTTCCCGCTCGAAAGCGAAAATCCGGTCCGGAATCGCTCCGCGAACCGTCTCCCAATAATATAATATCGCCGATTGCTCCGCCGCGGTGAACTCGGTCCATTCCCGCCGCAGCTCCGGCGTCGGAATACCGAGCCTGGCATCGAACGAGAAATGCGCTTCCGGCGCAAAACGCTCCATCCGGTCCCTCCGTTCCGCTGTGACGCATAGCGTTGTATCCAATATATCACGATCGTTCGTCCGAATGAAACAAGC
>NZ_JBWXGA010000342.1:0-425 GCF_059900815.1 Lactobacillus sp. C449L | reverse complement strand
ATCACGACCAGAACAAGAACGGCGTCGTCGATCCGGGCGAGCCCCTGATCACCGCCACTCCGGTCATCCCGGCCGACGAGAATATCTGGGTGATCGTCCGCTCGAACATCCCGAGCGATCTCGACGACGGTGAAGAGGGCGATCTCGAGCTGCTGGCCGAGGCCGTCAGCGGCACCGGCGCGCCGGGCACGGTGGTCACCACCGCGACCGACACGATCGGCGGCGATCCCGTCACCATCAGCGTGGTGGCCGGCCTCAGCGGCGGCGACGACGACGACACCGGCACCTATGTGATCTACACGCCGGCGACCCCGACCGCCGACGTGGAGCTCGAAAAGTCGCAGTCGTTCCTGGATCCCTGGGGCGGCGACGAGAAGGTGCCGGGCACCGTCATCACCTACCAGCTCCAGGCGACCGTCACCGGC
>NZ_JBWXGA010000341.1:0-425 GCF_059900815.1 Lactobacillus sp. C449L | reverse complement strand
AAGACATAGGTGCTGGCGTGGAAGAGGCCGTCCCACAGCGTGTTCACCTGCAGGTTCTCGATGCTGTCGGGCGGGTAACCGGCGCTTGTGAGCAGGTGGTGCCATTGCAGAATCTGATGCAGCACGATGCCATCGAAGAACCCGCCAAGCCCCATCCCGAGCAGGATCCCTGCCGAGGTCGGGAAGTCGCCACTGTCTCGACCATTCCCATTCATGATAATCTCCAGGATGAATGAGCCGCCGGCTCACAGGCGTGCGGCCTGCAGAGCATGGCTGGCGCGGCTGTCATGGTCGTGGGGATCCGGCCCGATGGGACCGAAGTCACCCCGGAGTGCCTTCAGGGCATAGCGCTCCGTGTCGATCTCACGGGCCGTGCGGAAGCCGAGCCGCCTCAGGATCGGCAGGGGTGGGCACCAGCCCTGCAC
>NZ_JBWXGA010000340.1:0-425 GCF_059900815.1 Lactobacillus sp. C449L | reverse complement strand
CTACGCTGAACTACTCGTCATGTGTCGCTGGCAGGGCTTAGTCCTTTTCGGAATCACTCAGCTAAACCAGCAAGCTGAATGACAAGCAGGGACGCTGGACAGGTTCCAGTTCGAGTGGCAATAATTTGATGATACAGAGATTCTTTACACACCGGGCGTGCCAACGATCTTCTGTCGTGCTTTTTGTGCGGACTGCGGCATTCGCGCTCGTTAGCCTGTCCGCCCTTCAGGCGTTCGGCCAGTCGGGGGACGGTCATTCCGAGCACCACCCTGGTACTATGCCCCCCCCGAGCATGTCCGCGCCAGCCAGCCCGGCAGCCCCGTCCGGCAATCAGCCTCCCAGTGCTTCAGGCAGTCCGTCATTGATGCCTGGCATGGGATCCTCTGGTGGCGCGGGAGCTGGCGCCATGGGCGGTATGATGGGC
>NZ_JBWXGA010000339.1:0-426 GCF_059900815.1 Lactobacillus sp. C449L | reverse complement strand
GATGATGGGACAGCTGTATCGAGTGGACGAGGTCGCCTACGTCCGCTTCGCTTCCGTGTACCGCCAGTTTAAAGATATCGATATGTTCATGAAGGAGCTATCCACGCTGTTAAACAAAACCAATTGACAAGCGTCGGATGCTATGGTAAGCTGTTTTTCGTTTCCAGTTTATTTAGGGCCCTTAGCTCAGCTGGGAGAGCGCGTCGCTGGCAGCGACGAGGTCAGGGGTTCGAGCCCCCTAGGGTCCACCAATATTAACTAATAACGGCAGAGATGCCGTTTTTTTTATTTCTGGAGTTGATCTATAATGAGCGACAAAGTACTACGTGAATATATTGAGCAAATGAAAAAATACACGGAATAAGTTAAAGCGGACAAAAGACTGTCTCTGGAAGTGTTGGTTAAAGCAGGCGTTTACAATAAAGA
>NZ_JBWXGA010000338.1:0-426 GCF_059900815.1 Lactobacillus sp. C449L | reverse complement strand
TTACAATACCGGGCGCGAGACCTTCCTGATGCCGGTGCGGTGGGAGGACGGCTGGCCGCGCGTCACCGATCCGGGCCAGCCGATCCCCCGCGTGCATCGCCGCCCGAACCTTCCCGCGGACACCGCCCCCGTGCCGACCTCCGGCCCGTTCGCGGTGCGCGACGAGTTCGACGGCGCGGAGCTGCCGCCTTACTGGATGATGATGCGCACTCCGCGCAGCCGCTGGTACGCTCTCGATGACGGCCGCCTGCGGCTGGAGGCGCGGGCCGAGGGGCTGGGCGACAACGCCAACCCGTCCTTCCTGGGCCGGCGGCAGCCGCATATGAACGCGATCGCGGAGACGGTGGCGCGCTTCGCGCCCCGGCGCGAGGGCGACCGGGCCGGGCTCGCGGCGCTGCAGAGCGACGATTATTGGTACTTCCTCTC
>NZ_JBWXGA010000337.1:0-426 GCF_059900815.1 Lactobacillus sp. C449L | reverse complement strand
GTTCCGCGAAGAATATTATCTCGACAAGCGCGAGCCAAAGATGGGCACCGAGGAGCACATGAAGTGGCAGGCCACCATGGACGAGATCCACGGCAAGGCCGAGGTGATCATCGGCAAGCAGCGCCACGGCCCGACGGGCACGGTCAAGCTGGCGTTCCAGGCCGACGTGACGCGCTTCACCGACCTGGCTCAGGAGGAGAGGCTGCCTGATCACTACTGAGCCGATCCCCGTCGCCCCCGCGACGCTCACCATCGACCTCTGCGCCCTCGCGGCGAACTGGCGGCTGCTGCGGGACCGCGCCAGTCCCGGCGAATGCGGCGCCGTGGTCAAGGCGGACGCCTACGGCATCGGGATCGAACCGGCGGTGCGCACGCTGTGGGCCGCCGGATGCAGGACCTTCTTCGTCGCCCATGTGAGCGAGGCGA
>NZ_JBWXGA010000336.1:0-426 GCF_059900815.1 Lactobacillus sp. C449L | reverse complement strand
ATTCGTTGCCGTTGCAGGCTTCTTTTCAATAGTCGGCCACCCTTAGCGCTTTGCCGCCGATTCGGTCGGCTCGTCCCGTTCGGACCATGTCCGGCGGGCGATGTCGGCCGCTTGAACCATGTTACGCAGTGCGCGCTGTGTTTCCTCGAATCCGCGCGTCTTGAGTCCGCAGTCCGGGTTGATCCAGAACAGATTCGGGTCGAGCGCCCGCAGGGCGCGTTCGATCGTAGCGGTCATCTCCTCGACCGGCGGAACGCGCGGACTGTGGATATCGTATACGCCTAGACCGATCCCTTTCGTATATGTGTTTCGCTCGAAGCTGCCAATAAGCTCCCCGTGACTGCGAGACGATTCGATCGAGATCACGTCCGCATCCAAGCGGTCGATCGCGTCGATCATGTCATGGAACTCGCAATAGCACATATG
>NZ_JBWXGA010000335.1:0-426 GCF_059900815.1 Lactobacillus sp. C449L | reverse complement strand
ATTGAGCGCACCCTGGCCTGGCTCAACCGCTTCCGCCGTCTCACCATTCGCTATGAACGACGTGAGGACATCCATCTGGCCTTCACCACGCTTGGATGCGCACTCATCTGCTTCAATCAATGCAACCGGTCTTGTTAGGCGCTCTTAGTCGGCCTTTTAAGCCAAGTCCGTCTCTCGGTTCGTTCCTCCTGGATCTGCCGGGACTGATCAGGTCCCGGGAGATTGGATGAAAAATCTGGCTTGTGCCGTCAGGCGGCTTTGCTGATGCCTCCCTCGATCGCGACGCCGGCGGTTCCTGGAACCACCGGCTCAGCGCCGAGGCTGGCTGTTGGCGCAGCCATAGCCCGAGCTGGATCATGGTTGTGCGCAGCCGCGGGTTGCCGGCCTTTGACACTCCTTGCTCGCGATCCACCCGCCCGCTCTTCC
>NZ_JBWXGA010000334.1:0-426 GCF_059900815.1 Lactobacillus sp. C449L | reverse complement strand
ATAACATTCTAGGAGCTAAAAATGCAGTTCAGCATTTAATTGATCTTGGTCACAGAAAAATCGCGATGATGAATGGACACGAATTTGCGTTTGTCAGCAGACAACGGCTGGAAGGATATTATCAGGCATTAGAAACAGCAGGAATTTCAATTAATCGCAATTATATTGTGAACGGCGATTTTGACGAGAACAAAGCTGAAACCTGTGCGCTTGAATTACTGACGCAACATCCCGAAATCACGGCGATTTTTTGTGCAAGTGATTTAATGGCCATGGGAGTGATTAAAGCTGCAAAAAAACTGAATCTAAAGGTTCCAAACGATCTGTCAGTTATTGGTTATGACGATATCATCCTGGCCGAGTATTTTTCACCAGCCCTTACCACGATTGCACAAGACAAGGTTCAGCTAGGGAATAGTGCAGCCC
>NZ_JBWXGA010000333.1:0-426 GCF_059900815.1 Lactobacillus sp. C449L | reverse complement strand
CCGTTACCGAGAAGCAGCTCCTGCAGCGAGCCGAGGCGCTCCTGCAGAGCCGGGATATCAGCGGCGCTCGCTTGATCTTGGAACGAGCGGTCACTTTGGGCAGTGCGAAGGCCGCATACCACTTGGCTCAGACCTATGACCCCGCCATTCTGGACGGATGGCAGGTGCGCGGCATTAGCGGGGACATGGCAAAATCGCGGGAACTACACCAACTGGCGCGAACTCTCGGGTCACGTCCAATAGGCGCCAATGCAGCGAGCCCTTAAGCGCAATCCCGCGCTCGACAGGACATCGACAGCGGCGGGCATATTCAAACCTGCAAGGGAGTATGCCGGATTCGGATCCACTCCAGCGCGTGTGAAGCGCTCCTCAGCTCGCCTTCTCCAAGGGACAGCCGGTCTGATCAAAAGGATGGCGCATCGAAAG
>NZ_JBWXGA010000332.1:0-427 GCF_059900815.1 Lactobacillus sp. C449L | reverse complement strand
CAATACCGACTGTATACAAGCTGTATTGTAATACAATCCTAAACTCCCTGGAGGGGTAATGGCGACTGGATACGACCTGGTAGTCAGAAGCGGGAGCGTCGCGACGACCGAAGGCGTTTCGACGATGGATGTCGCCATCAGCAACGGCAGGATCATTGCTCTGGGACAGGGCCTCGCCGAGGGGCGTGAAGAGATCGATGCCTCAGGGAAGCTGGTCCTGCCTGGCGGAGTGGATGCACACTGCCATATCGAGCAGTTGTCGGGCGGCGGGCTCATGAACGCCGATACATTCGAGACAGCCACCCGCTCAGCAGCATTCGGTGGTACCACGACCGTGATTTCGTTCGCTGCACAGCACCGCGGCGATCGCCTGATGAGCATCGTCGAAGACTATTCGCGCTTGGCAGAGGCCGGCGCCATCACCGAC
>NZ_JBWXGA010000331.1:0-427 GCF_059900815.1 Lactobacillus sp. C449L | reverse complement strand
GAAATCGACGCCGCCGCGCCCGGCCGGACACTGACGCCCTCTCCCTATGCGGAGGCCGTGCTCTGGATCATGGCGCTGATGGGTGTCGGGGCCCTGGCCCTTCTGCTGGCCGCGGGCCTGGCCGGCGCCTGGCTGCTGGGCGTTGCGCTCGCCTCGCGCCTGGTCTTCGTCGTCATCCTGGGCGCCGCTGTGCTTCCCTGGCTGCCCGCCCGCAAGAAGCCGCAAAGCCGGACGCTCTCGCCAGATGAACACGAATTAAGCTAGCATCGGAGCCGATCGGGGCCACATTTCGTTCAGCCGTTCCACCTGGGAGACTGAATTGAGCGAAACCGAAACCGCCGTCGTGACCACCGAAGACCGGACCGTGCCGGCCATCACCTATGGCCTCTACCTTCTCGGCTTGGTCGGTCTGATCACGATCCCGATC
>NZ_JBWXGA010000330.1:0-427 GCF_059900815.1 Lactobacillus sp. C449L | reverse complement strand
GCTCCGGATCGACCGCAGAACCGGCGGCGTGGTGCTGACGGTGCCGCGCGGCGCCTCGCGCAGGCGCGCGCTCGAATGGGCGGTGGGGCAGCGGCCGTGGGTGGAGGCGGCGCTCGCGGGCATCGCGCCGCGGGAGCAACTCGCGCCCGGCGCCTCGGTGCCGTTCAGGGGCGTGGCGCATCGCATCGACTGGCGCCCCGACCGGCCGCGCACGATCAGCGTCGCGGAGGGACGGCTGCTGGTCGGCGGGCCGGTGGAGGGTGTCGAGGCGCGCGTGCTGCGCTGGCTGAAGCGGCAGGCGCTGGCCTTGCTCAGCGAGGAGACGGCCGAGTTCGCCGCCAAGGCGGGGGTGGGCGTCAGCCGCGTCGGCGTCGGCGACCCGGTGTCGCGCTGGGGCAGCTGCTCGTCATCGGGTGCGATCCGCTAC
>NZ_JBWXGA010000329.1:0-428 GCF_059900815.1 Lactobacillus sp. C449L | reverse complement strand
GTTGTCCTGGCGATTGCCGTTGCCGGGCGCGTTCGGCGTGCGGGGTCCGCCGCCACGGCCGCGCCGGCGGCCGTTCTGACGATTGTTGATCAAACTTACAGTCCTCGTCGAAGGTGGTCTTATGGTGCCACTCCATCGGCCCAACACCGGCCGTAAACTTTCGCGGCCTACGGCGCGCAGCGCCAGGCTGCCGCCTCCTCACGCCAGGATCGCCATGTCGGCGCCGAAGCAGTCGGGGGTCCGCGGCGGAAAGCCTCACGCGATCATCGCTGTGACTGGTTCCGCCCCTGTCCGCCTATGTAGCTACCCCGTCACGGAAATCCAAGCGGAAAAGATGCCTGGGCAGTTCATGGCGTGACGATCAGGCAGCGATGGTGACCCATAAGGTCCTTGCGTGACTCCACCGTGACGCCCTGCGCGCTGAACAG
>NZ_JBWXGA010000328.1:0-428 GCF_059900815.1 Lactobacillus sp. C449L | reverse complement strand
ATTGATGCAAAGGCAAGTGTTGGCACTGAGAATATGCAAAAAGCGATTGAAGAAGCAGAGGCTCCAGCCGATGACCTGAAAGAAGAAGCTCCAGCGTTATTGCCAGGCGACTTCTTCTATTTTGCAAAGCTTTCTTTAGAAAAGATTAAGCTAGCTTTCGCATTTAATCAGGAAAAAGAAGCCAAATTGCTTGCTATTTATGCAGCAGAACGCCTGGCTGAAGCAGAAGCTTTATTTTCAGAAGGTAATGAAGACAAAGCATTGGATGCTATCGAAAAGGCAATTGAGTTTATCAATAACTCAGACCAAATTGTGGAAGAGGAATCAAATGAAGCAACTGTAGAGACTTCTCCTGCTCCTAAGCAAGACCAAACAGAAGATGGCACTGCTGAGGAAGCAGCAGATGAAGATGCAGCTGCTATTAAAGA
>NZ_JBWXGA010000327.1:0-428 GCF_059900815.1 Lactobacillus sp. C449L | reverse complement strand
CACTTCAGGCACCTACAAGGAGGGCGGGAAGTCCGTCACCGGCTACGTGAAGGGGTCGAGAGATCACTACCTGACCGTCAAAATGCCTCCCCGACCCTTCTAAGGGGGCTAGGATCTCCACTGGGGCTAGGACCGGGGCTAGGATCATTCCTAGCCCCTTATCTTTTTGTAACCACTCATCTTTTAGGTTTGGGATAGGGGGCTAGGGAGGCTAGGACCTTTTTTGCAAAGTGTCCTGAGCACTAGACTCAAGACCCAGGAGAGGAGGGAGCTCTCTTCTTCCTGCCTTCGGCGGATCCTTTCGAAAGATCCTAGCCCATCCTAGCCCCTAGCCTTAAATATAAAAATTTAACTAAAACAGTAAGTTAGGAGGCTAGGATCTAGGCTAGGACCGGCTAGGGATACTCCCCCCTGGGCCTCTCCGATGC
>NZ_JBWXGA010000326.1:0-428 GCF_059900815.1 Lactobacillus sp. C449L | reverse complement strand
ATGGTGGTGTAACGCATGAGTCTCTCCTGTTGCGTCCGGGCGCCGGTGGAGGCACCTGGAATGCCGGGAGAGTGGCGCAAGCCCGCTGTCAGGCCGCTGTGGAGGGCTGTCAGCGAACTGACAGGCGGAACGCTTGACTAAGCGCCTTTGCTGATCGAGCCGGGCTGGACATATCGCAAACCCAAGTGTCCAGACGGATTTGGTTCAGCGCATCCCTGCGGAGGCCCTTAAGACAATACCGGGCTCGGAACCGAACGGCGCCCCCCCTGCAGCCCGGGACCAGCCATTCCAGGATGGGCACTCAGCCCGTTCCTGGGCCCGCCAGAACCAGACCCTGCCGCAACGGGCGGGCAATGGCCAGGATGCCCTTGAGACCAGTGCCGAAGCGGGCAATGGCCTCGCGGTGGGAGCGAAGCTCACTGTATGGG
>NZ_JBWXGA010000325.1:0-428 GCF_059900815.1 Lactobacillus sp. C449L | reverse complement strand
GTCTCACGCATGCGGTCGCGTAGTACGGCTGGACTGAAGGGGGAGGCGGAAAACGCGGGCGGAATGGGGTGACCGGAAGGGTCGATCTCTGCCGGGGAGGGCATCGGGGCGTGTCGCTCCAGCGAATCACGCCGCTCGGCGCGATTGCGGCGGCCTTACAGCACGGGGCTCTGACGAATTTTTGACGGCCCGGTTCAAGCCAGAGCGCGATCGCGGTTCTCGGGCCTGAGAGCAGCCGTGAGCGCCTCAAAGGTGAAGGGCTTGAGCAGGAATCCGTCGAAGCCCGCCGTCTCGCTGTAGCGCTCCCGTTCGCCGACCATGCTGGCCGTCAGGGCGACGATCCTGACCCGATCCTCCTGTCCGATCGACGCTTCCCGCTCGCGGATCCGACGCGTGACCTCCGCCCCGTCGAGGCCCGGCATGCGCAT
>NZ_JBWXGA010000324.1:0-428 GCF_059900815.1 Lactobacillus sp. C449L | reverse complement strand
ACGTATCTCTCGCCTGAGCTCTGGCGGACTGGTCCAACCGCGGAACGATTGGCTGTCCAAGCCCCGGCTCCGGAGGATGGACGAGATTTCGTCAGTGACCCGCCTCGCCTCCGGATGAGCGAGCCCGAACGGCCCGCCCGTCGCTCGGAGGCGGCGCGAGATCTCGACGGCATAGGGGCCTGGGCTCCGATTCTCCGTTCGCGATAGACTGTCGGCGCTGGCCAGCTGTCCGGCAAGATGCTGAAGCCCCATAGCGGTGACGAGGCGCGATACGAGCGGCTCGTCAGACCGCGCGTCGCGCAAGGGCACCACACTGACCCGGCCCTGCGCGGCCTGCGCCCAGGGCCGGAGGACGCGGGCGAGATCGTGCCGTGTGTCCCGGAGATCCCGCTGGAACGCGATCTGAAAAGGCCGCGCTTCCCGCAGGA
>NZ_JBWXGA010000323.1:0-429 GCF_059900815.1 Lactobacillus sp. C449L | reverse complement strand
ATCGACAAGCCGCATCCCTGCGCCAAGAAACTGATCCTTGTATGCTTGAAGGGCAAAGATCATCCCGATCGAAAGCTTGGCATCTAGCGCGAGCCGAATCGCGATGTATACGAATAGGATTTTCTCGAGGGCGAGAACAAACTGCCCGATGGCGTCGAACCCAGCCGTAAGGCGGCCGAGCTTGATCTGAGCGTTTATCGCTTCCGCTTTGGTCTTCTGCCACAATCGCTGGCGATTGCCCTCTTGTCCAAACGCTTTTACCGCAGCGATGCCACGCATGCTTTCTATGAAACTACTGGTTTCACGTGCTGCAGTGGTGATCACATCAAGGTTCTTGAGTCGCAGTGCCTGCAGGAATGCGAGTCGGATCGCGATGTAGGCGCCGAGCGCCGCAACTGCGACACCACCCAGTATTCCCGAGTAGATAAG
>NZ_JBWXGA010000322.1:0-429 GCF_059900815.1 Lactobacillus sp. C449L | reverse complement strand
CTGATGAAGAAGAAGGAGTCAGGATTTCTACGAAAACGATCCCTTTAAATATAACACCCTATTACGCTTCGCTGATGCATCCCACCGACCCGAGATGCCCGATCAGGATGCAGTCTGTCCCTATTTCAAAAGAAATGCATAAAACCAAATATGATATGGAAGATCCGCTTCATGAGGACGAAGATTCACCGGTAACAGGACTGACCCATAGATACCCGGACCGTGTCTTATTTCTAGTGACAAACCAGTGCTCGATGTATTGCCGCTATTGCACGCGCCGCAGGTTCTCAGGACAGATCGGCATGGGGGTTCCCAAAAAACAGCTCGATGCAGCGATTGGATATATCAGGGAAACACCGGCTGTCCGTGATGTGCTGATTTCAGGCGGTGACGGTTTGCTGATCAATGACACAATCCTGGAATATATTC
>NZ_JBWXGA010000321.1:0-430 GCF_059900815.1 Lactobacillus sp. C449L | reverse complement strand
CGCTGAGGCACATCCGCTTTTCGAGCGGGGGCGGAGACTATGAACTGGGCTTCGTCTGGCCAATGGCACGCATGAAGAGGAGGCTCAGATGGCGACCAGACTTGGTACGCGCGGGAACGACGAGTTCAACGGCACAGCCTTCAACGACCAGCTCCTCGGCTCTTCCGGCAACGACACTCTTCGGGGCGGCGACGGCAACGACTATCTGGCCGGCGGGACCGACGACGATTCCCTCGAGGGCGGCAACGGGAACGACTCGATCTCGGCCGGATCCGGCGACGATTGGGTGGATGGCGGCGACAGCAACGACCTGCTGATCAGCGGGACCGGCCAAGACACCATCGCATTCACAACCGACCTCGATCCCATGAACAATGTAGACACTGTCAGCACCTTCTCGGTCGACAACGACGTGATCGCGCTCGACGAC
>NZ_JBWXGA010000320.1:0-430 GCF_059900815.1 Lactobacillus sp. C449L | reverse complement strand
CTCCGTGATGAACGGGAAGGTGCGGAGGTTCCGCAGCGAGATGCGCACCGATTCCTGCTCCATCGCGCGGAAGGCTTGAGCATCCATCTCCGGATGCTCGCGCCTCACCTTCTCCCGCGCGGGCGCCAGCAGGTCGATCCAGCGGGCGATGAAATGTCCCGCGCCATGGTCCGCGTCGTCGAACTGCCCGGTCAGCGAGGCCGCGCAGCCGCCGCAGAGGCCGTGGCCCATCACGACGATCTCCTCCACCGCAAGCTGGGTGACGGCGAACTCGAGCGCGGCGGACACGCCGTGGTGGCTGGGATCGGTCTCGAACGGCGGCACCAGGTTGGCGACGTTGCGGACGACGAACAGCTCGCCGGGGCTCGCGTCGAAAATCTGGCTCGGGTCCACGCGGCTGTCGGAGCAGGCGATCACCATCACCTTGGGA
>NZ_JBWXGA010000319.1:0-430 GCF_059900815.1 Lactobacillus sp. C449L | reverse complement strand
AATGCGATGCCTGTCATCGTTACGCCTCTCCTCCACGCCTTCTCCCCCAGGGGAGAAGGGACAACCTACCTGCCCCGCCACTCCGCCTTCCGCTTGGCGACGAAGGCGCTCATGCCTTCCTTCTGGTCCTCGGTGCCGAACAGGCCGTGGAACAGCCGCCGCTCGAACAGGATGCCCTGCGCCAGGCCGGTCTCGAAGGCGGCGTTCACCATCTCCTTGCAGGCGATGGCCGCGAGCGGGGCCATGGCAGCGATCGTCTCCGCCGTCCTGAGCGCCTCTTCGAGCAGGCTCTCCGCCGGCACCACGCGCGCGACGAGGCCGGAGCGCTCCGCTTCCTCCGCTCCCATCGTCCGGCCGGTCAGGCACATCTCCATCGCCTTGGCCTTGCCGATCGCGCGGGTGAGGCGCTGCGAACCGCCCATGCCCGGCG
>NZ_JBWXGA010000318.1:0-430 GCF_059900815.1 Lactobacillus sp. C449L | reverse complement strand
CGATCATGGTTTCGCAATCCTTGATGTCGCGAAACCCGACCACACCTTCCTTATCAGCGCCCGGTATAGGCAGGATGAATGGCAGGGAGCCTGTCGCGATAATCAATCTGTCATAATTCACCGTACGTCCCTTATCTGACTGGACGATTTTTGCTTTTGTATCTATGTTCGTTACTGCTTCGCCTGTGTATAGTTGGATATTGTTGCTATGGTACCAGTCCCAATCATTCATGATAATTTCGCTGATCGTCGTATCTCCCTGCAATACGGTTGATAACTGGATGCGGTTATAATTCGGATGCGGTTCTTTCCCGAAAATCGTAATTTCAAATGCTTCCTGATTTATTTTTAGAATCTCTTCAATTGTACGAACACCAGCCATGCCGTTCCCGATCATGACTAATTTTTGCTTTTCCATAAAGATCCCCCC
>NZ_JBWXGA010000317.1:0-430 GCF_059900815.1 Lactobacillus sp. C449L | reverse complement strand
CTACACCACCGGCGTGGTGTTCCACCTTTGGGAAGGCCTGCGTTTCCAGAACGCGATCTGGCACACCTTCGTCCTCGTCGCAGCCGCCTGCCACTATGCTGCCGTGCTCGACTGCTTGGTGTTGACGCGCGCCGTATCCTGAGGCGCGGCCCATGGGAATCGTGTGGACTTGCCGACGCGGGGCGGGTCTCGGGCTCTGAGAATCACGCACGTCTCGTCGTGCCAGGCCGCTGTCTGATCCGGCGCTCGTATTCCTTCAGCGTTTCGTTGCGGTGATGGCGTAGCGGTGCTGTGTGGCGCGCTCCAGGCCCTTGAGCATCGGCATGTGCTTTGCCTGCTCCCGGTGGATGCGCTTGAGGTCGCGATCCACCGCGATCTCGGCAAAGCCCGCCTGGCGGAGCAGGTCCGCCACCTCGGCGGCGCGCGCGCC
>NZ_JBWXGA010000316.1:0-430 GCF_059900815.1 Lactobacillus sp. C449L | reverse complement strand
CTCGAGCCGGCCGTCCGCGGGCTCGAGCCGGATCGCGTGCTCGTGTTCTGCGACGAGGATGCGCCGCTGAAGAACCCGCTCGAGGCGCTGGCCTCCGTCCCGGCGGGCGCGTCGCTCGCGCTCCTGATCGGTCCCGAGGGCGGCTTCGCGCCCGAGGAGCGCGAGATGCTGCTTGCCCGCGACAACGTTCTTCGGCTCTCGCTCGGGCCGCGGATCCTGCGGGCCGACACGGCGGCCGTCGCGGCGCTCGCCCTGGTCCAGGCCGCCGCCGGAGATTGGCGCTGATTGGTCACCGCCACAACCGCGATGGTCGCGAGCGTGTCGAACCCAGTTTTGCGCAATATTTTGCGCTTCGTCACTGACGTCTCAGCTCGTTCCGCCCGGCCCGGGATTGCGGCGCTTGTGGCCGGCGCGTCAGGCAGCCGACGGA
>NZ_JBWXGA010000315.1:0-431 GCF_059900815.1 Lactobacillus sp. C449L | reverse complement strand
CCGCGGGACGGATCAGCCGGGTCGCCTATACCGGCTCCGGCGAGTTTCGCATCGAGGGGATCGATGTCGGCGACCAGGATGGCCGTGTCCGCATCGCGACGTTCAGTCTCGGCGGGATCTCGACGGGAGCCGCCTTGAAGGCCGCCCGGGAGCTCTCCGGGAAGAGCGAACTCACCCCGGGAGAAATGCGCCGCCTCCTCCCGACGATCGGGTCGGTTCGGCTGAGCGGGATCGAGGTCGAGATGAAGGCGGAGGGCAAGTCCGGAGCCGAAGCGACGCAGGTCTCGCTCGGTACCCTCGAGCTCCTGGCCGACAAGCCTGTCGAGGGGATTCCGACGGACCTTCGCCTGTCCCTGCGCAACCTTTCCGTCCCGGTCGCGGCCGCCGGGAAGGACGACGCGGCCAAGCAGCTCGCCAGCCTCGGCTACGAC
>NZ_JBWXGA010000028.1:0-721 GCF_059900815.1 Lactobacillus sp. C449L | reverse complement strand
CCCGAGGCTACCGCGTCAGCGTCGTGCAGAACCCGCTGACCTCCTTCGCGGACGACGTCGCCGCGACGCGGCGCGTGCTGAACCGGCAGGACGGGCCGACGATTCTGGTCGGGCATTCATATGGAGGCACCGTGATCACGGAGGCGGGGATCGACCCGAAAGTGAGCGGCCTGGTCTATGTGGCGGCCCTCGCGCCAGATGCCGGCGAGTCGACGGGCGATCAGTTCGCTCAGATCCCGCCGCCGGCCGGCTTCGTCATCGAGGAGCAGGCGGACGGGTTCGGCTTCGTGAACGGGCCGAAATTCAAGAGCGGCTTCGCCGCGGACGTGAGCGATGCGGACGCCGCCTTCATGCGGGATGCGCAAGTGCCGATCGCGATGTCAGCCTTCGCGGCGAAGGTCACGCAGGCCGCCTGGCGGAAGAAGCCGAGCTGGTTCGTGGTGGCGACGCAGGATGGCGCGATCGACCCGAAGCTGCTGCGCAGCACCGCCCGCCGGATCGGAGCCGTGACCGAGGAGATCGAGGGCAGCCATGTCGTCTTCCTCAGCAAAGCCAAGGCGGTAGCCGACGTGATCGACCGCGCGGCGAAGGGCGCTGAGCGAGCGGTGCGTTGAGGTATCACCGCTCTCGCCGAGCGGCCTTGGCAGGCGGACGATCGCCCCGACCGTTCCGTCCCTGAGGGGGCGTCAGCGCGGCGCGTTCTGAGCCGGCTCACTCCTCC
>NZ_JBWXGA010000314.1:0-432 GCF_059900815.1 Lactobacillus sp. C449L | reverse complement strand
GACAATGGCCGCGTGCTGGTGGAAGCTGGCGCGGATTTCCTCGCCGTGTGCGCGGGCGTCTGGAACCACCCGGACGGTCCCGCCGCCGCCGTCGCGGCTTTTCAGGACGTGCTGAAGCGCTGACCCGTCACGGTCCCGGCAGGGCCTGCCGCACCATCGCCTTCAGCGTCTGCGCGTCGTGGATGGCGTGGGCGTGGATGTCGTTGTTGAAATAGGCACAGACGGTGCGGCCGGACTTCGCCTGCTCCACCATCCAGTCGGTCCAGCCGAGCAGCCGCTCGTCCGGATAGCGGCCCCAATATTTGCCCTCGCCGCCATGGAAGCGGACATAGGCGACCGGCCCCACCGCCCGGCGCCCGCTGGCCGATCCCGGCATGTCGTGCGCGCAGAAGGAGGCGCCGTGGCGCTCCAGCAGCGCGAACGTCTCCGGCA
>NZ_JBWXGA010000313.1:0-433 GCF_059900815.1 Lactobacillus sp. C449L | reverse complement strand
TCCAGGAGCTGGGTCGCGCCGCGCGCGGCGCGAAGGCGGGGAAGCAGAACGGCCAATGCCCCGACCGCGCCGGCGAGGAGACCTACGACGAGCAGCAGGAAATACGACACGGGCAGGAAACGGTAAGCAGAACGAGACCCGCTTATGGCATCCCGCCGCTCACTCCGCCAGTGGCAGGGTCAGAACGGGTTCCAGGTCGGGCTGTCGGTGAACTTGAGATAGCCCACGTTCACGCCGAGCGCAGGCCGATGCCGGTCCTGATCGGGACGACGACCGTGTCGTCCGCCCGCGCGGCCGTGAGCCCGACGCCGGCCACCAGATAGGCCGAGCCGTCGACCTCCAGGAACCGCTTGTAGAGCTCCGGCAGGCTCTGGAGATTGTAGACCAGCATCATGGTGCGGGCACCCTCGCCGCCCACGTCGAAGCCGAGCGT
>NZ_JBWXGA010000312.1:0-433 GCF_059900815.1 Lactobacillus sp. C449L | reverse complement strand
ATTAAAATGATTGTTATTCCAATCGTAATTTCCAGCTTAATTGTCGGAATTGCCAGTGTGGGTGATACGAAAAAGCTTGGGAAAATCGGCGGAAAAACGATTTTGTATTTTGAAATTATTACAACGGTAGCGATTGTTGTTGGACTTCTGGCAGCAAATATCTTCCAGCATGGAGCTGGAGTAGATATGAGTGCATTAGAGAAAACAGACATTAACAGCTATGTTGATACGGCAGAAACAGTAAAAAGCCATGGATTTGCTGACACATTTGTGAATATTGTCCCGCCAAATATATTCCAGGCATTTGTAGATGGAAACATGCTGGCGATCATTTTCTTCTCCGTCTTGTTCGGACTTGGTGTTACGGCTATCGGAGAAAAAGGAAAACCAGTGATTGCCTTTTTCCAAGGTACTGCTGAAACGATGTTCTGGG
>NZ_JBWXGA010000311.1:0-433 GCF_059900815.1 Lactobacillus sp. C449L | reverse complement strand
CTATACGATTTGGGAACCAGCCCGCAAGTGATAGTGTTGCGTTAACAGGAAATTAAAAAATATTTTTTGAGCTTGACCGGAACCTAGTCCCAAAAGAGGCGTTGATACACAACTTCGGCCTTTCTGCCCCCATGGCCGAACACCTCCAAAGCGCCCCTCGTGGGCGCTTTCTTTTTGAGTCGGCGGGTGGATTGAAGGCCCAGAGGGGAACCCGCCACCCGCGAGGGACCGGCGGATGGCGGGTGTCTCGCCCTGCACACGCTCTCAGGACAAGCGCCCTGCCGTGTTGGCCTTCCGGCAGGGACATTTCCGAGGCTAGGAGCGTTCCCGGGTCCGCGATGTGCGGCGCAGCACGCCCCATCGGATGACAAGACCGTCCTGCCCGAAAACGACGATGGCCGGGACGGGCCCGGCCATCAGGTTCAGGCAGATC
>NZ_JBWXGA010000310.1:0-434 GCF_059900815.1 Lactobacillus sp. C449L | reverse complement strand
GTATGCGAGCCCGTTCGGCTGGCGGATCGAACGCTACGGCTTCGGCCCGGCGCCGCGCCGCTTCCTCGCGCAGCTCCGGCTCGATTATGACGACGGCAGCAGCGAATGGGTCGCCACGGGGCCGGGATGGCGCATCGCGCCCTCGCCGGTCGTCATGTCCGAAATCTACGATGGCGAGATGTTCGACGCCCGTCTGGTCCGGCCCGGCTGGGACGCGCCGGGCTTCGACGATTCCGGCTGGGCCGAGGCCCGGCTCGGGGCCGCGCCCGGCGCCCGCCTGGTGGCGCAGGTTTCGCCTCTGCTGGAACGGACCGGCACCCGCCGCGCCGTCCGCGTCACCGAGCCCGCGCCGGGGCGCCATGTCTTCGACTTCGGGCAGAATTTCTCCGGCTGGGCGCGCATCCGGGCGAACGGGCCGGCGGGGACGGCGATCA
>NZ_JBWXGA010000309.1:0-434 GCF_059900815.1 Lactobacillus sp. C449L | reverse complement strand
ATATTCTTCGCTGAATCCGCGGCGCAGCGTCGGCGCCACAATTACCCAGCCTCTCGTCGTGCACGGGATTGGCACAAGCGCCGAGCGCGAGCACAAGCTAAATCAGATCCTTGACCTGGTCGGCTTGCCTCAGCGCGTGGCGGGAGTACTGCCGCACCAGCTCTCCGGCGGGCAGCGCCAGCGCGTCGCGATCGCCCGTGCCCTCATCATAGAGCCAAAGCTTCTGGTCTGCGACGAGCCTACTTCGGCGCTGGACGTCTCCGTGCAGGCGCAGATCCTCAACCTCCTGCAGGACCTTCGTGCGGAGCTTGGTCTTACGTACATCTTCATCACCCACAATCTCGCCGTGGTCGAACACATCGCCTCGCGCGTGGCGGTAATGTATTTGGGCCGGATCGTGGAGGAGGCGACCGTAGAGGATCTGTTCTCTAACC
>NZ_JBWXGA010000308.1:0-434 GCF_059900815.1 Lactobacillus sp. C449L | reverse complement strand
ACCTGCAGCTCCATGTGGCGTTGACCCAGGTTCTGGACGGCATCACTGTCATGAAGGGCACGAGCGGCCAGGAGCAAGGCGCCGTAGCCATCGTTCAGGCCCTGAACGCCTATGGCGACCACTTCGATCACCCCGAGTGGACGCCGTTGAGGAATGAATGATGAGGGCTCCGTCCGACGGCCCCGTTACGGCCGCGTGAGCGAGAGGGGGCACTGCGCCCCTTCTCACAGGTGCCAGCCAGAAACCAATCGTACTCGCGGGAGACGATCATGAGCCGCGCCATAGACGATCTCAGACACGAACATGATGCGATCCTCTCGGCCTCACTCGCTGAAGGCGAAGTACCTTCACTGAGCGGTCAGCACGTCGAGCGTGTTCCGCCATCGTCATGCGGAGGTTGGCTGCCGCCGATTTGACCGTGCCGGCCCTTTCGC
>NZ_JBWXGA010000307.1:0-434 GCF_059900815.1 Lactobacillus sp. C449L | reverse complement strand
ACATCCACTTGTGGAGCTCCGGATCCTCGCCGATCTCCATCACCTCGACGAGGCCGTCCTCGTCGCCGCTCGCCCAGGCGGCGAGCATCTTCGGGAACAGCTCGCCGATCTTGTCCAGCTCCTCCAGCGTCTCGCCGAGCGCCTTGATCTGCTGCTCCTCGGGCATCGAATCGAACAACCTGAGCTGCTGCTCGGCGCCTTCCAGCTCGCCGATCGTCATGCCGCGCTCGCGCGCCGCCCGGGTGAGGACGGTGTCCGCGCCCTTGCTGGGGTCGAGGCCGAGCTTCTGCGCCTCCAGCGCGCTCAGCGTCATCATGACCAGCCACGGCTCCATCGGATCGAGCGCCGCCATGCCCTGGGCGCCGAACTGCGCGGCCAGCTTCTCCTTCACGTCGGCCGGCAGCTTGCTGGAAAGCGTCGTGCCCGGCGGATAC
>NZ_JBWXGA010000306.1:0-434 GCF_059900815.1 Lactobacillus sp. C449L | reverse complement strand
CGGGTGACAGCTCCACCATGTTGACCACCAGCGGCGGCGGCTTCGGGGAGGCGGGATCGGCGGGGCTCAACCGGATCATCGCGACCAGCCCCGCCGCGTGCAACGCGACGATCATGCCGAGCGAGACCCAGTTGACCCGCCGTCCGGCTCCGTAGCGCGACACCTCGCCGGAAACCGGAGCGGGCGGCCGCGGGGCCGGGGCTGGACGAACCGGCTCGTCCCAGCCGGCGGAGTCCGGCCGTTCGGCAAGGCTGGCCTGCAGTGATTCCATGGCCCCTGATACTCCGGCTCTTCGGCAAATGCGAATTAATCGCAGGCGCCGCCCGTCCAGTCTTCCGGCCGCGGGGCACCGGCGCGGATCATGCCGGCGCGCCCCGGTGCCTTCAGTAGCGCACGCGCAGGGTCAGCATCGCGTTCCGTCCCTCGCCCGGCAC
>NZ_JBWXGA010000305.1:0-436 GCF_059900815.1 Lactobacillus sp. C449L | reverse complement strand
GTTGATAGTTTTACCATACGATTTAATGATTTTTCAATGTCCTTCATATCACGCCACTTAACCGGGATTTTGGCATTTTTAATGCGTGCTGCTACTTCTTTTCTTACTCTAGCAAATGATTTTCTTTCGTTTAATTCATCGTTACGCTTAAAGCAAGCTTCATTTAGGCTAAATTTAAACTTATCGATGCAAATTTGAGTGAAGGTTCTTTTTCTTCCTTTGCGATCCTGGGAAGGATTCTTTACTTTTTGCTCAATAGGTTTAAACATAAAGATGTTCTTAATGATGGATAGAAAGTTCCGAACTCTTTTAGCGGTGGTATTTAATGTCTTTTTAAGATAAGCCATAGTTCTTTCACCTTGAACAGCTTCAATATCCTCTACATTTCTACGGTTGGTCCCCAACTGCACAGAGAAGTATTGGCATAGTTCAAGCA
>NZ_JBWXGA010000304.1:0-436 GCF_059900815.1 Lactobacillus sp. C449L | reverse complement strand
CAGCACCTATTTTTTAACCTCTTTATATTTTAGAAAAAGCCGGACAGGGAGGTAAAAAAAATATTGGTCCTTTTTGGAAACCAAACCGAGGTGTAAATCGTCTGATTAAAAAACGGGAGGTGTCAGTGATGAAGAAATGGCTGATTGGATTATTAGCTTTTATGCTGTTTATTCTGATGGGTTGTTCATTAAATGGAATGACCGGGAGTCAGCCGCCGAAAGCCAGGATTGAAGTTGGGGAGAAATCATATGAAACCAGATTAGGAACTTATTGCTGGAAAAGGACATGTGTCGATACTGCCGGATCGGTCGAACTGCTAAAAGGCAAGACACCGGTAAAAGTGAAACCAAATGAAGAAGTTAGGTTCGTGATAGATTACGAACCAAAACCAAATGAAATCTCTCTCACGCAATGGAAGTATGGGCAGGAAAAAGA
>NZ_JBWXGA010000303.1:0-436 GCF_059900815.1 Lactobacillus sp. C449L | reverse complement strand
ATGGAGGAACAGCATCGCTCCGAGCCCGAAACCCGCCGCGATGCCTTCGATCAGGTCGCGGAAGATCACCACCAGGAAGGTCACGACGAGGACGACGGCTTCCCCCCGGTGGGCGCGCAGCAGCGTCGCGATCTCGTGCTTCTCGGCTATGTTCCAGGCCACCACGGCGAGCAGCGCTGCCAGTGCCGAAAGCGGGATGAAGGAGGCAAGCGGGGCCGCCAGGACCATGAAGGCGAGCAGGAACAGGGAGTGAAGCATGCCGGCCACCGGGCCGCGGGCACCGCTCCGCACATTCGTCGCCGTCCGAGCGATCGTGCCGGTCACGCAGATGCCGCCGAACAGCGAGGATCCGACATTCGCAACGCCCTGAGCGACCAACTCGCAATTGGAGCGGTGCCGGCCGCCGCTCATGCTGTCGGCGACCACGGCCGAGAGG
>NZ_JBWXGA010000302.1:0-436 GCF_059900815.1 Lactobacillus sp. C449L | reverse complement strand
ACGAGAACTTGCTGCTTTTCGGTCATTTTCCCGTCTTTAATAATTTCTCCATAAATATCATGAGCAAAAGCGGATGCTGACGTTAAAACAAGGCCGGATACTACCGCTAGAATAGTAGCAAATGCAACTGCTGAGACGAAGGCGAACAAAAATTCACCGCCTACCGTTAATGCTAGAAGCGGCGCGGCCATGTTTCCAGCTGGGTTTGCTTCAACAATGCGGTCAAAACCGACGAATGAAGCAGCACCGAACCCTAGGAAAATCGTCATAATAAAAAATGCGCCAATAAACCATGTTGAATATACAACAGATTTTCTTGCCGTCGCCGCATCTTTTACAGTAAAGAAACGGACAAGCAAATGCGGAAGTCCTGCTGCACCGAGGACAAGTGACATATTAAATGAAATCATATCAAGTCCATTAGTGTATTTATTAC
>NZ_JBWXGA010000301.1:0-437 GCF_059900815.1 Lactobacillus sp. C449L | reverse complement strand
CAAGGAAGACTCACATATATAAAGGTATTGGTAATGAATGGGGTCTAATTGGTGAACCAACGACCGGATCGCCGTCGATTTCCCCATTCCAGCTTCCCCAGTTAAGAGACAAAATTGACGGTGCTGGACCGCATATTCTAATAGCGCAGATGCTTCCTTTTGGCTGGATGAGTGAAACAAATGCTTCGGTAAAATCTCACGGGTAAAGGGTACACCCTTCATTTCAAAAAAGGCTACCATTCTCCATCCCCCCCTGATTGATTATCCTTTAACTTGGCAAAACTGGTCGTACCCACCTGTTTTCGTTTTTCCTCTTCCTGTTGTTTTTTTAGTTGTTCTAAGAAACTGGAAACGCCGGGAAGGTTAGGAGAATGGCCTGTATCGTCTGGCAGTTTGGAATGGCTTTGATTACGGAGTTCCGCAGGTGTGGCATTATC
>NZ_JBWXGA010000300.1:0-437 GCF_059900815.1 Lactobacillus sp. C449L | reverse complement strand
CCTTCGACGAGATCCGGCGCAAGCACGAGAGCGAGCCGGCCTTCCGGCGCACGGTCGATCGCTATGTCGGCGAGTTCGAGCGCCTGCTCGACAGCCTGCCGGAGGGCGAGGCGGGCGACCGCATGCGGCACACCTACCTGTCCTCCGACACCGGCAAGGTGTTCCTCATCCTCGCCCATGCGAGCGGCCGCTTCGACTGAAGCGGCTCCGCCGGGTAGGTGAAGACGCCGCCCGGCCGCTCGTTCGACGATGCCGAGTCCGACGGAGATCAGGGATGGCGGACCGGGTTAGGTCCCCTCCCGGCATTCGAGGGAGCGCCGAGGCGGGCGATCACGACATCGAGCGGGTGGCCGCATCGCTCCGCGAAGCCGGGCGGACGTTCATGCCTCTCGGCCGGTGCGGCTCAGCGGCGATCCGCCAGAGGGACCGCCAGCTTC
>NZ_JBWXGA010000299.1:0-437 GCF_059900815.1 Lactobacillus sp. C449L | reverse complement strand
CAACAGTATGGCCATACACTTCAGAGGATGGTTTTACCTCAGGAAGCATCGATTTAGGAACTCCCAATATGTCAAGCAGTTCATCATCCCAAGCTAAATCATAAATATTAAACATCAGGGTCCTGGATGCGTTAGAATAATCCGTAACATGAGCTTTACCGCCAGACAGCTTCCAAATGAGCCATGTGTCAATCGTTCCGAATAAGAGCTTTCCTTCTTCCGCTTTTTGGCGGGCGCCTTCCACATTGTCGAGGATCCATTTTACCTTTGTGCCAGAAAAATAGGCGTCAATCAGCAAGCCGGTTTTCTCGCGGAATAAATCATTGTAGCCTTTTTCCTTTAACTCATCACAAATCCCGCTAGTCTGTCTGGATTGCCACACGATGGCATTGTAAACAGGTACGCCAGTCTCTTTATCCCAAACAACTGTGGTTTCA
>NZ_JBWXGA010000298.1:0-437 GCF_059900815.1 Lactobacillus sp. C449L | reverse complement strand
AAGATGTGACGACAACCGCGACAAGCTTGACCGGGTTCCGTACCAACGGCCTGAATACCGGGTCGCGGCGCGCGTTCTTCCAAGCTTTCACGAACCGCCGCGGAGCCGTATCCGCCCGCAGCGATCGCGGCAGGAGACAGCTTCGCCCCGGGCCGTTACATGCGGGTCATGGCTCCCGTCCTGCGCTTCGCCCCGTCTCCGACGGGTCTCATCCATATCGGCAATGCCCGCACGGCGCTGCTCAACGCGCTCGTGGCGCGCCGCGAGCGCGGAATCTTCGTTCTCCGCTTCGACGACACCGATGCGGAGCGCTCGCGGACGGAGTACGCGGAGCAGACGGAGGCCGATCTCGCCTGGCTCGGCATTCCGCCGAACCTCGTGGTGCGGCAGTCGGAGCGGATGGAGCTCTATGCCGAAGCCGCCGAACGGCTGAAGGA
>NZ_JBWXGA010000297.1:0-437 GCF_059900815.1 Lactobacillus sp. C449L | reverse complement strand
ATGCGGAAGGACCCGGGCTACCTCGCCAAGATGAAGATCCGCATCTTCGACGGGCACGGGACCGAGATCGATCCGGCGACGATCGATTGGGCGACGGACAAGGCGGCGAACTACACGCTCCGGCAGGATCCCGGGGTCGACAACTCGCTCGGCGAAATCCGCATCGACATGCCGAACAAGCTTGCCGTGTACATGCACGATACGCCCTCGAAGAGGCTGTTCGCCCGCAACTCTCGGGCGATGTCCTCCGGGTGCGTGCGCGTGTCGGGCATCCGCGAACTTGCGCAATGGATCCGGGAGGGGCAGGCGGGGCCGAACGGCCCGGGCTCGAACTGGGGCCAGGCCGAGATCGCGGCCGCGATCGAATCGGGCCAGCGCATCGACGTGAAGCTGACCAGGCAAATTCCGGTCATCTGGACCTACCTGACGGGCTATGC
>NZ_JBWXGA010000296.1:0-438 GCF_059900815.1 Lactobacillus sp. C449L | reverse complement strand
CTACTACATTCGTGTCGTGAAGGTGATGTATTTCGACGAGCCGCGGCCCGGCTTCGAGCCGCTGGCGGCGGGTCCGCAGGCCGTCCTCATCGCCTGCAGCGTGGTCGTGACCCTGTTCTGGATCATCCCGGCCCCGCTCGTGAACTCGGCGGCCGCGGCCGCGCGGTCGCTCTTCTGAGCGGGATGCGTTTCGCGCTCGCCCCGGAGGCCATCGCGGCCGGCTACGGCCTCGTCGCGCATGAGACGGTCGGCTCCACCAACGCGGACGCGCTCGAGCGGCTGCGGAGCGGACAATCCTGTCCGCTCTGGGTCGTCTCGCGGCACCAGACGCAGGGCAGGGGACGTCGCGGCTCGGCCTGGCGGACGGAGCCCGGAAACCTCGCGGCCAGCCTGGTCCTGACCACCCAGGCCGAGCCGGCCGTGGTTGCCACCCTCGGA
>NZ_JBWXGA010000295.1:0-438 GCF_059900815.1 Lactobacillus sp. C449L | reverse complement strand
CTTTTGTCCGTTTTGACGGCATTATACGGCGTTGATCCGGTTCTCTGCCGCCAACCGGCGGATTTCGACTTTGACGCGTTCTTTCAGATCGTCGTCCGACATAAATTGAATGCCGTACAGATACCCGCCGTCGTTATCCGATTGCCAGCGCACCTCGCCGTTAACGGTAAGCGGAAAGGTCTCGGCGAATGGGAAATCGATCGTTAGCCGTACCAGATTGTCACCGCTGCGGAGATCAAGCCCCGCAACGAGCTTGCAGCCGCTCTTGTTCCAATCGATCAGCTCCGCCGGCGCTTGCCTGGTTTCGAGCTCAAGGCCGTTCAATTCGATAATTTGAAAAAGGCATGGTTCCGGTACTGCAAATAAATACCGAAACGGTTCTTTTCTTCGGCTGTTGATCATTCAGTCTGAACCTCCGGGTGAAATATCACCATTAAC
>NZ_JBWXGA010000294.1:0-438 GCF_059900815.1 Lactobacillus sp. C449L | reverse complement strand
GATGGAACATGCGCCGCCGCAGAACCCCGGCTTCGTCCGCAAGTGGCTGCTGCGTCAGCAGGATCTGGTCGAGAAGTACCGGCCCGACATCGTCTATTTCGACAATTACCGCATCCCCTTCGACCGCACCGGCCTGGAGGCGGTGGCGCATTACTACAACCGCAGCATCGACTGGCATGGCGGGATCGACGTGGTGCTGACCGCCAAGCGCCTGTCGCCCTACCAGACCTACGGCATCGTCGAGGATGTCGAGCGCGGCTTCATGGCCGGCATCCAGCCCGTGCCGTGGCAGACCGACACCTGCATCGGCAACTGGCATTACGACCGGGGCCTCTACGAACGCCGCGGCTACAAATCCGCCAAGAACGTGATCCAGCGCCTGTGCGACGTGGTGTCGAAGAACGGCTGCCTGCTGCTCTCCATCCCCCAGCGCGGCGA
>NZ_JBWXGA010000293.1:0-439 GCF_059900815.1 Lactobacillus sp. C449L | reverse complement strand
ATATTCGTGGGTATCGCTGTCATATTCGAGCACGAGCGAGCCGGGCTCGGCGCGGATCACCGCCTGCAGGTAGACGGCATCGATGTCGAGATGCTCGATCACGAACGTCTCCGACCGGCCGTCGATCACCACCGTCTCCCCGTCGGGAATGCGGCGCGTGCCCTTGTGCCGGCAGCGGCCGGCCCCGGCGGCGCGGAAATCCGGTCCGGGCGGATCGGTCTCCCAGAAGGACATGACCGCCCCGCCCGACTTGACGAACTTGAACAGGGTGCGGAGGCCGGGGAAGGCGATCGAGCGCGCACCGCCGGCGCCCGTCTTGCGCGCGGCGACGGCGTCGACCGGCATGACGCCGAGGCCGATCGAGAGCATGCCCGGCTCATCGAACAGGAGGAGGCCGGAATGGATGTCGCCGGTCAGCGCCATGAAGGGCGGCTCGAAG
>NZ_JBWXGA010000292.1:0-439 GCF_059900815.1 Lactobacillus sp. C449L | reverse complement strand
AGCTGGGCCTGGTGCATCGGATCTCCGGCGGCTTCAGGGCACCGATGAGGGTTCGGCGCCCGCGCGTCAACCGTCGCGCCCGAGTTGGCACGCGCCCTCCGCGCGGTACCGAGAGGATCGCCCAAGGATCGCTCACCGAGAATCAGGGCTGGCGGCGTCTGCCACAGACATTCCTGGTCGGTCCGAGCACATTCCTCACATAGTCGGCAGTTTAGAACAGGTCTTAACGGACGATAACTCGCCTACATCGCCGTTTAGAACAGTTCGATCCGCGCATCTGTTCGCAAAGATGCATTGAAAGACAGGCGAGTCCGGATTACGACGCCGGCTCTTTCCGGTGATGACCTGCTGGTCTCCCTGATTCCAGGCGCAAGAGGCTGGTGCATGATAGGCGCAGCGATCATTGTCTTCCGTGAGACCATCGAGGCGGGGCTGATCA
>NZ_JBWXGA010000291.1:0-439 GCF_059900815.1 Lactobacillus sp. C449L | reverse complement strand
CGACGACCAGCGCCCCGAAGATGAACACCGACCCGAAGGCGAACTCGACCGTCGCAACGCCCTCATCACGGCGCGCAAGACGTCGGCCAATCCGCACCAGCCTCCTCATCGGATCAGCGCCACCAGCACGCCCGCCTGCTGGGCGCCGAGGCCCGGGCAAGCGGTTGCACCCACCGCGCCGCCGCTCAGCGTCACGGTGCTCGCGATCAGCATGAAGCACCCGCCCCCGCCGCCGATGCTCGCGCCGCCGCTGAACGAGACCGCGGAATTGGGAACGTAGAAGGCGCCCTGGTACACCACGCCGGCGCCAGCGCCGATCGTCGTCGGCTGAGACGTGAGAGAGGCGAAGAGAAGGTTCGGGATCATCCCCTCGCTGTCGTCCTCCGGCGCCCGCAACTGCGAAATGGCTCCGCCCGCCAAGTTCACGCGTCCTCCTGCG
>NZ_JBWXGA010000290.1:0-439 GCF_059900815.1 Lactobacillus sp. C449L | reverse complement strand
CTTCGAGCGCCAGTGGATAGCTGCCATCCGCGATCATATCGGCTGATTGTTGCGCCTCGTCCGCCAGCCGTGCTGCGGCGAGGCAGACCTCCGCGCCAGCCGCCGTCAGCGCGGCGTTCCGCGGCGCGAGGTCGAGGGCATTACCCACATGGGCGCTGACGTTGTGCACGCCCGATTCCGCGTTGCGGGCGCGGGCGACTTCCGCAAGGACCGAGAGGATGGCCGTCGTGCGCGTGGCGACCTCGTGCAGATGCCGCACCCGCTCGCGCTCGCGCGGACTCGCATCCTGTTCGGACCGATCCGCAGCCTTGAAGCCGATCTCGTAGCCGCTGCGTTCCGCGATCGTGACGGCGACCCGCGACCACAGGCGATCACCTTCGCGGTCGCCCTTCCTTCGACAAGCACGAGCTCGTGTGCGTGCCTCCGAGTAGGCCATGTC
>NZ_JBWXGA010000289.1:0-439 GCF_059900815.1 Lactobacillus sp. C449L | reverse complement strand
GGATATCCCAGCCGTTGATCGCGGGCCCCCCGTCCCGGTAAGGCTTCGGGAGCAGCAAATCCCATACCGTGTTGAAGGCGTTGATTTCGAATTCGTAGTAATTGTGCGTGTCGCCGTCCGGATCGATGAAGATTTCGAAGTCGTTGTCGTAGAAAATGACGGAATCCCGCTCCGTAAGCGTCGCCCAAATCTCGTCTTCTTCGAGCTCCGCGCCGAAGTAGAAATAATCGTCGTCCCAGAGCATCTTCGCCCTCGTTCGTTTCGCCGGAAGCGGCTTTCGGTCGCCTTCGATGTTGACGAAGTTGTCCGTCCTTTCAGATTATAGGCGATATTCGGTTCAGGTACGCCGCTGCGGTTCATCGTTTTTACCTCCGGTCAACATAATCATTGATTTCATGGCGAGGTTCCCCTATCATTTTGGTAGCGGATACATTTTGGA
>NZ_JBWXGA010000288.1:0-439 GCF_059900815.1 Lactobacillus sp. C449L | reverse complement strand
GCTATAAGCAATGTCTTCCCATTCCCGCCCAGATACAAAACAGAAAATGGATTTGTCCATATGATACTTGGATTAAACAAAACATCCCCGAACTTCCATACCAATACTCCTAATAAAACAGTGCCTAGGACCGTGTCCGTAATCACCTGTTTATCCATACTCATTCTCTTAATTCTAAATAGCAAAAATAAATACCCGATCAGCCCGCCGATAATTGTAACCAATAATTCATACTTCAGTATAAATGGACCTATGCGAATAATTTCATTCATTTATCTGCTCCTGTGTGTCTGCTAGGTTTTTAAATTTTTCTGCGAAAAGTGAAGCTCCCCCGTAGCCCAAAATCTGATCGACGATGATTCCATCTTTATTGACAAAATATGTTGTAGGGATGGCTGTCACTTTATATTTATCAGAAACTGCATTATCCATATCCAAC
>NZ_JBWXGA010000027.1:0-732 GCF_059900815.1 Lactobacillus sp. C449L | reverse complement strand
ATACATGATCGACGTCATAGACATGTGGCCGGAATCCAGGCCTGCCCCTCCCCTTCAGGGAACTGGTCTCGTTACTGGGTGTGCTTCAAATCTCTGGCCGGTCTTCCAAATCGCCAGCATCATGATTGCGAGCTTTCGAGCGAGGGCGATCCGGGCCTTTCCCCAACCGATTCTCGCGCGCAAGCCTCGTCCCCAATCGCCCAAAGCAAAACTTCCAGTCGCGTGCCCGAGGATCACGGAAGCCGACATCACGAGGTGGCTTCGAGTGAGCTTGTTACCCGCCTTCGTGATCCGGCCATTTCGGGTCGTTGAGCCCGACTGTTTAAGCGCCGGCGTCATGCCGAGATAAGCGCCCACGTCACGCGAACGAGTGAAGCGATGCGGATCCTCTATGGCGCAGTAGAATGAAAGCGCTGAAATCGGTCCGACGCCCGGTATCTCCATGAACCGTTTTGTCACGGCAAGGCTCTCGGCGAGCGCCTGCATTCGTCGGTCCATCCGCGCCACGTACAGAGTCAGAGCTTCGGTTACTTCAAGCAACGCCGTTAGGTCTGTAACCGCGTTCCCAAAGCCGTCTTCGCAAAGCCTCTGAAGATGGACCTCGACGTGCTCTCGAAGCTTGGTTGGTGGAGGTAGGGTTGTGAACTCGCTGCCAAACGTGCGCAAGTGCGACCGTAGCGCATTTCGAAGGGCCGTTTTTTGCCTAACCAGCTGGTCCCGAAGCACGATCTG
>NZ_JBWXGA010000287.1:0-439 GCF_059900815.1 Lactobacillus sp. C449L | reverse complement strand
GCGACCGCACCGATCCGGACCAACGACAGAGCATTCGTCGACCCGGCACCCATGCTGCCATCCGGGACACTCGCCTTCGCGCGCAGCACCCCATTGGAAGCGACGCTCAAGCCCTCGACCAAGCCGCATGAGACGAACGTCGCCGCGCCGGCTCCGTCCGCGCAGCCGCAGCCTTCCGAGCCGACCCAGACGCCGGTCGTCGCGGCTGCGCAGGCTGCGGTGGTGCCCCTGCCGGTGCCGCGCCCTCGCGAATTGCGGGCTCCGAATCCTGCTGAGGCTCCGAAGCTGGCGAGCGCGCAGCCGACCAGGCAGATCATGAATGCGGCCGCGCCGAGCGCCCCTGCAGACGATCGATCCTTCTTCGAGAAGCTCTTCAGGGTGCAACGTCCGTCACCGCCCGCTTCCGCGCTGGGCTATGCGGCGCTCGAAGGCCCCGGCA
>NZ_JBWXGA010000286.1:0-439 GCF_059900815.1 Lactobacillus sp. C449L | reverse complement strand
ACATGAATTTTGCCGGGGCGAAGCATCCCATCTTCACGGATGCGGCCATGGAGGCCCTTGCCGTCTGCACCAAAGGCTATCCCCGTTTGGTTAACAAACTGGCGGTTCGCGCTCTCCTGCACGGCTTCCAACGGAGGGCGGAACAGATTGATGCCGATCTGATCCGCGCCGCAGCTCTCGAGTATGGGTTATGAGGTGATCCCATGACGAGAAACTTCCGTGAAGGTCGTTTGCTGTTCGATCCTCCGACTGAACGTTGGGAAATTTGGGGTACTTACGATGAGCCGGAAGCCGTCCACTGCGGAGAATCTTTCGAAATGAAGGTCGCAGGCGAGTTTCTTCCTTGCCGGGTGGAGATGGATTCGGATTGGTATGTAATCTTTCGGAACACGAGCTTTTACCTGCACCCGAAGGTCAGTTACTGGATTCGGATGAGATA
>NZ_JBWXGA010000285.1:0-440 GCF_059900815.1 Lactobacillus sp. C449L | reverse complement strand
TTAAAACATAGATTAAGCGATCCATTGATATAAAAGAAACCTGGTATCCACGCTCGATCGCATGGATGCCTAGTGCTGTTGACAGAAAAGTCTTTCCGACACCGGTCGGCCCCATCATAATTAGGGTGAAGCACTCATCGACCCAAGACAGCGGTGTTAGTATAGTTAGTTGTTTTTCTCCAATCGCAGTCTGTTCTTCCAGACGAAAGTTCTCAAACGTCAGAACTTCGGGAAACTCTGCCCACTTCATCAGTTTCTCGCTATTCTTTCGCTCCCTACAACTCAACTCATGACTTAGAATTACATGGATGAACTCATGGTATGTCCATCCCTTTGCTTCCGCTTCCCTTAGGAAACTAGGTAACTCTTTTGCCGTCTCGGCCAGTCGCAAGGCGCGACACTTGTCCTGAAGTATTTCGTATGGTTGGCTCATCTGTTCC
>NZ_JBWXGA010000284.1:0-440 GCF_059900815.1 Lactobacillus sp. C449L | reverse complement strand
ATATAGGGTTTTGAGCCCGTCGCCGGAAGCTGATCGCTATGCGGCTCTCTTCAGGGCGGCCAGATCCGCGCCCCGGATGGCGTTCAGGTTGCGGGTGATTTTCTCCGCCGGCCAATCCCTCCAGCAGATCGCGAGAAGCTCCGCGACGACATCGTCCGGGAAGCGCTGCCGAAGCACCTTGGCCGGGTTGCCGCCGACGATCGCGAAGGGAGGAACATCCGAGGTCACGACGGATTTGGCCGCGATGATCGCCCCGTCTCCGATCCGGACGCCCGGCATGGTCGTGGCCTCATGGCCGATACAGACATCGTTTCCGATGACGGTGTCGCCCTTGAGACCGGCCTGGATCGTCGTCCAGTCGAAGCCTTCCTCCCAGCCTTGGCCGAAGATGTTGAAGGGATAGGTCGAGAAGCCCGTCATGGCATGGTTGGCGCCGTTCA
>NZ_JBWXGA010000283.1:0-440 GCF_059900815.1 Lactobacillus sp. C449L | reverse complement strand
ACATCCGGGTTGTTGGCCAGGTAGAAGCCGGTGTCGAACAGCGCATTGGCCTTCCGCCCCTCCTGCCAGCCGTGGGTCTCGAAGTGGAAGCTGGCATCCATGCCGGCGGCTGCCACATCCGGGTTGTTGAGCAGGTAGAAGTCACGGTCCAAGCCGTCGACGATCTCCCGGCCCACAACATGGGCAGGATCAAGACCCGGAGCAGCCCGGCCCTCTGCCGCCCCGAAGCGGACATAGTGCTCAAGCGGATCAATACCGGCCGCCGCCACATCCGGATTGGCCGCCAGATAGGCTGCCTCATCGAACCAACTCGATAGCGCCTGCATGGCGACCTGCGGGCTTGCGACGGGAGCCGCGTCCAAGCGGTCGAGAGTGAAGGACTTGAGGTCCATGGAGCCGCCGCTGAAGGACAGGCGTACAGTCTGGGTTCCCGCCTCCAG
>NZ_JBWXGA010000282.1:0-440 GCF_059900815.1 Lactobacillus sp. C449L | reverse complement strand
ATTGCCAGTTGATATGACCGAACGGAAACCTGCAATTGAATAGGTCATCGGCAGGTATTGGTTCAATTGCTGGAAAAGCTTTGGCGATAGTTCAATCGGGAAGGTTCCTGCACTGCTTGTTAGTTGCATAATTAAGATCAGGATTCCCACAAAACGTCCTGGATTATCGAAGGCGGTAACCAGGAACTGAATGATCGCCAGATATGTCCAGCTTGTAATAATACTTAATAATATCAAGTAAGGCACACTCTTCACTTCGAGCCCAAGCCATTGCAATAGCGCAAAGTCGACAAGCAATGCCTGTATTGTCCCTACTGTCAGCAATACTCCAAGCTTGCCGGCGAACCAGCTAAAGCCGTTGTTTGGCGATATTGCAGGGTTCCTCAACGGGAATATGATCGATGTAACCAATGCGCCGACATATAGGCTGAGTGAAAGGA
>NZ_JBWXGA010000281.1:0-440 GCF_059900815.1 Lactobacillus sp. C449L | reverse complement strand
GACGACCGCTACGAGATCACGCTGATCGACCTCACCCGGCCGGACGCGGCCCCGCGCAAGCTGGTCGAGGGCCTCAGCAACAACTGGACCTATGTCGGCAACGAGGGGACGAAGTTCGTCTTCGCGACCAACCAGGACGCGCCGCGCCTCCGCGTCGTCAGCATGGACGTGTCGCAGCCGCGCCCGCAGCCGGTCGAGATCGTCGCCGAGGACGAAGCGACGCTCGACGGCCTGTCGATGGTCGGCGGCACCCTGGTCGCCTCCTATCTGGTCGATGCCAAGACCGAGGTGCGCCGCTTTTCGCTGGACGGAAGGCCGCTCGGCACCGTCGCCCTGCCCGGCATCGGCACCGCGGCGGGCTTCCATGGCGAGAATGACGACCCGGAGACCTTCTTCGCCTTCACCAGCTTCACGACGCCGACCACCATCTATCGCTACGA
>NZ_JBWXGA010000280.1:0-441 GCF_059900815.1 Lactobacillus sp. C449L | reverse complement strand
GGTTCGGTTGGCATCAACCTGCCCTTCCTTGGACAAGGGGACTCGGCTTGGTTGGCGGCAACCTACGTTGATGGGGCCAATGCCTATATTCTCGGCGGTACAGGCCGTCAGGCGTTTATCAACACCTTCCCGGGCCTCCCGATCTCGGATGCCATCATCGATCCGATCACAGGAGACTTGGAGACTGGCACGGCTTGGTCGATTGCTGGTGGCATCACCCACAACTGGACACCTACGATCCGCTCGAGCGTCTTCGGTTCATACGCGCGCTTTAACGCTCCAGATGGTGCGAGCACTGTAGTTGCCGCAATACCAGCCACAATTGCCGCTGGCACAGCCGGAGCCTCAGTGGGTATTCTTGACTTCAATGAATACCGCCTCGGCGCCAACACCTTCTGGACCCCGATCTCGGGACTCAGCCTCGGTGTCGAGGTACTCTAC
>NZ_JBWXGA010000007.1:0-3225 GCF_059900815.1 Lactobacillus sp. C449L | reverse complement strand
AAAGCACGGCAGCTTCCTACCCTCGCAGGCAGTCTCCCACCAACTACTCTCGGCGTTAAGAAGCTTAACTGCTGTGTTCGGCATGGTTACAGGTGTTTCCTTCTTGCTATTGCCACCGTACTTTTTCTCTTTTGAGCTCTTACACTCAAAACTAAATATAATCCTTTAAAAAAACCTACTTCCAATCTCGCAGATTCCACAAGCCTTTGGTCAAGTCCTCGACTGATTAGTACTAGTCCGCTCCAAACCTCACGGCTCTTCCACTCCTAGCCTATCTACCTCTTAGTCTTTGAGGTGTCTTACTACTTTCGTATGGGAAATCTCATCTTGAGGGGGGCTTCGCACTTAGATGCTTTCAGCGCTTATCCCGTCCATACTTAGCTACCCAGCTATGCCCTTGGCAGAACAACTGGTACACCAGCGGTATGTCCATCCCGGTCCTCTCGTACTAAGGACAGCTCCTCTCAAATTTCCAACGCCCACGACGGATAGGGACCGAACTGTCTCACGACGTTCTGAACCCAGCTCGCGTGCCGCTTTAATGGGCGAACAGCCCAACCCTTGGGACCTACTTCAGCCCCAGGATGCGACGAGCCGACATCGAGGTGCCAAACCTCCCCGTCGATGTGAACTCTTGGGGGAGATAAGCCTGTTATCCCCAGGGTAGCTTTTATCCGTTGAGTGATGGCCCTTCCATGCGGTACCACCAGATCACTAAGCCCGACTTTCGTCCCTGCTCGAGTTGTCGCTCTCGCAGTCAAGCTCCCTTATACCTTTACACTCTATGAATGATTTCCAACCATTCTGAGGGAACCTTTGGGCGCCTCCGTTACTCTTTAGGAGGCGACCGCCCCAGTCAAACTGCCCATCAGACACTGTCCCATGCCTCGCTTAGAGGCCCTGGTTAGAGCAGCCATCAAACAAGGGTAGTATCCCAACATTGCCTCTGATAATACTGGCGTACTATCTTCTCCGGCTCCTACCTATCCTGTACATGTTTAACAGCTGCCCAATATCAAATTGCAGTGAAGCTCCATGGGGTCTTTCCGTCCTGTCGCGGGTAACCCGCATCTTCACGGGTATTATAATTTCACCGAGTCTCTCGTTGAGACAGTGCCCAAATCATTACACCTTTCGTGCAGGTCGGAACTTACCCGACAAGGAATTTCGCTACCTTAGGACCGTTATAGTTACGGCCGCCGTTTACTGGGGCTTCAGTTCGCTGCTTCGCTTACGCTAACAGCTCTCCTTAACCTTCCAGCACCGGGCAGGTGTCAGCCCCTATACGTCGTCTTTCGACTTTGCAGAGACCTGTGTTTTTGATAAACAGTTGTTTGGGCCTATTCACTGCGGCTGGCTTTTACACCAGCACCCCTTCTCCCGAAGTTACGGGGCGATTTTGCCGAGTTCCTTAACGAGAGTTCTCTCGCTCACCTTAGTGTTCTCCACTCGACTACCTGTGTCGGTTTGCGGTACGGGTACGTTAGCTCTTGCTAGAAGCTTTTCTTGGCAGTGTGACGCTTGAACCTTCGCTACTTTAATTTCGCTCCTCATCACGACTTGTGCTTCTCGAAAGCAAGCATTTGACTCACTCTCACACTTGTCGCTTAAACATGGATATCCATCACCATGCGTTCTTTGCCTCCTGCGTCCCTCCTTCGCTATTAACGATCTAACGCAGTACAGGAATCTCTACCTGTTGTCCATCGACTACGCCTTTCGGCCTCGCCTTAGGTCCCGACTTACCCTGGGCGGACGAGCCTGCCCCAGGAAACCTTAGTCTTTCGGCGGATAGGATTCTCACCTATCTTGCGCTACTCATACCGGCATTCTCACTTCTAAGCGCTCCACTTATCCTCTCGATTAAGCTTCTCCGCTCTTAGAACGCTCTCCTACCACGCGTATTACTACGCATCCACAGTTTCGGTACTATGCTTAGCCCCGGTAAATTTTCGGCGCAGCGTCACTCGACTAGTGAGCTATTACGCACTCTTTTAATGATGGCTGCTTCTAAGCCAACATCCTAGTTGTCTACGCAACTCCACATCCTTTTCCACTTAGCATAGATTTTGGGACCTTAACTGGTGATCTGGGCTGTTTCCCTTTCGACTACGGATCTTATCACTCGCAGTCTGACTCCAGTGCTTTGATATATGGTATTTGCAGTTTATCTGAATTCAGTAACCCCTGACGGGCCCATCGTCCAAACAGAGCTCTACCTCCATTATCATTCTCGCACCAGGCTAGCCCTAAAGCTATTTCGGAGAGAACCAGCTATCTCCAAGTTCGTTTGGAATTTCACCGCTACCCACAACTCATCCCCGCAATTTTTAACTTACGTGGGTTCGGTCCTCCAGTGCGTTTTACCGCACCTTCAACCTGGTCATGGGTAGGTCACTTGGTTTCGGGTCTACATCAACTAACTATAACGCCCTTTTCAGACTCGCTTTCGCTCCGGCTCCGTCTTTTCTGACTTAACCTCGCTAATTAACGTAACTCGCCGGTTCATTCTACAAAAGGCACGCCATCACCCTTTAATGGGCTCTGACTACTTGTAGGCACACGGTTTCAGGTTCTATTTCACTCCCCTTCCGGGGTTCTTTTCACCTTTCCCTCACGGTACTGGTTCACTATCGGTCACAATTTAGTATTTAGCCTTGCGAGATGGTCCTCGCTGCTTCAATCGGAATTCCTCGTGTTCCGACCTACTCAGGATCCTGCTCGGCGTGCTTTGGATTTCGCTTACGGGGCTCTCACCCTCTCTGGCTTACCTTCCCAGATAATTCTGCTATCCGCTACACTACCTTTTTGCAGTCCTACAACCCCAAATGATAAATCATCTGGTTTGGGCTCTTTCCTGTTCGCTCGCCGCTACTTGGGAAATCGATTTTTCTTTCTCTTCCTGCAGCTACTTAGATGTTTCAGTTCACTGCGTATTGCCCTGTATGACTATCTATTCATCATACAGTAATGCATCTCTGCATTGGGTTCCCCCATTCGGATATCTCCGGATCATTGCGTACTTACTGCTCCCCGAAGCCTTTCGTGGTTCGTCACGTCCTTCTTCGCCTTATTGTGCCTAGGCATTCACCGTGCGCCCTTATTTTCTTGACCTTACTCAAGATCTTGTTCTTACTTGAACTCTCTCGGTCGCTCGTGCAATCTGTTCTCTTTTGATTGTTTCTCGGTTTTTTTCTTGGATTATATTCAGTTTTCAATGTACTA
>NZ_JBWXGA010000279.1:0-442 GCF_059900815.1 Lactobacillus sp. C449L | reverse complement strand
GGACTGGCCGACGCCCACCTCGGCGGCGAGGTGGATGACGCTGTCCACGCCCCGGATCACCCTGGCGACCGCATCGCCGTTGCGGATGTCGGCGCGGACCAGCTCCACATCGTCGGGCAGGTCGTCGGGCCGTTCCCTGTCGCCGTGCACCTGCTCGATCAGGCTGTCGATGACGCGGACCTGGTGGCCTCTTTTCAGCGCTTCCCGGGCAACGGCGCGCCCGATGAACCCCGCGCCGCCGGTGATGAGGTCAGCCCCAAGCCCGCCGACGAGGAGATTCCCGGCGTTGCCACTCGCCGTGATCGTGTCGTTACCCTGGCCGCCAAACACCGACTGGCTACCAGAGGAGCTGCTCACGATCGAGTCATCGCCGAGATTGCCATAGATGCTCGAAGCGTTAGTTCCGGTCTGAGAAATGCTGTCGTTCCCCTGACCACCATAG
>NZ_JBWXGA010000278.1:0-442 GCF_059900815.1 Lactobacillus sp. C449L | reverse complement strand
GAACAGCGAGTTTGCCGTGCAGGAAGGGCTTGATTACGTGAGCCAACTGGAGCGCCGCTTCGCAGCTCTTCAGGAAAAAGAGTACCCCCTGATTTCGCTGTTGACGGAGATTCGTGCCTTGCAGGCGCAATTGGAATTTCTAAGCGAAGAAGAGTAAGTGCAAAAAATAGGTACCTCCTGTTCGTCCCGTGCATACATTGCCTATAGACGAATAACTCCAGGAGGTACCTTCATGCCACAATGGATGCGTAGGCAGCTGCAGCGTGCCTTCATTGGTAAGGACATTCGGCAAATTCGTTTGCTGAATAGTTGTTGGTACTTATACTGGGAAAAACATGGCGGCCGTCCCCAATAAGAGGAGGCCGCCTTTTTGTTGTCTTTACGCTTCCGCTGGCGGGATCATGGTCAGACCCACCCGTTGGCGTTTCTCATCGATCTCCAC
>NZ_JBWXGA010000277.1:0-442 GCF_059900815.1 Lactobacillus sp. C449L | reverse complement strand
TCTCGGGACCTGAGCCTCCCCGCGTCAGAGGACGAGAAGCGCGAGAGCGAGCCCGATATTGGTGAGCTGGTGGAGCAGCTGGTCGAAGCCGAGCAGCCACCAGTAGCGCGCATCCTGCGGCGCCCAGCAGCCCCAGCGGCCGACGATCGTCTTGCCCCGATCCACGACGAAGTGAATCGCAAGATCGGCAAGCGCCAGCCACCAGAGCCCCGGCGCGACGACCAGGATGATGACGAGCGCCAGACCGGCGTGAGCGGCGGCGTGAGCGAGGAGCGGCTTCACCCAATGGTGGCGGCACTCCTTGCCGTGAGCGATCCAGCCCACCTGCAGCACGAAATCCGCCAGGAAATGCTTCACGCTGAAGGCCGCGGTCAGGGCCGCCATGGCCCAGACCGGAGTCCAATCGCTTGCCTGTGGAAGCATTCCGCGCGGTCACTCCGAA
>NZ_JBWXGA010000276.1:0-442 GCF_059900815.1 Lactobacillus sp. C449L | reverse complement strand
CTGTTTTCCCCTCTCGAATGGTCTTGGCTTCTGACTCTCTCACTATATCACCGGAATCCGGGCCTGAAAGCGCTGTATAATAGCACTCTTTTACGATCGCCTTCACTTTTTTAACCGCTTTCTTCTTCCTCGAACATGAAAAGAGCGCCAGGGCGGAACCCCGACGCTCTAGAGCGGAAAACCGTGTCAGTTTGCGACGTTTTTATATACCTGTTCCCTCGAATGGAAGCCGTCCGCGATGATCGTCTCGTCGATCGTCGCGCGGTCGACGCCGATCGGCTCCAGCAAGAGCGACGGCACGTCGACCTTGCCGTTGCTGACCGTCCGGTTCGTCGCGACGTCCTCGCCGGTCGCAAGCCGCACCGCCGCCTCGGCCGCGGTTTCGGCGAGCGATCGGATCGGCTTGTAGACGGTCATCGTCTGCGCCCCCTCGACGATCCGC
>NZ_JBWXGA010000275.1:0-442 GCF_059900815.1 Lactobacillus sp. C449L | reverse complement strand
GAAGTTGATCGGGTTCGAGCCGCTTTCGCCTTCGAACCGTCCCTGGTTCTTCGTATGCTCGGCGGACGGGGTTCCGCCCGGATGCTTGAAGTAGAATTTGCCGCCGCCGCTACCCGCTGGGATGCCCACCGCCGCCTCGTCCGCCGCCGTCGTGTTCCTGATGAGGCTGTTGTTGAAGAAGCGCCAGCCATAGACGAGCGCGTTGGGCCCCATCCGGAACTCGGCATTGTTCTGCCACAGGTCGGCCGTCCCCGTGCCGTTCCAGTTGATGTAGATCATCCCGAAATTCTGGGTGCGCGGCGAGTTGTTGTTGAATCCCTGGTCCGCGATCCACGAACATTGGTTGATCGCGGTCGCCGGGGCGTTGATGTTGATGAAGCGCAGCGCGTGGATGCGGCCTGTGTTGTCCACGGTGCCGCTCGGGTTGAACGTGTCCTTCACC
>NZ_JBWXGA010000274.1:0-442 GCF_059900815.1 Lactobacillus sp. C449L | reverse complement strand
CACCACGAGCCCGAAGACGGCGAACAGGACGATGGCTCCGCGCGACAGATCGGCCTGGCCTTCAACAGAAAAGCGAGGCCGAGCACGAGCCCGAGCGAGGCGAACCAGGCGGCGCTCGCCCATTTCGTCTGCCCGTCGATGGCAAGGAGGTTGCGCGTCTCGTATAGGCCCCAGCTCTGCATCAGGATGACGAAGAAGGACGCAAGCAGGACCGAGACCCCGAAGCAGAGACCGGGGTCGACCGCGATGTCCGTGACCGCCCAGTATAGGGTGGCCGCAAAGCTGCCCGCGATCAGGATCGCCCCGGCATCGAGCAGGGCGACGACGATGGAGGCGGAGTCGGGGAGAAGCGGGCTGGGCGGCTGCGCCGGGTAATCAGCCACATAGGCATCGGCCGGCTGAGACATGACGCCACCGTCGTGCTACCCACGACGTATTGTCG
>NZ_JBWXGA010000273.1:0-443 GCF_059900815.1 Lactobacillus sp. C449L | reverse complement strand
CAATCCACGCCGGCTAGGGCGAGCCCTACCGAGATGGCCGGACCACCAGTTTCCGGGTGCTGTCCGGACGCTGTACGGGAACACAGCAGCAAGCGTAAAGGATGCCAACCTTGACAATACGGCTCCGCTGTCGGCAGGGCCGGGTCCCTCTTGCGGGCGCTGGAGACGAATGCGCTGACCTGGGTCGAGAAGGATGGCTTCTCGACGGTTCCGGTTCAGGATCCGGCGCTTGTCCGGCCTGACCACCGTTCCTGGGAGCCGACGGATACGTCTACCTTGCGGCCGCGAGGACAGATCGCGCTCCGACCTCGTCGAACATGCCGCTCGGCTCAGGCGGCATCCTCGGCCACCTCGTCCAGGGACAAGCCCTCTGCCTGCAAGCGCCACATGCGATCGAAAAGGCCACGCTGCTGGCGCAACTCGCCTGCCGTGCCGTCCTCGAC
>NZ_JBWXGA010000272.1:0-443 GCF_059900815.1 Lactobacillus sp. C449L | reverse complement strand
CCTCTTTATCGTGTGAATGAGTTTTATAAAAGCGTGGACATTTCCAATCTATTTGACAAGGCTTGGCAGGCCGATGATTTTAACGATGACCGCTTGGGGCGGTCTTTGGAAAAGCTTGCCAAGAGTGATCTTTCAGGCATTTATCATGGCATTGCCTTTGAAGCTTTGGAGAAGGAAGGGATCCTCCTTGATCAGGCTCATCTTGATACGACGAGCCTTTCCGTTCAGGGATCCTATGAAACAGCAGATTCAGAAGAAGCCTCCCTCCGGATTAACTTCGGCCATAGTAAGGAGCGCCGACCGGATTTAAAACAGCTGATGTTTGGGTTGGGCAGCGTTCAAGGCCTTCCGATCTTCGCCGATGTCATGGATGGAAACACATCGGATAAAAAGTGGAATGGAGACATGGCCCTTCAGATGAAAGATCTCCTTCCGCCAGAAAC
>NZ_JBWXGA010000271.1:0-443 GCF_059900815.1 Lactobacillus sp. C449L | reverse complement strand
GGCGCACGCTTATCGCTGCGGAACTGGTGTTCGGCGTTTCGTCTGGCAAGGGTGGGCTTGGTTGGTTCATCTTCGAAAATCGGAATGAGTTGCGGACAGACTACGTCTTTGCGGGGTTGCTCACCGTCATCGCAATTGGCCTCCTCGTTGAAGGTGTCATCTTTAGAAGCATCGAGGTCCGCACCGTCCGCCGCTGGGGTACACAGCGCTGACTTTATCCCGAGGAATGACAGTCACGTCCAATCACCGGATTCCCCTCAGCGAGACAACGAGATCCGGTCTGGCAGCGTGTGAACCTGCGGAATGGCAGGGCTGTTTCCCTGACGGGGCTGATCAAGGCGGGTCGTGCGATGCGGCGGCACGAACTGAGTGATGCCCCATGGGACCTGATGTCCGATGTCATGCTCAGGACGGATCGCCAGGGTAGCGGGCGCTGGCAGGAC
>NZ_JBWXGA010000026.1:0-739 GCF_059900815.1 Lactobacillus sp. C449L | reverse complement strand
ACATGGGAAGGACTTATTAATCTATTTTTTACTCAGATGTTCCAAGAGCTTTATATTTTAGGAGATAAAAATGGAGCGAAGCTTCCTGTACCAACTGTATTTCTATTAGATGAGTTTCCGAACTTAGGAAAGTTTAACAATTATGAAGAGTTTTTGGCCACTTGTCGAGGTTATAGAATTGCTTGCTGCACAATCCTTCAGAATAATACTCAATTAATGGATAAGTACGGTAAAGATAAAGCTGAATCTATATTAGGGAACTGTGCAATTAAAATTTGTTTAGGGAATGTTAACGACACTACAGCTGTATATTTTTCTAATCTTATGGGGAAAGCAACCGTTAAAGTAGAAACCGGAGGAAGATCTCTTTCACGAGGTAAAACAGGAAGTTCGTCAAGCAGTTCAAACTTTTCTTACTCTCAAAGATCCTTAATGAATGCGGATGAGATTTTGACTATGCCTGAAAAGGATAGTCTTGTATTAATCGCTGGAAAATATCCGATTAAAGCAAAAAAAGCTATTCAGTTTGAACTATACCCAGGATTAGTCGATGAATACGAGGTATCACAAATGGATTATAAAAGGAAAACAAGTGATGCAGCTAAAGAAGCTTATGAAAAAGATGTCGCTGCTTATGAGGATCTTATGGATCAATTAGAAGAAGAAAATTATATTGATGAAGATCAAGAAATTGAAGAGCAATACGCAGCAGAAAATGAGCAAGATGAGGTGCTAGAAC
>NZ_JBWXGA010000270.1:0-443 GCF_059900815.1 Lactobacillus sp. C449L | reverse complement strand
GAATATACTTGGTACGGATTAATTATGCCAGTAATCTTTTATTTATTTGCAAATTCAAAGAAAAAAATAATTATCTACCAATCAATCTTAACTCTTATATTTGTGTTTTTGGAGTCTGAACCAAATATACAATTGTTTGCTATTTTTGGAGTTTTGCTATGCTTATACTTCCCGACAGATAAATTCAAGGTTTATTTAAATAAATCTTTCTTTTATTGGTTTTATCCTGCACACTTAACAATTCTTTTTGCGATACTTTGGATTATACAAACTAATTTTTGGAGATTAAAATGATACAAAATTTTCATTACTCAAAAACAGCTTACAAAAAATATAAAGGAAATTGGAGCTTCAGGTGTATTAATTGCGGAACTATAATAAAAGTAAGCAAGGAGCAAAAAGGTAGTTATTACGTATGGAATCCTCAAATGGGCTATCCATTT
>NZ_JBWXGA010000269.1:0-444 GCF_059900815.1 Lactobacillus sp. C449L | reverse complement strand
CCGCATCAGGATCATGAGGTACGAAGGTCCCTTCAACTACTCCGACATCAACAATAGAGCCGCCGGGATCGCTCGTGGCTCCATTCTCGGCCTAATCAACAACGACATCGAGGTACTCTCCGGCGATTGGCTTGACGAGATGGTTGGGTATGCGGTGCAGCCGCGCATCGGCTGCGTCGGCGCCAAGCTCTTATACGACAACGATACGGTCCAGCATGCCGGCATCGTTCTGGGGTTACGCGGCGGTGCAGGGCATGGCTATAAATTCGCCGCACGAGACGAGCGCGGCTATCTCGATCAACTCACCGTCGCCCGGAATGTATCGGCGGTGACGGCCGCATGTCTTGTCGTCCGCACGGAGGTTTTCCGAGAGGTCGGAGGACTCGATCCGGCAGCCTTTGCCGTCGCCTTCAACGACGTCGACCTTTGCCTGAAGGTTATGGC
>NZ_JBWXGA010000268.1:0-444 GCF_059900815.1 Lactobacillus sp. C449L | reverse complement strand
CCGTGAAACTTGGTCCGCAGATGAATTCCTGCCCGACGAGCTCCCTGTCGAGGATGGCGAGGAAGCGGTTGATGCGGTCCTTGTTCGCCTCGCCCCAGGCCGGCACCTGCGGCACCTCCATCTGCGCCATGGCGGGGTGAAGGTGGCGGAACACCGCCGCGACCGGCCCGAGAAGGCCGAACTCGATCCGCCGCTGCCACATCTCGACGAGCGCGCGCGAGAAGGCGTCCGTGCCGAAGAGCGGCGGCTCCGGCCGCAGCTCCTCGAAATAGCGGCAGATCGCGATGGTCTCGGTGAGCACGAAACCGTCGTCCAGGACGAGCGCCGGCACCTGCTGGACGGGGTTGATGGCCGAATAGGCCTCCTCTTTGTGCTCAAGCTTCGAGAGGTCGATCTGCTCGGTTGGGACCGTGATCTCCTTCTCCGCCAGGAAGATCTTCACCC
>NZ_JBWXGA010000267.1:0-444 GCF_059900815.1 Lactobacillus sp. C449L | reverse complement strand
GATCGAGATCGCCTGGCTGCGCTGGGTCGGCTTCCTGGCCATCATGGCGCCCGTGATCCTGCGGTCGCGCGGACGGGTGCTTCGATCCCGAGCGCCGGTCGTCCAGGTGGCGCGGACGCTGGGCCTTCTCGGCTCCGCTCTCTTCTTCATCGCCGGCCTCGCCTATCTCCCGCTCGCCAGCGCCTCAACGATCGCCTTCGCAGCGCCTCTCATGGTGACGGCGTTGTCGATCCCGCTGCTCGGGGAGAGGGTCGGGCTCCGGCGCTGGGCCGCGGTGGCGGCGGGGCTCGTCGGGGTCCTCGTCGTCATCCGCCCGGGCAGCGGCACCTTCGGGACGGCCGCGCTCCTTCCGCTGCTCTCGGCGGCGGCATGGGCGGTGGGAATGGTCTTCACCCGCAAGCTCGGAGGGATCGACCCCGGGTCGACGACCATGGCCTATTCGGC
>NZ_JBWXGA010000266.1:0-444 GCF_059900815.1 Lactobacillus sp. C449L | reverse complement strand
CCGAGCGTGTAGGTCCAGTTCATCGTCCCGGCATGGAGGACGATGTCGCCTTCGGTCAGCCCCAGCCAATGGTCGTGCATTGGCCGCCGTCCCCAGATCGCGCGATGGGCGTGGAGGACGCCCTTGGGGCGGCTGGTCGTCCCGGAGGTGTAGATCAGGTAGGCGGGATCCTCGGCCGCGGTGTCCGCATAGTCCCGGAGCGGTTCGGTCCGCAGCATGTGGGCGATGTCGTCCGGACGGAGGACGATCCGGCCGGCGGCGTGGTCCGGCTCGATTGCCTGCCCCGGCCCGAGCGCGACGGCCGCGGCTCCCGAGTCCTCCATCAGGAACGACGCCTCCGCCGGCGTGAGCTGCGGCGAGGACGGCATGGCGATGAGCCCCGCCGCCAGCGCGGCGAAATAGAACAGGAGATAGGCCGGCTCGTTGCCCATCCGGATCATGATC
>NZ_JBWXGA010000265.1:0-445 GCF_059900815.1 Lactobacillus sp. C449L | reverse complement strand
ATGATTGGCTATTTAGTGCAAAAAAGGGTTCTGCCTCCGCTATCGGTCCATCAGCTCTTAAGTGAAATAAACTTGGACGGAACATTATATTCTACTATAGAAGGGCTGTTTCATGCGAAAAGAACCAACGAATATTTCTCGAATACAGAGTTATTGAAAACCGCCGCATTGCTTGAAGGAGAATTGACCTTAACCAAAGATGCATTAACAAATCTTCCTGATGGCATCGAAATGGAAGAGGAATTGAATAAAATAATCTGGGAATTCCTTGGGATTTAAATTGCCTTGATTTCCAGTGAAACATTCCTCAAATGATCCGCTTTTTTATGGTAGAATAGAGAAATAGCATTCTTTATTATTCATTTAAGTGACTTGCTGAAAGAATGAGTTTTAGTTAGAGGTGATACTGTGAATAACAATGAAAATCAAACCCCATCCTTAATGC
>NZ_JBWXGA010000264.1:0-445 GCF_059900815.1 Lactobacillus sp. C449L | reverse complement strand
ATATTCAACTATTACTCCGACTGCATTCATTGCGATTTGCTCCTCATTTGAAAAGGTTGGGTAAATAAATATAAATATTTTTGATTAGATTGACAAGATATTGTCTACAGTATAGTGTAAAGAAAAAATATTGACAAATAAATATATGAAAGCTATAATTACCTTTGTTGCCTTGGGGTGATTCAATATGAAATGGACGATAAGCCAGTTACAAAAATATCGAAACAAGGATTTTCCTGTTGATGAAATAGCAAGTCTGGATGATATCAAGGATATTGATTCATCGATTCGAAGTGTTTCTCCAATGCATATAACCGGACGGGCTGATATTGGTTCGAACAGAGTGACATTTCACTTGAAGATAAAAGGTTATTTAGTGCTTCCTTGTTCTCGGACTTTAGTAGATGTGAATTATCCGATTAATGTTGAAACAACGGAAACCTTC
>NZ_JBWXGA010000263.1:0-445 GCF_059900815.1 Lactobacillus sp. C449L | reverse complement strand
CCTATCAGTTCCCATAGCGGCCGCCCATGCTCTAGGACGGGTCCGATGACCTTCTCGGCGCTCGATTCCGAACTCGTCGGCCCGCTCTTCGCGACGGCGGAGATGCGAGAGGTCTTCTCCGACCGGGCGCGGCTCGCCGCCATGCTGCGCGTCGAGGCGGCGCTGGCGCGGGCCGAGGCCCGGCTGGGCCTCGTGCCGGAGGCGCTGGCGCCGGCGATCGAGGCGATCGGCCCCGACAGCTTCGACCTCGCCGAGCTCGGGAAGGTGACGGCGCTGGCAGGCGTTCCGACGATCCCCTTCGTCGGCGCGGTCAGGGCTCGCCTGCCGAAGGAGCTGGAGCCCGCCTTCCACAAGGGCGCGACGACGCAGGACATCCTGGACACGGCGCTCGTGCTTCAACTCGCCCGCGCCTTCGATCTCGTCGCGGCCGAGCTCGACGCCGTCC
>NZ_JBWXGA010000262.1:0-445 GCF_059900815.1 Lactobacillus sp. C449L | reverse complement strand
CAATGAGCCCATAACGGAAATTGGCGACCTCCTGCCGCTGTTTTTCATCCATTCGCATCTTCCCTTCTGTTCGACAATTCTCGCAAACAGTATCCTATAAGGGGCCAGAAACGGGCAGGGGACAAACTCCGTAGGATCGGTACCCTTGGTTCTCAATCGAATGGAACAATAACCTTTTTATGGGTAGTAATGGCATTCTCCTAACTAGGCGACGGGGAGTTGAGCACCACGGAACACCGCTTTTTCACGCTTTTTTCATAAAAGGGCACAACAAAACAGACCCATCCAAGGGGCCGATGAAAAAATGGGAGGGCTTAGAGCCGCAGGGGAATAGGGAGTCGGGTATTGAGGAAGCCAAAATACCCCCTCCATGGAGAAAGTGGTTGTTCCAGAATTTGTGCGTAACGTTTGACCAGTGCGGCTAGCCATCGCACGGTATCCAGAG
>NZ_JBWXGA010000261.1:0-446 GCF_059900815.1 Lactobacillus sp. C449L | reverse complement strand
AATATGTCCAATTTGTTTCAGACACACTGTGACACCATTCGACACCTTTATTTATCCTTTGAGGAATCAATCTTATCCATTCAATCAAAATAACAATAAATTTTCGAAAAAAAGTCATAATTATTATATGTTTGTAAATAAATTTAATATTTATAATTTCCAAAAAATGTACTCTTATCGTGTTAAATTCATTGTGTTATAGTCATAAAGTTATATTTTTAAAGAAACAAAGAAAGATATTGAAAGCTAGTGAAACTATTAATTTCATAACCTCGGAGGAAAACACATGTACCCTACCATTCAGAGTAATTCAACAAACGATGTCCATATAATTAAAGATAAATATTATTGTGAATGTGGTTTTAGGTATAATAGATTTTATGAACAAACCAGGAAAGACTTAAGAGATATTAAATTCAGACAGGCAAATGAAATCACATGTGAGG
>NZ_JBWXGA010000260.1:0-446 GCF_059900815.1 Lactobacillus sp. C449L | reverse complement strand
TGCAGCCGCTGGCTCAGGCCGGCCGTTGCCGCCTGGACCGCACCGAGGCTCGCAGCCAGCGTGCGCTGGCGCTCCTCCGCCTGGTTCTGCGCATTCTGCAGGGCGGCCCGAAGCTCCTCGACCGCCGCTGCCGGGGCCGCCTGAGCGATCCGCCCCTCGACCGCATCGAGGCGGGTCAGGAGCCTGTCGAGGCTTTCGCGGATGGCGGGATCGGGCGGCGGCGCTGGAGGCGCGGTTTGCTCCGCCCGGTTTGCAAGTTCGGCGGCCTGCCGCTGGCTCGCCTCGGCGGCGCTGCGGGCCGCATTGACGGCCTCCGACAACTCGCGCGACTGACTTTCGAGAGCCGCGATCCGGCGCTCGAAAGCCTCGTTTCCCGGTTGCGGCCCGGCTGCGACCGGCGCAGGAGGACGCGGCCGCATTTCCAACGCGGCGAGCCGGCTCTCGAA
>NZ_JBWXGA010000259.1:0-447 GCF_059900815.1 Lactobacillus sp. C449L | reverse complement strand
ATCAACAACCGGGTCAAGAACGTGAGCAAGGGCTGATAAAGTTTGCTCCCCCATCCATTCCTTAGCGGATACTTCTATTGCTATAGGAGCAGATACTGATTTCGAAGCAAATACAGTTGAAGCAAAAGCAATTGTTCCAACCGCTCCGCCTGTAGCAATCGGGATTAGAGCCGAACTTGCAATCTTTGTTGTTCTTTTCATCATGATCTTTTTTCTTGCTTTTTCTTTTGTCTTATAGTCACCAGTCATGAAATCATTAAGTGAATAGGTTTTCATGTTATCCCTCTCCTTTATCGGATGTCTTTTTCGGTATATATCGCATAAGGAAGACCTTTGCATAATTCAATTAACTGTTTCCTTCTAAGTTCTGTTGTCGTTATCCATATTAATTTTGGAAAATACCCTAGATGTTTCGCTATCTTTCCTTCTCTCATTAACCCTTTATAC
>NZ_JBWXGA010000258.1:0-447 GCF_059900815.1 Lactobacillus sp. C449L | reverse complement strand
CCTGTTATCTGCGAGATCGCCTATCGCTGGTTTTGCCCTGCAGGCGGCACGGTCTTGGACCCGTTCGCAGGCGGGTCGGTGCGCGGCATCGTCGCCTCACGGCTCGGCCGATCCTACGTGGGCATCGAGCTACGGTCCGAGCAGGTCGAAGCGAACCGGGCGCAGTTGCACATTGCCGGCGACCCCGCGCCCGAGTGGCGGCAGGGCGACACGCGCGAGATCGCGCGGCTTGCCGCCGATGTATCGGCTGACCTGCTGTTCTCCTGCCCGCCCTACTGGAACCTGGAACGCTACTCGGACAATCCGGCCGACCTCTCGACCATGGGCGAGGAGGCGTTCTTCGCCGCTCAAGCTGCGATCATACGTGATGCCATCGGCCGGCTTCGCGAGGACCGCTTCGCCGTGTGGGTGGTTGGCGACGTGCGCGATGCGGGCGGCTTCTACGTC
>NZ_JBWXGA010000257.1:0-447 GCF_059900815.1 Lactobacillus sp. C449L | reverse complement strand
ATCCCGCGCTCGGCCGCTTCCTCGCCCGGCATGGCCGGTCGGGCGTCCCGCTCTACCTCTATTACCCGCCCGGCGGCGAGGCGCAGATCCTGCCGCAACTGCTGACGGTGGGAACGGTGACGGGTCTTTAGGGGCGACAGGGGCGGCAGGGGCGGCCGCGCCCAATCGGCATATCCGCCGGCCATTCACGGCCGTTCCGCCGGGCAGTATTGCTGCACGAAGGCGGCGTGGGAGGGCATCACGTCGGCGCATCGGGCGATGACGTTTTCGACATTGGCGAGGAATTCGTCGATCTCGCGCTCGCCCTTGATGTCGACCAGCGGGTCGTAGCGGCGCGGAATGACGCCCTGGCCGAGGAAGACCTGGATCCAGCTTTCCTCGGCGAACAGTTCCTCGCCCTCGCGGAACACGCGGCCATGGGCGGCGAAGAGGTCCATCTTGCGGCGG
>NZ_JBWXGA010000256.1:0-448 GCF_059900815.1 Lactobacillus sp. C449L | reverse complement strand
GTCACCAGCCTGGTAAACTGCTGCTGGTCCCTGGCCAAATCCATATGGGTCAGGGCCGCCGCGAAGCGCTGTCTGAAATTGCCGGCATAGACCGAGGAGCGAAACCGTCGCAGATACTGCCGCGAGAGCGCTTCGAACTTGCCGACGTTTCCCATCTGGCTGACCACGAAGATTTCACGCCGGAGCGCCGCCTCCTCGACCAGCGTCCCTGGAAGCTGCAGCCTGACATAGTCGAGGAGTTCAACCGATTTGGCGGGATCCTCGCGCACGGTGAGCGCGGACTGCACGAGGGCAACCTGCCCGGCAAGGGCCGGCGGAAGAGAGGCCAAGTCAACCTCTGCCAAGCGCCGTTTCGCCTCGGCTTCGCGGCCCTCGACGTAAGCCAGCGCCCCCTGAACAAGGCTCCCGTCCGACGGAGTGAGTGTGTCGAGCGAGGCCAGCTTCCTGA
>NZ_JBWXGA010000255.1:0-448 GCF_059900815.1 Lactobacillus sp. C449L | reverse complement strand
CGACATCGACGACCTGGCGGAGAGGAATACCCACGGAGCTTCTCTCGCTTCTCTCACGCGCTCGCAAGCGCCGGAGCGGTATCCGGGATGCGGAGCACTTGGGGGAGGTTGAAGGTGATGTTCTCCTCGGTCCCGTCGAGGACCGAGACCTCGAGCGGGCCGAGGCGGCGCAAGGCGTCGATGACGCTGTCGACCAGGACTTCCGGCGCGGAAGCGCCAGCGGTCAGGCCGACGCGCTCCACGCCTTCGAGCCATTTCGGATCGACCTCGCTGCCGTCGTTCACCAGGTAGGACGGAACGCCCGCCTCCTCGCCGACATCGCGCAGGCGGTTCGAGTTGGAGGAGTTGCGGGCCCCGACGACCAGCAGGACATCGACGAGCTTGATGAGGTCCCGCACCGCCGCCTGCCGGTTCTGCGTGGCGTAGCAGATGTCCTTGGTGTCCGGGC
>NZ_JBWXGA010000254.1:0-448 GCF_059900815.1 Lactobacillus sp. C449L | reverse complement strand
GCCGCGAGGTGGTCGGCCTGAGCCATCAGCCTGCTGGCAGCGAAGCGGAGCGTTTCAGTCGCAATCCTGGCCGGGAGGTCGAACGCAAAGGACCGCCACGCATGCAACGCGAGCTCCGAGGTGGCCGTAGCGCTCGGAGATGATCGCGAAGCATCGAGGGCTGCCATGATCTTCCTCCGTCGACAGGGTCCGTTCCGTGTCAGCATCGGATTTCGGCGATGAAGCGCATTGATGCAGATCAGATCGCGATCGCGTCTTTCCGGGGCGGACAGCGCTTTCGAGAGACGTCAAATACCCTGCCGCCGCCTTGATCCTGCTCAACCTCGGCCGCTCCGCCCCGCGTAGAAGTCAATTGTTGCAGAGGATCGGGAATGGCCATTCAAGGCATTAAAGACCTGCTTGTCGGCTTCACGAAGGACGACGACCGCCCAACCTATGCCGTAGCCTA
>NZ_JBWXGA010000253.1:0-449 GCF_059900815.1 Lactobacillus sp. C449L | reverse complement strand
CTATACGCGATGGTAATAATCCATATTCGTTACGTTGCCGGCCGAGGCGCGCGGCTCGCGTGCCGGAAACATCGCTTCCGCCGCCCGGATCGCCTTGAGCGACGCCTTCGCTTTATTGACGGTTTCCCGATATTCGCTCTCCGGCACCGAATCCCAGACGATGCCCGCGCCGGACTGCACATAGGCTTTGCCGTTCTTGAAGACGATCGTGCGGATCGTGATGCAGGTATTCAGGCTGCCGGAAAATCCGAGATAGCCGATCGCGCCCGCGTACGCGCCCCGCGCCTCGTTCTCCAGCTCGGCGATGATCTCCATCGCCCTCAGCTTCGGCGCTCCCGACACGGTGCCGGCAGGCATGCAGGAGACGAAAGCATCGAAGAAATCCTTATCTTCCCGGAGCTTGCCCGAAACGTTGGAGACGATATGCATGACGTGCGAATATCGTTCGA
>NZ_JBWXGA010000252.1:0-449 GCF_059900815.1 Lactobacillus sp. C449L | reverse complement strand
AAACATGCTAGACCCTATCGCCCCCAAGGGCGCGGCAAGCAAGAAAAGTTCTTTCGTTTTGTGGATCAAAGCTTCGTTCCGGAAGCATACGATTTAATTGAACAAGGAAAAATTCAAAACCTAGCTGATTTAAATCGATTTTTTACGGCATGGCTGGAAGTAGCCTATCACCAAAAAGTTCATAACAGCTTTAAACAACGACCGATAGATCGTTATCAGAAATGTGATCATCCAATCCGAACGATTCCTCCTCACGAATTAAAAGAAGTTTTCCTTTTGGAAGAAACACGAAAGGTGGATAAAACAAATTGTGTTTCCCTGTTAGGAACTACTTATGAGGTTGAGCCGGGATTAGTGGGTGAGAAAGTTCAACTGCGCTTTGACCCCTATGATATGTCTATTATACAGGTTTGGAAAGAGGAAAAGCGACTGAAAGACGCCATTGTAAT
>NZ_JBWXGA010000251.1:0-450 GCF_059900815.1 Lactobacillus sp. C449L | reverse complement strand
ATGAAAGTTGCACTCGTCGGTGCTAAGGCTCGGCCAGGATGAGGGCAGAGCGTTTGTTTCCCGCTAAACAACGCTAAGGCGGGGGTTGATCTATTAGCGTGTTGGCATGACAGCTACCGCCCCATAGTTGGACTTCAGCGCCATTGGATATCTGCTCGGCAGCCGTCATCCACTCATCGGCGTCTCACGCTCATCAGCGAGGCTGTGGTGGTAAGAGAGTCGCCCAGCTGGACGACAGCCTGGATGCGGTGAACGGCCTCGGCTTCAGCGGCGAGGAGCTCGCGGAGATCGACCGCCATGCCATGGACGGCGGCATCGACCTCTGGCGCGTGTCGGCCGGCCTGGGGAAGGGCGACATACCCAAAGCGAAGGGAGGCCCTAAGCGAAGGGAAGCACCCGGCCCTCCGCCGCGCTCCTGCCCGCCAGCTCCACGATGGCGAGGCCGTCCCG
>NZ_JBWXGA010000250.1:0-450 GCF_059900815.1 Lactobacillus sp. C449L | reverse complement strand
CTGCCGCCCTCCATCCATTTCAGCGAGCCGAATCCCGAGATCCCGTTCGACGAGCTGAACCTCGAGGTCGCGACGGAGCCGACGCCGCTCGCCCGAACGGACGAGCCGCGCTTCGCCGGCATCAACTCCTTCGGCTTCGGCGGCACGAACGCGCACGTCATCCTCAGCGACCCGCCCCGCGTCCCGGGGCCGGCGAAGCGCTATGTCGGCGGCACCGACCGGTTCGCGATCACCGGGGCGAGCCGGGCCGCCGTTCTCGATCTCGCGCGGCAATACGCGAGCCGTCTTGCTTCCGCCTCGCTCGACGAGGCCCAGGAGGTCGCGGCCGCCGCGGTGCACCGGCGCGAGCTCCTCGGCGAGCGGGTGGTTCTCGAATGGCGCTCGCCGCGCGACCTCGCCCGCAAGCTGGAACGGATCGCGGACAAGGAGGACGACGTCCCCGGTGCGACC
>NZ_JBWXGA010000249.1:0-450 GCF_059900815.1 Lactobacillus sp. C449L | reverse complement strand
ACCTCGAACCTGCCGACCCGGTAGGGGCCCGAGCCGAGCGGCGGCTCGAGCGTCGCGGCCTCGAAGTCGCGGCCGGAATAATAGGCTGCGGAGAAGATCGGCAGGCCGGCGACGACGAGCGGCAGGTCGCGCGAGCGGCCGGGCGCGAAATCGATGCGGACCAGCTCCGGCCCCTCCGCCTCGGCGCCCTTCACCTGGAGCAGGTTCTGCGAGATGCGGGGATGGCCCTTCGCCTTCAGGAGGTTGACCGAGAACGCGACGTCCCCGGCCGTGAGCTTCGATCCGTCGTGGAACCGTGCCTCCGGGCGAAGCCTGAACCGGTAGGTCAGCCCGTCCCGCGTCCGGCGGACTCCGGCCGCGACGAGCCCGTACATGGCATCCGGCTCGTCCAGCCCGCGCACCATGAGGCTCTGGAAGGTCAGGCCCATCCCGGCCGCGCCGTCGCCGCGC
>NZ_JBWXGA010000248.1:0-450 GCF_059900815.1 Lactobacillus sp. C449L | reverse complement strand
CCGCGCCGTTCGCGGATCAGACCTTCGCTCCCGGCGCGCCCTCCCGCGCCGACAGCTCGGCATAGCGGCGCGTCACCATCGGCAAGGACCGGTCGATCCACTCGGCCATGGCGATCTCCTGGTCGAGCGTCTGGCGGAGCAGCGGCACCGCGTTCGCGAAGCCCCCATCCTCGGCCAGCACGATCAGCGACTTGTAGCTGGCGATCTCGAAATTCTCGAAGGCATAGTTGGCGAAGCTGTTCTTGAGGATCTCGTCGCCCGCGGCGCTGTGGCCGAGCGCGGCCATGGCGCCGGTGAAGCTGAGCGCCGCATCCTTCAGCGCCGAACGGCTCTCGCCCACGCTGTCGAGGATTTCCTCAAGGCGGCCGATCTGCCCGTCCGTCTCCTCGATATGCTCGCGAAGCCGGTCGGCCACTTCGGGATAGTTCTCGATCCGGCTCACCTGCGGAG
>NZ_JBWXGA010000247.1:0-450 GCF_059900815.1 Lactobacillus sp. C449L | reverse complement strand
ATTATGCAGAATGGGTAATAGGTGTACAGCGTCAAACCAATGCGCCCTATATTGTAGCGGAATGGGTAGATTCAGCTAATATTATGACAGCGCGTAACACGTATCAAGAGACCTTCCGGGATGCCACTGCTTTTTTGGGGATTTATCCACAGCGGCCATCCGGTGAGGATGCGGATCATTTTCAAGAACTATCATGGACGGCAGACCGCCACGAATTTATCGGTCGAAACGGTAGCATGGAGAATCCTGCTGCTATGGACCGTGTGCGTTTATCGGGTCGTACAGGCACGTACCACGATACTTGCGGTGCGATTCAGAGTAAGCTTACACTAATGCCAGACAGCGAGCAGGTCGTCTATATTCTGTTGGGCTGCGAAGAATCCAATGAGGATGTTTTAAGCTTAGTCAGGAAATATAGTCAACCTTCCAATTGCGAGCAAGCTTTGAAAG
>NZ_JBWXGA010000246.1:0-451 GCF_059900815.1 Lactobacillus sp. C449L | reverse complement strand
CACGCAAAGGTGCCTCCAATAAATCTACTTTAGAACAAAGAAAAACTTATGCCATGTTCTTCTTGACCTGGGTATATCGGCGCTCCTATGAAAACAACACCTGCCGGACGGCGTCCGGCCGAAAGGCGTGGCGGGCAGCTCACGCGAATTCCTGCGGCAAGCGCCGGCAGCGGAGGAGGGACGAGACGGTGTTCATCGCGATGAACCGGTTCAAGGTCCTGAAGGACGCGACGGATGAGTTCGAGGCCGTGTGGCGCAACCGGGACAGCCACCTCAACGAGATGAAGGGCTTCGTCGAATTCCACCTCCTGCGCGGGCCGGAGCACGAGGACCACATCCTCTATTCCTCGCACACGGTCTGGGCGTCGAAGGCGGATTTCGAGGCCTGGACGAAGTCGGAGCAGTTCCGCAAGGCGCATGGCCGCGCTCCGGGGACGCGGCCGCTCTATGC
>NZ_JBWXGA010000245.1:0-451 GCF_059900815.1 Lactobacillus sp. C449L | reverse complement strand
GCTATACAAGAAAGCGGAAGTGCTGTTACTAGATTGCTATCCAGTCATTCAAAACTTCCCGAAAGCAGAAAAGTTCGCGCTGTGCCAAGAGATCAAGCAAGCTCTCTATCGCATGTTACGAAACATCACGCTTGCCAACAACATCAAGAGCCGCCGCCGCGTTCTGCAGGAGGAGATTGACGCGGAGATTAAGCTTTTGTTGGTGCTATTCAATGTGGCACTACAACAGAAGTATTTGAGCAAAGGCAGGCACTATCAGCTTCAAGAGAAGCTGAACGAAATCGGACGCATCCTCGGAGGTTGGATGCGCTCGTCATAAAAACATAGGGTTTAGGTTTAGGCTGTTTGGGCGCCAACCGCGCTATACGCGGCAACAATTCCGCTCGCAACTGGAACAACAATGATGCGACGAATCGCAACAACAACATCGGGTGGCGCCCCGCCTTGTTAC
>NZ_JBWXGA010000244.1:0-451 GCF_059900815.1 Lactobacillus sp. C449L | reverse complement strand
ATTTACAGTAGTCGCCATTGGAATTTTTTGATTTCCTTCTTTTGCCCATTGACCGTAAAAAGAAGATTGAGCTTGCCCTACCATTAATGTCACTAAAACATCAGGATTTGCTGCTTTTATACGGCTGATTGTACTACTAAACTGAGAAACTCCTAATGGAATGAATTCCTCGTTGATGATTTCTCCACCATTTGCTTCAGCTGTTTTTCTAACCCAGTCTGCAGTAATTTGGCCAAAGTTATAATCAGCAGCAATGGTATAAATTCTTGGGCCATACTTCTCGATCATTGCTTTGATCAGTGTTACAACCTGATGTTCTGGTACAGCCCCTGTAGCAAATGTATATTTACTTGCTACTCCACCTTCATATTGGTTGTTGTAGAAATAAAGCATTTTATTTTGTTCCATAATTGGGCGGATTGCTTCGCGTGATGCACTTGAAAAACCACCC
>NZ_JBWXGA010000243.1:0-451 GCF_059900815.1 Lactobacillus sp. C449L | reverse complement strand
CACATCTCCTTCAAATCCTAATTAAAACTTCTCTTTGTCTGGATGATAGTAAAATCCTATGCTAATTCTAGCTATTTTACAGTACCCTAAAGTTACCACACCAAAACCACAAAAATCAATATATAGTGTTTGAAATATTTTCGACACCACTACATATTGTGTTTAGGTCAACTGTATCTAAATTTGTCAAAAACAAAAATAATTAAAAACAAGAGATTAAGAGAGTTAACGCCAGATTTTCGTCATTAAACGATAAATTTTAACAAATTTCGAGAGTTGCACTTTTTTCTAAATAGAAAATATGTTTTGGGAAATTTTTCTTACAAAACTGAAAAGGAAAAAAAAGCAGCAGATGCCGCTTTTTTCACCTTTTATAAGTCCATTCATCATTCTCGTAACGCTCTTTTGCAATTTGATTAACATAAGCAAGTTCATCAGCTGACAATTCGTA
>NZ_JBWXGA010000242.1:0-451 GCF_059900815.1 Lactobacillus sp. C449L | reverse complement strand
ATATTATGGACGGTTTTGTTCTTTTTTTGCTAAAGGTACTTGCCTGTAGGTGAAAGTTGTGTTAAATTACTTAACATAAAAGTGATTTTTCGCATGGCGGCCGACATTAAGGTGCTGAATCCTTCCGCAGGAAGAGATTCGGATCCATCTTGCCGGCGGCTGAAAGCTTTACGGCAGGTCATGAGGAGCTCCGGAACGGAGAGCCTTGAACCGCTAATTATGACATACGGGTCATGAAGGCCCTCGTATGCTCATGGTTGGCGGTTTTTTTGTCCACTCATACGCAGTCAGGCGCAGAAAGGAAAGGAGCAAACCGATGATCCGACAAACCTCCGGTTCGGGAACCGATGTCGAACAAGTCATGGAGGCGCTGAACCAAATATCCGGGGGAAGAATGGTGATGAATTGGCAAGACATCGCGGCGGGAACGAATCCTTACGTCGTTATGAAA
>NZ_JBWXGA010000241.1:0-451 GCF_059900815.1 Lactobacillus sp. C449L | reverse complement strand
GAAAAAAGGAAGCAAATACGGGAATCAGAGTAAATGCCAGAAAGCCGAGCAGGTTGGGCAGCAGCAGCAGAAACGCCCAGGTGCCGTCCTTGTGAAACAATCGTTTGAGCGCGCTCGTTTGGCCGCCTGCATGCGCCAGCTGCCGGGCATCGACTCTCGGTTCCATCAGGCTGTTCTCCGCATTCATCGCGTTCCACCCCTTTGGAAGGGAGCCCGGGCAGCGCACCTGGGCCCCGTCCTGTTATTTTGCAAGCTCTGCATTCGCTCTCTTCTCAATGTTGGCCAACGTGTCGTCGACGGACTGCCCCGAGTACCAAAGCTTGTCGGTTTCCTCCGTAATGATGTCGTTGACGACGTTTTGCGTGATCAAGGTGAACGGATAGGCTTCGGCTTCCGCGAAGAACGACACCATTTCCTTGAATCCTTCCGGGTGGACGGCTTCGTTGTACCA
>NZ_JBWXGA010000025.1:0-770 GCF_059900815.1 Lactobacillus sp. C449L | reverse complement strand
AATCTCGATAGCATCGCGATCTTATTTGTTGCCCTTGTCGTAGAGCTCTTGAAGCTTCGGCTGCATCTCCGCCGTCCAATCCTTCGCGGACATCTCGCCGTTCCACACCTTGCTGGCTTCCTGCCAAAACGTATCGAGCCACTGATTATCCTTGGACCGGGCGGGAAGATCCGTCCTTCCGTAATCTTGTATGATGTCGAGGAACACTTGGCGATTGGCGGGAGCCTTCTCGTAGGCCAAGAACTCGCCGTTCGCCATATCGATCAAGTTCGGTACGGCCTGCCCAAGCTGATAATTTTGCCGTTGGCCTTCTTCGTCGAGCGACAGGAACGCCGCCAGGTTGAAAGCTTCCTCGACGTACTTCGTCTTTGCCGACACGGCGAAGCCCATGTCCTCGGCCTTCTTGAGCACGCGGCGCAGCACGCCGCGCGGACAGGCGCCCTCCGCATAGCCGTCGAATTCGGCGAGGAAGAACGGCAGATCGTTCTCGAACGGAATGAGCCGCATGGTCTCCGGTAGAACCCGCACCGGCGCATCCGGATAAGCGGTGTGCCAGCCCGTGAGGGTCGTGTTGTCGTAGAGCTGGTCGATCGAATCCCAGCCCAGCACCACGTCGCAGAAGCCGAAGCCCTTTTCGAGGGCGGATTCGAACTTGTCGCGCGCCATGTACTTGCCGCGCATGATGCCGTCCGAGTCGGTGACGCCCACCTTCACGAAAGGCAGGTCGCGGCTGCGCACGTAAGCCGCTGCATCGGCGGCCGTCTTGATTG
>NZ_JBWXGA010000240.1:0-452 GCF_059900815.1 Lactobacillus sp. C449L | reverse complement strand
AGGCTGCGCATTGTCGGCGGTGTAATGGTGAACGGCAAGCTGGTAGAGAAGCGCACCGAGTTCTCCAGGTATGTCGTGGTCGAGAATAAAGTGACCTTCAAGGACATCGCGTCGGTGGAGGCGTGGGCAGGCCGCCAAATCCAGGTTGTTGCGGCCAAGGGAGCCATTAACGGCAAGGCGGCGGGCGTATTCGCACCGGGGGACAAAGTCACCCGCGCCGAGTTTGCGAAGATGTTGATCGGCGCCCTGGATCTCGAGATCAATTCGGCGACGGAAAACTTCCTCGATGTGAAAGGAACGGAATGGTTTGCCTCCTATGTGGCTGCCGCGGCGAAGCAAGGGATCATCACCGGACGTCCGGAGAGAATCTTCTCGCCGAACGCAACGATTACCCGCGCCGAGATGGCGGCCATGATCAGCCGGGCGGTGAAGGTGACGGCAGGCGCGAAGGA
>NZ_JBWXGA010000239.1:0-452 GCF_059900815.1 Lactobacillus sp. C449L | reverse complement strand
ATGCTGGCCCGGCTCCAGTCGCTGTGCCGGACTACTACACTCAAATCAACCTGCAAAGCGTCGCGCACATGCATGTGCTGCGTGAAGACGTCGCGCGTGCATTCGAAGGCGTCGTAGTCAACCCGATGGTGCTAGAGAAGTTTGGTGCCGCGATGAATTCCGGTCGCGCCATTTTCATCCATGGCCAGGCCGGCAGTGGCAAAACTTTTCTCGCAGAATGCCTAGCCGGCCTGCTAAAGGGCGATATCTGGGTGCCTTATGCAATCCTGGTAGATGGCGAAGTGATCCAGATATATGACCCGGCCGTCCACCATGAAGCAGCGAGCGAAGCAGCACAAGCCAGCCTGCTGGACAAGCGCGACGCGCCCGACCCGCGCTGGGTGCGCTGCAAGCGGCCCGCGGTATTGACTGGCGGCGAGCTGACGCTCGACATGCTGGAACTGCAGTTCGAC
>NZ_JBWXGA010000238.1:0-452 GCF_059900815.1 Lactobacillus sp. C449L | reverse complement strand
CGTGCAGGTGGCGTTCGGCGTGCTGTTCCAGCTGCCGGGGTTCCTGATGGCGCCCGCCTCGCCCATCAATGGCGACAACCTGCCGCTGGTGCTCTATGCGGGGGTGTTCCCGTCGCTGTTCGCGCCGTTCCTGTGGATGCAGGGCGTGCGGCACCTGGGGCCGAACCGCGCCAGCGTGTTTCTGAACCTGATGCCGGTGGGCACGGTGGCGATCGCGGCGGTGTTCCTGGACGAGAAGCCGCATCTCTTTCACATCATCGGCGGCGCGATGGCGCTGGCCGGGGTGATGCTGGCGCAGATGCGGGCGCCGTTCGCCGGCTGGCGGCGGACGCGGGCCGCGTCGTAGAACGGCCGCCTGTCGCACGCCTATCCGGGTTCCGGCCTACAATCAACGATTCATCAGCTTTCTTACCCTATACGAGCCCATGGCCCAATACGTCTACACCATGAAC
>NZ_JBWXGA010000237.1:0-452 GCF_059900815.1 Lactobacillus sp. C449L | reverse complement strand
CCGTAACATCGATTGATCCGGATAAAAAAACTGCCTCGATGCAGATAGAGGACAGTTGGGAATCAAAAATTAATAAAGCACAGGGCAAGGGTCAGCACGGTACCTTTATACCTGGCCACTTTGCCGGGTTATTATCCGGTTTATTCAACCAGAATATTTGGTATAAACAAATCAATGCTTCCTTTGAAAACGATAATAAAATCTTTAATTTTGAATTCTTCCCTTCCGAAACGACCGTCCAGCAAAATATCCATGAGCTGGCAAGAAGTGAAGAAGCTCAGCAAATCCGCAAGCTGGAGCAAATAGTGGAAGAACGGACAAGTGAATTGAATGAACTTGTAAAAGAAATTTCATCGCCGATCATACCTGTTTTGGAAAAGATTGTTGTAGTACCGCTTCTCGGAAAATATGATGAAAACCGTTCTGAAGAGCTAATTGAAAAAACCCTGCAC
>NZ_JBWXGA010000236.1:0-453 GCF_059900815.1 Lactobacillus sp. C449L | reverse complement strand
CTCTCGCGCAGCGCCGCCTCCCGCTGCCGGTCGCGGGTGATGTCGACGCTGACGGCGACACCCCGCTCCGGCTCGCCGGCCGCGTTGCGGATGAGGCTGGCGGCAGTGCGGGTCCAAACCTCCGAGCCGTCCGGCCGCAGGTAGCGCTTCTCGGTCTCGAAGCGATCCTCCGCGAGCCGGCCCGCCAGAAGCTCCTCGCTGCGCGGCAGGTCGTCGGGATGGACGATCTCGCGCAGGTGGCGTCCCAGGAGCTCGTCGCGGCTGCGGCCGAGCATGGCGCAGAAGTAGTCGTTTGCGCGCACGAGGCGGCCGTCCAGGCCGCACTCGGTGAGACCGGCCGTCGCTTGGTTGAAGAGCACGTCCATCCTTTGCCCGCTCCGGATGCTGTTGTGGCTGGGGACCAGGCGGAGAGTATCGCTTTAATCTCACGGTTCCGCACGGCCCTTTCCACAC
>NZ_JBWXGA010000006.1:0-64132 GCF_059900815.1 Lactobacillus sp. C449L | reverse complement strand
TTTAATATTCCGGCTTAGCTCAGTTGGTAGAGCGCTTGACTGTTAATCAAGATGTCGTCAGTTCGAGTCTGACAGCCGGAGCAAGTAATAAAGAAGAGAGGACCTTTACTGGTCCTCTCTTTTTTGGTTTTATTATTAAAATAATAGTTACTTCATATTAAAAACTTGTTAGTTAACTTGACGAAGAAACACTTTCATTGTACAACATTATCGGATATGTTTTTATCTAAAGGAGGAAATCTCATGGTAGGAATTTTGTTAGCCAGCCATGGTGGTTTTGCCGATGGTATTGCGCAATCAGCACAAATGCTATTTGGTGAACAAGACAATTTTGCACATGTTATTTTGACACCTGAAGAAGGGCCAGAAAATATTAAAAGCAAAATGGAAGAAGCAATTGCTTCATTTGATAGTCAAGATGAAGTTTTGCTTTTAGTCGATTTATGGGGTGGCACACCGTTTAATCAGGCCAGTGGTTTGCTTGAGAAGCATCCAAATTGGGCTGTTGTTGCTGGTATGAACTTACCAATGGTTGTAGAGGCTTTAACTCAGAGAATGACAAATTCAGCATTGTCTGCTAAAGAAGTTGCTACAGCAATTGTCAAGCCGGCTCAGGATGGTATTAAGACTAAACCATCTGACTTGATGCCGAAGTTGCAAACTTCTTCGGTTTCGAATTCTGAAGTGACTGAAACTAAGAAGTCTATTCCCGAAGGGACAGTTGTTGGAGATGGTCATATCAAGTTTGTTTTAGTTCGAATTGACTCACGTTTATTGCATGGGCAAGTTGCTACAGGCTGGATACCAACGATGCACCCAGACCGAGTTATTGTAGTATCTGATCGTGTTGCTAAAGATGAAATGCGTAAGAGTATGATTCGAGAGGCAGCACCTGCAGGAGTTAAAGCACACACTGTACCAATCAATAAAATGATTGAAATTGCAAAAGATCCTCGTTTCGGTAATACTCATGCAATGTTATTGTTTGAGAATCCTGAAGACGTTTTAAGTGTAATTAAAGCTGGGGTTAATATCGAAACAGTAAATGTTGGTTCGATGTCATATAGTGTTGGTGACGTTAATGCCAATAATGTTTTGTCGATGAACCAAGAAGATGTAGATACTTTCCATGAACTTGAAAAACTGGGAGTAAAGTTTGATGTTAGGAAAGTTCCAACTGATAAAGAGGGCAACATGGATGCTATTTTAAGTAAAGCCCAAAGTTTGCTTGATGAACAAAAAAAATAAGAAAGTAGGAGCAAAAAATGAATGCTATTCAAATGATTTTAGTTGTTCTAGTTGCCTTTCTAGCAGGTATGGAAGGTATCCTAGACCAATGGGAATTTCATCAACCTTTAGTTGCTTGTACATTGATCGGTTTGGTTACTGGTCACTTGGACTTGGGTGTTATGCTAGGCGGGTACTTACAAATGATCGCCTTAGGCTGGGCTAATATTGGAGCTGCTGTGGCGCCAGATGCTGCTTTAGCATCTGTTGCTTCAGCAATCATCTTGGTTCAAAGTGGACAAGGCACAAAGGGAATTGGTATGGCTACTGGTATTGCAATGCCACTAGCTGTTGCTGGATTGTTTTTGACCATGATTGTACGAACCATCTCAACCGGTGTTGTTCATATCATGGATGCTGATGCCAAGCAAGGCAATTGGCGTAAGATTAATATGTGGCAGTGGGTTGATGTTTGCTTGCAAGGACTAAGAATTGCCATTCCAGCCGCTTTGCTGTTAGCGATTCCGGCTTCAACAGTTAAGTATTGGCTTGGACTAATGCCAGCATGGCTCAGTGAAGGCATGTCACTTGGTGGTGCTATGGTTGTGGCCGTTGGTTACGCAATGGTTATTAACATGATGGCTAGTCGTGAAGTATGGCCATTTTTTGCAATTGGTTTTGCCCTTGCAGCTATCAAGGATTTAACATTAATTGCTCTTGGTGCAATCGGTTTAGCAATGGCTGTGATGTATTTAGCTCTTGAAGATAAGGGCGGCAGCAGTAAGTCTAGTTCAAGTGATGAAGGTACCGGCGATCCACTCGGCGATATCATTGATGACTATTAGAGTGATATTTAAGAGGAGGATTTTATTATGGCTGATAAAAAATTCAAATTAACTAAAGCCGACCGCTTCAATGTTATGTGGCACTCACAATTTTTACAGGCTTCATGGAACTATGAAAGAATGCAAAATGGTGGTTATGCTTATTCAATGATTCCAGCGCTAAGAAAGTTATATCCTAATAAGGATGATATGTCAGCTGCTTTGCAGCGTCACTTAGTGTTTTTCAATGTCCACCCTTATCTTGTTTCACCAATTTTAGGTGTTACTTTAGCACTAGAAGAAGATAAAGCAAATGGTGCCGAAGTTCAAGATGAGGCAATTCAAGGTGTCAAGGTTGGAATGATGGGGCCTTTGGCTGGTGTTGGTGATCCGGTTTTCTGGTACACGGTGCGACCAATTTTAGGTGCCTTAGGTGCTTCAATGGCGATTCAAGGCAATATTCTTGGACCAATCTTGTTCTTTGTTCTTTGGAACGTGATTAGAATTGCCTTTATGTGGTACACGCAAGAATTCGGCTATCGTGCAGGTTCTGCAATTACCAATGATATGTCTGGCGGTCTTTTGCAAAAAGTGACCCGTGGCGCTTCTATGATGGGAATGTTTGTGTTAGGCTCCTTAATTGAGCGTTGGGTAAACATTAAATTTACTCCAATCGTTTCGCAAACTCCGGTTCAAAAGGGTGGCTACATCGACTGGAACAGCCTACCTGCTGGAGCAAAGGGAATTCAACAGGCTCTGATTGGTCAGGCAAATGGTTTGTCGCTAACTAAATTTAAGGTCACTACCTTGCAAAACAACTTGGATAGTTTGATTCCAGGTTTAGCAGGATTGCTTTTGACCTTCCTATGTATGTGGTTACTAAAGAAAAAAGTTTCACCAATTATCATTATTATTGCAATCTTTATCGTTGGTGTTCTTTTACATGTACTACACATTATCTAATTTAAAATGGTTGAATCACAAAACACAAAAGTCGATTTAACGTCAGCAGCTACCTGGTATAGAGCGGTAGCAGTGTATGGCAAAGTAATGATTGGCGATAAAGCATTGGAGTTTTATAATGATCGCAATTTATCTGACTACGTACAAATTCCATGGAACGAAATAACTTATGTAGTAGCTGACGTGCATTTTCGGGGTCACTATATTCCTCGCTTTGAAATTCGCACAAAAACTAATGGTACATTTATTTTTACAACTAAGAATAATAAAAGGACATTACGAGCAATTCGTAACTATGTACCGGCAGATCATATGCGACAGGCACTTAGTTTGTGGCAGAATATAAAAAGAAAATTTTCTGGCCGATAATAAAGGAGCTTTTAACTACTTAAAAGCTCCTTTTTACATAGAAAGCTCTTGAATTGTACCACTTACACCTAAATGTACATTGATCTCTTCTTGTAATGCGGCAATAGCATTTTGAGCCCGTACTTTTTGCTGTTTAGTTATTCCTTCAATAATTAAAATTGCTTTGGTTGTATTTTCAGTTAACTCGGTTCTTTCACCATCACGCCAATTAAGTGATCGACAAACGGCGCCGGCTTGATCATAGTAAATAATCTCTTCTGGACGTGGAGGCTCATTTTTGTCAGTTCCAATTGGATAGAATTTTTCTTTACCATTAGCGATTCCTAAGTGCATGGTTCCGTCAACCTTATTAAGATCTTCTCCACCACATGGAACGCCATATTCCAGTGACACACTATTATAAATATCAACCAATGGATTGACAGTATTAAGTTTTTTACCTTGATTAATACGTTTTAATAGAGCTTCAATTGAAGCGCGAGCACCCTTTTTCTTTTTAAACTGGCTAAAAACTTCGCGCCATTCTGCAATAATTTCGTTTTCTTTAAAATCTGGCTTAACTAAAAACGACTTAGCTTTTGCTGAGGCTTGGTCTAAGAGTTGCTGGTAATTAGTTGGATCTGCTGGAACATGATTATTAACACCATTTAGAGTTAGCGTGAAAATCTGCGCATCTGGAAAAATTTGCCAAAATTCTTGGTCAACAATAAGTGATTTCATGATAATTCCTCCTAAAAAAAGAGCACTTTGTAAACTCTACTAAGACCTAAAGAGTTTACGAAGTGCTGACGCCCGGTGGCGCTATATGTTTAATTCTTTCATATTTTATAATAAAGAAGTTCATAATTCAATTCGTTAATAGTAGTTCTAGTCAATAATCCGTCCAGCAGGAATGATTGATTTGCACAATCTTAAATGGAAAAATGAGAGTGCGGAGATTGGATACTGGCTTGCTCAAAAATATCAAGGCAATGGAATTATGACACAAGCAGTTCGTAAACTGATAGAAATTTCTTTTAAAGAACTTGATTTGCATCAAGTTAAGATTTTGGCGGATTGCAATAATATGCCAAGCAAAGCAATTGCCAAACGATTAGGTTTCGAGCATGTGGCGCTTTTAAAAGACGAAGTAAAGCACCACGGTAAATTTTGCGATATGGATTTATATATACTTATTAATGAAAACAAGTAAAAACTCACTAGCAGGTGAAAGTTGATCTTGCCAATGAGTTTTTTTAATTTTCTTATTTATCTGCATAACCATTTGGATGAGTTTGGTGCCATTTCCAAGCGCTAGCAATCAACTCTTGCGCGGATTCATGTTTAGGTTGCCAGTTTAAAACAGTCCTAGCTTTAGTTGAGTTAGCAATTAAGCTATCCGGATCGCCTTCACGTCTTGGCCCCATAATATAAGGAATCTCAATACCAGTGACTTCGCGGGCTGCTTGCAAAATTTCCATATTGGAATAGCCGCGCGCAGTGCCCAAATTAAAAACATCAGATTGGTTGGTTTTAATTAAGTGCCGCAAAGCAAGAATATGTGCGTCAATCAAGTCAGTGACCTGAACGTAGTCACGGACATTAGTGCCATCTTTAGTATTGTAGTCGTTTCCAAAAATAGTAAACTTAGCGTCGCCAGAAGCTGCACTGCGTAAAACATTAGGAATCAAGTGCGTTTCAGGCGCGTGATCTTCACCGATTTTACCGTCATCAGACGCACCAGCAACATTGAAGTAGCGCAGGGCAATGGACTTGATGCCATCAGCTTGGTCTGCCCAATGTATTATTTTTTCCATCATTACTTTAGTATCACCATATGGATTAATTGGATTAAGTGGAGAGTCTTCAGTAATTGGTAGTTTCTTAGGAATACCATAAGTTGCTGCACTTGAAGAAAAGATGAGATACTTAACGCTTGCATCCGTCATTGCCTCAAGTAAAGTAATCATTCCCGATACATTATTGTCGTAATATTTAAGCGGCTTTTTAACAGATTCAGGAACAAGTGAATATGCAGCAAAGTGCATTACTGCATCAATTTTTTCATTTCGCAAAATTTGACTTACCAAAAACCTATTTTCAATATCTCCTTGATAGAATTTTGCTTTTGGGTCAACAGCTTTTCGGTGTCCGGTATACAGTGCATCCAAAACTACAACATCGTAACCTTGCTTGACTAGTTCTCTTACTGCATTTGAGCCAATATAGCCAGCACCACCAACGACTAATATGCGCATATTTGCCTCCATTGAATATATAGTATCTAAATTGATTTTAGCATAGCTCTCCATCAGATGTTTAATTTTTTTCTGCTATAATGGGTCTAATCGTAATAATTTAACGGACTCTTTAAAATCAGGAAGAAGTAAGTAAGATGATTCATAATTCAACAATTGACAGCCAAATTAGTCATCGATCAATTCGTAAATTTAAAAACCAAAAATTAAGTAATGAACAATTGGAGACTTTGTATACCGTTTTTCAGCATACGGCTACCAGTATGTTCATGCAGAACGCAACACTTTTACATATAACTGATAAAGGCAAAAGAGCTAAGATTAGGGAATTGTGCAATCAAAAATATGTAGGAGCTCAGGGTGATTTATTTATTTTCCTTGTTGACTTGTATCGTAATCAGCAAATTCGCCAGCAGTTAGGCAAAGACGATGGTCGTGTTCATACAACAGATATCTTTTTCCAAGGGATGGATGATACACTTTTAGCATGGCAAAATGTTGCAAACGCGGTAGAAAGCTTAGGATTAGGTTATGTTCCTTTGGGGACAATTAATGATCATCCCTTAGAGATGCTGGCTGCATTGGATTTACCTAAACTAACTTTCCCGGCGCTGGGGATGCAGGTTGGTGTTCCTGATCAAAAGCCACAGTTGAAGCCACGACTACCACTAGAATTTACAACCTTTGAAAATAACTATCCCCGTGATTTTGCTGTAAAAAAATTACGTAATTACGATGACGTAGTGACAACTTATTACGATTTGCGTGATTCTAATAAACGAATTGACTCATTCACTAAACAAATTACTGGTGATAAACTGAACGACAGAGTCATTGATCGAGACCAGCTAACGAAAGTTTTACATCAACAAGAATTGTGCTTAGATTGGAAATAAGCTAAAAATATGCGCTTATTTAATAAAATAAATGGAGGAGAGCCATGCATTCATTGCATGACTTTTTGAGTTTTGGTATAATTTGAATGTTGCAAAAATTGCTGATTTAGCTCAGTTGGTAGAGCGTTTCCCTCGTAAAGAAAAGGTCGCCAGTTCGATTCTGGCAATCAGCATTTAGAAGAATTATTCAAATTCACTAACCTTGATTTATCTGTTTTTTGTGGAAAATAGTCAAGGTTATTTTTGGCATTGTAGTTATTTCAGAGCAAATTAATTGATAATTACGTATCATTAGCAATGAATAGGTAGTATGATTTAATTCAAGGAGGAAACAGCTATGATTTGGATTTATTTAATACTGCTTTTGTTGTTGGCACTGATTGAATTTGAAGAAAAAGATTACCTTAAACAGATTAATAAGTTTGTATTACCAGCAGCTTTTCTGATTATTTTTGGCCCCTTACTTTTGCTTTACTATACCCGAACCGCTTTTTCAATTTTAAACCCTATATTTCTTATTACTGGAATAATCCAGGCTGGCCTAATGGTTGGACTTTACTTTGCAGTCTATAAGTTTATAGTGCATGGCAAAGAAAAGAAGTAATTTTTAACAGCAAAAAGCCACATCAATAAAGATGTGGCTTTTTTGTGGTTAATTTACAACGTTTATCTCGTTGCCATTCAGAAAAGCTTTTAAGTTATCAATTGCAATTTCTAATAGCCGATTCCGTGTTTCGCGCGGTGCCCAAGCGATGTGAGGCGTAATATAACAATTTTTAGCTGTTAATAATAGACTGTCAGCAGGAATAGGCTCTTTTTGTGCAACATCGATGCCAGCAGCTGAAATTTTGCCATTGTTTAAAGCTTGCGCAACATCTTCTTCATTTATTAAACCACCACGAGCAGTATTAATTAGAATGACACCGTCTTTCATTTTGGCAATTGATTCTCGGCAGATTATTCCGGTTGTTTCAGGAACTTGTGGCACATGCAGACTAATAATGTCGGCATTCTGATAAAGTTCATCAAGACTAACCTGCTTTACATAGTCTGGAATTCCAGTTTTCGGTCGGTGGTTGTAAAAAATCACGTTCATCGAAAATGCGCAGGCAATTTCGGCAACTTTTCTAGCAATGCTACCAAAACCAATCAGGCCTATAGTTTTACCTTTCAGTTCCATTAATGGCTTTACCCAAAAAGTAAAATCAGGGTTTGTTGTCCAGCGTCCTTCATGAACAAGATTGTTGTGTAAGCCAACTTGACTGGTAATTTCTAATAAAAGCGCAAATGTAAACTGGGCTACAGCATCGGTGCCATAAGTGGGAATGTTTGTAACAGGGATGCCAGCTTCACGAGCTGCATTGATATCGACAATGTTGTAGCCGGTTGCGGTGACGCCAATATATTTCAAATTTGGAGCCGAGATAATTGTCTTTTTATCTAATGGTGTCTTATTAGTTAATACAATTTCAGCGTCACCAATTCGTTTTAAAATCTCTTTGTCATCATCAATGGGTGTTCGGTCATAGAAGGTACAATTACCTAATTTTTTAAGGGGTGTCCATTCTAAATCGCCTGGGTTTAAAGCGTAGCTGTCTAAATTCACAATTTTCATTTTATTAGCCTCATATACTTAACTTTCTTGCTTTCTAGTTTACTACATATTTAAAAGAACAAAAGACGTTTGTAGCAATATAATCAACGAGATATTGCAATTGACAGTGTTTATGAATAATTCTACAATTATTTAGTATGTTGCTATTTTGACTAGTTTATGTATAGTTAATATTTTATAAAAAAGAAAAAGTGGGAAATTTTTATAATTAATTAAGCAGCAAAAAAAGCTGAATACCTCAGTTAAGTAAAGAAGGAGTTAGGAATGAAAAAATGTCCTCAGTGCGGCGCTTTAATGGAAAAAAGTGTTAATTTTTGCACTAAGTGTGGAACTGATTTACGTGAAGTAATTGTTGAACAAGAAACCAGTAAGGGCGAAAACGTTCAAGTTCAAGAAACCCCAGTTGAAGTTCAAAATGCCAACATCCAAACAAACTCTGGCAGTAATTTTCAAAGTTACTGGCAATGGCTAGTTGAATCATGGAAAAACCCTGCTCAAAGCGGTTCAGGTGCTGAGAGTTGGTATGGCTGGGTAACTATTTTAATAGAAGATTTTTTGTTTATTTTGGGATTATATTTCTTTGCCAAATCACTGATTACGGGAGCAGCTGGTTTTGCAAACCAATTTGGTGCAGACATACGAAGCATAGGAAATTACGATATTTCATTTAGTATTATTTTCCGGGTGTTCATGATTATCTTAATCTTTGAAGTTATAGTTATTGGCAGTAATTTTGTGGCATACAAATTTATTTACGGTGGTCAGCCCAAGGTGCTTGCTTTTGTTAATCATAGTGTTCATGCCAGTAACTTAAACTTGATTTTATCAGCAGTTTTTTTCGTACTAATGATGTTGGGTCTTAACAGTATTAGATTCACTTTGATTTTAATTTTTGTGATGCTAACCTTGTTTTTAATTGGACAGTCAGTGACTTTATTATCAGACTCGAAAGCTATGCGCGATAGAGTATTTGGCGCGTTAATTGCTTTTGCCATTATTTTTGTTTGCATTGCAATCATGAATTCAATTATTTTTAATTCCTTTATCCGCGCATATATTAACCAGTAGTTCTTTTAATTAATAGCGTAATGTAGAATAGTGTGAAAAAATGAGTAAAACTGAATTTTGTCCCAATTGTGGAAAACCAATTAAACCGAATGAAGATTTTTGTGCAAATTGTGGTACCAAGATAACTAAACCTAAAAAAAGCCGAGAAAAATACCGTGCGGATCAAGATCAAAAAGAAGTTGTAGCAACAAGTACAACGGGTACAGCAAATAATCACCAACCGATGAAAAAGCGAACTAAGATTATTCTTGTTTGTCTTGGGGTTTTAGTTGCTGTATTTATTGCCTTTTATGCTTGGGGATCTAACCACTATCAAAGAAAAAACCAGGTTGACCAAATTACGGCATACTTAAAAAACCCGCGCCAAAATTTAGCACAATATGTCACATCAGATAATCCTGCTGTTCGCGTGACTAACACGGCTTTGAAGCCAACACAAAATTATTACTATGAACACAGTGGTGAAGCAGATAAAATAGCAGAAGCTCTCAAATATGGAGATAATTATGATGATATTTCCTTAGTCAAATCGGGCCGTTATTTGTTGTTTTTCCCTAAATACACTTTACGCTTTAAGACTTTTAGTCCGCAAATTAAAACTAATCATGCTGATTCAACAATTTATGTTAACGGTAAAAAAGTTGGCGGGGTTGACGGAAGTGGACAGGAATATTACAAAAAGACGGCTCCACTTTTTCCGGGAAAATACCATATTATAGTGAAATCAACTGCATCAGGACACAAATTGTCCGCTGATAAAAATGCGAATATTTTTTCTAACGATGCAATTAGTATGAACATTAGGACAACTAATTTCATGATAAAAAGTGTCCCTGGTGCTTCTGTTTTTATTAATGAAAACAAGGTTGGTACATTGAATAAGAAAGGCACTGAAACTTTTAAAGAATACCCTGCAACTGATGATATGAAAATTTATGTCGTTATTAAAGTTAATGGTAAAGCAATCAAGTCTAAAGTAATTGATTATGATGATCTGGGCTTTAATGATGATAACGACAGTAGCAGTAATTTGATTAAACCTGAATGGCCTGGACTAATTTCTCATGAAGATGCCGAACGTTTGTTGCAAGACAATTTTAATTCTCCGGATGAAGATGCTTTCGTAGGAGGAGCTGAAAATAAAGGCTATCAAGAGCTCCATGAACAAATAGGTAACTTTAATGACAATGATGAAATAATCGACTACAACATGGAGTGCTCGATTGTTTCGATAACACCGGCACCTAACAACTGTAGTAATGTTATCTATAAGATAACTTATACTTTTGAGCATGAAGACTATGAGCATAAGCAAGTCTTGCTATATTCAGGCGGAATTTTCCGTCAGGATAGCGAAGAAGATGAAGATAGTAGTTCACAGCTGATTAAGTCAATTGGTAATGGAAAGATCATCAGTGATAAAAAGTACAATAATTAAGGCGAAAAAGCGCGTCGGTAACGACACGCTTTTTCTTTAAATTAAAAACGTATTCCATTTTCATAAGTTACAAAAGGTTACATTAGTTTACTAATGTTATCAATATCACAAATATAAACTAAAATTATTTGTGAAAAACGTAATTTGTAGGAGGAATACAATGAGCATTGCGAAAGCGATCCAAGTAACATTTTCTAATTCGGCAATAGTCAGTTCAATTACTTCGACTATTTTTATTATTCTGCTAGGTTTTTATTTACGTAAGCGAAATATTTTTACGGAAAAATTTGGCAAGACTTTGTCCAAAGTTGTTTTAACCGTTGCCTTACCAGCGCTGGCCTTTAACTCATTTATGCAGCCAATTAATACTGAAACTTTTTCACAAGGGATGAATGTTCTAATTTGGGGAATTGTAATTTATATTATTCTAATCATAGTAACGCCCATTTCCTATGCTAAGTATCCTAAAGATAAACGTGATGTTTTAGCGATTTTGACTACCTTTGGTTCTACAACTTTCTTTGGTATACCAATTGTAGGAGCTGTATTTGGTGACAAGGGAATTATGTATAGTTCCATTTTTAATATTGGCTACCGAATTTTTCTTTATTCTTATGCCTATATTAAAATGTCTGGGTTAAAAATGAAAGCAAGCAATATTAAAAAGATGTTTCTTAATCCAGTAGTAATTGCTACTTTCTTGGGCTTAATTATGTGGCTTGCGCAAAATTATATGCCGCAAATAACTGTAAAACAAGCTGTTAACGGGGTAATTAGTTCTGATGCGCCGTTGATTAAGGTTGCATTTTATCGAATTGATCAAACTGCTATTTGGCTATATAAACCAATGCAGTACTTAGCTAACTTGGCTTCTCCGTTAGCTTGGTTGTCGATAGGTTCAACCTTGGGCTCAACCTCGTTTAAACAGGCTGCTTCGAATAAGACTTCATGGTACTATAGTTTCAATAAGGTAATTTTGGTTCCATTATTAAATTTATTTATTCTGTTAGTTCTAGATGCAACAAATATTTTGCCAGTAAGCTATGTTGCTTTAGGAACTATCATCATTATGATGGCTACGCCGACCGCTGCAGTTGCTTCATCTTATGCAATCAGTTTTGACCGAGAAGCGGTTTTGTCATCAAACGCTTCGTTCGTTTCAACGATTTTGGCTGTGATTGCCATGCCATTTTGGATTGCACTGCTTGGTGTTCTTAGCCAAATTGGCTTATTCCATTAACTAGGAGGTTTTATTATGTTTAAGATTGTTGCTTATGGTGTACGTGAAAATGAAGTAGATTACTTCAAAAAGCTGAATAAATATGATTATGATCTGCAGTTAGAGCCTGAGCTTTTGACTCATGAAAATATTGCAACGGCTAAAGGAGCTGATGGAGTATTATTACGGGCTAACTGCAAAGCTGATGCGCAAAATTTAGCTAAGTTAAATGAGTGGGGCATTAAATATGTTTTCACTAGAACTGTTGGTTTTAATCACATTGATTTAGAAGCTGCAGCAAGGTTTGATATGAAAGTTGCTCGCGTACCAGCATACTCACCGTACGCGGTGGCGGAATTGGCAATGACTTTAGGCATGATGCTTTTTAGGCACACTGCTTTGGCAACTAGCCATACTAAACAAGGCGATTTTACTGTTTCAACTGCAACTTTTTCAGGAGAAGTCCATTCTAGTACAATAGGAATTATCGGAACCGGTCGGATTGGTGCAACAGAAGCACAACTGTATCAAGGAATGGGTGCTAAAGTTTTAGGCTATGATCCTTATCCAAGTGATTTTGCAAAAAAGTATGTGGAGTTTGTTGATCAAGATGAGCTGCTAGCAAAGTCCAACATTGTATCAGTCCATGTACCATATTTCCCAGGTCAAAATGATAATTTGATCAATGCTGATTTTTTGGGAAAAATGCAAAAATCTGCAGTTTTAGTCAATACCGCTAGAACAGAGCTAGCCGATTATTCGGCAATTATTTCTGCTATTAAGGAAGAAGAGATTGCCGGTTTTGCCAGTGATGTCCTGCCAGATGAAGCTGAAGTACTAGGTCACGACTTTAAAGGTAATATTACAAACGAGTTGACTAGAAAATTAGTAGACTTATATCCCAAAGTAATATTAACGCCACATATCGGTTCATATACCAGTCCAGCATTAACTGACATGATTGCTGTTAGTTACGAGAATTTTCACCAAGTACTTGAGACAGGCAAAACTGATAATGACGTTAAACTAGGATAATTAAATAATCAAAGTAGAAAGGCAAGCTATTCATAAAAATAGCTTGCTTTTTTAAATGTTTGATTTATATATCTTCGTTGGCCGTCCAACTTTTAAATACTGGGTCTTTGAAGTTAATCGGTTGTTTTCTTCAAGATAATCTAAGTACTTCTTGGTAGTAATGCGAGACAGTTTAGATTTGCGCGCGACGTCTTGATTAGAAAAATATTCGGGTAGCTCAGCAATGATTGCTTTTATCTTATTTAATGAAAAGGCTGAGAGCCCCTTAGGTAAGTCGTCAAAATTAGTTTTTGTATCAACATTTCCAGTCACAAAAATTTGATCCAGTTGGTTTTGCGAGAGCTGTCGGTTTTGAGTTAAAACGGTATTACAGTTTAAAAAATGATTGATGGCTTTTTGAAAGCGGTCAAAAGAAAAAGGTTTAACCAGATAATCGAGTACGCCGTAGTTAAGCGCTTGGTTAATATTATTACTGTCCTTTGCTGCTGACAGCATGATAACATTAGGATGAAGATCATTTTTAATAAACAGGGTAAGCAAGTCAGTTCCTGATGTTTTGGGCAAGTATATGTCGAGTAATACTAAATCAAGAAAATCATGTTTAGTGATTGAAAGTGCTTGACTTGCAGTTTCAGCTTGGTAAACTTTCAAGTCTTTCGCAGGTACTATTTTTTGCAAGTATTGCTTATTGATTGAGCTAACCATAGGGTCATCTTCAACAATTAAGAATTTTAACATGCTTACTTCCTCTCTTTTAATGGTAATTCAATATAAAAACAGCTACCGTGAGGCTGATTAGCAGATATTTCTATGTATCCTTGATAATTATTGATAATTTGTTTTATTAATATCAAGCCATATCCGTGGTTTGTGCCTTTAGTTGAGTATTTTTGCTTAAATAAATGCTTTTTAGCTTCAGACGAAATACCATTTCCGTCATCTGTGACTTCAATAATAAGGGTAGAGCTCTCGTAATCATAATTAATTCCTAAGGTTATTTGACCAGTATCTTTGATTGCAGCTAAGGCATTATCAATCAAGTTACCCAGAATCTTGATCAAATCAAGATTTAGCTGATCCGAAACTACTGCTTGCGGGAGATGAGAATCGCGGGTTACGATTAAGGCGACTTTTTGCTCTCTAGCTTGGTTTATTTTACCCGTTAAAAAACCAACTAAAGCAGGTGATTCAATCTGGTGGTTTAATTGACCAAATTCTTGTTGATAATTTTGATTAACTTGGTCAATAAAGTTGGCTACGTTATCGTATTGTTTTAATTCAATCATGCCATATATGGCTTGCAATTTATTTAAAAACTCGTGTGATTGTGCCCGCAATGCTTGAATATATTGCTCACTCCCAGCGAGTTGTTCGGACAGCTTTTGATATTTAGACTGGTCCTGTAAAAGCGCAATTTGTCCATAATTTTTCTTTTCGTAAATTAGCTGATTGGTTGAAACAATAAACTCTTTTGCGTTAATTAAAACCGGTTCATTTGTTTTAGTGGTTGATTGGTCACTAGAGAATATCAAGTTAGTTAGAGTGCTGTCAATTTGACTGCCTACTTTAACGGCTGAAAAAGTCTTTTTAGCTAGATAATTTGCTGTAATCACAATTCCTTGATTATTAATTGCAATCAAGGCTTCATCAATACTATCCATAATAGCATAAAGCTCGGTTAACCTAGTGGCAATTTCGTCTGGTTCCATTTCAAACAGAGACTTTTTAATTCGTTCTGCTAAAAAGAGAGCAAAAACAATACCTACTATTAAAGCAACAAAGGAACCAATGATAACTGATTTCTGTGCGGATAAAATTGCTTGGTTAATTGATTTATCAGTTAGGCCTACACAAACCATGCCAACTTGTCGCTGATTATCAAAAATTGGACGAAAAACGCGATAACCGGAGCCCAATATTCCTTTACGATGAGAATAGTGAACCTTTCCGTTACTGGATTTTTTAGCATCGCTTGGTGAACTAAACTTTTTGCCAATATAACTTTGAGCAGGATGAGAGTATCGAACAAAGTTCTGGTCTAAAACCACGATAAAATCAACATGTGTAGCAGTGGTAATTTGCGTAGCATATTTTTGAATGGAATTACTTTTTGTGGGTTTTTTCTTATTCGATAGTGCTGTTTTAACGTTCTGACTACTGGAAACTATCTTAGCAATACTGTTGATTTCCTCTTTAATAGTTTTTTTCTGATTTTGTTCAACATTATATGATGCGATACCGCCTGCGGCTAAGACAAAAATAAGTACCGTTAAAAGAACCAAAAAAATAGTTTTAGCTTTAAGCGTAATGTGTGATTTATGGAGCATTTATCTATTCCTTATTTAGTAAGATGATTTTATCCCAAGTATAAACTACATTAAAGGAATTCTTTAGTATAAATTTTTGCCTAGATATGTTTAAAAATAGGATATACTTAAGCAAAGAAATTATGGAGATAGAAAATGACCAATGTTAATAATTTAGGGTTACTGAACTCACTTAGTGAACTAATTAATTCTCATTATGATAGTGGAAACCATGCAATTGCATCTTATTTAGTAAAAAATATTTCTCGTCTAGATAAAGTTACTGTTAACGAAATCGTTGATAATGCTTTTGTTTCGCGTTCGGCAGTCCGGAGGTTTTGCGAAAAATTAGGGTATTCAAGTTTGGTTGATTTGAAATCCTCTTTTTCAAAAATAATTTTCCCAAGTGATATTCGGCACCGCACTATTGAAGATTACCAAATAAATAATTTACAATTGACAAAAATGATTAAAGAAATGCTTGATGACATTAACTCAACTTTTACTGGCAAATCTTTAGATGAGATTGTAAAGAAAATAAAAGCACATAATAAGATTATCTTGTTATGTGCTAACAATACAAGTAGTACACTAATCAAATTTCAGCAAGAAATGATTTATGCAAATAAAGTAGTTGTTGTTTTGGATCAAAAATATCGCACTAATAAGTACTTAGAATCAGTAGAACCTAGTTCTTTGTTAATCACAGTTTCTACATCAGGTAAGTATGCTGAAATAATGAATGACGTCATACGAGTGCTTCCAGGAGAGAAGATAATTATTACTGGAAACAAAAATGAAGAATTGACGAAAAGTTATGATCATATTTTCTATATTAGTAAAAAGAGCTTTTCGGAAGATTATCTTGGTATATATGGAAAATACGGAATTACGTATTTGTTTGACCAGATTTTTCTACGTTACGTTTCATTATTTAAGTAAGCATTTTGTTTAAAAAGCAAGTAGTTCATTTTTTGAACTACTTGCTTTTTTTTAAGTTGTTAATATAGCAATGTAGATAGCGCTATTAATTAATTTAAACAAAAGCAAGGAGGAACATTAATGAGAAAATTTGCGGAGGTATATAAAGATAAAGACTTTTTGTGGGGAGCTGGAACTGCTGCGTATCAATGCGAGGGTGCTTGGAATGAAGATGGCAAAGGTCTCGGCGAATGGGATTACTTTAATCACTACAGCAATTTAAATGTTAATAATGTAAATGGAGATATTGCTTCCGATTTTTATCATAAATATAAAGAATACATTGATTTGTTATCAGCTGGTCACCAAAATACAATCAGATTTTCAATAGCCTGGGATCGAATCCTACCAGAAGGAACAGGGACAGTAAATCAAAAAGGAATAAGTTTTTATAATCATGTAATCGATTATGCAATAAAAAAAGGGCTAGAGCCAAATGTTTCTTTATTTCATTATGACTTACCGTATAAATTAGCTCTTCAGGGGGGGTGGCTAAACCGAAAAATGACGGATTATTTTGCAGATTTTGCAAAAGTTTGTTTTGAAAGTTTTGGCGATCGTGTGAAAGTTTGGTCAACAATAAACGAGCCTAGATATTACAGTTATTGTGTCAATATAGTGGGCAACTATCCGCCAAATCGTCACCTAGATTTTCAATCATATTTTCAGTATCAATATAATTTAATGATTGGAAGTGCTAAGGCTGTTAAAGTTTTTCACGATTTAAAAATTGATGGAATCATTGGAGTTGTTCATGATAATGGGAATGTAGAAATAGATCCCGTAACTAAAAACAAGGAAAAAATTCAATTAATTGGTGATTTTTTTTATAATCGACAAATATTATGCCCAGCTTTACAGGGGAGAATGCCAGAAGAAACTAACGAGGTACTTAATTACTTCAATTGCATTTTGTATAGTGAAGACAAAGATGAGGATATTTTAACTACAGGTAAAGCTGATTTCTTAGGACTAAATGTATATAACCGACAATATTTAACAGATGGAACGGACGATGAAACAAAAGTTTTTCATAACAATAAAGGCAATCGGAGCAAGATAAAAGAAGGAATTAGAATAAAAAATATTTTTAAGTCTTCATTTGATCCTGATGCTAAAAGAAATGAGTGGGGACGCGAAGAAATTCCTAGAGTAATGTACACTGCTTTAAAAGAAGTACAAGAAAAATATAATCCTTCACTAATCATGATTACAGAAAATGGACATGGTGGTTATGAAAAGGCTGATGGAAGTGGATATGTTGAAGACAATAACCGTATTGAGTTAACTTTGGAATTTTTGCAATATTTACTGAAGGCTAAGGAAGAAGGGGTTAATGTGCGTGGCTATTACCATTGGTCCGCAATGGATTTATACAGTTGGATTAATGGATATGAAAAGCGATACGGTTTGATTAGAGTGGATTTTGACAATGATCTAGTTTTAAAGCCAAAAAAGAGCTACTACTGGTACCGCAACTTCATTGACATGTATTTTGATAGGAGTTCAAAAAATGACTGAGAAAAGAGACTTTAAGCAAATTGCCAGTGACATACTGAATTCGGTTGGTGGCAAAGAAAATATTTCTGATGTTTATCACTGTGCAACTAGGTTACGAATTGTGGTAATTGATGCATCTTTAGTCAATAAAAATAGTTTAGAAAAAGTTGATGGAATTAAAGGCGTTGTAATTAAAGGAAATGAGGTTCAGAGCTTTATTGGAACTAAAGTGGACAGTTTCTATAACGACTTAATACCTTATTTGCACTTAAAAAAGGAAACTAATCAAGAGAAAGCGGTAAATGAAAAAATAACTATTAAAAGTGTCTTATCCAAAGTACTTGACTTTATTAGCGGAGTAGTTCTGCCAATTATGCCGGTAATTGTGGCAGCTGGGTTTTTATTAGCAATTCTTAATATGTGCAAAACCTTCTTCGGTTTGAATCCAAAAAGTGGAACTGCGATTGTTTTAACTAGCATTGCATCTGCCGGCTTTTACTACATCCCAATTTTTGTAGGTTTTCAAACTGCTGCTAAATTAAAAATCCCAGCCGCAATGGGTGCATTTTTAGGTGCAATTCTAACTTTTGGAGATATAAATAATGTTGCAGGCTTGAGCTTTCTAGGAATTGAGTTGCCCAAAATGCAGTATAACGGAACGTTATTGACTTCCATATTAGGTGTATTATTGCTTGCATTTATTTATAAATTAGTTGATAAAATTATGCCAAAAGAAATAACATACTTTTTTACTCCACTGATTTCAATTTTAGTCGCTGCACCGCTTACTTTAGTTATTATCGGACCAATCAGTAATTCGATTAGTTTCGGTATTGCTGGATGCTTTAATTGGCTTAGTGCCAAGGCCAACTGGCTAGCTTTTGCTTTATATAGTGCGTTAAATCCAATCCTTGTTATGTTTGGCATTGATAAAGGATTTGTTCCAATAGCAATGAATAACGTTGCGGAGTTTGGTTATGATACATTAATTTATCCAGCGGCTCTGCCAAGTAATGCTGCAATGGGTGCTGCGGCGCTTGCTGTCGCAGTATTTAGTAAAAAGAAAATTACTAAAGGTGAAGGGTTTTCTGCAGGTTTCACTGGTTTGATGGGAATTACTGAACCGTCTATTTTCGGATTTTTGCTTCCATACCGTCGCGCATTAATTGGAGCAATTTCAGGGGGTGCAATTGGTGGACTAGTTGGTGGTTTACTTCATATTAAACAAGGAGCCTTGATGGCTCCTGGGTTTATTTCATTGATTTCATATTTTGTAGGTAAGAATCCTACTACGAATTTTACCTGTGGTGTTATTACTTGGCTAACAGGAATAATAGCTAGCTTTGTTATTACCACAATTTTGCTTAAATCGGATAAAAGCAGGGAACAAAATGTTTTATTCCAAGATAGCATTTCCACATCAAATGAAGAATCAAAAGATAACGAAAAAGTTGATAGAGACAATCTTGAGTATATTTATGCTCCAGCTACGGGTAAAGTTGTTCCACTTGAAAAAGTAAATGACGAGTTAATCGCTAAAAAAAATCTAGGCGAAGGTTTTGCTATCATTCCAGACAATGGCAACATATATTCACCTGTTAGCGGAGTAGTAGAAGCGGTTTTTAGTACAAAGCATGCAGTAGGTTTTAGAACTAGTAATGGTTTAGAGGTACTACTTCATTTGGGTATAGATACGGTCGAACTTGAAGGCAAACCATTTGATATTATGGTAAAAGAAAATGATCTTGTGAAAGCAGGACAACAACTAGGAACAATGAACATCAATCAAATAAAAGCCGCAGATAAAGACCCAATTGTGATTACACTAGTTACATCAACAGATAAATTAGCATCTAAAATTGATCCTGTTGAAAAGCATATTAATAACGGTAGTATTGTTATTTCAATGAAACTGAAATAATTATTACTAAGTAGTTTTTAAAACATCCATACTAAATCAATATATGAAGTTTAGAAGCCTAGATTGGAGAAGTAACACAAAAAGACTTAAGAAAAGCCACCAGAATCAATATTCTGGTGGTTTTTTAAAATGAAACGACTAGAACCTGTTTTAGAATAATCGATATAGTTATTATTTAAAAATGACATATGAACTCAATTAGAATTGCAATTAACCGCTTTCTTTGCTAAACTCATAAGTGGTATCAACCAGTTACAAAAGGAGGAGATGCAATGGGCAAGCCACTTTACCAACAGGTAATTAACAACTTAGAGACGCAAATAAAAGAAATGAAGCCAAATGAGAAGTTGCCCAGCGAACGCCAATTATTAGTCAAGTATGGAGTCAGTAGAAACACTATCAGACTAGCGTTGCAAGACTTGGAAGGACGCGGGTTAATTTATCGGCTACATGGCAAAGGAACTTTTGTATCAAGCATTTTTCTTAGTCAGACTAACATTGGAGGAATGTACTCTTTCTCAGAAGAAATGACCCGAGAGGGAAAAAAGGCATCTACTCAGAATTGCAGTCTCGATTTAATCATTCCCGATCAACATATTGCTGATCAACTGAACTTAAAGTCTAATGAAAAAGCTTATAAGCTAATCAGACTTCGCTTGGCTGATAATGAGCCTCACATTTATAGTACGACGTATTTGCCAGAAAAACTTTTTCCAGAACTAAACATTAATGATTTAGAAAAGACAACTTTATATGGTGTATTGAAAAGCAAGTATGATCAGACTAGTGTAATGGCGTTTGAAGACGTGCAAGCAGTCAGTTTGAATGAAGAGGAAAGCAAATTTTTAAGCGAAAAAGTTGGATCTCCGAGTCTGAAAATTTTTCGTAAAACTATCAATGATAAAAATATTCCCATTGAGTTTACGATTTCGTTTGCACGTGGAGACAAGTTTATCTATCGCTCGAAACAATACAATAATTTAATTTAATTTCTAGGAGGCTAAAAAGTGTTTTCAAAAACAAATAAAGAATTAGAACAGCTGGGAGCAAAAATCACTACACGCGAAATAGAACAGCAACCAGAATTATGGCAACAAACATGGTCTATTTATCAAGAAAAAAAGTCTGAAATAGATGAGTTTTTAGCTACAATTAACCAAAAATGGGGAAAAGTTAGAGTTATCTTCACGGGTGCAGGTACTAGTGCTTATGTTGGCAATACCATAACACCATATTTACAAAAACATGGAGATAGAAGTAAATACAATTTTGAAGCTATCGATACAACCAAAATTGTATCAACGCCTGAAGACTATCTGGAAAAAAGCACACCAACTATCTTAGTTTCGTTTGCGCGTAGTGGTAATTCTCCAGAATCAGTAGCAACTGTCGAATTAGCTAAAAAAATGGTCACAAATTTGTACCAAGTTGCGATTACTTGTGCCCCTGAAGGAAAATTAGCTCAAGACTTAAAAGGAGATGCTACTGGTCTGGTATTATTAATGCCCGAAAAGTCATTAGATCAAGGCTTTGCGATGACAGGTTCATTTTCATGTATGAGTCTTGCAGCCTTGCTTGTCTTTGATACACTAACTGATCACGAGAAAAAAGAAATTATTGATCAAATAGCTGAAATGGGTCAGAGTGTAATTAATCGTGAAGCTGAAATCCAATCACTAGTTGACACTGATTTTAATCGAATTGTGTATATCGGAAGCGGATGTCTTGGCGGCTTGGCTGAGGAAACTCGTCTAAAAATTTTGGAATTGACTGCTGGTGAAGTTGCAGCACTGTTTGACACTTCGATGGGCTTGCGGCACGGCCCTAAGTCATTTTTAAATAGCAATACGATTGTTTTTGACTATGTATCTAACAATTCATATACCAGACAATATGATCTTGATATCTTAAATGAAATTAAAGATGATCAGATTGTCCCATTAGTAATGGCGGTAGGTCAAGAAAAGGAAGGCCAAAACTATTCAGGCGCTTCATTTACCTTTTCTGAAAAGAAGCTTTTGCCTGACGCTTATTTAGCTCTACCTGATGTCATGTTTGGTCAAACAGTTGCGCTTTTGACATCTATCAAGGTGAACAATAAGCCTGATACTCCTTCACCAACTGGGACGGTCAACCGCGTGGTTAAAGGCGTGACAATTCACGAATTTAACTAAGTAATAAAAGTGCCCTTGCAAAAAAAGCGGTTAAATTTAAATAGTTAATTGACAAAAACTGGTAGGTACCTTATCATAATAGTGAAAGCGTTTTAATATAAAGTCTAGATATCTTTGTAAGATATGGAGGAAGATTATATGAATATTGTGGGTGCAAGAGTTGACGAACGCTTAGTTCATGGTCAAGTTGCAAATTTATGGACACCAAAGTTGCAGGTGGAGCGTATTATCGTTCTTGATGAAAAAGCAGCTAAGGATGATATCCAAAAAAGCGGCCTGAGAATGGCTACACCAATGACAACCAAATTAAGTGTTTTATCAACCGAAGTTGCTGCTGATCATTTAAGAAATAATCGCTACGGCAAACAAAGGGTTTTCCTTGTGGCTAAAAAGCCTAAACCGTTTTTAGATCTTCTTAATCTTGGCATTAAATTTGACACTTTAAATGTTGGTAATATGTCAAAAAAGGATGATACTACCGAATTAACTAAACAAGTAAGTGTTAATGCCGATGATGTTAAAACCCTTAAGGAAATCGCCAATCAAGGTGTCGAAATAATTGCGCAGTTGAATCCAAGTGTTGATGCAGCTGATGTAATGAAACTAATTGATGAAAAAATAAAGTAGGAGGAACAAAATGGCTTGGTGGCAAATATTACTGCTTACATTGTATGCAGGTTTAGAAATTCTTGATGAATTACAAATTTATTCATCTTTAAACACTCCTGTTGGGGCTGGCTTGATTGCTGGTCTAATTATGGGAGACATGCAAACCGGGTTGGTCATCGGTGCTTCAATGCAGCTGATGGTCTTAGGTGTAGGTACTTTTGGTGGTGCTTCAAGAATTGATGCAACAACCGGTACTGTTTTGGCAACTGCGTTTTCAACAACTGTCAAGGGTATGAGTCCTCAGGCAGCTATTTCGTCAATTGCTGTCCCGGTTGCTGCAATTATGGTTGAATTGGATGTCTTAGCAAGATTCGCTAATACATACTTTTCACACCGAATTGATCACTTAATTGATCAAGATAAAATTAATTATAAGGCAGTTGAAAGAAATGTTCTTTACGGAGCACTTCCGTGGTCACTGTCACGTGCAATTCCGGTATTTATCGCTTTAGCATTTGGTCAAGGACTAGTTCAGACAATTGCTAACGCCTTAAATGGAGACTTCCTATGGTTAGGTCAAGGACTGACTGTAGCTGGAGCTACACTTCCAGCAGTCGGCTTTGCAATTTTACTACGTTACTTACCAGTTAAAAAACATGCGGCTTACCTAATTCTTGGGTTTACCGTTACAACGCTTTTCTCGGTACTATTTACGAGTATTCAAACTTTGGGCACTGGTATTGCAGCAGTTAACAAGAGCTTTTCGGCAATCTTCAATGGTTTGCCAATGTTAGCAATTGCGATGATTGGTCTGGCTTTAGCAATTTTGCATTATAAGAGTATTCCAATTACTAAAGGATCAGCTCAAAGTTCGGCAGAACAAAGTAATAATGCAAGTGTAAATGATAATAATGAAGGAGAGATCACTGATGACGAACTCTAAACCAAAATATCAATTAACTGATAAGGACTTTAAGCAAATTAACCGTAGATCTTTGTTTGGTTATCAGCTAGGTTGGAACTATGAGAGAATGCAGAATAGTGGGTATTTATACACGATTTTGCCTCAGTTACGGAAAATATACGGTGACGATACTCCTGAATTAAAAGAAATGATGAAGACACATATGCAGTTCTTTAACACTTCTAACTTTTTCAATACGATCATTACCGGTATAGACCTTGCAGTTGAAGAAAACGAAGGTATTGAAGGTAAGGACACCGTTACAAGTATGAAGGTCGGCTTGATGGGTCCATTTGCTGCGATTGGTGACTCAATTTTTGCATCATTGATTCCAACAATTTTCGGTGCTTTGGCTGCTTCAATGGCTACCCAAGGAAATCCGATTGGTGTAGTCATTTGGGTAGTAGCCTGCTTGTTAATTTGTGTATTCCGTTGGCAACAATTACATTTTGCTTATGAACAAGGGGTTTCGCTTGTAACTGACATGCGTGACCGCCTTAATGCACTGACTGATTCAGCTACTGTACTGGGTGTATTCATGGTTGGTGCTTTAGTAGCCACAATGGTGAACATTAAGTTTGCTTGGGTACCTCAAATTGGTAAGGTATCGATGAATATCCAAAATAACTTAGATCTGATTATTCCAAAATTGCTGCCTGCTGCAGTTGTTGGCTTTGTTTACTGGCTTTTAGGTAAAAAGGGCATGACTTCTACAAAAGCAATCTTAATTGTTTTAGTACTTTGTGTTATTCTAGGAGGTACAGGAATCATTGCCAAAATTTAGGCTGTGATTCCTAAAAACTAGTATCACATTGTGTTATAAGGAAAAAGATTCTAATGGCAGAGAAAAAATTAATTTTAATTAGTCATGGTTCTATGGCAGAAGGATTGAAGGCGAGTGCCGAGTTAATTATGGGTGAACAAGAAAATGTTCGTGCAGTATGCTTGCTTCCTTCTGAGGGTCCTGATGATTTCAAAAAGAAATTTGAAGACGAAATAGTCGGAACTAGCGATGAGGACATTACTGTTTTTGCTGACTTGATGGGTGGTACACCAGCCAATGTAGTAAGCAGATTGATTATGGACGGTAAAAAAATACACCTAATTTCGGGGATGAATTTACCTCTAGTAATTGAATGGCTTAACAGTCAAATGAGTGGTATGGATTCTGATTATATTACGGCTGGAAAAGCAGGCATGGTTGATATTAATGAAATGCTAGCCAACATGAAAAATTAAATTTAAAAAATAAAAAAACCTAATCTTAGTAGTGACTTTCTGGGGTTAGGTTTTTTATTTTGCTTTATTAGAACTAAAAAAGTATCTGAATTACTTCAAGTGGATTCAGCTTTTGGTTAATAGTAGCTACGCCATTTTCTATAATTACTTTGCATTTTTTAGCTAGGCATTTTTTACCAGTTTTTCTAATTATTGTTAATTCTCTTGATTGCAAGTCGTCTTTTAAGTGCCACCTGATTTCGGGATAGCTATCTAAAGTAAAGTTGGCTATCCAGGCAGCTTTACCATCGTCTTGAACAAGTAATTTAACGTTGGGCATTTGAACTAAATAATCAAGTGGCTTAAGTGTATCTAGCATTTGTTGCAATAAGCCCTGCTTGTAGCTGGTATATTGCGACTCCCACTCGTGTCGAGGATCCTGTCCCATTGGTAATACTAGTGTCTTCTGGTCGATAATTGCCATGAAGTTGCCAACTTTTTCATCGATAGAATTGTATGCAGAGGACCAAATTTTACAGTCACTATTAACTTCATAACTTAACTTTAAATAATCGCCAGTGTGTTGCAACATCGTAATTCTAGGATTTTGAACACCTTCAACGATATACCCATCAGCTTGTTCAAACGATTGAAAAGCCGTTCGGCATTTATGCCATTCACTTTTTTTAATATGAAGTAACCCAGCTAAATTACGATCAATCAGAACTTGTATGCTTTCGCCATCAAGTAAGACAAAATTGTCTTGAATGAGTTTGGTAATTTGTTTGTTGGTAAAATTACGCAATAATTGGCCTGAAATTGCAAGCACCTGATGCTTTAATTCAGTTTTGGCATTAACAGGTAAGATAGTTGTAGCAAATCCAAAAGAGCCAAGCAAACTGGCCCAATTTTTTTCGTGAGGCAACAATTCAGTAACGTCGTGACCAGTAGTTGTTTGAAGATGATAGCTTGAATCTTGATCAACTAAAATATTAATACCACGCAAATGGTTAACTTTAAGTCGGTTTTCGGTCAAACGATTAACAAATGGTTTTATTTCCGCTAACATATCTGCATATTGCCAAGAAGGATTAATCCCATTTCCCATCATATCAAACAAATTCAGTAGGATCCCCTTACTACCGACTAAGACGGCGGTAATAATTTGGAACTTAGTAAAAGACAAAGACTTAGCAAATGGTGAGTACATGTAATTTTCAAGTTCTGGATAAAGTTCAGCATCTTCTTTTAAAAAGGCAGCGGTAATGCGAGTATATTCTTCAAAATCACGTCCATATTTTAATGGTGCAACTTCGTTATACGCAGGTAGATGTGGGCGAGCGACTTTAGGATGGCCTGGCCCAGCTTGGGCTTTAAATAGTGCATCCCAGTCTCTACCTTCCAGTGCGTGCCAATCAGGGTATGAAGTCATTTGGGCTAAATCAGTTTCAGGGCTAATTTTGTGTACAGCCTGCTCAATTAAATGTTCAGTTTCAATCATTTCTTTGCGAGCTTGATCCAAATATACCTTGCGCTCTTTGGTAACTTCTCCAGGCTGCAAAAGTTTCTGCACAAATTCTGCGCGTGACTCTTTTCGCCCAAGTTTTTGTTCATAAAGCTGCATGTGATAATCGCAGAAACACATCAATTTTAATGGAGTGTGATTATAATGTCTAAAATCATCTTCAAGCCATAAGCGACGGGGATGAATGCTGGCATATTCAGCATATATTCCGGTAATATAGCGGCGCCATTTTGGGTCAGCCGGACAAGCCATATCTTCTGCCTTTTTGCCGTCAAGATCGACAAAGGTGTTGAAACCAATGGCAGGGTTAACTTGATATCCCCGATCAGAGTGCATGATTGTTGTCCAAGGATTTAAGCTTGTGGTAACACCAATCTGTTTTAGTTTCTGTTGCAACGGTTTAATTGCGGCCAGCCAAGTTTGAGTTTCTTCTTGGGTCAGATGACTATGGTTAAGCTCTTCTCCATTAATGAAAAAAGCAACATCGTCAATTTGGCCTTTTTTAACAAATTCTAATAACTTTTGATCTTTTTCCGGTGTGTTTGTACGCGGATCTAGCATGTAACGTAATGTATATATAAAACCCATAGTAAATATCCTATATTAATAATTATGATATCGTTCACAACAAAGTTTAGCACAAATTTTCCTTTCGAAATATCAATCAAGTAAACTAATTCTTTACGTAATTTCTCTTAAAGTGTTTATTGGTCAGTCGAAAAAGAATATAATCAATTTATCAAGCACTGTTAAAAAAGTAATTCAAAATAAGGAGGACAGTACAATTAACAACAAAAATAATGGCTCTTTAGCTCAAAACATAACTAATCGGCCAGAAAAGCAAACCATAAAGAATGTAGTCAAACAAAGAGAGTACTTCGAAATTGTATTTTCTAATAATCTGGTTGCTCGTTTATACATACTAAACTCGAAAACTATTCGTTATTATATCGATCCAACTAACAAGTTCATAGATCCAGAGCAATCTCAACCAGGACTAAATGCCCAAATTTTCACTCAAGATATCTACGGCTATAATGGTATGACTGGGGCTAAGTTGGAACAAACAAAATTAGGTTGGCAAATTAATACAAAGTCAATTGAAATAGATTTTGATCAAGAAAATGGCACGATGAGTGTCATTAAACATGGTCAAGCAGTGATGCAAGAAACTGAACCAGTAAAATGCACTGCCCAAGAAACTACGCAGACGCTTAAGACTGATGCCGATAGCTACTACTATGGCGGCGGTACGCAAAATGGACGATTTGACTTGACAGGTGCGGAAATAAAGATTGTTAATACCAATGATTGGGTAGATCAGGGTGTAGCTTCTCCAAGCCCTTTTTACTGGTCTTCCAAAGGATATGGAGTGGTGCGTAACACATTTACGCCAGGAAAATATCTTTTTAATAATAACGGTGATGGAACCATCAAAACATCTCATCAGGAAAATAGATTTGATGCAATTTATTTCTTTGACAGTTCATACTATGATTTGATTCATGATTATCATGAGCTGACTGGTGAGCCGATTCTTATGCCAATTTTTGGCTTTTACCAAGCTCACTTAAACGCATATAATCGCGATTACTGGGTGGAGGTTTCTGCAAATACTGAAAAAGCCATTAAATATCCTAATGGAAAATATTATAAAGAATATCAACCAAAAGATTTACCAGCTGAGTTGAAAGATAAATCTATTCGTGAAACTTTAAATGGTGAAAATGGAGGTGTGAGTTATCTATTAAGTGCGCGGGCAATGATTGATCAGTATTTAGCTCATGACATGCCAATTGGCTGGTTTTTACCAAATGATGGTTATGGAGCGGGATACGGTCAGACTGATACTCTTAATGGCAATTTGGAAAATCTAGCGCAATTTGTTGAATATGCAAATTCTAAGGGAGTTGAAGTTGGTTTATGGACGCAACAAAATCTTGAACCGGTTGATCCTGCCAATCCCAAACCGGACGATCGTGACTTTGAAAAAGAAATAGAAGCCGGTGTAGTTGCTTTAAAGACTGATGTCGCCTGGGTAGGCGATGGTTATTCTTTTGGTCTTAATGCTACCCAAACGGCTGCGAAGATGATTGCTAAAATTAAGGGTAATGAGCTTCGTCCATTTATTGTTACCGTCGATGGTTGGGCTGGTACCCAAAACACTGCCGCTGTTTGGACTGGAGATGAAGCTGGCGGTGAGTGGGAATACATTCGTTTCCAGATTCCTACATATATTGGAAATGGTCTTTCAGGACAGCCAAACTCTGCTTCAGATATGGACGGCATTTTTGGTGGGAAAAATCAAATAATTAATACGAGAGATTACCAATGGAAAGCTTTTACGCCTATTCAGCTTAATATGGATGGCTGGGGTGACAATCCTAAAAACCCATTTGCATTTGATGAGACGACAACAAAACTAAATCGTGCTTATCTTAAGCAAAAAACTATGTTGTTGCCATATATTTATAGTATTGCGTTTATTGCAACATTTGCGGGCAAACCAATGATTCGTGCAATGTTTCTTGAATATCCTGATCTTCCGCAAGCTTATACAGAAATAGCTAAATACCAATATTTGTGGGGTGATAACTTTTTGATTGCTCCAATTTATGAAGAAACCGCGATGGATCAAAATGGCAATGACATTCGTAATGGCATTTATTTACCAGATAAGAACCAAATATGGATTGATTTTTATACCGGTCAGGAATATCAAGGCGGTCAAATTTTAAATAGTTTTTCTGCTCCATTATGGAAACTCCCTGTATTTGTAAAAGCAGGAGCAATTATTCCAATGACGACGGCTACAAATACTCCACAAGAATATTTGTCGAGTCAAAAAATGCGCAAGTTCCTATTTTACCCAGATGGAACAAGTGACTTTACTGTTTATGAGGATGATGGTATTTCGGCTAAATATCGGGAAGGAGAATTCGCCCAAACAATTGTAAAGAGCGTTAAAAATAATTCAGATTTGGAAATTGCAGTTCTACCAACTTCGGGTTCATATAAAGGAATGGAAAAAGTTAAGTCAACCGAGTTGATCATTAGAGGCAAAAAATATCCTAGTACACTAAATGTAAAATGTGGTACAAGCAACATTCAGTTGCGACGTGCAAATGATGTAAAGGATTTTCAGAAATCAACAAATGCATATTTTTTGGATCAAAAATATTTGGTCAATCCATATTTAGCTGAATTTAGTAATGAACTTGGTCAATCATTTTTGCGAATTAAACTTGCAGATATGGATGTGACGAAAAGCGAAATAATCGTTTCCTTGAGTGACTTTGAGTAAATCTGTTATTAAAGCTATCGATATTAAGTAAAGCTTTTCAAAGCAAGCTATCATTACGAAAAGATTTACTTATACACTACTGTTCTTTAAAAGCACTTGATATGGGTATATAATAACATTGTGCGATTAGAGAGAATGTTAAAGGAGATTTATAATGAGAACAATTTCTTCCGAAGTTGCAAAACACATGGAAAATTTGTCTACAGATGATGGAATAATCAGTGCTTTAGCAATTGACCAACGAGGTTCACTAAAGACAATGCTAGCGGAGGCTGCAAATAAGCCTGCAGATGAAACAACAATTGTTGATTTTAAAAAAGCTGTTTCAAGTGAATTAACCCCTTATGCTTCATCAATTTTAACTGATCCGGAGTATGGCCTTCCGGCCACGAAAGTTAGAGACCAAAACTGTGGTTTGCTTCTTTCTTATGAAAAAACCGGTTATGATACCACTGAACCTGGCAGAATGCCTGACTTAATTGCTAATCAATCTGGTTTGCGGATTAAAAAAGAGGGCGGAGATGCCATTAAGTTCTTGGTCTACTATGACCCTGACGAAGGAAAAGAAATTAATGATAAAAAACAAGCTTTTGTTGAGAGAGTTGGAGCTGAATCTAAGGCTAATGGTTTACCATTCTTTTTAGAAGTGTTGACTTATGATGCTGGAATTGAAGATGCTAAAGGCGCCGAATTTGCTAAAGTTAAACCAGACAAAGTTTTGCAAACAATGAAGGAGTTTTCAAAACCTGAATATGGTGTTACTGTATTAAAAGTAGAAATTCCTTTTAATATAAAGTATGTTGAAGGCTTTAATGGCAGCAACGAAGTTGTATATAGCCAAGAAGAAGCCAAAAGTTTATTAAAGAAGCAATCGGATATAACTGATTTACCATATATTTTCTTATCAGCTGGTGTAACTAGTGAAGAGTTTATTGCCGAAATAAAAATGGCTGAAGAAGCTGGTGCTAATTTTAATGGTGTTCTATGTGGCCGAGCAACTTGGAAACCAGCAATTAAACCATTTGCTGGTGAAAGCGAAGCAGCAGGAAGAAAGTGGCTTTCAACTAGGGGTAAAGAAAATATTGAAAATCTAAACCAAGCGCTTGGTGGTGCAAAGTCTTGGCGCAATAAACTAGATGTAAAATAATTAAATATTTTATGAAAAAAGTTGTCTATAATAATATAGGCAGCTTTTTACGCACTTTCATATAAAGTCGAATGAAGTTGTTAGGTGGAAAGAAAATCAGCCGTTTCATTTTTAATTCCCGAAGTTGATAGCGATTCGCATTTGAATTATCTATCAAATACAGCGAAACTGTTAACTCACGAAGAACTTGTTAAAAAATTGAGAGCGGCAAATAATTCTCAGGAGATTTTGACACTATTTAAAGAGCATTAAAAATAAAAAGGTAGAAGATTATTCTTCTACCTTTTTTGCATTTTCCATAGCCTTCATAATTGATGGATTCTTCGTATGGCAGTCTTTAATCATTTGTAGGTCTTTTTCGTCTAATTCAACTTGGTATTTCGTCATAATAGTTCATCCTCTCACAAAAAATATATTTTTACTATAGCACTTTTTAGAAAAAGTAGATAAGGTTGTAATGTTATTTTACATTTTTATTACAGAAGATGCTTTTGTCTAGACCATTTGCTAAATACAAACATTAGTTCTTGCATATAACAAATCAAATTAAAAACATTATAACAAAAGGATTTGATAAACCCTAGTCATTTGTAAAAGCTATGTTACAAATGTGACAAGTATATTTATCTAGGTAATTTTTTCTTAAAGTTCAAGAGACCATCTTGTTATAATATTGAAATTCTTTCGCAGTAGTATATATTCAGTCAAATTGATCATAGTTTTTTATTTTTACAGTTTGACTTAGAAAAAAGAATAGGGAATTTTATTTAAGGAGAGATTTTTTGAAGGTAAAGTCTATCTTAGCTAAAGCCATAGTTACGGTATTAGCCGTTTCAGGCTTGCTTGCTGTGAATGCTGCAAAGGCTGATTCAGTTCAAGCAGCAACAGTTAAGAACGATACGAAAGTTGTAACTGTGAATTACGTTGAAGGCAATTCAATTCGCGTTTGGAACAGTTATAAACATCCTGAAGCTACCAAACAAGTTTTACCAAGTGATTCTTCTTGGAAAGTAATCAAGACAGCTTACGACAAAAAAGGCCACAAATGGTATGACTTAGGCAAAAACCAATGGGTAAAAGCTAAGTATGTCAACAAAGGTTACTATCCTGAAAATGCTGGTGTAGGAACTAATAATGGTGCTGGTGGTGCAATTGAAAGCAATGTAAATTACAACACCAATAATCAAAGTTACGGAGCTTCTTCTGCTTCTGAAGCAGAAGCTCAAGCTTGGATTGCCAGTCGTGAATCTGGCGGCTCATACAGTGCACAAAATGGCCAGTACATTGGAAAGTACCAGCTTTCGGCCTCATATTTAAACGGCGATTATTCCGCTGCTAACCAAGAACGCGTTGCCAACAACTACGTTATGCAACGCTATGGCTCTTGGGTTGCTGCCAAGTCATTTTGGCAAGCAAACGGTTGGTACTAATCTAAACGCATTTTAAAAAGTAAATAACATTTTAATAGAAAAAAGCAGGAGCTATTTAATTAATTCCTGCTTTTTTATTTTCAATTTTTGTCATGTTATACAAATTTAATGAAATTCATCAACCAATAATGTTAATATGGAAATATATGCAAAAGCCGAAGTAATTAGCCAGAAAACTAATTAGTTTTGAGATTGCATTAAACCGGAAAGAGCCAATCGGTTAAAGTACTCTTGAGGAAGATAAATGAAGAAAAGCAAATTAGCTATCGCTATAATTAATGTTGTTTTTTTAGTATCATTTCCTGTTCTAAGTGTTGCTGAGTCTCACGAAGTTGCTGCAGCTACAATTCAAGGTTATGTAAAAACTAAGAAGAGCAAAAAGGTTCGTCTGTATAAAGCTTCAGGCAAACACTCAAACTATTATGCTAGTCCGGAGCGCTATTATCCGTATAGTACCAAGAAGAAAATCGGTAGCAAAAAGTTGCCGGCATACAAAATCGGTAATAATTCTCACTGGATTTTGGCTAAAGATGCAAAGATAGTTAAAAACTTAAGTTCTAACGGCTACGCACAAGCAAAAATGAAATTACCAGCTGGATACACTAAAGCGGAGCTGCTAAAAGCATATCAAGGTAGTCCAAGCAAAGCCTTTGTTAATGCTTCGATGAAAGGTATGAATATCAATACTTTTAGCCAAATCGTCGACGGAGAAAATGAAGAGGATAATCAGACTCAGGTAGATTTAGGACATTTAACTCCTAAACAAGTTGATACCTTAACTGCTTTTTCTTTACGTTTGATTAATGAAGCAAGAAGTGACTTAGGACTTGATCCTTGGCAAGACAGTGCTGGCGCGAAAAAGTTAGCTGAAGATATTGCAACTGAGTACACTAAAAATAACAAGACGATTAAAGACAGTCATTATGTGCCTGGAATTATCAACGCTTGTAAGGCAAATGGGCTTAATTTAGAAGACAACTATGTTGAAGATATGGCTGGTTTCTATAACCAAAGTCAAATCATGACCATGACTGAATTGAAAAAGAGCGTTTACTTTGGCCTGAAGCAGATGATTTTTGGATATACTGGAAGTGGTGAAGGCGGCCGTAAAGACCGTAGCAATTACCGTGAATGGGAACATGCTGGTGATTTATTCAATACGCAAGGATCTTTGCATGATGGTGATTACAACTACTTTGGTTTTAGTATTTCCCATACAAATGATATTTGTTCAATGCACTTCATAAGTGTGCCAACATATATTGTAAATAACAAAAAATATAATGTTAATTTCCAACCTTAATTAATGGTTAAACAAAAGCAGTCCGAACTGGGCTGCTTTTTTGCGGAAAAGAAGTGTAAAATGTAAAATTAATCTTATTATGAAATAGAAAGGTTATAACCATGTCTGTTTATCTTCGTTCCGCTGAACTCAATGATTTAAATAAAATCATGTCCATTATTGATGACGCAAAGTTACTAATGAAAAAAGATGGCAATCCACAATGGCAAAACGGTCGTCCGAATGCAGAAATCTTAAAAAACGACATCAACAAAGGGCAAGCCTATTGTTTAGTAGTCAATCAAGAAATCGCCGGAATTGCTGTTTTACAAACTGCACCTGAGCTAACATATAAGCAAATTGCTGGGCATTGGCATAATGATACGGATCAATATGCTACAATCCACCGAATAGCACTGTCAAGTAAGTTTCGCGGTCAACATTTAGGCTTAATTTTTATTTCTAATTTGCTTTCACGTGGAGTAGCCTTAGGCATCAATAATTTCCGTATAGACACTCATGCTATCAATAAGCGTATGCAAGGTTTAATAAAAGCAGCCGGTTTTGCGTATTGCGGAATAATTCACATTGATAATACTGAAAACGGAGCTCGCTTTGCATACGAGCTTAATTTGTAATAAGAAAAACCACTTTTTTGCTTGACTTGAGTGATTCTGTTTTTTATACTATTTAATGTTGAGCAATCATGTAATAGCTCAAGTATATTGGGTTATAGCCAAGTGGTAAGGCACTAGTTTTTGGTACTAGTATGCGCTGGTTCGAATCCAGCTAACCCAATTGTTCTTACGAACACCCAACCCGGAAAAAGACAGTTCATAATTGAATTGTCTTTTTTTCTTTTTTAAATTTTATTGCTAAGTTTTAGTATAATTGAGTAACCAAGGCAAAATTAATGGAGAATTAAGCAAAAAGTGTTGAATATTTCAAAAGATAAAACGATTATATTTGGTCATCGTGGGTATCCTTGTAAGTTCGCTGAGAACTCTCTTGAGGGCTTCAAATTCGCGGTGAATAATCACGCAGAAGGCGTCGAGTTTGATGTTCACTTAACCAAGGATAATGTTCCTGTAGTTATGCACGATGAACAAGTTGATCGCACTACAAATGGAACAGGTTATATTAAGGATTTTACGTTCAAAGAACTACAACAGTTGCGTCTGGCAAATGGTGAACAGGTCCCCGAACTAGAAACTGTACTGGCCTTACTAGATAATCAAAACATCTTGATTAACCTGGAGTTTAAAACTGGGATAGTTCACTATCCAGGTATTGAACAAATTGTTTTAGATCTGACTCAACAGTTTAATTTTCTCCATCCGCTTATTTTTTCTTCGTTTGATTATAATACTTTAAAAAGATGTCAAAAAATCGATCCTAACCAAGTTTATTGTTTATTGGCAGACACTGATTTAGATAATGCGCTTAAAGTAGTCGAAGAAAACCACTTTAATGGTATTCATCCTGGGAAATTGATCACTACTGAAAAGCCAGTAATTCAGCGCGTTTGGACGGTTGACGACCCAAAGACAGCGCAAGAGTGTTTTCAAGACCACGTTGCAGGCATTTTTACAAATAACTATCCAGAAATGATTAAGTTGCGAGATCAGATTCAAAAATAAGCGCGCTTAAAGTAGATTAATTACCAAACTTCTTAAAATTAGCGAGTAATTAAAAAAATATGGTAGAAATATAATTTTATTAAATGTATAATCTACTAAAGCGAAAAGGAAAGTTTGGTGAAATAAATGGTTAATTTAATTAAATACACGAGAAAAGGCTTGGCTGATGCTCCTTCAAATCCAATTCTGAAGTTTTCTGACTATGCTAGCAAGATTCCTGACGTTGTCAAGTTTACCTTGGGTGAGCCTGATTTTAATACTCCGGATCATATTAAAGAAGCCGGGAAAAAAGGGATAGATGAGAATCATTCTCATTATGCACCTTCTAATGGAACAATCGGTTTACGTAGAGCGGCTGCTCAGTTTTTAGCTGACAAATATGATCAAAAATATGATCCTGAAACAGAAGTTTTAGTTACCAATGGAGTTACTGAGTCTATTTTTGATACGGTTATGGCATGTTTAAATCCTGGGGATGTAATGGTGGTTCCCACTCCAATTTTTCCGCTTTATATGTCGGACGCCAATATTCTTAATGAAGGAGTTGAAATAGTTAGGGTAGACACTTCTGCTGATGGATTTAAGCTGACCCCGGCAAAATTGCAAAAAGTGATTGACGACTATGGTGATCGAGTTCGGATGCTAATTATGAACTACCCAACTAATCCAACTGGCGTAATGTACAATCAGGATGAATTAGATAAACTCGCTGATGTTATTCGGGATAAACCAATTTTTGCTTTGTGCGACGAAATATACAGTGAGTTGAATTACGATCAGCCTCATGCTTCAATGGAAAAATCGCTTCATGATCAAGTTGTTTTAATGAACGGAGTTTCAAAGGCCTGGGCAATGACAGGATATCGGATTGGAATAGTTTGTGCACCTCAAGAAATCTTAGAACAAATTGCCAAGGTTCACCAAACAATCGTTACTACTGAACCAACCCCAATGCAGGATGCTGCTGAAGAAGCCTTCAAGAATGGTATGGATGATTCACAGCCGATGAAAAAAGAGTTTCAAAAACGACGTGATATCTTGTTTAATGGTTTAACTAAAATCGGGTTTGATTGTGTACAGCCGCAAGGCGCATTTTATGTTTTTGCCAAAATACCAGAAGGCTTAGAACAAGATGACACTAAATTTATTTATGATTTAGTTGATAAGGCTAAAGTAGCTGTAACAAGTGGTTCTAGCTTTGGCGCCTCTGGCAAAGGCTATATTCGTTTCTCATATGCCGTGGCAATGAACCAAATCGAAGAAGGTCTGAAACGAATTGAAAAGTATGTTAAAAAGTACCAAAAATAAGCTGTAAGAATTGGACAATTTCCCCTTGCAATTACGCATGTTTTTAGATAAGATAGTTAACGTGCGTAACGGAGGAGTAGCGAAGTGGCTAAACGCGGCGGTCTGTAAAACCGCTCTCCCTGAGTTCGGCGGTTCGAATCCACCCTCCTCCATTATTATTGGGTTATAGCCAAGTGGTAAGGCACTAGTTTTTGGTACTAGTATGCGCTGGTTCGAATCCAGCTAACCCAATTAAAATTGACTATAATTACAAGTAAAAGGCAGCTGATTAGTTGCCTTTTTACGTATTTTATAAGAAACTACGGAATAAAACAGCAAGTTGAATATTATTGACATAAGAGTATTGGCAGAAGTCCTTTTTAATAAATGTCAATAAATAGAGGCTGAATTAACTACTATGTGTAGAAAAATAGTACAATAGTAGCTAGTCAACTTTTCATTTTAAGAAAGGGAATTTTATGTCTAGACTAGTTAAAGTAGGCGCCGGGGGAGGCGAAGTTGGCTGGCATGAAGCGCTAAATGACTTGCGTGCTGACGATGTTTTGTTTCTGGAGCCAGGTTTTTACGAATTACCACCAAACCGAGATCTTTGTGATGTTACGGTTAAAGGGACTGGCAGTTTGCCAGAAGACACAACAATTCTGGGGCACGTTAATATTTCGGTTGACAGCCAATTTGTTAATCTAGAAAACTTATGTATTAACACTAATGATGACTCTAATAGCTTATTTGTGCCAGCTGAAGCCAACACATATTTAACACTTCGCAATTGTGTGATTAAAGGATTTGGCAGTGACACTGCTGCAGTTGCAATAAACGGAAAAGTAACTCTTGAATTATATTCAACGATGATTCTAAACGGATCTGTTTCTATTTTTGAAAAGGCTGATTTTCGAATAGAAATGAACGATTCTTCAATCGAGCATGTTTCGGAAGAATTTGGTGCATTAGCCATCGAGGGACACGGAACTGCAATAATTAATAATTCCCGTATCTATGGAAGTATTGATACGTTTTCTAAAACCAATGCCGAAGTTAATCTTAATAACTCGGTCATGGATTCTTTGCTAATTCAGGGAAAAGTATGGCTAAATATGCTAAATAGTAGTGTTTTATCAGATGATGACACCTGTATGTATATTACTGAAGAGCCTTGGGTAAGTATTATTGGCAGTAATTTTAAGGGTGGTATTTATCTAGACAAAAAGCCGCACGTGATTATTCAAAATAGTCAAATGAATCGTCTCGTTGCTTTTAATGATGCCAAAATCACAATGACTAACTCGGTGATTATGAGCCATGCTGACTTCCAAGATAAAACAGAATGTACTGCTAGACGGGTTACTTATAATGGTGGTGATGATTATCAGTATTTTTTAGCGCTTGGTGATCATGCTCGTTTAGAAGGACATGATTTAATTCTCAATTCTAACGGTGCTGACTTAGCAGTAAAGGATTGGGCGAAAATGCGTGCTAGTGTAATTGCTAGTAGTGATGAATCAATTTCTGTTGAATGTGGTCAAGAAGCTAATCTCCGTCTCCTGGGAATGAAGTGGACCACTAAGAAAAAATAACAAGTAAAAATTAATTTAATTATGTTTGTACAAGTTAGACCAATTTAGATTATAATAGAGATTATATTTGGAGGTACGCTAATGGAAGAACCAATGTACATCAAGATTCATAATCAAATTAAGCGTGAAATTGAAAATCATGTCTATAAAGTTGGCAGTAGAATTCCAGCAGAGAGACAGTTAGCTCTGAAATTTGGTGTTTCCCGTATGACTCTTCGCCAAGCAATTAAAACTCTTGAAGACGAAGGAATATTGGAACAGCGCCTTGGCAGCGGGACTTATGTTGCTAACCAAAAGGTACAAGAAAAAATGTCGGGTATCATGTCTTTTACCGAAATTACCCATGCTAATGGTCAGACACCGTCTAGTAAGTTGATTTCATATCGTTTTGGGCAACCCTCACTATCGGAAACTGAGCGGTTAAACTTGGACAACAATCAAGAAGTTTTACGGATGGAACGAATTAGATATGCCGATAATATTCCGATTTGCTATGAAGTTGTAACTATCCCGCATAAATTAGTTGCTAAAATGTCTAAAGCTGATATTTCGGCGCATTTATATCACACGCTTGAGCAAAACGGCTATCAAATTGGCCGAGTTACTGAACACATTTCAGCGGCGGTAGCCAATGAAAATTCAGCTCGTTTGCTTGATGCCAAAAAAGGCGAAGCATTAATTACGCGGTTGCAGGTAACTGAGCTGTCTACAGGTGAACCATTTGAATACACTAGGGCAAGCTATGTAGCTGATCGCTTTGAGTTCACATTTTCTAAGTAAAATAAAACTCCGAATTAACTTAATTAGTCAATTTGGAGTTTTTTATTTCAAATCTTTTTTAATTTTAGTAGTCGAAATTCCCGGAGTACGTGGCAAGTAAACTACATCACAATATGGCTCTAAAAAGTCAAACTTACCATTCCAGTCGTTTCCCATAACAAAAGTATTAATATTATATTTTTGAATGTCGGTAATTTTTTGATCCCAATCTTGTTCGGGAATAACTTCATCGACGTAACGAATGGCTTCTAAAATAAACTTGCGTTCAGCGTAGTTATTGTATGACTCCTTGTGCTTTTGAAATTCATTAAACTCATCGGTGGATAGACCAACAATGAGGTAGTCACCAAGTTCGCGAGCGCGTTTAAGTAAGCGAACGTGACCATAGTGCAATAAGTCGAATGTCCCGTATGTGATAACTTTTTTCATTTTGTTGTACTCCTATTGTATAGACGATTCAATATTATCATATTTATAGAAAAGGTAAAACTTATCCTGTAATGTAGGATAGTCTGTTAAAATAAAGTAAATTAATCACGAGAGGAGATTATCATGGATAAAGTAAATGTTTTAGGCGTTGATTTTGACAATAAAAACTTTAATCAATTTCAAAACGAGTTTATTGGTCGTATTAATAATCATCAGTCTACTTTTGTTGTTACAGCTAATCCCGAAATCGTGATGTCAGCTAACGAAAATCCTGAATTCATGAAAATCCTAAACTATGACGCTGACTATGTTACTCCCGATGGGATAGGTATTATTAAAGCTGCTAACATATTAGGTACTCCACTAAAAGAGCGTGTTACTGGCTATGATTTGTTCTCATGGTTGATGAAACTTGCTCAAGAACGCGGACTAAGGGTTTATTTAATCGGGGCAAAACCAAACGTGATTCACGCTATGCAGGCCAAAATTGCCCGAGAATATGCTGATATTCAACTAGTCGGTGCTGAAGATGGGTATTTCAGTGAAGACTTGGAAGTAATCGCCTACCAAATTGAACGATCTGAACCTGACTTAGTTTTTGCTGCCTTAGGTTCACCGCGCCAAGAGCAACTTTTGTCGATTTTGCGAAAGAATCTTCTACCGGCACTAATGATGGGTGTTGGTGGTAGTTTTGATGTTTTTTCTGGTAATGCTAAAAGAGCACCCCAAGTTTGGCAAAAAGCTCACCTCGAATGGTTCTATCGTCTTTTAAAAGATCCATCACGTTATAAACGAATGGAAGTTTTGCCTAAATTTGTGCTTGATGTATACCAATCTAAAAAGGAAAAGAAATAAGCATGAAAGTTTTGCATGTCAACGCTGGTCTAGAATCTGGCGGTGGCTTGACACACATTATCAACCTGCTAACGGAAGCAAAGAATGAAGGTAAGGACTTTACGCTACTTTGCTTAGCTGAAGGTCCAGTGGCACAGGCAGCGCGAGCAGCTAAGCTGCAATGCGTTGTTTTAGGAATAAATGGCCGATATGATTTAACGGGCCTTAAGCGTCTGCGCAGCTTTATCAATAAAGGTAATTTTGACATTGTGCATACGCATGGTCCACGAGCTAACCTATTTATGTCAATGATTAGGAAGAGAATTACCGCTAAATGGTGTGTTACGGTTCACTCTGATCCGTATCTTGATTTTGGCGACCGTGGACTACTGGGCAAAACCTTTACGTCGCTTAATCTGCGGGCAATAAGAAAGGCAGATTGCGTTTTTGCAGTAACGCGGAAATTTGCTAATCTGCTGGTTGATAAGGCACATATACAAAGAAATAAAGTTCACGTAATCTATAATGGCACTTTTTTCCATAAAAATAATGAAATTCCAGCTAAGTCGGAACATTTGCATTTTAATATTGTAAACGTCGCTCGTGCAGAAAAAATCAAGGGACAAGAGTTGCTGTTGCGTGCTTTAAAAGAACTTAATAATGGTAATGTGCATTTGTATATTGCCGGTGAAGGTTCGCAGTTAGGCTATTTAAGAGAACTAGTACAAAAACTGGAATTAGGACCGCAGGTTAATTTTCAGGGTTTTATGACCCATAAACAGTTAATGCATCTATACAGAGGAATGGATTTAGCGGTTTTGACCTCTTATTCGGAGAGCTTTCCGCTGGTATTATTGGAAGCAAGTGATAATTTGCTGCCGATTTTATCAACCAATGTCGGTGACATTGAAATGATGATACCTGATTCAGAACATGGCTTAGTCGCGAAAATAGGTGATATTGAATCAATTGTGGCTGCTTTGAAGAAGGCAATCAGAATGACGCCAGTAGAACTTAAACAAATGGCTATTAAGGAAAAAGACTACGTTTCGCACAATTTTTCTTTAAGTAATCAATTGTCTAGCATTATGAGTATTTATAGTACTTTAGTTGAGACTAACTAAAGTCTTTAAGCTATTATAAGTAGTTATAATAAAAAACCGAAAATGAATAAGAGGATGCAATGTTTTATCAAGAACTAGATCAAGATGATTCTTTGACTTTACATACGGATTTGTATGAAATTAATATGATGTACACTTACTTTAAAAAGGGCATTGCGGAGCGCAATGCAGTTTTTGAGGTCTACTATCGCGAGGAGCCTTTTGGTAATGGCTATTCCGTTTTTGCCGGTCTAGAACATGTGATTTTGTACTTGCAAAACTTGAAGTTTAAAGCAAGTGACTTGGATTATTTAAGAAATGAAGTCGGTTATGATGAGGACTTTATTGATTATTTACGGAAATTAAAAATGAAACTGACCGTTCGCTCAATGAACGAAGGCGAAATCGTTTTTGCTAATGAGCCGATTTTGCAGGTTGAAGGACCACTAGCGCAGTGCCAGCTGGTTGAAACGGCCATTTTAAATATTATCAATTTTCAAACTCTGTTAGCAACAAAAGCCGCAAGAGTAAAATTGGCAGTTCAAGGTGACGGTGTAATGGAGTTTGGTTCGCGTCGGGCTCAAGAAACTGATGCAGCGCTTTGGGGTACCAGGGCAGCTTACATAGGCGGTTTTGATTCCACTAGCAATGTTCGGGCTGGTAAACTGTTTGGTATTCCTGTTTCTGGTACACATGCACACTCACTAGTTGAAGCGTTTGGTAGTGAGTATGAAGCATTTAAAGCTTATGCGGAAACGCATAAAGATTGCGTGTTCTTAGTTGACACTTATGATACAGTTCGAAGCGGTGTACCAAACGCAATTAAGGTAGCTGATGAAATGGGCAATCGAATTAACTTTCTCGGTGTCCGAATTGATTCCGGAGACATGGCTTATATTTCAAAGCAAGTACGCCACGAACTTGATAACGCTGGTTATACCAATGCTAAAATTTATGCGTCTAATGATCTAGATGAAACAACGATTACTAGTCTGAAAATGCAAGGTGCTAAAATTGACGTTTGGGGTATAGGAACCAAATATATTACTGCCTATGATCAACCTGCTCTTGGTGCAGTTTATAAGTTGGTCTCAATTGAAGGCGATAATCATCAAATGCGAGATACCTTAAAGATTTCCTCTAATGCAATTAAAGTATCTACTCCTGGGAAAAAGCAGGTATGGCGTATTTCAGCAAATACAGAAAAGAAAAATGAAGGTGACTGGGTTGCTCGCGAGGGCGTTGATCCACGCAAATTTGACTCGCTATACATGTTTCATCCGCAATATAACTATATTAATAAAGTGGTGCGAGATTATACTGCTGAGCCATTGCTCAAAGATATTTTCAAAAATGGTGAATTAGTATACGAAAAACCAAAATTGCTTGCAATTAAAGAGTTCTGTGCGGCTAACTTGGACGGATTGTGGGATGAGTACAAGCGTAGCTTGAATCCGCAAGAATATCCGGTTGATCTTTCTCAAGACTTATATGACAGTAAGATGAATTTAATTCGGGATATTCGCAGGCAAATTAACAAAGGAGAAAAAACCAGATGAGGCCCTTACAAAAACAGATAATTGCTTATGAGCATGTTTTACCGGAAATAGATCCGGCTAAAGAAATTAGACGCTCAGTAGACTTCTTAAAGGACTATTTAAAGGCCAACCCATTCTTAAAATCTTATGTTTTAGGAATTTCAGGTGGTCAGGATTCTACTTTGACGGGCAAGCTCTGTCAAATGGCAATTAGTGAACTTCGTCAAGAAACCGGCGATGGGTCATATCAGTTCATCGCTGTTCGTTTACCTTATGGTATTCAAGCAGATGCCCAAGATGCGGCCGATGCTGTTGCTTTTCAAAAGCCTGATCAAGATCTAATTGTTAACATTAAGCCGGCTGTTGAAGCAATGGTTGCCAGTTTAAATGAAGCCGGTACAGAAATCTCGGATTTTAACAAGGGTAACATCAAAGCTCGAGAACGAATGGTTGTCCAGTATGGAATTGCTGGAGCTAACCAGGGTGCAGTAGTTGGAACGGACCATGCTGCTGAGAACTTTAGTGGTTTTTACACTAAATATGGAGACGGTGCTGCAGATTTAACCCCACTTTTTCGATTAGATAAACGGCAAGGTAAGCAAATGCTTAAAGCTTTGCACTGTCCTGAGCACTTGTATTTAAAAACGCCAACTGCTGACTTAGAGGAAGATCAACCTGCTTTACCGGACGAAGTTGCATTGGGTGTAACTTATGACGAAGTTGATGATTATTTAGAGGGTCGCGAAGTTTCGAATGCAGCTGCTGAAAGAATTGAAGCGTTATGGCGCAAAAGTGAGCATAAACGGCGTATGCCGGTTACCGTATTTGATGATTTTTATCGTAAGTAATTAACTTTTAACAAAGGATAGGTTAACCAATGATTAGATTGGCAAAAGTAACTGATGCGAAGGCAATTTATCAGTTAAATCTAGAACAGTTGAACTATGATTATCCGGTGAAAGAGACTGCTGCTAACTTAGCAAGACTACTAGCTGATCAAGAGCACCATCTACTTTTGGTTTATGAGAATGAACAAACCAAGCAAGTTCAAGGTTATATTCATGTCAACTTGTACGAAGAAACTTATTTTAAACCGATGTATAACGTTATGGCGCTTGCAGTTGCAGGTTCTGCACAACAAAAAGGAATTGGTTCCAAATTAATGGCAGAAGTTGAACAAAGAGCCAAAAATTCGGGCATTGATGAAATCAGGTTGAACTCTGGTGAAGAGCGGATTGGAGCGCATCAGTTTTACGAAAAATTAGGTTATCATAGCAGTAAAAAACAGAAGAGATTTGGTAAAAAACTAAATTAGTTTTTATGCAATTATGATAACTCTAAGTAGCTATTAGCATTGACAAAGATACAGCAAGTAGTACAATTACTTTTGACTTAAGATATGTTTTTTAAGCTGACAGTATAAAGAGAGAGCCAATACCGCTGAGAAAGGCTTACTGTTTCTTAAAAAATGCTCCTTACGTTTTTTATAATTAAAATAATTAAGAGGTAACAAAGCACTGTTGCAATTGAGGTGGTACCGCGTTTATTGGCGTCCTTAAGTAATGCAATGGTGCTTTTAATTTTGGCAAAATAGGAGATATATTTAATGAAGAAGTTGACAAGTTCCGAATTTAGACAAATGTTTTTGGATTTCTTCGAGCAGCACGGTCATATGATTTTACCAAGCCAGTCGTTAATTCCACAAGATGACCCAACACTGCTGTGGATTAATTCCGGTGTGGCGACAATGAAAAAGTATTTTGATGGATCAGTTGTTCCTAAAAACCACCGAATTGCTAGTTCACAGAAATCAATTCGAACTAATGATATTGAAAACGTTGGTAAGACAGCTCGCCACCAAACTTTCTTTGAAATGCTTGGAAACTTCTCCGTTGGTGATTATTTCAAAAAAGAAGCTATTAGTTGGGCTTGGGAATTTTTAACCAGTCCCGATTGGCTTGCTCTTGACCAAGAAAAATTGTTCTGTACAGTTTATCCTAAAGATCCCGAAGCTTATAAAATTTGGCTTGAAGTGGGCATGCCCGAAGACCATATTGTGAAATTAGAAGATAATTTTTGGGATATTGGTGAAGGTCCCTGCGGTCCAGATTCGGAAATTTTTTATGATCGTGGTCAAGAAAACAATGATGTTGACGAAGATGATCCGGAGAATTTCCCCGGTGGTGAAAATGCGCGCTATCTTGAAATTTGGAATATCGTTTTTTCGCAATACAATCATTTAGCAAATGGTGAGTATGTTGATCAACCGCACAAGAATATCGATACTGGAATGGGTCTTGAGCGGGTACTATCAATCTTACAAGATGCTCCAACGAACTTTGAAACTGACTTGTTCTTGCCTATTATTCATGAAACTGAAAAAATGACCAAAGACAAGCAATATGGTGTCGATGCTGTTGACACAACTGCATTCAAGATTATTGCCGATCATGTTCGTACAGTTAGTTTTGCGATTGCTGATGGCGCGCTTCCTTCTAATACTGGTCGTGGGTATGTTCTGCGTCGCTTGATTCGTCGTGCTGACTTAAATGGACAGCGCTTAGGTATTAAAGGAGCGTTCCTTTATAAATTAGTTCCGGTGGTTGGTAAGATCATGGAAAGCCACTATCCCGAAGTTACTGATCAAAAGCGCTTTATTGCTAAAGTTATCAAAAATGAGGAAGAAAGGTTCCAATTAACTCTTGATTCCGGATTGACCTTACTTGACGACTTAATTGAGCAGGCCAAAAAGACAAAGCAAAAGACTATTTCAGGTAAAGATGCCTTTAAGTTATTTGATACTTATGGTTTCCCTTATGAATTAACTTTTGAAACTGCTCAAGATGCTGGTTTGGAAGTTGATAAGCCTGGCTTTGATGCCGAAATGAAAGCACAAAAAACACGTGCACGTGAGGCTCGTGGTAATTTACAATCAATGGGTGCTCAAGATGAAACCTTAATGAACTTAAAGGACAAATCTGAGTTTGAATACGGTGTCTACGAAGAAAATGATGCCAAACTAATTGATATTATCGTTGACGATAAATTGGTTGATCAAGCAGATGGTGAGCAAGCAACATTAATATTCGATAAGACTCCGTTTTATGCCGAACGTGGCGGTCAGGTGGCTGACCATGGTGATATTTACAATCAAGACGGCGATTTGGTGGCCAAAGTCACAGATGTTCAGCATGCTCCTAATGATCAAAACATGCATTTTGTTGACGTGATTTTGCCACTAGTAAAAGGTGAAAAATATACTTTAAAGATTGATCGTGTTCGTCGCGAAGGCTTGCGTCATTCGCACACTGCTACTCACTTGCTTCACGCGGCCTTAAGAAGCGTTTTGGGTGAGCATACTCACCAGGCAGGAAGCTTAGTTGAGCCTGATTTTTTGCGATTTGACTTTACTGCTATTGAACCAATGACAGCAAAAGAACTTAAATCAGTTGAAGATTTAGTTAATCAAAAAATTTGGGAAGCAATTGATGTTAAAACTACGATCACTGATCCCGAAAGTGGTAAAGATCTAGGTGCTTTAGCATTATTTGATGGCAAGTATGGCGATAAAGTCCGCGTTGTACAAGTGAGCGATTTTTCAATTGAATTTTGTGGTGGTACGCACTGTGCTAACACGAACCAGATTGGTATTTTCAAGATTACTTCGGAATCTGCAATCGGGGCAGGTCTTAGAAGAATTGAAGCAGTAATGTCAAAGAAAGCATACGAATATTTGGCAAGTCGCTCGGAATTGCTTGACGAGATTCAAACTGAAGTTAAATCTACTAAACCGGAAGATATTTTAGATAAGGTTGACAGCCTTGAAAAAGACTTACATGATAGTCAAAAACAAGTAGAAGAATTAAATTCAAGAATTAATCAAATTAAAGCTGGATCAATTTTTAATAACGTAAAACAAGCAGGCGATTTAACTGTTATTGCTCAAAAAGTTGATGTTAATGGTATGAACGACTTGCGTGAATTAGCTGATACTTGGAAGAGTGAAAATAAGTCAGATATTTTAGTATTAGCTACTGGAAAAGACGGTAAGGCTAATATGATTATTAGTTTAGGTAAAAGAGCGCTTGCTCAAGGCTTGAAGGCAGGTGACTTGATTAAGCTGGTTGCACCAATCTTTGGCGGCGGCGGCGGCGGTCGTCCTGATTTGGCTCAAGCTGGTGGTAAAAAACCTGAAGGACTTGAAGAAGCTATTCAGACCGTAATTTCAACGGTTTCAAAAAATTAATTGATTGAGTTTGTAATGTTTTTCAAGTAAAATTGTGCTAGGAGGAATGACTATGAGTTCGCTAGATAAGACAATGCACTTTGACTTTAATGAAAACAAAGGCAAGAACGTATATGATACTCTGCAAGATGTATACAATGCTCTTGAAGAAAAGGGCTATAATCCAGTAAATCAGATTGTCGGCTACTTATTGTCTGGTGATCCAGCATATATTCCACGGCATAATGATGCGCGTAACTTAATTTTGAAGCACGAACGTGATGAGATTATTGAGGAGCTTGTAAAGAGCTATCTTGGTAAAGATAAGTAATGCGACTTATTGGTTTGGATGTTGGGTCAAAGACGGTTGGAGTTGCAGTTAGCGATGAATTAGGTTTAACTGCTCAAAAGGTTGAGACAATTCCAATTGACGAAACGCGTTATAATTTTGGCATGCGTTCTTTAAAGAAAATTGTTCGCCAATATGATGCTGACGGCTTTGTTTTAGGCTTACCCAAAAATATGAATGGTTCTTCAGGAAACGCAGTTGCCCGTAGTAAGGCATATGGCAAGAGGCTAGAAGATAAGTTTAAGTTGCCCGTTTATTATTCAGATGAACGCTTAACCACAATTGAGTCGCAACGAGTTTTGGTTGAAGAGGCTGGAATTCATGATCGGCATAAGCGTAAAGAAGTAATCGATCAAATGGCTGCAGTTTTGATTTTACAAAATTATTTGGATCTAAACCGAAAGGATTAATATGACACAAGAAGTTCACGGCGATGACCGTCAAATTACCTTAGTTGACGAAAAAGGTAATGAAGAATTATATGAGATTTTATTCACTTTTCATTCTGATGACTATGACAAGTCTTACATTTTACTTTATCCAGCTTCAACTAGCGAGGATGAAGAAATTGAAGTTCTTGCTTTTAGTTATGATGCCGATGATGAAGGCGACGTAACCAGTAGCGATTTGCACGAAATTGAAGCAGAAGATGAATGGGATATGGTTCAAGGGGTTCTGAATACTTTTTTGGATGATGACCGCTTAAACGAAGAATAAAAAAGACTGGCTTAGCCAGCCTTTTTTAGTAATAGAAGTTTTTAAAAGAATGAATAATAAAATACTAGAAACCTTAGAATTTGCCAAAATTACTGAAAAATTGCAAGCAATGACCGTTACTGCTGCCGCCAAAAACCAAGCTGCCGACTTGAAACCAAGTAGTGATTTTGCGCAAGTGGAATTAATGTTAAAACAAACTTTGACCGGTGCCAATATTTTACGTATTAACGGTCAGTTTCCGTTGACAGACTTTACTGATGTTCGGTCAAGTACTAAACGTTTGCGAATTAAGGCGAATCTAAACGCTGAAGAGCTAGGTAATTTACTTTTGGTTTTAACATTGGCTAACGATGTTAACCAATTTATTGATGATGTTAAGGAAGAAGAGTTAGACTTATCAGCACTTGACTCAATTATCTCCGAACTTGATGTACCCGATTTTTTATTTAGAGAACTTGAAAAAGCACTTGATTTTGATGGAGAAGTTCTTGATAGTGCTTCAACCGCCTTGGCGCAATTACGACATGAATTAAAAAGCAACGATGCCGAAATTAAGAGTCGCATGGAAACCTTTACTAAAGGGAGTATGGGTAAATATTTGTCGGAACAAATTGTGACAATCAGGGATGAGCGCTATGTTATTCCGGTAAGACAAGAATATCGCAACAAGTTTGGTGGCGTTGTTCATGACCAAAGTGCTAGTGGGCAGACCCTGTTTATTGAACCTAATAGTGTACTTAATCTGAACAATCGGCAACAGAACATTTTGGCACAAGAAAGACGTGAGATTCAACGAATTTTACGCAACTTATCTGATATAGCCCGTGAAAATGTTGACTGCCTTGACGCAATTGCCAAGGCGCTAAGTGAGTTAGATTTTATTCAAGCTAAAGCAAAACTTGCCCGTAAAATGCAGGCAACTGAGCCAAAGCTGACACCAGATCATTCACTGTCTTTTATCCAAGCGCGACACCCATTAATTGATCCTAAAGCAGTTGTAGCCAATGATATAAAATTAGGCGAAGATTTTGACACAATCTTGATTACCGGGCCAAATACAGGTGGTAAGACTATCACTTTAAAAACCGTTGGAATTTTGCAGTTAATGGTTCAATCTGGATTGTTTATTCCTGTTGCTGAGGGCAGCAAAGCTACCGTTTTTAAGAATATTTGTGCTGATATTGGTGACGAACAGTCAATCGAACAGTCGCTCAGTACTTTTTCTTCCCATATTAATGCCATTATTGACATTATGAAAAGAGTTGACAATCAAACCTTGGTTTTAATTGATGAGATTGGTGCGGGTACTGATCCAGAAGAAGGAGCTAGTTTGGCTATCAGTATTTTGGACTTTTTACGAAAAAAGAATGCCAAGATTATTGTTACCACGCACTATCCGGAATTAAAATTGTATGGCTATAACAGAGCAAAGGTTACTAATGCTTCAATGGAATTTGACTTAAAAACATTATCGCCCACTTACCGACTTCAGATTGGTATTCCCGGGCATAGTAATGCCTTTGCGATTGCTCGCAGATTAGGAATGCGTGAAGATGTAGTTAAAAGTGCTGAAAGTCTAATGTCGCATGATAATGCTGACATCAATCAGATGATTGCGGAGCTAACTAAACAAACTAAGGCTGCTCATGACGCCCGTAGTCATTTGGAAAGTAGTTTAGATCGAAGCCAAAAGCTTGAAGTAAGACTACAAGAGGCATTAGACTGGTATAATCAGCGGGTTCAAAAGCAACTGGAATTTGCTCAAGAGCGTGCCAACGAGGTGGTTGCAAAAAGTCGCCAAAAAGCCGCCAAAATAATTGCTCAACTTGAAGACCAAAAAGGCAGCGTCAAGCAAAATGAAGTTATAGCTGCAAAAGGAGAATTGAATCAGCTAGAAAAACAAGCTCAAAATTTGACGCACAATCGGGTTTTGCAGCGTGAAAAAAAGCGTCACGATGTCCAAATTGGAGATCAAGTTAAAGTACTATCTTATGGTCAAGTTGGCACAATAACCAAACAACTTGCTGAACATCAATATGAAGTTCAATTAGGAATTATTAAGGTTAAAGTTAGTGATCGCGATGTTGAAAAAATTGGTAGTAACCCGCAAAAGGAAACTAAAAAGACTGTGCGCGCGATTAGCTCTAACAGAAGAAGTGCTGCCCGTAGTGAACTTGACCTGCGTGGTCAACGCTATGATGAGGCCATGACTAACTTGGATCGCTATATTGATTCAGTTCTTTTGGCTGGACTGGATGTCGTTACAATTATTCACGGAATCGGAACTGGCGCAATTAGAAAAGGTGTTTGGGATTACTTACGTTCAAGTAAGCATGTTACCAGTTTTAATTATGCTCCGGCTAATGAAGGTGGCAATGGAGCAACAATTGTTCATTTAAAATAGGGTTTCATACTTGGAAAAAGTAAGTTAAGTTGTTATAATGAAATTTATTATAGAAAAAACGGTATTTATATTTGGGAGGTAAATTCATGGTTGATGAGCTTACGGATCAGAACTTTGATGAAGAAACTAAAGATGGCGTTGTGCTGACTGACTTTTGGGCAACTTGGTGTGGACCATGCAAGATGCAATCACCGGTGATTGAAGAACTTGCTGAGGAGCGTCAAGACGTTAAGTTTACAAAAATGGATGTAGATCAAAACAAAGAAACTGCGAGTTCGCTTGGTGTTATGGCAATTCCGACACTAATCATTAAGAAAAATGGTGAAATTGTGGATCGTATTACAGGATATACACCTAAGCCAAAACTCAATCAAATTTTGGATCAATACGCTGATTAAAATAAAAAAACTTCCTTGAAATTCAGGAAGTTTTTTTGATAGTGTCATTTTATGATATTTAACTTTTGTTTGACTACTTAACGGTTTTTTCCTTGAGCAAATCGCGAATCTGCATCAAGTAGTCTTCGGCAGTTGGTTGAGCAGGTTTTTGCTCTTGCTTTGGCTTAGTAATCTTATTAACGGCTTTAACCAGTAGGAAAACAATAAAAGCAATAATTAAGAAGTTAATTACCGTGTTAATAAATTCCCCATATCTAAATGTTGCGCCACCAGCTTTAAAGACGAGATTGGACAAGTCAATGCGACCGACAAATAAGCCGATTAGGGGGTTAATTAAGTTAGTTACCAGTGAATTAACAATACTCGTGAAAGCACCACCAATAATTACACCTACCGCCAAGTCAATAACATTTCCGCGTTCAATAAACTGTTTGAATTCTTGTAGCATGTTTATTTCCTCCATTCTTACTTTAATCATATTGCAAAAATGGTAAGAAATTCAATAAAACTGCTTTTCGAGTTTAACTGAACTTAGCAGAAATTTGTACGGCTTTTCTTTTTTCATCGATTTTTATTTCGCATTCGGTTGCCCGTTGGCTTTCTTTTTCTACAGCTTCAGCCAAAATTCCAGCCTCTAGTGAAAATTCGTGACTGTTGCCATTAAGGCGATCAGTGACACTCTGCCCGGTTAATTCAAAAATGATTTCACTGCGGCGTTCTTTCACTTTAGTTAGAATTCCGAATTCAGTGGTTGCAAAAAAGCTATTGACGTCTTCAAATGATGCCAAATCGTATTTACGTGCAATTCGCTTGCCGCCCCAGTATAGAATTGCTTCATTGTCTTCTCCTAGAATGGTTGGCAACAAAAAATCACGATATAACTGGTTAACGAAATATACATGTTCACTTTGCTGGTTATTGTCTTGCATTAAAAATTTCATCCCTTTTATTTTCTTATATTTTACCGTAAAATTGTGAGAAGTAGAAAGTATTTGGAGGATTTGTATGATGGATAATCGGCCAATTGGCCTTTTAGATTCTGGAGTTGGCGGTTTAACAGTAGTAAAAAAAGTAATTCAAAAAATGCCTAATGAATCGACTGTTTTTATTGGCGACAACGCTCATATTCCTTATGGTGACAAATCTAGTCAAGAAATCATCGCATTAACGAGGCAAAGTGTTAAGTTCCTATTAAGTAAAAACGTTAAACTGATTATTATTGCATGTAACACGGCAACAGCAGTTGCCATGAGAACTATTCAAAAAGAAATTAATGTTCCAATAATTGGAGTCATTCAATCAGGTAGTGTTGCAGCTTTACAGGCAACCAAAAATAAAAAAATTGCCGTTGTAGGTACGCAAATGACTGTTGCTTTGCACGCTTACCAAAAAGAACTTGAATCGCGTGACTCTAAGGTTAAAGTGATTGAACTTGCGGCACCAAAATTGGTGCCGTTAATCGAGCAAAATGCCAATAGTTCAAGCTATTGGCCAATTTTAAAAACAATACTAGAACCACTTAAGGAAAATAAATTTGACACGCTTATTTTAGGCTGCACGCATTATCCAATTATTCGGGCTGAATTTAGCCGGTGCCTGCCACAGGCAGTAAAAATTGTTAATCCGGCTGATCAAGTTGCACAATATACGAAACAAGTATTAGAGAATGGTGGTCTGTGTAGTAATCGCCAAGACGCAGGGCAGCACGAGTATTACACCACGGGCGATGTAAAAAAAGTTAATGAACTAGGGCAAGCAATTTTAAATGATCCAACCTTTACGGCTGAACATGTTTTACAAGGAGCTAAGCGGTGAAAGAAATTTTATTTGCAACCACGAATCAGGGGAAAGTAAAAGAGTTAACTGAAGCATTTGGGCAAGCTGGAATTGCGGTAAAGCTGATAACTAGCGCGGATCTATCAAACCCGCCTATTGTTGAAGAATACGGTACTACGTTTGAGCAAAATGCTAAATTAAAAGCTCATGAACTGGCTGACTTCAGCGGGATGGTAACGATTGCTGATGACTCTGGATTAATAGTTGATGCTCTCAACGGTGCACCAGGAGTTCGATCAGCTCGCTTTGCTGGCGAAGAGCATAATGACCGTAAAAATAATGCTAAGCTGCTGGTAGAATTAGGCGGGGTGCCACTTAAAAAAAGAACCGCTAAATTTAATACTACAATAGTGGCTTCGATGCCAGGTAAATTTGATTGCGACTTAGTAGTTTCAGGTCAATGTACGGGACAAATTTTGATAGCTCCCCAAGGCGAAGATGGTTTTGGCTATGATCCTTTATTTTACGTACCTGAAAAGGGTAAAACATTTGCAGAAATGAATGTTGAAGAAAAAAATAGTGTATCGCATCGTGGTAGAGCAATTAAGCAATTGCTAAAAGAACTCCCTGACTGGCTAGCGCAATTTTAAAAAATAAAACTGTTTAGTTCATTATGATTGAACTAAACAGTTTTTGTTATTGGGCCAAAGTGATTTGATTTTCTTGCAGTTTTTTAAGATATCGAGTCAAATATTCATCCTGAACGGATTTTTCTCGTCCTGGTTTGACTTGGAAATGAATGACATATTTAATTGTTTGCGCAGTTTGAGAAGAAATTCCAATAATTTGTGGTCCTTGAACAAGCGTCTTTTTACCTAAGTCGGTTTCAGAATTTACTTGTTTAATTAATTCACGCACTTTATTAAAATCATTGTCAGCTTTTAATTGGAGTTCAATATCAAGTCCAATACCGCCATGGGCAAGATTTTGAACGATTGAAATATTTCGATTTGGAATATAGATAATTGAGCCATCGGTACCTTTAAGTCGAGTTGTTCGCAGTCCAAGCTGGACCACAACCCCAGTTTGGTTATTAATTTGCACAATGTCGCCCACATCAAACTGATCTTCACTTAAAATGAAAAATCCATTGACTAAATCGCTGACAAATCCTTGTGCGCCCATTCCTAAAGCAAGAGAAAATAGTCCAGCACTGGCAAGCAAGGTCCCGATAGGAATGCCCAGAATGGATAGCACGGCAAACAAATAAAAGAAAATAACTGTGTAAGAAAAAATACTGTTAATTAAGGCAGTAACTGTTCTAGAACGTTTATTTTGTGGTCGTTTGCTATGACTCAAATAATGATTAATTATTTTTTTACCAAAATGGACAATCAAATAAAAAGCCAAAGTTGATACAGCTAGTTGCCAAATTATGGTGATTAATTGTTCACCAATTTGGTCCCAATTTATTTTTAAAACTTTTTGGTCAATTTGAAACGTTTGTTTCATGGTTTTCCGCCTTTCGTATATGCATATTAACTATAGCAAAATATTACATATAGATTGAGATTGAAGAATTTTCATGCTAAACTTTTTGGTAGGTATAGAATTGGAGGTATAAGATGGATATATCATATGGTGCACTAGCAGGCTTAATTGCAGCGATTGCATTATTAATTTTAGTACTTTTTACAATTCCTGTGCTTATCCGGGTCGCAAAGGCGACTAAACGAGCAGACGAAACAATCAAAAATGCTAATGAATCAATTCAGCAAATTTCAAAAGATGTTGATGTATTGCTTAATCAAACCGAAGACTTGCTTGATAAAACCAATGTTTTGCTAGAAGACGTTAATGTAAAGATGAAAACCTTGGACCCAGTTGTAAAAGCAGCTGCGGACTTAGGCGAGAGTGTTTCAGACGTCAATGCATCTTCGCGTAGGATGGCAAAACGTGTTAGCGGTTTACATTTAAAACGTAATGGGTTTATGTCTTCTGCTTTATCAGCGATGTTTGCCCGCCGTAAGCGTCGTAACGGGGAAGACTAGAAAAAAGGAGTTATCACTATGAAGAAAATCACAAGTTTTATTTTTGGCACCATCGTGGGTGGTGCTGCTGGCTTTTTAGCTGGTTCACTGTTTGTTACTGATAATCAAATTGATGAGTTAAAGAAAAAAGTTAAAAATAACGAAACTGTTCAAGACTTGAAAAAGAAGTATGACAACGGTACTGAAATAGTTAAAAATCAATTAGCCTCATTCCCTAAGAGTGTCGATGATGACTCTGAGTTAAAGGACTTTGACGACATTGTTATCGATAATTCAAAAGATGATGATCCATTGCAGGCCGATAACGCTGAAAAATCAGTAGATGACTTACATAATGCTGAAGAACCAGAAGATTTGCCAAAAGATGATCCTTTCAAAAGACCATAATTAAATCTATGATTTAAAATTGCACTAGCAGAAATTACTTTCCGCTAGTGCATTTTTGTTTGGTTAAATTATTAGTCATTAAGCGGAATATATTTGAGTTCTTTACTGGTGTGAGTAAACGGCTCATAGCCGCTCTTAGTTACAACACCGCAATCTTCAATTCTAACCCCAGCAACACCAGGAATATAAATCCCGGGTTCAATTGAGAAACACATACCTTCTTCAATAATTAGGTCATTGCCTTGCACAATTGAAGGATATTCGTGCACCTCTTTACCAATACCGTGACCAAGCCGGTGAATAAAGTACTCGCCATAGCCTGCTTTAGTAATAATGTCGCGAGCAACACTATCAAGCTCTGATGCAGTCATACCCGGTCTTACTGCGTCAATTGCTGTTTGTTGAGCTTCACGGTCAATTTCATAGATTTCTTTTTCCTTAGCAGATGGTTCACCATATGCAACTGTCCGGCTAGCATCAGAAGCGTAACCATTATGCATCGTTCCAAGATCGAAAAGTACAAGTTCATTTGGCTTAACTTTATTCATCGTTGGTCCAAGGTGCGGGTTAGCTGCATTAGCTCCAGTTTGAACAACTGTTTCAAAGCTTTCATGCATTACGCCTTTTTGCACTTTCAATTGATAATCGATTTGTCCCGCAATATATCTTTCAGTTACACCAGTTTTAATTGCATCAAAGCCAATTTGAAAAGCAAAGTCTGCTTCTCTTCCAGCGCCTTGCAATTGTTCAATTTCGGCAGGAGTTTTATATAAACGAATTTTAGCGATGAAATTGGACAAGTCACCTTCAAAATCCGCACTTGGAAATTGCTCGTGGATTAACTGATAATGCGAGACGCTCAAATCATTTTTCTCTAGGGCCCATTTTTGATAGTCGGAAGTTCTGCTTTTGACTTTGTCAGCAATCAGCGACCAAGGATTTTCGGAATCAAGGTAACCAAAAACATCGCCATCCCATGCCGAGTCTTTTGCCTCTTCAACATTAAGAGCTGGAACAAAAACAAATGGATCTTTATCTTTGAAAGCCAAAAGTGCAAAGATACGTTCATGAGGTTCCATGTCATAACCGGTAAAGTAGGCGATAGTAGTTGGATTAGAAATATATGCTACATCGTTTTCTGAACTTTGCAGCCATTCTTGTAATTTTGTTAAATTCATTTACTGTTCCTTTCAGATTAAGTGTTTATTAGAAAAGTATATCATGTTATGGAGTTGAAAAAATGAAAGAATAGCTGTAAACGTTTGCACTTTTTAAAAAATCGTGATAGATTTTATACTAGTAAAAATTAGATAGGGGAATTAAGATGCGTAAACAAGATATTACAATTTATGATGTTGCTCGCGAGGCAAAAGTCTCGATGGCTACAGTTTCACGAGTTGTTAATGGTAACACTAACGTGCGCAAGGACACACGTGACCGTGTAATGAAAGTGATTAACCGGTTGCACTACCAGCCAAATGCAGTAGCGCAAGGGCTGGCCTCTAAAAGAACAACTACAGTCGGTTTGATTGTACCGGACTTGACCAACCTTTATTTTGCCGAGCTTTCAAAAGGAATTGATGATATTGCACTTTTGTATAAATATAATATCATCATTACCAGTATTGAAAACCGCTTAATGAGAGAAGATCAGGCAATCCAAGGTCTGCTTAATAAGCAAGTTGATGGAGTTATTTATATGTCGGATAATCTGCCAGAAGAGGCAGTTGAAGCTTTTAAGAGAACCGATACGCCGGTTGTTTTGGCTGGTACTAAAGATAACCATCAAGAATTTCCTTCCGTTGCCATTGATTACAAAAAAGCCGATACTGAAGCGCTAAATTTACTTTATAATGACGGTAAAAAGAACTTGGCTTTGGTTTTAGACAATCCGGAAACAGTAGTTAATGCGGAAAACAGAATTCCGGCTTACAAAAAGTTTATGAAGGATCACAAACTTGGCGAGGGACACATATACAGCAATATTAAAGACCATTCGGATGGCTATAACCTATATTCTCAACTGCAACAAGATGGCATTGATGGAGTAGTCGTAACCCGTGATATCACAGCTGTAGGTATTTTGAATTCTGTCGTTGATGCTGGTAAGAGTGTTCCAGAAGATCTTGAAATTATTACCGCTAGTGCAACGCAGATTGCTTCAGTTGTGCGGCCAGCTTTAACGGCGATTCGCCAACCACTTTATGATATTGGTGCGGTAGCAATGAGAATGCTGACCAAACTGATGAATAATGAGAAAATTGACAACATGCAAATTGAGCTGCCATATGAATTAGTAAAAAAGCAAAGTACTTCTAACGAATAAAAACTGCTAAAAAAGATTCGCATTATTAATTGATGCGAATCTTTTTTATGGTTGAATATTATGATTCATTATCTGTGCGGTTGTTTTAACTTGTTGAGTAAATGTAGCTATTTGAGGTGCTTGAAGAGGAATAAACTCGGCAAGTGCAATGTTGGTATATTGATTCATGCGTGGTAAATTTTGATAGTTTTTCCAACTTCCTTCGTCAAAAAAGCCATAAAAAAGAACATCTCGAGCTTTGACCCAGCCCAATGAAGTGTATAACCACATGCTTTTAGGACTACCATTAAAGTTGCGAATTTTATAAAGTGTATTTATAGGCAGTTTTTTCTCAGTTTTGGCCTGATTTTCTGGAAAGTTATAGATTTGTACACTTTTGCCGGGCTTAGCAATAATCTGTTTATCTTGGTATGGTGCAATATCGTGTGGTTTTAAGTCTAGATTAACAAATTCAGCAGAAATAAAAGTTTGATTACCAATTTGATAATAAAGGCGATTGTGAGCTCGTACCCCATACATAACATCTAGTTTCTGCTCAGGTTGGACATACTTTTTCTGCTTGATGCGTACGTATGGATTCATCATCGTTGCCGTCTTGGTTTTGCCAAAGTAAATACCGCTACGGTGAATATCATACTTTTTGGTACCTTCTTTAGCTAGCTTATATTTAAAACCAGTACTTGGGAAATTGGTCACAACGCCATCAATGTTTTTGTTAATTAACCAATGCCACAATTCTGGCGATTCGTCCATTTCCGTCCAGACAAAAACTTGTTTATTAAGTTGGTGAAGCCAATGAATTAGCCAAGCATGGTTTAAAATTAAATCAGACGAAACATTAACTGCATTAATTTGAGGTAAGTTACTAAAATTGATCCGCTTAAGACTGCCAACAATTAAAATTAAATATGCATCCGGCATTATTTCGCGAAAGTGAAACAAACTCGCGGCGGAAAACGAATGGATCATGACCCGCTTTTCCATATGATATTTTTTAATGATAGCTGCTACCTTATCTTCTAATTCGTATGATGGGTCAACTGAGTGATCAACTTTTGTCTCTAAAACAAACTTGGTATTAGGGCGCTTTTGGTAATATTCAAACAATTCAGCTAAACTAATCACATGCTCTCCATTATCATATGTCAATTGACCAAGTGCTTGCCAAGTATTTTGTGATACAATTGCATGTGTATGAGTAACTCGAAATAAATCATCATCATGTGAGACAATCGGCTCGCCATCTGAAGATAGATGAAGATCGAGTTCAACATAATCGGCACCTGAGTTAAAAGCTGAATTATCACTCTGTATGGTTTCTTCAGGGTATTTGGTGGGGTCACCGCGGTGTCCAACAACAGTAAAACCACTTGCTATTAAGAAAATTATGCTAAAAAAGAGAGCCGCAATTAAATGGCTTTTACGTTTCATGTGTACACCCCTATCGTCTATTACAATAGCATGGTTGCACATTTTTTGCTATATGTCACAGCTTTAAATTCATAGGAATAAATTAATGGACAAACAAAACGAAGAATTAGATTTAATTGAAGAAATTACTCGCAACGATGGTAGTAAGTACTTCGAAATTGCCAATATTGATCAAAATGGAATTGCCGAATTGGCCGTTGATCATGGCATGATTAAAAAAGTACGCATCCTTCAGTTGAATATTCCGCGTACCAAAGCACTAGTTACTTATGAAGATTATATCAACAAAACCTATCACCTTGAGACACTGACTAATGAAGACGACTGGAAAAATCCGGAATGGGTTGAATGGAAAAAACCAAAAGGTAAAATTTTAGAAGCTTATCAAATGATTTTGAAATCCAACCAAATTGGATAGAAAGTGGAAAAATGGAAAAAATTCGCATTTTACATACCAATGATTTACATTCCCATTTCGAACACTTTCCCAAGATTGGACGTTATTTGCGGGCAACTCAAAAAGATGAAACTGTTGACCAAGTTTTTACTTTTGATGCTGGCGATTTTATGGATCGTTCGCATCCTCTGACTGATGCGACATTTGGTCAAGCAAATATTAAATTAATGAACTCATTTCATTATGATGCAATTACAATTGGCAATAATGAAGGAATCTCTAATTCTCATGAGGTAGTTGAGCATTTATTTGATCATGCTAAGTTTCCGGTAATTTTAGCGAATTTGCGTGAAGAAGACGGTACGATGCCGCATTGGGCGGTGCAGGACAAAATTTTCACGACTAAAAAGGGCACCAGAATTGCCTTAATTGGATTAACGGCTGCTTATCCATTGTCTTATGAACCAAATCATTGGCACGTTAAGATGTTAAGGGAAACTATGGATGAAGTTTTACCAAAAATTGCGGGTAAGTATGACATTTTGATTCTGTTAACCCATGTTGGTCTTAATATGGATATTTTTTTAGCTAAAAACTATCCCCAAATCGACATAATAATTGGGGGACACACCCATGATTTACTAAAACATGGCAAGGAAGTTAATGGCGTATGGATTGCTCAAACTGGTAAGTGGGGTAATTATGTTGGCAATATATACTTAGAAATTGACCACAAGCATCGTATAAAAAAGATCGTGCCACAAGTTGAGCCAACTAAGTTAATGCCAGAGCATGAAGGAGACGTAGAAACAGTTTTAGGTTATGTTGAATGCGGAAAAGAAATTCTCAGTCAAGAGCGGGTAGCTTATTTACCTGAAAAATATGACGATGATCCGGAAGCTGCAATCAATATTTCAATGGATGCAATTGCGGATTTTGCTGGCACAGATTTAGCAATGTTAAGCACAGGCCTTTTCTTAGAGCCCTTTAAAAAAGGGATTTTGACAAAATACGATTTGCAAAAAGCCCTTCCGCATTCCATGCATGTAGTGCGTTCTTCCTTAAAGGGTTATGATTTGTGGCGTTTGATAATGGAAGTTGAAAAAAATCGTCACTATTTAGATCACTTTCATTTACAGGGAATGAGCTTTCGAGGCAGTGTTTTCGGGCAAATGCATTATCGCGGCATAAAATTTGATCCTGTTAATCGAGTAGTTTATGTAAGAGGAAAAGAACTTAATCCGAATAAAGAATATGAAATTGCTGTGCTGGACCACTATGTTCTGGTACCATTCTTTCCAACTCTTGCGATTGTTGGCGATAACGAATTTTTATTCCCGCAATTTTTACGTGAAGTAATTGGCAATTATTTGTCAAAATTGTATCCAATTAACAGGAAGTGAAACTAATGACGGAAAAAGGCAGTGAAACTGAGAGTAATAAAAATAATGATAAAGAAAATAAGTTTGAAAAAGAGCAGCCACTTCGCCATCCGTTAGCAGTAGTGGTTTTGGATGGCGATTGCCTGAAAATCAACAAGCAGCTGTATCAAATTATTGTAAACAAGCAAGAAGCTTTAGATCCAGAAATGTTGAGTCAAAAATATGATCCCTATCTTGATCAATATGATTTTTTGGTAGGTGATGTTTCGAGTGAGCATTTACGGTTAAAAGGCTTTTACAAAGATAATGCGCAAACTGCAATTGACCGCAAAGAGCAAACAATTGCTGATTACCTGATGGAATATTGCAATCCGGGCGGAGCGTACTTTATTTTGCAACTTTTAAAACCAGTTCACCACTATCGCAACAGTAACCGAAAAAAATGGAACAAGTCATTTAAACGGTCTAAGCTAAGTTATCAAGGCAAAGAAACTGGCGCTTCATTTAAGAAAACTCGCGTTCAATCTGCACAGTTTAAAAAATCCCCAACTGTTGCAGTAAAGAAAGAACAGACCAATAACCATACCTTTATAATCAAGAAAAGAAAGGGTGGTAATTAGGTGAAAAACTACCGTTTATTTTTAATTGATCTTGATGGCACTATTTATCTTGGAAAGAATACAATCGAATCTGGAGTTCGGTTTATTAATCGACTAAAAAAAGCCAAAAAAGATTATATTTTTTTGACTAATAATACTACCAGAACTCCGCAAATGGTTGTGGATAAGCTATTAAAGCATGGTGTTAAGACAGATGTCAGTCACGTATATACACCGTGTATGGCCACAACTAGCTATATTTTGGCACGCGAAAAAACCAAAAACACTAAAATTGGGGTTTACTTGATTGGTCAAATTGGTTTGTGGCACGAATTTCTAACCCATCCGGAGTTTGAACTGAATGACAAAAATCCTGATTATGTTGTAGTAGGAATGGATACTGATTTGACCTACCATAAAGTTCAAGTCGCCACAAATGCGATTAGAAACGGAGCAACCTTTATTGGAACTAATGCGGACATGAATCTACCAAGTGAGAATGGTTTGCTGCCTGGTAATGGTTCCCAATGTGCGATGATTGCTGCAGCAAGTGGGAGAGAACCATTTTTTATAGGTAAGCCATCTGCTGTCATTATCGAGATTTTGCTGGCAAAACTACACTATCGAAAAGATGAAACCTTAATTGTTGGCGATAATTATGAAACTGATATTAAAGCAGGTTTTAATAGTCAAGTTGATCAGTTAATGGTCACAACCGGAGTTACCCAGAAAAAAGAGATTATTGGTAAAAGACCGCCAACAATCTTAGTCGATAATTTGGATAGAGTTGAATTATGAGTAAAAAAAGTAATATTTTGACAGTGATATATCATTTTATTTTTGGAATTACTAGTAGCGTGGTGGGCGCTTTATTAGCTAGTTGGCCATTACTAGTAGTTTTTATGATAGTCCAAAAAAGTTATAAAACAGTCAATTTAACGGTTGGACAAGTCTTGCATAACTACAACCAGCTAATGTGGTATCTAATATGGCCGTTTGAACAGAAGTTAAAGATGAGTAATCTGCCAACTTCGCAAACTGCAGCTGAGCACTTTGCGGATGTTAAGAGATTGTTCGTTTTAGCAATTTTAGCATTTCTATGTTGCTTGCTAATCTTCTTCTGGAATAAAAGCCAAAAAAAGAAAATTCTCAAGCTTGATAAGGTTTGGGCCTTGCTTTTTCTACTGTTGCCAATAGCAATCTTGCCGTTTGCGCTGGCGAATTTTGATAGCTTTTTTATCACTTTTCATCATTTATTCTTTGCCGGCAGTAACACTTGGCTATTTGATCCGGCAACTGATCCAATTATCAATGTTTTAACTGAAGGCTTTTTCGCTTCATGTTTTGCTGTTGCTGGCATCATTTATGAACTTTATTTTGCTAATCAGTTATTACAGCGCTAAAAAAGGAGTTCCATTAACGGAGCTCCTTTTTTTGTGTTATTCGTTTTCTTAATGCGACAATTAAAATTGGTAAAACCGAAATTATAATAATGCCAAGGATCAACATTGAGAAGTGGTTTTTAACAAAGGGGATGTTTCCAAAAAAGGCCCCAATAATTGTAAATAGTCCGCTCCAGATAACTCCACCAAATATGTTATAAATCGCAAATTTGCCGTAGTGCATTTTACTACCACCTGAGATAAACGGAACGAAAGTCCTAATAAAAGGAATAAACCGGCCGATTACAATCGTGATAGGCCCATGTCGATCGAAAAATTTTTCTGCCGCTACGCGGTTTTTTTGATTAATCAGTCTATTAAACCAAGAATATTTTTCTCCGGCATTAACTGAACGTGCACCGATTTCGTAGTTGCAGGCATCTCCTAATATTGCGGCGAGTACGACAGCAAAGTAAACTAACCAGATGTTCAAGTGATACTTGGGATTAACGGCCATTGAACTAGCAGCAAAAATTAATGAATCTCCAGGTAAAAAGGGAAAAATCACTAATCCCGTTTCGATAAAAATAATGCCGAAAATAATTAAGTAGGTCCAGTTGCCAAACTGGTTGACTATTTCAATCAGGTGGTGATCAATGTGAAGAATAAAGTTGATTATTGACATAAAGTTCTCCTAAATACTGGTTGAATGAATTGTTAAGTTTTTTTCTGGGAAAAGTGATCGCATAATCGCAGTGATTGCAATTTGAGCTTCACCAAAGCCAAGACCGATTACTGGAACACGCCCATTGTAAATAGCAGCGTCGCCAACGGCATAAATTCCTGGGACATTAGTTTGCATTTCCCGCGAAACGTTAATTTGGCTATTAACTATATCAACGCCCCATTTGCGAACAAAGTTGTTATTTGCACGAAAACCGTAAGCAACTACAATTTGATCAAATTGCTTGCAGGTGATTGACTTTTTTCCCATTGGTTTTAGACCAACATTAAGTTGATTATTCCTTAACTCAATTGTTTTAGGAAGATACGGTGTCAGAATTTCAACATTTTTTAAACATTTTAGTTTTTGTATCGTTGACTCAAGACCGCGAAATTCATCACGTCGATGAATCACCTTGATTGTGGTATTCTTTTGCTCTGCAAGTTCAAGTGCCCAATCAAGTGCGGAATCACCGCCACCAAAAATACCAATTGTTTGATTTGAAAAAGTTTTTGGATCTTTTATGAAGTAGTGAACTCTTTTTTTAATTTCATCATTCATGGGTAGTGGAAATTTCTTGGGTGTAAAAGAACCGGTCCCGGTTGCTAAGACAATACTTTTGACCTGGTATTCACTATCTACAAGAAAGCCCTGATTATTCTTGATAATTTTTGATACCGAGTGATTTAATGCAAATGTAGTTTTGCCAGCAGTTGATTCTTTTAGACGTTTAACTAATTCAGCACCAGTAATCTGGTCAAAAACCGGAATATCAAAAATCTTCTTGAATGGATAAAGTAATTTAGGTTGCCCTCCAACTTCTTTTAACGAATCAAATGTAACTGTCTTTAGACCATGCAGATGTGCAAAGTTAGCACAAAAAAGTCCAACAGGACCTGCGCCAATAATAGCTACGTCAAAATTTTTAATTTTAAAAACTCCTTTCTAAACCTTGCTGTTAACAACTTTAGCACGAAAAAAAGACTAAGTCACACTAATAAAATCGGAAAAAAGACTTGCAAAAGGAAGAAATAGTTGCTAGTATAAATAACTGTCGTCGGGCGCAAACCAAGAGGTTTAAGCGTCAAAGACGACAAAAGAATTCAAGCCAAACCAGTTGACAAAG
>NZ_JBWXGA010000235.1:0-453 GCF_059900815.1 Lactobacillus sp. C449L | reverse complement strand
AAACAATTGCTTCAAGTCTTCCTGGACAGAATCCAAAAGTAACTTTGATCTTTCATTAACATACATGGTAACTTTTGCTGTCAATGACTTGCCGATCACCTTTCTGTTACGGGCTTCTTCAAGTGCTTTTAACACATCGTCGCGAAGCTTCATAAACGCGGTCCATTTTTCCTCCAGGCTTTTTGCGTTTGGATATTCTTTATTTTGAGGAAGATCAGTCAACTGAACGCTTTCCTCTTTTACAGACGGGATGTATGCCCAAACCTCATCGGCCGTATGAGCAAGAATTGGCGCCACACGCTTGGTTAAAGCCATTAAGCTTTCATGCAAAACCGTCTGAATTGCCCGGCGCCCATGATGATCAGCCGCTTCGATGTAGAGAACATCTTTAGCAAAATCGAGATAAAACGCACTTAAATCCAATGTGCAGAAATTGTTCACGGCATGATAAAT
>NZ_JBWXGA010000234.1:0-454 GCF_059900815.1 Lactobacillus sp. C449L | reverse complement strand
CGCAAATACGGGCGCTCCGCTATCCCCTCCAGCACAGCGGAGACCGGATGTCGGGCCAATGATGATCGCATAATAGCTGGGGCCGGTACCCGCCGAGGCGGTTGGGTGCGTGTAGTCGACGTATTTCCAGTAAACCTCGCCGCATCCTTGGCCGTAAGTCGGACTGGATGTAACCCCATAGAAACAGATAAAGCTTCCCTGCGGAGTTCCATCCGACACTTTCGCATCGGTAGAAGCCAAGGTCCGCCGCCCGGTCAGGGTTCTGGCAGCTTCGCCTTTGTTTCCATAGAACTGTGATACTCCTGATAGTCCCGAGGGAAGCCGTAGAAACTTGAAGTCGCGCTTCGTGTTATAGACCACGGACGAGGTATCTGTAAGCAGGCTGTAGCGCTTTCCGTCCGTGAGTGTCGACGTAACTGTAAGTCCCGGGTGAAAGTTTCTCGCTATGTGCTGC
>NZ_JBWXGA010000233.1:0-454 GCF_059900815.1 Lactobacillus sp. C449L | reverse complement strand
GAAGATCGCCTTGTCCCAATCGGCGGCGTTCGGCGTCGGTCCCGACGGCCGTCCGGAGCAGTACGTAACCACGGTCGGTACGCCCGTATCGTTCCACGTCGCGGATGCGGCGACCGGAGAGCTCTTGTATTCGCAAGCGCTGTCCGGCTCCGACACGATCTGGGGGCTGACGAGAACGCCGGACGGCAACGTGTACTTCAGCACGAACGGCGAATTGTATCGCTACCTTCCCGCCGAGCGCCGCATCGAAGCGTTGGGACAAAACCCGTCCAACAAGCAGGTATTCGACCTCAAGGCGAGCGCGGACGGGAAGCTTTACGGGGCTACATACTCCAGCACCAATCTCGGCCGCGTCTTCGAATACGATATCGCCTCCGGCGTCTTCCGCGACCTCGGCGTGATGAAGGAAGGCCAGCAATACGCCCGCGGGCTCGGCGTGACGGATGACTACGTC
>NZ_JBWXGA010000024.1:0-788 GCF_059900815.1 Lactobacillus sp. C449L | reverse complement strand
CAATTATACGGGAGCCCCGCTTGTCGGGGCGCTGCCCGATATCACGCTGAGGGGCCGCGTGCTCGATCCCACCAGCGGGACGATCACCAACAACGCCTTCGCCTCGCTGACCAGCCCGCTGGTCCTCGATCCCAACGGCTCCAACAATGCGGCGCCTCCGGTCGTGACCCAGGTGCAGCCCGGATCGGACCTGCGGGCCACCAAGACGATGGCCGCGATCAACCTGCTCGGCTCCCCCGCGACCATAACGATCGGCATCGTCAACGACGGGCCGCGTTCCGTCGCGGGCGCGACGATCAGCGACACGATTCCCGAATATTTCACGTTCGACGGCGTCCCGGCGGGCTGTTCGCTCGCGGGCCGGACGGTCACCTGCGACGCCGGCACCCTCGCCGCCGGACAGAGCAGGAGCTTCGCCATCTCCGTGACGGCTTCCACCGTCACCCCGGGGACCGCCTCCGCCGTCAATACGGCCCAGATCCAGCTTCCTCCCGGCGGCGCGGATCCGGATCTTGCGAACAACAGCGCCAGCGCGTCGTTCCGCGTCGTCGCCCCCACGGCCGACCTCCGCCTCCAGGGCAAGACGAAAACGCCGAACCCGGTCGCCGCGAACGGCGTGATGACGAGCGTCATCACGGTCCGCAACCTGGGTCCGTCCACCGCCAGCTACAGCCCGGCCAATCCGATCCGGATCATCGACCGGGTCTCGGCGGAGGAGACGTTCGAGGGCGTGGCTCCCGGCTCGCCGTGGAGCTGCAGCCAGAGCGGACTGGTCATCACCTGCGAAT
>NZ_JBWXGA010000232.1:0-454 GCF_059900815.1 Lactobacillus sp. C449L | reverse complement strand
AAATAAGGATGAAAGGGGTTTTTAAAATTGGAAAAAACCGTGGGTCAAGAAAATTACAAGAAACTGAATGTCCGTGAAATGATACAAGAAAAGAAAAAGTCAGCAAGTGTAGGTAATTTTACGGAAAAATTTATCCCAGGCTTTTTATTGGCAGTTGCCGCTATTTCTGTATTGACGACCATCGGCATCCTGCTTACTTTGTTAACGGAAACCATCATGTTCTTTAAAGAGGTCCCCTTTTTAGATTTCTTCACGGGCACAAAATTGAAACCGCTTGGAGATAATGCTGTTTTTGGCGTTCTGCCCCTTTTAACCGGCACCGTCATTTCATCTGCGATTGCGATGCTGGTTGCTATTCCTATTGGGGTGATGACGGCAGCATTCTTAAGCGAATATGCCTCCGAAAAATTAAGAAGAACATTAAAACCACTTCTCGAAATACTTGCCGGTATTC
>NZ_JBWXGA010000231.1:0-454 GCF_059900815.1 Lactobacillus sp. C449L | reverse complement strand
ACCCGCCCGGTGGGCCGCGACGACCAGACCGCGAAATCGACGATCGCCTCGACCATGAAGGCGGCCCAGCTCTCGTCCTTGTCGTGCAGCGCGCGGTCGAGCGCGATCAGCACATCCGCCTCGTCCCGTGTTTCGACCCCGTTCGGCAGGACGTCGCGGCGCAGCGCGTTCACGTCCATGCGTGAGATCTCGCCCCGGTCCATTACCTGGGCGACGAAATTCTCGAGTGACCACCTGACCATCCGATGCCGCTCCCCGGAGCCATTTACTTGGCTCTCGTGTCTGCTTCGATGCGTTGACCTTCGCGCAATCTCCGTTCGGCCCAAGTTAATCGCCGATCCTGAAAAGATGTTCAGGTTAAACGGCGCTGACGAGAGGTGGTTGCGCAATGGTTGCTGGCGGGAGACGAATTCGCGGCATTCGCATGCGAGCCAAGCGGTCGGGAGCGCGAGGA
>NZ_JBWXGA010000230.1:0-454 GCF_059900815.1 Lactobacillus sp. C449L | reverse complement strand
ATCAAGATCCTCATTATATTTCATATCTTTCCAACGGCTTTTCATGTTCTTTCTCCTCGTATCTTAGAATTCCTTATATTCACTTAAGATTCGATCAACGTGCATCGCATCAACTAACTTTTCCTTTCGCACAACGGCATCAAGTAAGCAGGCTGTACATACATTGTTGATCTCGCGGGGAATTCCTCGAGTATGTCCATAAATCGAATCAATGGCTTCCGCTGTAAAAATGGGATGCTTAGCACCTGCTGTTTCAAGTTGATGTTCAATATATTTTCGTGTTTCCTCCCGATCCAATCCTCCCAGATGATATCGGACATTCATTCGCTGTGTAATCGGTTTAAATAGACGCATCTGAAGCGTTGAACGCAATTCAGGCTGTCCAACCATCACCAATGCCAACGGAGATACACTATCGATTTGAAAGTTGGTCAAAAAGCGAATTTCTTGAAGC
>NZ_JBWXGA010000229.1:0-454 GCF_059900815.1 Lactobacillus sp. C449L | reverse complement strand
CCCCGCAGGCGCGCACCTTCAACCAGCCGCGGACGGAGACCAGCGAGGCCGATATCGCCACCCGCCTCGACGGGCAGCTCTACGCCGTGCTCGGGCGCGAGGATGGGGAGGGGCGCTGGCAGCTCCGCCTCTGGTGGAAGCCCTGGGTGACCCTGATCTGGGCCGGCGGCGGGCTGGTCGCGCTCGGCGGGCTCCTCTCGCTCATCGGGCGGGTGCTGCGCGGTCGGCGCGCCCGGCCGGAGGAGGCGCCCTGGTGAAGCGCATCCTTTTCCTCCTGCCGCTGATCGTCTTCGCCGCCTTCCTCGTGACGGCCCTGGTGGGACTCGCCGGCGGCAGGGACGAGACCGTCCGTTCCCGGATGATCGGGCAGCCGGTGCCCGCCTTCACGCTTCCCCCCGCGATCGAGGGGCGCGCCACCGTCACCAGCGAGACCTTTCGCGGCGAACCCCGCATC
>NZ_JBWXGA010000228.1:0-454 GCF_059900815.1 Lactobacillus sp. C449L | reverse complement strand
ACCTTCGTCCTGCTGATCCTCGGATACCCGATCGCGCTCGCGATGGCGCGGGCTTCGGCCGGCTGGCGCCCGATCCTCGTGGCGCTGATCATCATCCCGTTTTGGACGAGCCTCCTCATCCGCGTTTATGCCTGGATGGCTATTCTCAGTCCGGAGGGCTTTCTCAACCGGGCGCTGCTCGCCCTGGGCGTGATCGCGGAGCCGCTGCAGATCCTGAACACCTACGGGGCGGTCCTGATCGGGATCGTCTACTCGTACCTCCCGTTCATGGTCCTGCCGCTCTATGCGAGCCTCGAGCGGCAGGATTCCACGCTGATCGAGGCGGCGTCCGATCTCGGCGCTTCGCCGCTCAAAGCCTTCTGGACCGTGACGGTCCCGCTCTCCAAGCCGGGGATCGTCGCCGGCGCGCTCCTCTGCTTCATCCCCATCGTCGGCGAGTTCATCGTGCCGGATC
>NZ_JBWXGA010000227.1:0-455 GCF_059900815.1 Lactobacillus sp. C449L | reverse complement strand
CCTTTCCCGGGAGCGATCCCGTTTCGGTGAAGATCACGAAATAGGCTTTCGCGGCTCCGCGCGATGAGCGTCCGAACCCGGACGAACCCGGATGCGGTGGATGAGTTTACGCCTCGTCCACCGGTTGGGTGCATCACACCGCAACTGGAGTGATCGCCTCATGGACTTTGCAACCTGTTCGATCGGAGACCTCGATCGGGCCTCTGGCGGAACGCTGGACGATCTTCCGTTCGGGATCATCGGCTTCGATGCGGACGGGCTGGTAAACTTCTACAGCGCGACCGAATCCCGCCTCGCGGGCCTCTCCCCCGAGAAGGTGGTCGGCAAGCACCTCTTCAGCGTGGTCGCGCCCTGCATGAACAACTTCATGGTCGCCCAGCGCTACGAGGACGAGCCGGAGCTGGACGCGACGATCGACTACGTACTCACGCTGCGGATGCGCCCCACGCCCGTGA
>NZ_JBWXGA010000023.1:0-796 GCF_059900815.1 Lactobacillus sp. C449L | reverse complement strand
GATAATGGGCGACGCGCCCCAGCCGGTCCGACGCCTCGTCGCCGAGCGCCATCAGGCGCGCCGTCTCGTCGCCGAGGCGGGCATGGCTCTCCTCGATCCGCCTGGTCATGATCTGGAGCACGCTTTCGAGCGCCGCGCTCTCGCCCTTGAGCGTCGTCACCGCGCGCAGGAAGCGCTCGCTCTCGCGGCGGCTGGTCCGGCCGAAGATCAGCCAGGCCAGCCCCAGCAGGATGAGCGGCGCCGATGCCGTCGCCACCGCCGGCACGATCGCCGCGAGGCCCGCTCCGGCGACGGTTCGCGCGAACAGCCAGCCCGCGGCCGCGATCCACAGCGCCGCGAGCAGGATCAGGACCGCCGCGAGGATCCTGGAGCCGGTGGGGGAGGGGAGGTCATGAGCGGGCGCATCGGCCGGCCGGTCGCCGGCGGACGTGCCGGGCCAGTCCTGCCGGACGCTGTGCTCCGCCGCGTCCGCCGGCGCATATCCTGGCTGTGCCCCCATCATCCCGGCACTTTACCATGTTCGGGTCGCCATGAAAGAGCCAAGGCCTTCCAAGCCGCGGCCAACGCCCTTATCCTTGGCGGCGTTGGGGGATCCGGCCGCCGGCGCGTTCGCCGCAATCATCTGCGCTTACCGGGAGACGCCGGAGGGGACGCTCCGCGCGCTGCTGCCCGTCGCCGGGCGCACGCTCGTCGAGCGGCAGGCGCGCTTCGCGGCGGCGGCGGGCGCCGCGCCGGTCATCCTGCTCACCGAAGGGGGCTCCGCGCCGCTCGCGGAGCCCCCTTCGGTGAGCAGGAT
>NZ_JBWXGA010000226.1:0-455 GCF_059900815.1 Lactobacillus sp. C449L | reverse complement strand
ATATAAAAGTATTCTCATCAGAATGATCGGTTTTAAGTTAAATTCCTCCGCCTTTTTCGTAAAACACCCTGCTGTCTTCTTTTATCGTTTTGGCCAGACTCAGGGATCCAAGTGTTGCTGTGCAAACACTGAATAAAACAATCACGGAATATAGATCCCTTTCGACAAAAATTTTCACAAAACTATATGAAATCACCAGTGAGACAATTGGAGAGACGATCCAGACTTTAAGAATTTTGCTGATAATTTTCTTTTTCAGGATACCAAATCCATTTTGAGATGCTCCGATACCAATAATGGCCGTGCTCGTTACTTGTGTCAGGGGAACAGGAAGCCCATAGATGGAGGCCAGGATTACCAGGAAAGCTCCCGTTCCTGATATCGCTCCGCCTTCCAGCAAGGAAAAATTCGTAATCTTTTTCCCATTTGTTTGCAGCACCCCACCGCCCATAAAT
>NZ_JBWXGA010000225.1:0-455 GCF_059900815.1 Lactobacillus sp. C449L | reverse complement strand
GAACATCAGGTTGCCGAAACGGAGCGCCAGCAGGTTCTGCACCGTCTCCTTGCCGAGATAATGGTCGATGCGGAAGATCTGCCGCTCCTCGAAGACCTCGCGGACCGCGTCGTTGATCTCGCGGCTGGAGGCGAGGTCGGTGCCCAGCGGCTTTTCGAGCGCCAGGCGGACGTTGCCGGCCGACAGCCCGGCCGAGGCGAGGCCGGCGATCGTCGCGCGGAACAGCGACGGCGCGGTCGACAGGAAGATGGCGAGGTTGGCCTGCCCGCCCGCGGCCGCCTGGAGCCTGGCGAACTGCGTGGCGTCGGACGCGTCGAGCGGCACATAGGTCAGCCGCTGGAGGAAGCTCGCCGCGACATCGTCCCTGAGGAAGCCGGCATCCACGAAGCGCTTCAGCGCCGCCAGCGCCGCCGCGCGGAAGCCATCGTCGTCATGGTCGCTGCGCGCGGTGGCGA
>NZ_JBWXGA010000224.1:0-455 GCF_059900815.1 Lactobacillus sp. C449L | reverse complement strand
GGACGCTGAAGCAAGAAGGGCCCCAGCGCCAGCCGATCGGGTTCCTGCCTTTCAGGCAAGCAGCGGAGTAGTTGGGGCGAGCCGCCGAGGTCGGCCGTCCGCTCCCTGAAGGGCAATGCCTCAGGATGTCACGAACAGGGTGTAGGCGATCTGGGCGAGGTCGCTTTCACCTTGGATATTGTATGTCACCAGAACATGGTTCTGACCGGATACAGGCGCCGACGTCACTTGGTTCACAGTGCACGATTTCCCAGCCTTGGGGATCGGGATCAGCTGCACAAGCTGACCCGAGAACGCGTGGCCGACGTCGATCCTGAACGAGCCTGATCCGAAGGGGCCGTCGAAATAACCTCGATGGATCACGAGTCGTGAATCGACCCCCAGACCTTGATCCGGCACGTCGACAGCTGTTGCACCACGCTTGCTAGACGTCATCTTCTGGTTCATGGCATCAC
>NZ_JBWXGA010000223.1:0-455 GCF_059900815.1 Lactobacillus sp. C449L | reverse complement strand
ATATAGCCCTTGCTCTTCTCGACCTCGGTCGAAAGCGTGTCCACCGTCTGCTTCATGTTGGCGAGCGCCTCCATCTTGAAGCGGTCGATCGAATCCATCGTGTCGTAGATGTTCTGGAAGGCGCGCTGCAGCGTCTCCAGCGGGATGGTGGAGGAGGCGGCCTGGCTGTGGATCTGCGCGGTCTGGTTCTTGAGCATCGAGCCCGTGCCCTCGATCACGCTGGCCGTGGTGGTGTTGAGCGCGGTGATCTGGTCCAGCACCAGCTTCTGGCTGGTCAGCGCCTGCGCGACGGTGACGGCGGTGCGGAGCGCCGCGACGGTGGTGGTGGACGCCCGGTCCACGCCCTTGATGAGCTCGACATTGTTCTTCTTGACGAGGTCGAGCGCGAGATAGCCCTGCACGCTCACCGCCATCTGCGTGAGGAGGTCGGTGGTGCGCTGGCGGGTGTAGAAGAG
>NZ_JBWXGA010000022.1:0-801 GCF_059900815.1 Lactobacillus sp. C449L | reverse complement strand
ACGCCAGCGCGAACCGGATCCGGCAGGAACTGCCCGGCGCGCTGACGCTGGGCCGGGTGCTCGACGAGCCCGCGAGCGGCAACTTCGCGGGCGACCAGAAACGCGACATCGACTCGCTGCGCCTCCAGAACCGCACCAGCTTCACGTTCGGCGATGCGGCGCTGGACGTCGGCGCGTTCGTCAACGTCAAGTCGCTGTTCCACCCGATCTTCCAGCTGATCGACCAGCAGTCGACCGATTACGGCGCCTTCACGCGGCTCGATTGGCGGCAGGGGCCGTTCGCGTTCACGCTCGGCACGGCCGCGCGCTTCGGGACGACCGACTCGCGTCGCTTCGTCAATACGAACGGGCGGAAGGGCGCGCGGACGCTGGAGGCCGACCAGACGGCGCGCACGATCAACGTCCATGGCGAGGCGCGGGCCGAGGCGGCGCCGGGACTGACGCTGATCGCCGGCGCCATCTACTCGGACGGACGGCGCCGGCAGGAGCAGGCCTTCCCCGCCGTCGTCACCGGCGAGGCGGACTTCAGCCAGTTCTCGCCCAGGTTCGGCCTGCTCTACGAGCCCGTGCCCGAGATCCGGGTCTACGCCAATTACAGCCGCAGCCACGAGCTGCCGGGCTTCGCCGAGCTGGCTCAGGTGGCGGCGTTCGTGCCGCTCGACGCGCAGCGCGCGTGGACGGCCGAGATCGGCACCCTCGGCCGGCGCGGCATCGCCTCCTGGGACGTCAGCCTCTACCGCGCGGACCTCAAGGGCGAGTTGCTCCAGTTCACCGTCGGGCCGGACATCCCCGCCTCCACGT
>NZ_JBWXGA010000222.1:0-456 GCF_059900815.1 Lactobacillus sp. C449L | reverse complement strand
CCTTCGCGCGGGACTCGTTCATGAGTTAAAGGTAGAGAACCTCCAGGCTCATTGGCGTGCTCATCGTCGTGTTAGCCCATTGTATGGTCGGAGTGAGTTTCTGACCTGCCGCCAACCCGGAAAGTAGATCACGATCATAACTGACCAAAATCATAGCCATAACCAGATATATAACGCAATATTATAGCTTAAGTTCTCAAATTGAAATATTACGGAAAACGATCCTACTCCGATTAAGAAATTTAAGCTCTCAGCCGACGCTCGCTTTCGATCCGGAGGCAGGCAAATACAACTACCTCTTCGGTAAATGGCTCGGCATGGACCCGCCGAATCCCTCAACACCAGTGGGTTTGATCGGAACTCACGCTGGCCTTGACTGGCTGACCTTGGTATGTATTCTGGTCTGACCAAGGTAAGATAAATGACCGCTGATCTCGAAATCACGCGGCTTAGGGA
>NZ_JBWXGA010000221.1:0-456 GCF_059900815.1 Lactobacillus sp. C449L | reverse complement strand
CGACAGGGCGAATCTTCGGTACGGGGTCGATTCATTCGGCTTCAGCACCGACGGCGCCAACAGCAACACGCTGGTGGCTTCGGCGCTGCATACGGTCGGGATCAATCTCGCGACGAACCTGCCGGAGGGCGTCACCTTCAACGAGGTGCCCCTGTTCAACCGCCTCGACCAGATGGTCGTGAACGATATTCTCGTGGGACAGGCTGGTAACGACCTCGTTTACGGTGGCGTCGGCCGTGATCGCATTCTGGGAGGCGATGGCGCGGATCGTCTCTTTGGTGAGACGGGCTCGGATCATCTCGTGGGTGGAGCGGGCAATGATCTGCTCGACGGATCCACGGGGATTGACCGAATGGATGGTGGTGCCGGGAATGATACATTCCGCGTTGATGATCGGCGAGATTGGATCATCGAGAGCGATACAAGTGCCGCAGGTGGCGTGGATCGCGTGCTGAG
>NZ_JBWXGA010000220.1:0-456 GCF_059900815.1 Lactobacillus sp. C449L | reverse complement strand
AGTCTAAACATCAGAAATATAATTTGGGGGAGTGTCACTCCGAGAATTGTTTTCGTTAGGGAAGAGGATATGAGGAATGGGATGTTCGATTTCGCCCATCGAACTGAATGGGGCGAAATAAGGTACTCCATGTCCGCTACGAATTCCCGAAAAATATAGGATGGCCGTCGCGAACGGATAAATAAGGAGGAGCGTGAGGGGCTGTGCATTTACGCACGTGACATAAAGACGCAGTCAAGCGTACTTCTAATTTCGCAGATCTTGATTAGAAGCTACAGCAGCCAAGCGAGCGGCACGGTGAGCAGCGAGATGAGGATGCCCGCGATGCCCATGGCGAGGCCGGAATAGCTGCCGGCCTCCTCGGAGTCGCGCAGCAGCCGGGACGTGCCGATGCCGTGCGCGGCGGTGCCGACGGCGAGGCCCAGCGGCACGTCGCCCTCGATGCGGAAGAGGCGC
>NZ_JBWXGA010000219.1:0-456 GCF_059900815.1 Lactobacillus sp. C449L | reverse complement strand
GATGTATTCGAGGGCCAGCTTCTCGTTCCCGTTCTTGACGACCTGGCTGGCGACGCCGGAAATCAGGATGTCGGAATCCATGCGCTGGAAGCCGAGAAACTTGGCGCCACTTTCGGCCATGGAGTGGACGCGGCCATCCCAGAACACGCCGATATCGACCTCCCGGGTCGATATCATCCGCTCGATCTCGCCGGCCGTGCTCCAGAACTTGACGACGTGGGGTTTGACGGAGCGAAGCGCCTTCCAGCCCGGATCGAGGTTGTCGATGCCCCCGCCCAGCGCCTTGGCGTAGGTCCAGATGAAGGCGGGCGTCCAGGCGTACTGGATGTCGGGCAGCGCGATCGACCTGCCGAACTCGCCCTTGCCGGCCCGCTCGAAGAACTCCGACCAGGATTTCGGCGGCTGCTTGATCCGGTCCTTGTTGTAGAAGAAGCCCGCCCCCGCATACATGTACAT
>NZ_JBWXGA010000218.1:0-457 GCF_059900815.1 Lactobacillus sp. C449L | reverse complement strand
CTCGTGCCCAATGCCGAGACCTGGCTCGACTTCACCGACCTCGTGTTCCTCGACCCGGTCGAGACGGGCTACAGCCGCGCCTCCGGCTCGCGTGAGGAGATCCGCGACCGCTACTTCACGGTCGAGGGCGACATCTCGTCCATCACCGCCGCGATCTCGCGCTGGCTGCGCCAGAACGACCGTCTCGCCTCGCCGAAGTTCTATGTGGGCGAGAGCTATGGCGGGTTCCGCGGTCCCCTTGTGGTGCAGAAGCTCCAGACGGAGCTCGGCATCGGGATGTCCGGAGCGATCCTGCTCTCGCCGGTGCTCGATTTCGGCTTCCTCGGCCAGCCGCGGCACGGCGCGATGGAGTTCGTGGCCCGGCTGCCCTCGCTCGCGGCAGCGCGGCTGGAGCGCGACGGCGTCGCGAGCCGCCAGGCTCTGGCGGAAGCCGAAGGCTACGCGGCGGGCGAGTATC
>NZ_JBWXGA010000217.1:0-457 GCF_059900815.1 Lactobacillus sp. C449L | reverse complement strand
ACCCATTTCAGGGGCGTTCCGAAGAGGGGCTGGTAGATGGCCGGACTGGAGGCGACAAGGAACGCGACGACGCCGGTCAGCACGAGGCCAAGTCCCATGTAGTTGTAGACCCGCAGCATCTGGCGCCGCAGGCCTTCGTCGAAGGCCGCGTTGCGCGTGTACGCGTAACTCCCCTGCCAGGTATATGGCGTGTTCACGTTCGTTCTCCTGTTTGAAGTGATGCTCAGCGGACGCTTCGGCTCAGGCGTCCGGCCGCTTGCTCGAGCGCCTTCCCGGCCGTGGCCGGGCCGGTCAGCGCATAGACGAGTTCGCCGGACTGCCAGTACGCGGTTGCTCCCGCGTCCGAACGGACCAGCGTTGCTGGGATGACCCCGAAGGCGGGTGCGCGCGCGGCGAACAGCGACACACGTCCGATGTCGCCCGCATCGAGCGCCACCTCGATCGAGTGGCCCAGCCG
>NZ_JBWXGA010000216.1:0-457 GCF_059900815.1 Lactobacillus sp. C449L | reverse complement strand
ATCCAGTTATGTATCATTCACCAAATCCGTAATTCTATGAAGTATGTTTCGTATAAGGAACAAAAAGGCATTATGGCAGACTTGAAGAAAATCTACCAGGCCCTCACTCTGGAAGAGGCTGAAATGGAGTTCTCCAACTTCAAGGAGAAATGGGGTGAAAAGCACCCAATCATCATCAAATCAGGGGAAACAAACTGGCTGGAATTAACCGCCTACTTTAGTTACCCTGCCGAAATCAGAAGGCTCATTTATACCACAAATACGATTGAAGGCTATCATCGCCAGCTTAGGAAAGTCACCAAGACAAAGACAGCCTATCCAACGGATGATTCACTCAGGAAGATTATTTATTTGGCTACTATGGAAATCTCCAAGAAGTGGACTATGCCTGTAAGGGGATGGAAAGAATGTATATCACAACTGGCCATTTATTATGGGGAACGATTGGAAGCTGAGC
>NZ_JBWXGA010000215.1:0-457 GCF_059900815.1 Lactobacillus sp. C449L | reverse complement strand
ACCCATCCGAATTCGCGCCCGCCAACAGCATCGAAACGGTGATCTGGGTCGCGGTCGGCGGGCGCGGCACGCTCGCCGGGGCGGCGCTGGGCGGCGTGGTCGTGAACGCCGGCAAGACCTGGTTCACCGGCATGCTGCCGGAACTCTGGCTCTTCGCGCTCGGCGCGCTCTTCGTGCTGGTCACGCTGTTCCTGCCCAAGGGCATTCTCGGCACCTTCACCGAATGGTGGACGGGACGGCGCCGACCCGCGGCCGCGGAGATCGAGGACGAGGACGGCGTGGCGCGGGCGATCGATTCCCGCGGCGCGCCGGTGCCGGCGGAGTGAAGCCGTGATCGCATCCTCCGCTCGCCCCGGCGAAAGCCGAAGCCCACGTCCGGCAGCTCACTGGATCCCGGCTTCCGCCGGGATGAGCGGGTGATCCTGTGCAGACCACGACCACGCCATCTCTCCTTTAT
>NZ_JBWXGA010000214.1:0-457 GCF_059900815.1 Lactobacillus sp. C449L | reverse complement strand
ATCAACGCGAGGGCTTTCGCGACCCGCCGCGACGGTACGCGGCTTGCCTTTTTCCGGCCATCCAGTAAACCCCACCGCCTCCCGCGTACCTGTCGAGCGTCGCCACCACCCCCTGCAGAGGACGGCAGCGCAGGCTCTGAGCCTTGGGCTCGATCCTGTCAGGCCGGAGCGGCAGCTTCATGGGCCCGAGTACACGCGCAACACGCGTGCGGTATTCATGTCACATCCTTGGATGGCGGCGCGTAGCCCGGTCCGGGGCGTTGAAGCAGCTACCCGGGACGTCTAAGACACCCTCTTCTGTTCAGAAGAACTCTATTCGGAGTCCGGTTAGTGCGAAGGACTGAGCAGCGCCATGACGTCGTGGTTGTCGGCAGGTCCTGCCGCCTTCCCGGCGCTTCGTCTGTCGCTCAACTCTGGTCGAATCTGCTCGAAGGCCGCTGCTCGGTCACGGAGATAC
>NZ_JBWXGA010000213.1:0-457 GCF_059900815.1 Lactobacillus sp. C449L | reverse complement strand
CCTCCTATAGGTCGCCCATGCCTCCCACAGCGCCTCGAGCTGATCGGCTGTCATCACGCATAGGTGGGGTATATTTGTTCACCACCATTGGAACGCAAGTAGAACGTATGCTAGCCGGCATATCTGATTACCGCGGCTAGGTGCCGACGTTACGAGGGGTTGAAGAAGGCATGGACACACCGGCGCTGCGGAAGGCCCGAGGGGCATTCTTCACCCCGCCGGCGCTCGCCCGCTTCATTGCCGATTGGGCGATCCGCACCGACACAGACACCGTGCTCGAACCGTCGTGCGGCGATGCCGCTTTCCTGCTGCCAGCGATCGAACGGCTGCGTAGCCTCGGCGCCTCGCCAAACCTAGCGGATCAGCTCCACGGCATCGAAATCCATGACGCTTCGGCTCAAGCCGCACTCGCGCAGCTCTCGAGGCACAAGGTCGAGGGAAGGGTCGCTGTCGGCGA
>NZ_JBWXGA010000212.1:0-458 GCF_059900815.1 Lactobacillus sp. C449L | reverse complement strand
AGCGCCAGCCAGGCGCTGGTGGAGACCGTGCGGAACTGGCGGCCGGACCTCACGATCGTGGCCCGGGCGCGCGACGCCCGGCATGCCGCCCAGCTCTACGCGCTCGGCGTCACCGACGCCGTGCCCGAGACGATCGAGGCGAGCCTGCAGCTGTCCGAGGCGGTGCTTGTCGATATCGGCGTCGCGATGGGGCCGGTCATCGCGTCCATCCACGAGCGGCGGGACGAGTTCCGTCGGGCGCTCCGGGGCGAGGCAGGATTGCCCGCTGCCGAATCTCGGGAGGCAGGCGAGTTCCACGCCCGCCGCTCCTCAGGCAAGCGATGATCAGGCGGCCGCCACGAGGCGCCCGACGAGGCTGTCGAACAAGGGCTTCCCGTCCGTGCCGCCGACGATCGGCTCGACGAAGTTCTCGGGATGCGGCATCAGGCCGAGCACGTTGCGGTTCTGCGAGAAGATCC
>NZ_JBWXGA010000211.1:0-458 GCF_059900815.1 Lactobacillus sp. C449L | reverse complement strand
AGGTTCAGGGTTCGGCCCGGCTGAGGCTGCCGGACGGCCGCGGAGTGCGCGTGGCTTATGCCGGCCGGAACGGCCTGCCCTATACGTCCGTCGCGCGACTGCTCGTGGGCAGGCTCGGCATCAAGCCGTCCGAGATGACGGCCGATGTGCTGACGACCTGGCTTCGGGACCACCCGGCGGAAGCACGGGATCTGCTGCGGCAGAACCGTTCCTATGTCTTCTTCCGCATCGCGGACGAGCTCGATCCGGAGGACGGTCCAATCGGGGCTGCCGGCGTGCCGGTCACGGCCGGCCGTACGCTTGCCGTCGATCGGGGCGTCTGGAGTTTCGGCCTGCCGGTCTGGCTGGAGGGCGAGGTCCCGGAACCGGCGGGCGGAACCGCTCCCCTCCGCCGTCTGACGGTGGCCCAGGATACCGGGAGCGCGATCACCGGCCCGGCGCGGGGCGACCTCTTCTTC
>NZ_JBWXGA010000021.1:0-804 GCF_059900815.1 Lactobacillus sp. C449L | reverse complement strand
ACGCGCCGGAGCCGTGGCTGATCGCATTCTGGGACATGGATCCGCCGACCGTGGCGCGAAGGCCCGAGAACGGCCCCTTGAACGGCGTCCGCAAGCCCCGCGCCGCGAGCGCGTCCGCCAACGCCTTCCAGGTCGCTCCGGCCTCGACCGTGACGCGGCCTTCGTCCTCGTCGATCGCGATCCGGTCGAGCCGGCCGACATCTATGACCAGGTGGCCGTCCTCCGCGGGGAGATAGCCGTCGGTATAGGATGCGCCCCCGCCCCGCACGCCGAAGGGCGTGCCGGCGGCTGCCGCGAGCCGCACGGTCTCCTGCAATTCCTCCACGCTTCCGGGGCGGGCGACGGCGCAGGGGGTGGCGAGCCGGCGATAGACATCGGTGGCGAACGGCTCGGCCGCCGCGCCGGTCAGGACGTTGCCTTCGCCCAGCAGGCCCCGGAGCCGGCCCGCCAGATCGCTCTGCCCGGCCGTCATCCCGTGGCGATCTCGGCTATGGTTTTCAGATAGGCCTCGCCCGTTTCCCTGCGCCCGGCTTCGGCGGCCTCCTTGCGCACGAGGTAGAAGAGCCGCTTCAGCATCTGCTGGCGGCGCGCCTCCCGTTCGGCAAGCGCGGCTTCGTCCAGCTCCAGGCTGTCGATCTCCTTCGCGACATCCATTCCCCGGCCCGCCAGGACCCGCTTCAGGGAGTCAAGCTCGTCGAGCAGGACGGAGACCTCGCCGGCGAGGACCACGATCATCGACATCATCTGGTCCAGCGCGGGATCGTCGTAGAATTGGGGACGCTTGCCCCTTGCCTCACGTTTCAT
>NZ_JBWXGA010000210.1:0-458 GCF_059900815.1 Lactobacillus sp. C449L | reverse complement strand
ACGAGGAGGAGCGTTCATAGCCGCGTCACGAAGACGGGCCATGGAGCGGACATGACGCGGACGATCATCCTTCTGGCCGGCGGCGCGCTGCTCGCCGGCTGCACCGCCGACGGCGAGGCCGGGCTCCAGGCGGGCGAGACCTCCATCCCCTTCCTCAGCTCGGCCAACGCGGTCGACTGGAAGGTCGCGGGCGAGGACAGCCTCTACGTCCAGGGCCCGAACAACGATTGGTATTTCGTCCGCACCCAGGGCGCGTGCCCGCGGCTGCGCACCGCCCTCTCGCTCGGCTTCGAGACCTCGGCCGGCGGCCAGCTCGACCGCTTCGGCGCGATCCGGGCGGAAGGGATGCGCTGTCCGATCGCGAGCATCGTCCGCTCCGGCCCGCCACCCGAAGGCAGCGGCGAGTAAGCCGCGCGATTGCCGCTTCCGGCCGGCCCGCGCCGACCTTAAGAAGCGGC
>NZ_JBWXGA010000209.1:0-458 GCF_059900815.1 Lactobacillus sp. C449L | reverse complement strand
GACGGGGTGGGGCACGGAATGCCCTATCGCGCCGTCGAGCCGGCGGGCCTGGTCGGCTGGTTTGCGGACCTCGCCGAACGCGCCGGGAGGGACCAGCCCGACCTGCTGCCCGACATCCGCGCCGCCCAACGGGCGATCGCCGACTTCCGGGACTGGCTGGCCGCCAGCGCACCGAAGATGACGGCGAAGGCCGGCGTCGGCAGGGAGGCCTATGACTGGTTCCTCACCAATGTCCGCCTGATGCCGTACGATTCGGACGATATCGTCGCCATGGCGCGGCGGGAGCTGGACCGAACCTGGGCCTTCTACACCCTGGAGCGCCATCGCAACCGCGACCTTCCCGAACTGGAGCTGGCGAGAGACGCGGCGGAATATGAAGCGCGCCTCGCCGAGACCGATGCGAAAATCCGCACCTGGCTGGCGGAGGAGGAGATCCTCACCATCCCGGACTATATGCC
>NZ_JBWXGA010000208.1:0-458 GCF_059900815.1 Lactobacillus sp. C449L | reverse complement strand
AAGTGGAACAGTAGCGTTCCCGGCATACTGACTGCGAACGCGCTGGCCCTCTTCATAGGAACCGTGATCGGAGGCTTTGGTCGGGCTGATGGGGCCGCACCCAAATTCGCCGAGTCCTTCGCGATCAGCGTAATCCCGCAGCTTGTAATCTTCGGCATTCTGATGTGGCGCTGGAACAGGGCTCAGGTCCCAGCTACGGAGCCTGCCCTTGCGGGTGTACCATCGGTGCCCGTGCCAGAAACTGCCGCTCCAGCCGCGCCAGGACGGTCCTGGCCGAGGCGTGCGCTTTACACCGTTGTCTATGTTGTGGCCTTCGGCGTTGCGTGGATCGCCGCACGGGAGGGAGTTCGGTATCTTAGAACGCCCACGCAGGCTCAACTCGAAGAAGCCTCCCACCAGGGCCTGTTGGTAGCGCGGGACGATTGGAAGAAGAAACTGCCTCAAAAACTCGATGATGC
>NZ_JBWXGA010000207.1:0-459 GCF_059900815.1 Lactobacillus sp. C449L | reverse complement strand
AACCCGCCCTGGCCGCGTGGAGATGACCGCTGGGATCTTCCTCAAGGATCGGGCCGACGTCGCCGCCGTGCTGAGGACGCCTTCTTGCAAGGTGCCCTCTGCGATGGGCTTCAACTCAGCCACACCAGCCTGCGTCTGATCCACGACCAGAGATCAAGCTCCCGAAATCCCATGCCGGATTTGAAACGGCACCCATCCTTGATAAAGCAGCGATAGATCAGTCGCGCCCGAATCTAGAAAGAACACGCATGCCCCTGATCCTCTCGATCGCCGACCTCATCCCTCGCTTTCCTGCGTTCCGGGTCGGTGTGATCGTGGCAGAAGGCCTGAGTCTTGCACCGGAGCGGCCGCGTGCATTGGATGCTTTCATTGCGGAACGGGAGGAGGCCTGCCGCTCCCGTTGGAGTGGCATGGAGCTCTCCGAAATTCCAGGCATTGCGGTCTGGCGCGAGGCTTACA
>NZ_JBWXGA010000020.1:0-810 GCF_059900815.1 Lactobacillus sp. C449L | reverse complement strand
CGCGAACGGTGAGCCGCCCTATTTCCTCGGAAATCTTGCCCTCCCGATACATCTCGTTATGCAGGCTGACGACGAACCGGCTCTCCGGCATCGCCGATTTGTAGATCAGCACGTTGGCCGGCCGATTAAATACATGCACCACGTCGAAAACGATTCCCGCCTTCCGCGTCTCCTCGAGCGCCGTCGCAACGCGATATACGTAGCGTTCTTTCGGCACTCGCACGTAGTCGACGCCGTCGACGGTTTCGCGCTTCGGCAGCTCCGGGTCGGCAACGCAGTACACCGTTACCTTATGATGTTTTACAAGATACGGCAGCACGCCGCCGATAAATATTTGAATCGCCCCGCCGCGAATCGGCGGGACGGGAAGCCGCTCCGTGCAGATGAACGCCACATGCAGCGAACGTCGAACCATGCCTCTCACCTTCTTCCATGCGAGATCACCTCGCCGATCCGGCCCTCGATCGCCCGGAGCACTTTCAGCTTGCTGTGCTCCGTCTCGATGATCCACCGCAATCGTTCGAGATACTTTTCCTCGGTCCACTCCGGATCTCGCTTCTTGTAATATTTAGACGCTTGTCCGTAGAACAGATGCGGAAACGTCAGCTCGGCGGAGAGCGACCGGTATTGCCGCTCGGTGAGCGGATTCGTCTCCTGATACCACTTCAGCATCGTCACCATCCGCTCGAGCTCCCAGGCGGCGGCCCCCTTTTTCATGACCTTGTTCAAGATTTTCCGTATGTCGCGGAGCGGCACATCCACCGTGAGCGAGTCCATATCGTACACGTGCAGCTTGCCGTCGTCCCCGAT
>NZ_JBWXGA010000206.1:0-459 GCF_059900815.1 Lactobacillus sp. C449L | reverse complement strand
CCTTTCGAATCGGCTCCATCTGCCGCCGCATCCTGTTCTCCCGGCCGCCTGCGCATCCTCGGTGCGCCGGTCGGCCCTGTCTTACACGCCTTTGCTAACGCCCCAAATCGGCATTTGAAAGTAACTTCCATATTTGGTAGCAAGCTTTCCGGGATGGGCAACAACCCACCTGCGAACATGCCTTTTGTCCCGCGATGTGCGGGAAACGGCATCGGGGAGGAAGGCTATGAAGGTTTCAAAAGCGCGTGGGCGCTTGATTGGTGGTGCATCCGCTCTCGTTATCGCTCTCGCCGGCTTCGCCGCGCCTGCCGCCGCCCAGGACGCCGAAACGCCCCCCAACCAGTCAGCCGACACCGCTCCGGCCGATGTGCCGGATGATACGCAGGCGGGGGACGGGGAGATCGTGGTTACCGGCCTTCGCGCCGCGCTCCGCTCCGCGCAGCAGATCAAGCAGAATGC
>NZ_JBWXGA010000205.1:0-459 GCF_059900815.1 Lactobacillus sp. C449L | reverse complement strand
CGTCCCCTATCGGGAAGGGGAGATGAGCCCCTTCTTCAGCCTGCGGCGCGAGATCGACAGGCTGTTCGACGACATGTTCCGCCTGCCCGCCCTGGGCGGAGCGGCGCACGCGCTGGCCTGGCCTTCGGTGGAGGTCTCGGACAACGAGCGCGAGGTCCGTATCTCCGCCGAGATCCCTGGGTTGAGCGAGCGGGATGTCGAGCTCACGGTCGATGACGGCGTCCTTTCGATCCGCGGCGAGAAGAAGAGCGAGACGGAGGACAAGGACCGCGGCTATTCCGAGCGCTGGTACGGCCGCTTCGAGCGCCGCATCGCCCTGCCCGCCGGTGTCGAGGAAGAGAAGGCCCGGGCCACCTTCCGCGACGGCGTGCTGACCGTCACCCTGCCGAAGTCGGCCGAGGCGACGGGCGGCCGGCGGATTCCGATCAACGCGGAGACTCAGCACTGACGCCATCTGCC
>NZ_JBWXGA010000204.1:0-459 GCF_059900815.1 Lactobacillus sp. C449L | reverse complement strand
ATCCGAATGGAACCGAGGTTCAGGATGGGCCCGAGAAAAAACAGCACGCCGGTGATGCCCATAAACATTTTCCGCGGGCTGTTGCGGTAACGTTTAAGGTAAGCGAGAATCGAGTCGAAAAACCCTCCCATTTTGAATGGAATCGATAATAGGGGGACGAGCACAAGCAAAGTCAGCAAGGGAAGATTCGAGACAATCCCCTGCGCGGCCGCTTCGATCCCCTGCCCTTTCCATGCCGTCAATGCGATTCCGGAGGCAAACATGAGCACGCTGAAAATGCGGGGAACCGTCCTTGCGCGCAAGACGCTGCCCATGAAGGCAATGACGGCGCAAACCGCCAAAATAAGCTGCAGCCATTCGGAACGAACGAAATATTGGACCAAAAACAACAAGCACACGCCTAAGATAAAGCTGCTTTTCATGGAGAGCTCCTCCGGACCGAAGTCGACGCACATAAGG
>NZ_JBWXGA010000203.1:0-460 GCF_059900815.1 Lactobacillus sp. C449L | reverse complement strand
AGGGCAACGAGCAGAGGACGGTTGAACTCAAGCTGGCCAAGGACAATATGCTGACTGGAAGGGTGGACTTCCCCGTTGAGGGTAAGTTCCGAGCCACCGTGACGCTCAAATCGGGCTCGACCGAGATCGGCAGGGGTCGTTATAATCTCGACGTAATCACCCGCTAACCGAAGCCGCGTACAATTCGGCAGCCATGGTCTCCAGGACGGCCCCGACAGCGAGCGCTCGAAGCCCCCTGTGGCGGGGGATGATCGCGGGCGTGCTGGCTCTGGCCCTCTTCGTATCGCTCCTCGTCCCGCACCATGCCGCCGCGTGCGTGGCGCTCGAAGGGCACTCGACCGTCATCTCCGTCTCGACCGGCGATGCCGGCGATCGTTCGGGCGATCCCGCCGATCGCGGTCTGGTCCAGCACGCAAGCTGTGCAAGTTGCCCCTGCCACACCGGGGTCTCGGCGTCCGCC
>NZ_JBWXGA010000202.1:0-460 GCF_059900815.1 Lactobacillus sp. C449L | reverse complement strand
ATGTAACAAATAGTCAGAAGAATAATGATTTTTCATGAAAATGAACCCCCCTATATGGAAGTATAGGTCGATCCTCCTCTAATCATACGTATGATCCGCCGCGTCAATACATTCGCGATGTTTCCATCAGGAACATTTTACCACAGGAAATTACAACAGAAAAGCGATCTGTCAAATTTACTTTATTAGTCTAATTAACTTCGAACGCGGCTCTTCGTTCACTTGTGCGTACGATGCGGAAGTGAAAAATGGCGCCATCTCGACTTTTGGAATTGGAAAACCTACATTCATGCCCGTGTGCCTCGTACGAATTGTAGAGACTGTAAGAAAGTCACACAAGTATCTGAAAATTGTCCAGTTCGCTTTTCCGCTTCACGTTGAAGTTTGAAACCTTGCAATGCAACTGATGGCGGTAATGCCGGTCAACGCGGCAGCACGGGCATTACGATAGGATGCCGAC
>NZ_JBWXGA010000201.1:0-461 GCF_059900815.1 Lactobacillus sp. C449L | reverse complement strand
GGTCATCATGAGCGCGAACTCGTCGCCGCCGAAGCGAGCCGCCAGATCGCGCGATTCCAGCAAGGACTTCAGACCCTGGGCGATCTCGACCAGCACGTCGTCGCCGGTCTGGTGCCCGAGCATGTTGTTGAGGTCCTTGAACCGGTCAAGCCCCATCAGGAAGAGCGCGATCGTGCTGCCGGCACGCTTGGCTTCCGCCACGGCTTCCCCGCAGCGGTTCTGGAAGTCCGCCCGCGTGCTCAGCCCGGTGAGATTGTCTTGCGGTGCGCCCTGCCGCGCACGTTGGTCGATGTGCTGGCGTGCCGCTTGCGCCTGTGCCGGAGCCGACGGTTTGCCGGAGCGGCTCTCCTGAGGATCCACCCCGCCCTGCGACGGGCGGTGTCGAGCATCCCCGCCTTGTGGAGCATGGGAATGATAGGCAGGCGCCTGCTTGCGCGATGCACCGGCATGCCCAGTCAGGA
>NZ_JBWXGA010000200.1:0-462 GCF_059900815.1 Lactobacillus sp. C449L | reverse complement strand
AGCTTGAGCGGCTCCAGGGCGCCGAGATCAACGAGGCGAAGAAGGTGCTCGCGACGGAGGCCACGGCGCTGCTGCACGGACGCAAAGCTGCCCAGGTTGCCGCAGAGACGGCACAGCAGACTTTCGAGCAGGGGGTTACGGCGGACACGCTCCCCTCCGTCGAGGTGCCCGTGGCCGAGTTCGAGGCCGGGCTCGGGATCGGGCCGGCCTTCGTGCGGGCGGGCCTCGCCGCCTCGAACGGGGAGGTGATCCGCGCGAGTGCGAACGGGGCGATATCGGTCAACGACGCACGCGTTACCGACCGAGCGCGCACGGTCCGAGTTTCAGATCTCGCGGAGGGCGTGGTCAAACTCTCGTTCGGGAAGAAGAAGCACGTCCTGCTAAGGGCCGTGTGACCGCGCTCCGGGCGGGGGTCAGTCGGCTCGTTCGGTGCCAGGACGCGCCGGCCGCGCGGGCCTTCGC
>NZ_JBWXGA010000199.1:0-462 GCF_059900815.1 Lactobacillus sp. C449L | reverse complement strand
GTCTAGTAATAGATTTTTCACCAACGATACCGTAGAAGCCGCAGGTCTGTTACGTGGGGGTACTGCAACAATGACGATCGAGACCGTTCCGGCGGGCCTTTCCGCCTATGCGCGTTTGCTCATGGCGGGTTGTGCCGTGGGCGCCTTCGCTGTCGCGACGCCGGCCCATGCCGCCGGCACTCCGGCGTTCACCAAGATCGAGAACACCGCGACCGCGGAATATACCGGTCCGGGCGGTCCCGAGACCGAGACGTCCGATCCGGTCGAGTTCTACGTGGACAAGGTGGTCGACGTGAACGTCGACTGGACCGGCCGAACGTCCAGGTCGAATCGCCCTCGACCAACCAGGGCCTGGTCTTCGTCATCACCAACACCGGCAATGCCGGCGAGGCGTTCAACCTCACGGTCAACGACGCGGTCGCCGGCGACGATTTCGACCCCGATTTCGTCGATATCTATCAC
>NZ_JBWXGA010000198.1:0-462 GCF_059900815.1 Lactobacillus sp. C449L | reverse complement strand
CGCACCGGCCGGTGATAGGCATCGTAGCTCGTATCCACGCTCTCGAGCACGGTCATCGCCGCCCAGGCCGCATCCGTCTGGCCAGTGACGGTGCCGGTCTCCACATCGGTGACCTGCCCCAGCGCGTTGTAGGTAGTGCGCTGCGCGCGATGTTTGAGCGTGCCCGCCCCGTCGGGATCGGCCGAAACGACGCCAGTCCGCCGCCGCATCGCATCATAATGGTAGCGCACCCTGTCCGTGCTTCCCGGCAGCGGGCCGTTCACCGTCAGCAGATTGCCGACGGGATCGTAGGTCATCGTGCTCGTCGCGGTCAGCGTGCCGTCGCCCGAGCCGCTGCTCGTCGAGGTGGCGTTGAGGTTGGAGCCGTAGGCGATCGTCGTCTTCACTTCGTCCGCCGTGCCGGCGCAGGCGGCGCCCGTCCGGCACGCGGACATCCCGGTCATGCGGAACATGCCGGTGGCG
>NZ_JBWXGA010000197.1:0-463 GCF_059900815.1 Lactobacillus sp. C449L | reverse complement strand
GGCGGTGCGTGCCCGCATAGAAATGGAGCGTGTAGGCGAGATTGACGTCGTCGAGCGGGTCGGCCGCGGCCTCGTCCACGTCCTGCGACCAGCTGCGCGTGCCGGCGACGATCAAATTGTCGGGATCGTGTGCCCGGATCGCCGCGATCACCCGGCTGTGATAGGGCTTCAGCACCGCTTTCCAGCCATGTTCCGGCAGCGGCTCGTTATAGGGCTCGTAGATGAGGCCCGGATAGGCGCCGTACTTGCGCGCGATGTCGCCGAAGAAGGCGGCGGCCGCCTCCGGCTCCGGCTGGTGCGCGTGCCAGTCGACGATGACGTAGATGCCTTCCGCGATCGCGGCGTCGATCACCGCCTCCACCTTGGCGCGCTCCCTTTCCGGATGCTGCATGTAGCCGCCGGAATGGACCGCGAGCGCCGCGCGGACGACGTTCGCTTCCCAGTCGCGGTGCAGCCAGCGCAC
>NZ_JBWXGA010000196.1:0-463 GCF_059900815.1 Lactobacillus sp. C449L | reverse complement strand
CACTATTTCAGCAAGGAAGCGGGCCGCTTCGAACCGGAGTCCAGGTCGGTTCCGCTTCCGGAAATGAAGCGTCAGTGTGTTCTCTCGGAACGACCGGACGCCGAGGGATAATGGTCCGCCGATCGGGCGAACATCATCGAGATTGCTCGACGTCGACCCGAGAGCATCGAGCAGAACCCCGTCGTCGATTGGACCAGAATTGATGTCTAGTGATCGGCGAATTTCGCGCGCCAACCTCCTGCCCCTCTCCCAAGGTTCGCCTTCTTCCGAGGCTGGCCGGCCAAGGCGGGGATGGACGTCTAAGCCCGGGGCAGACGCGAGAACTTCCACTTCCTCGATGTTTGTGGCCTCTCCCTCGCCAAATAGTGGGACGATTTCCAACGCGGCCTTCCCACCGGCTCGACCTAATAGGCCAGCAAGCTGGCCCATCAGGTGCTCTGGAGCCTGGTCCGGATCATATCCC
>NZ_JBWXGA010000195.1:0-463 GCF_059900815.1 Lactobacillus sp. C449L | reverse complement strand
AGATGAAGTGGACCACGCTCGGCGCCTTGGCAGTGGCGGCCTCGGTCGCGGCAAGCTCCGCGGACGCACAGACATACCCGACGCGGCCCGTGAGCATGGTGATGCCCTACGCAGCGGGCGGGCCGGGCGACACCCTCGCGCGCCTGCTCGCCCAGAGCATGTCCCCGATCCTCGGGCAACAGGTCGTGGTGGAGAACATCGGCGGTGCCGGTGGCTCGATCGGCAGCGCCAAGGTCGCAGCCTCGGCACCCGACGGGTACAACCTTCTCATGATCCACATCAGCCACGCCACCAACCCGGCGCTGTACCCGAGGCTGAAGTACGACCCGATCAAGGATTACGAGCCGATCGGCCTCATTGTGGACCTGCCGTCCGCCTTCGTGGCCAGGAAGGACTTCCCCGCGAAGAACTTCGCCGAGCTGGTCGAGTACGTGAAGACCAACAAGGAGAAGGTGAACTACTC
>NZ_JBWXGA010000194.1:0-463 GCF_059900815.1 Lactobacillus sp. C449L | reverse complement strand
ATCTAAAAGGAAGACCACGAACTTTTTTGGTTACAGTAAATAACTTACAATAAAGACGATTTTTTTAAAATACTATGAGGTGAAGAATATGGAATTAGCAGACATCAGGAATGAGCTCGAAAAAACAGCTAAACGTTTAGCGGACTTTAGGGGGTCTCTTTGACTTAGAAGAGAAGGAAGCCCGGATTGCCGAATTGGAGAACATCATGACCGATCCAGATTTTTGGAACGACCAGCAAAAGGCGCAGACGGTCATAAATGAAGCCAATGCCCTAAAGGATCAGGTCAACCACTTATCAGAACTGAATGAGAGCTTTGAAAATCTTGATTTAACATATGAGCTTGTAAAAGAGGAAAGCGATGCAGAGCTGCAGGCTGAGTTAGAAGAAGAAATCACGCAGCTTTCACAAAAAATGAATGACTTTGAGCTTCAGCTGTTATTAAGTGAAGAGTACGATAAAAA
>NZ_JBWXGA010000193.1:0-464 GCF_059900815.1 Lactobacillus sp. C449L | reverse complement strand
GACACGTTAATTTTATGAACACCTAAAGGATCAACGTTTTTCGCTTCTACTTGATAGGTTCCAAGATCCCCCCAAATCGGAGTGTAAAATTTTCGTCCCCCATCGATAATGTCATATTTTATTCGGCTATCTCTGCCAGCAACCTGGGAACTAGAGAAAAGATGACCAGTTCTTTTTTCGATATTTACTTTTGGTAGTTCAAATCGCTTAGTTGTTGTTAGCACCGATTGATTTTTACTCTCATTGTGGCTAGTTTCATCAAAACTGATTTTGTAACGATTGTTACTTACTGGATATGTCAAATAAGAATCCACTAAAGATTTTGGTACGTGAAATTCAAACTTGCTGGTGAATTTTTGTCCAAGATCATTTTTGTATACAATATCAATCGGATATTCAAAACCATATCCTGTTAATTTATTATCCAACTTCTTCAAGTTCACTTGTAAATTCTCGTTAAAAAC
>NZ_JBWXGA010000005.1:0-84598 GCF_059900815.1 Lactobacillus sp. C449L | reverse complement strand
CAATTGATGCAGCAACAAATGCGCAAGGAGTAAAGGATGCTAAGGAAGCAGGTATTGCCAAGATCCAAGGCGACCATATTCCAAACAGTACAACATTAGCTGACCAAAAGAGTGCAGCCAAGACAGCCATTGATGAAGCAGCGACTGAAACTAAGGGAAAGATCATGCAAGATCCATCCTTAGATAATGATGCAAAGGCTAAACAGTCTGCTGATGTAGATAGTGCAGTTAATAGTGCCAAAGATGCTATTGACAAGGCAAATAGTGTTCAAGAAGTACAAATTGCTCGTGAACAAGGTATAGCTGATATTAAATCTAAATATGTAACTAATCCAATAACATTAGCCAACCAAAAAGATTACGCTAAGGCTTTAATTAGAGACGAAGCAGCAATAGTTACAGCAGCTATTAGGAGCGATTCTTTGCTTGATGATATTACGATAGCTAATCAAGTAAGTGCGGTTAATGCACAAATGCAAATGGCTATAGATAGAATCACAGCTGCCACTAATGCTCAAGAAGTTAAGGATGAGTACAATAAAGGCGTCAGAAATATTCACGCTCAACATCTTTCAGGCGTTAGTTTAGCTGAACAAAAAGAGGATGCGATTGCAAATCTAAATGACGAAGCCACCTTAATAAAAGGTAACATTGATCAAGATGTCACAATAGATGATGATACTAAAGAAATTCAAAAAGCTAATGTTGATTCTGCATTATCAAGGGCAACTAGATTAGTCAACCGTGCTAAGACTTCTCAAGAAATAAGTAATCAAGAATCAGCAGGAATTACTAGAATTGATGAACAACATGTTTCTGGACAACCATTAAGTAGTCAAAAAGCACAAGCATGTCAAGTAATTGATGCAACTGCAACTAGTGCTAAAGGTAGAATTGACCAAGCTTTAAATATTACTAACTCAGAAAAGCAAAGACAAAAGCAATTAATAGATAACCTGGCTGCTGATGTTAAACAAGCAATTAATACATCATTGAATGCAACTAAGATTAATGAAAATAGAGATGCTGGAATTGATGCAATTAATAATGTAGCAAGAGCTACTGGTCAAGCTGACTTAAACAAACAAAAAGAGGCTGCAGTAGCTGCAGTAACTGCTGAAGCACAAGCCATTAAAACTGCAATAGCTAATGATCCTTCACTGACTACCTCAGAAAAAGACTATCAAACAGCAAATGTTGAATTAGAAAAATCTAAAGCACAAAGCGCTATTAATAGAGCCGAAAATGCTCAAGAAGTTTTAGAAAAACAAACTGCTGGTATTACTGCAATTGATGCACAGTACGTTCGAGGGAGATCAGTATCACAACTCAAGACTGATGCAATACAAGAAATTACTACAGCAGCAACAGAAGCTAAGAATAGTGTTGACCAAGATCAAACTTTAACTGCTGAGGAAAAATCAAAAAAAAAGTTAGCAATTGATAATGCATTAGCCAATGGCACAAATGCAATTAATAGAGCTACCAATGCTGATGAAGTAAATCGAGCAAAAGCTGAAGCAATTTTAGCAATTAATACTGCACGGAATTCTGGCGGTAATGGTTCAGGTTCAAACGGCTCAGGCTCAAACGGCTCAGGCTCAAACGGCTCAGGCTCAAATGGTTCCGGCTCAAATGGTTCCGGCTCAAACGGCTCAGGCTCAAATGGTTCCGGCTCAAATGGTTCAGGTTCAAACGGCTCAGGCTCAAATGGTTCAGGTTCAAACGGTTCCGGCTCAAACGGCTCAGGTTCAAATGGTTCCGGCTCAAACGGCTCAGGCTCAAACGGCTCAGGTTCAAATGGTTCCGGCTCAAACGGCTCAGGCTCAAATGGCTCAGGTTCAAACGGCTCAGGCTCAAATGGTTCAGGTTCAAATGGCTCAGGTTCAAATGGCTCAGGTTCAAATGGCTCAGGCTCAAATGGCTCAGGCTCAAATGGTTCTGGTTCAAATGGTTCCGGCTCAAATGGCTCAGGTTCAAACGGCTCAGGCTCAAATGGTTCCGGTTCAAATGCCTCAGATAGTACTACAGAGGCTCAAGCATCTAAAGCGGCAAACCGTAAACTGAAGCACAATGCTTACTTCTACAATAAAGAAGGAAAACGTGCAAATCTGCTAGTTGCTAAGAAGGGCTCAACTATTTCAACCTTTGGAATTAGAAATATTGGCAATCGCGAGTTCTATCTAACTGAGAGCGGTTTATACGTTGCTGTTAATAACTTTAGAGCAAGAAGTCGTCGCTTGAAGCATAATGCGTTTATCTATAGTCAAGATGGTGAGCGTATTGGTACCAAGGTACTAAAGAAGAACACAAAAGTTGGTACATATGGTGATCCAGTAAAAATTCTTGGGACTAATTACTACATCATTGATAATGATCAATATATAAAGGCTGCAAATTTCCCTTCAGCTAAAAGAGAAGCTAATAATGTACCTGCTGAAGGTGTAACCTCTAATGCAATAATTAAACGAAATTCGTATGTATATGATGCTACTGGTAAGAGAATTAACAAAGTGGTTCTTACAGCTGGTTCAGAGATTACTACTGGAGAGACTAAGTCAATTGAAGGACGTCAATTCGTCGAAATTGCCAAGGGTCAATATGTAGCAAGTAATAATATTAATGTTAAAGAAAGTTAATTAACTGCAAGAGTTTCCGTTATAAGTATTGATAACCGCTCTGGTAAGCCAACAGTTAAGGACTGCGAATCTGTTCAAACTTATGGAAATATAGTTTCTATCAATGGGAAGGCATACTACTCAATCGGTAACGGTGAGTTTGTTAAGCAAAGTGCTTTTGAATAGAGCTAATTATTAAAATAATTTTGAATAAACTAGCTTAAATTAATAAGCTCCTATCTCTTAAGAGATAGGAGCTTTTTTGTTTGTTTAAATTAAAATCAGTAGATACTTATAAAAATGCAGGTAAATTATAAAATAGTCTTATTCAAATAGATTCTTAGATATTTGAACTGAGTAAAATCTCGTTACAGAAAAGTATAAACGATTAGATCTAACAAAGTTATAATGCAATAGTTAAGTAGTTTTAAATTTAGAAACTAATAAGGCGAAAAAAATATCTAGGCAGATTAACCTATAAAACTCAATTTTTAATTATGACAAAACCCACCACCTTAAATACGGTCATTTAGCTTTTATACATAAAATTAAACACAAAAAAACTGATGGCTGCTTTCATTGAAATGTCTATCAGTTTTTTTAATAAAGAGTCTGCTCAAATAAACTTATTTCAATTGCTTAATTCATAAACAGCACATCCATAAGCAGATAAATCAAGTTCTCCATTACTAATTTCATCGGGTAAGTTTTGATTGCCAATTATTAATTTTGAAGAAGAATAATCTACAGTTTTAGGTATTGAATAATTAATTTCCCTATCAGTGAAATTGGCTATCACAATTAGTGCATGATTTTTTTCTTCTCGTAAATAAGTATATATGTAAGGATTACTTGCGTCTATCAATTTATATTTACCTGTAGTAATAATAGGAAGTTCATGCCTCAATTTAATTAACTTTTGGTAAAAGTAGAAAACAGAGTTTTTATTTGCTAAAGCATTTTTAACATTTATTTCTTTGTAATTTGAATTAGTTTTTAACCAAGGTTTAACTTTACTAAAACCAGCATTTTCAGTTTCATTCCATTGCATTGGAGTTCTAGCGTTGTCACGTGATTTTAGATGTATACATTCCATTGTATAATCTTTACTCAAATGGTTTTGCTCAGTAAATTCTTTATAAATACTCTTAGTTTCAACATCTTGATAGTCTGTAATATCAGAAAAAAGAGCATTTGTCATTCCTATTTCTTCGCCTTCAAATATATATGGAGTTCCTTGCAACATATGCAGAACAGTTCCTAACATTTTCGCAGATTTTTCACGGTATTTTTGATTATCATTTCCAAAACGAGAAACCGCTCTTGCTTGGTCGTGGTTGCTCCAATATAAGCTATTCCATGCTTGATGGTCTGACATTTCAGTTTGCCAGTCTGTTAAAACTCTCTTTAAATCAATTAACTTAAAACGCTTATCGGAAAATTTTCCATATTTACCGTAATCTAAATGCATATGATCAAAACTGAAAACCATATTAAGTTCATGACGATCCCGTGCTGAGTACAGTACTGCTTCCGAAGAATTAGTATGGGGCGTTTCTCCGACAGTCATAATATCATACTTACTCAAGACTTCACGGTTCATTTCCTGTAAATACTTATGAACTTTTGGACCATTAGCTGCCCCCTGGTAATAACTAGCATATTTTTTATTTTGAATAATAGGGCCATCAGAAAAACGAGTGTCCTTGGAAATTAAAGAAATGACATCCATTCTAAAACCGTCTATGCCTTTATTAAGCCAAAACTTCATAATGTCATAAACTGATTCTCTAACTTTTGGATTGTCCCAATTTAAATCAGGTTGTTCTTTTGCAAATAAATGTAGATAATATTCGGCAGTCTTATCTACATATGTCCACGCTGATCCACCAAAACTGGAGCCCCAGTTGTTCGGCTCATGACCATTTTTTGGCTTTTTCCAAATATAAAAATCGTGATACGGATTGTCAGACGATTTTTGCGCTTGCTTAAACCAGGGATTTTTATCTGAAGTGTGATTAACTACTAAGTCTAAAATAATCTTTATGTTTTTTTGATGACATTTCTTTAATAAGTCATCAAAATCGGCCATTGTTCCTAATTCAGGATTAATTTCTTTGTAGTTTGAAATATCGTAGCCATTATCAATCTGTGGAGACTTATAAATAGGATTTAGCCAAATAACATCGATTCCAAGTTCTTCCAAGTAATCTAGCTTTTCAGCTATACCGTTTAGGTCACCAATTCCATCATTATTTGAATCGTTGAAGCTCTTTGGATAAATTTGATATACAACACTATTTTTCCACCAAGGTCTGTTTTTATTCGTCATCATCATCCACCTTTATATCGTTTACATATACCATTGCTTCTCGAGCTTCTTTAAGAATTTCTCTTATTCTGTCTTCGGTTAGATAGTTTTGATTTGGTTCCATTAAGAAAGCAAGCGCTAAAGGCAAGTTCATCCCACTTATGACATGGGTGTGTGGCCTTTCTCTATATAGGAAGAAAAGTTGATTAACACTTCCTGCGGTCATATCGGTTAAAACTACTAATTCTGTTTTGCTTGAAAATTTGGACATTAGTGTTTTGATTTTTTCTTCTACGGAAGTGTTATCCAAATACGCAGAAAAAGAAATTATCTCGTCACTTTTAGTATTTCCAGAAATAAAATTTAGGGTATCTTTTAGACCGTCTGCAAGTCGATGATGTGAAGCTAAAATAATTTTACGCTGCATTTTTTCTCCTAAGCTTTTAGTAAACCGAAATATGAACCAATTAAGGATATTATAATTACGAACAAAATAAGTCTAGTTGGAGTCCATTTTTTGTTACCCAATAGTTTATAAACTAATATTGTTAATAGTGCCGGTAATAAATTTGGCATTATCTTGTCGAAAATCCCACTTTGCAAAGCTAACGAAACTTTGCCAAAGGTGAATTTTAATGGTGTTGATATCTTTACAGTCGTTGCAATTAGACTCCCTACAACTGTTAGCCCCATTATTGAAGCTGCTTCTGTAAAAAGAGACAGCTTATCGCCAAGCGACGTAATTAATTTTGTGCCTGAAGTAAAACCTACTTCAAACAATCCTACCTTAACAAACCAAAAAATAACGTTTGCAATGAACCAAATAATAGCTCCTAACGGATTTCCTTGCAAAGCCATATATCCTGAAATTGATCCCATAATTGTAGGCCATAATATCCAAACAAGAGTATCGCCAACTCCAGCTAGCGGTCCCATCAAACTAGTTTTTAATGATTGGACAGCTGTTTTTGCTTTAATTCCATCCTTTGCTTCCATTGCAGTGGTGGCACCTAGAATCAAGCTTGACATTACTGTAGTAGAATTATAGTAGTTAAAATGGTTGTCTAACGCTTCTTGATATTCGTCATCATCTTTGTAAATTTTTCTAAGAATTGGTGCTAAAGACCAAGCTACTGCCGCGCCCATTTGAGATTCATAATTAAAAATATTGACTGCCATAAATCCATATCTACTACCAGCTCTCCATAGGTCTTTCTTAGTAATGTTAGGTGTCTTGCTATCAAGCTGACCATTAGTTTGTTCCTTACTCATCGTAGTCGTCCTCGCCTTCATTTGTGTCTTCACTTATACTAGTTGGATTGTTGTTTGTACTAATTGCAGCTTTTGTTTTATGCTGATTTGAAGTAAAGTACCAATATCCAGCAGCAAAACCAATTAACGCTATTCCGAGTACAGAAATATTTAAGAAAGTTGCGCAAACAAAACCAACAATTATAAACGGAAGAAACTTTTTAACTGGCATGTATCTCATTAACATTCCAATACCAACAACTGGAAGCATTCCTCCAGCAATTGTTAAACCAGTAGTAAACCATTCGGGAATGAACTTTAATATTGCTTTAATTGCTGGAGGACCAGCTAATACAACTATTGCTGTTGGAACAGCAGTTTGCAAGCTGAATAGCAGAGGACCTAACCAAGCTTCACGTTCCATTCTTTTCCAATTATGTTGATCATTATCTGTTTTCATTTTATGGGCTAAACCATTGCAGATAATCCTACATAAAACTTCTAGTTGAACTGCAATAAGGCCTACAGGTAATCCAACTGCTATTGCAGATTTGATACCTGTCCCTGTTCTAACCGCTACAAAAATACCTACAATAGTTGCTAAACCATAGTTTGGAGCTGAAGCGCCACCTAAGGCTGCCACTCCAAGCATCATTAATTGAAAGGTACCAGCAATTAATAATGCGGTATTTAAGTCGCCCATAATTAAACCTGTGATTGTACCTACAATTACAGGAAACCATGACATAATAACTAAACCATTTTGGTCCACTGTCATGTATCCTGCTAATATGACAATTAATACATCTTGTAAAATCTGAATTCCTGACATCGTAATTTCCTCTAGTATTCTTTCTCTTGGTCTTCTGGAACGTATTGAATTACAATAGGGATATTCTTTTGTCTAATTTTCTCAAGATCATCCTCTTCTTGTTTATTCAAAGCAATAAAATTACTGATAGGCTTGCGGCCGTTTTCGTTGAATATAATTCCTAAATCAACTTTAGGAATTTCTATTCCGTTTTCAATAAGTTTGATTAATGTGCTAGGTTCTTTAACAAGAACTAATACTCTTTGATTGTCATAGTTCCCAGCATTAAAATTTGAAATAGCCTTTTCTGTATCAATAATAGACATTCCAGTTCCCGAAGGTTTTGACATACGCATGCTAGCTTTAATTGCTTCGTTTTTGCTAATTTCATCATCAATGACCATAAAGCGTTTGATTTTCAATGCTTGGGCCCATTGATTAACAATTAAGCCGTGAATCAACCTTTGGTCTATTCTTGCTAATACTACTGTCATTTTTGTTCTCCAATCATTAACTAAATTGTTTTTCTTATAACTAAATCAAGGTCTAAAAGTATCTTTCTTTTATCTTCTTTTTGACTTTTTATATCTTGCATTAATATTTCAGTAACTTTTTCACCCATACTTTTAATAGGTTGTTTTATTGTTGTAAGTGGGTAAGATAGAAACTCATCTAGAGGTTGGTCGTCAACACCTAAAATACCAAGTTCTTCCGGTATTTTAATATTCCTCTTAAGAGCTTCGCTCATTATTCCAGTTGCTACCTCATCACTACCAGCTATTATGCAGTCAGGTTTATCTTTCATCTTGGAAATTCTTTTAACTATCAGTTTTCCGTCTTCAATTGAATGTGCATTTGAGAATAACCAATTTGAATTAAACTCAAGATTATTTTCTTTTAGGGCAGTAGAGAACCCCAGATAACGATCGCTATCGAAACTTTGTCCCAAATTGCCTAAAGTTAGCTTAGAAGCACCGGTACAATAAGCTATTTTTCTTTTTCCTTTATTGATAATATAATTTGTGCCTTTAACGAATGCATCGTACTGATTGCCAATTACACAAGGCAATGTTTCGTCAGATATATACTCGTTACAAACTACAATTTGACCATATTTCTTATATGATTTAATTAAATCCCAGTCATTTTCTAGCGCACAAAGTATAATTCCATCGACTTGATGAAGTTTTAACAGCTCTAATGCGTTAATTTCATCTTCTTTTTTTCCAAAGGTTTGAAAAATTAGGACTTTATAAGAATACTGCGTAGCTGTTTGTTGAATGTAATTCACTAGATAAGAGAAAAAAGGATTAATAATAGAAGGCAAAACAACTTCTATTGTTTTTGTGCTTGATCCTCGCAGCTGTTGAGCAGCTAAAAGCGGTTCATATCCTAGTTGCTCCATTGCCAGTTTAACTTTTTCGACTTTATTTTTTGAAACATGGGGATTATTGTTAATAACCCTAGAAACTGTACTTACTGAGACTCCCGATAATTTAGCAACATCTGAAATCGTTGCCATATTATCACCTCCTTTTACCTAAATTTAAATATATCACTAAATGATATCGTTTTCAAATTAAATTGATATCGATTTCAAAAAAGATAAAAATATACTTGCTATATTAGAATTTGAGCTGTTTATTTTTTTAAAAAACTAGTATCTTTTCAATTATTTTAATGGAACTTAAAAAATGAAAGCCAAGAAGAACATGAATAGAATGCTAGATCAAGCAATAATTTGAAATTTTCTGTTGTCAAAAATAAGTTATTCAAAACGGAATTTTTTGGACAAAATTCACATAGAAACTTCCAAAAAATATAACTATTTTGTGGAAGAATGACTAATTGTTGTTTGGCATTTAAAGAAGTAACAGGCTGCAACTAGGAGATGATACGTTTATATTTTTAAAGAAAAGAAATAGTAAATATCAATTACATTTGCCGTCATTTAATTATTTTGTTACTTATTAAACAATTCTAATTAGATCCTCTAATGTGAAAAAAACATATATTTAATATAATAATTGTTGTAACACGATTGTAACAATATTATAATTTGCTTAAAAGAAAAAATAACGTTAGTGGTTTGGAGGATTGTTTAAATGAAATACAAAAGAAATTATTACATCATGACAGCGGCAGCTACATTATTATTTTCACTTGCTAGCGTTAGAAAAGAAAGTGTCAATGTTTATGCAGCAACCGAGTCTGTTCAGAAAAACAAAAACTCGGAAAACGGAAACTTACAAATTATTCCAGCGAAGCGCTTGGCCAAGGCTGGTTATATTTTTAGGTTAACTAAAGATGCTGCTTTATTTCCTAACTTTAATGCATCGCAAGGAGAGCAATATAGTAAGAAAGTTGTAAAAAAGCTGATTGATAAAAAAGTCCGTTTTAAGGTAACAGAATATGGTACTGCCAAGGCTGCTTTAGTTGCTCATATTATTGACAAAAGTGGTAAAAATCAAGGCTGGGTAAACTTAGGAAGTGATAACATCTATAACATTAACGCAAAAAAGAAGTCGCTTAAGCCACTTGTTAAAGCAGAAATGAAAGTTATGAATTTGGTTTTCGAAAAGGGTAAGGAAATCGCTTTAAAAGAAATGCCTCAAGTAGAAAAAGAAATTAAACAACTACATGGAAAAAACAAGAGAATTGGTGAAACTTCCGTTAAACAACTAAAAAAGTGGCTTGACTATCAGGGAATAGATGGAGCTTATAAATATATACCTACTTTATTATTTGGACTGTAATATGTACTCGATCGTCTCTCTTTTAGACGAATATAGTACTAAAAATGAAAAAATTCTATAAATTAAAGCTTTATTCTTTATCTTAAAAAGTCATTCAAGTTATTTGCTAACTGCGTGGTTAATCTTACTTTGTCAATATTACGTAGTTTGGCTAAGGTGGTAACTGTTTTCTCTAAAATGTCAGGATATTCTTCAACCTGAATCGAACGATTTTCCAGCCATTTAACCGAACTTAAACCGTCAGTTTCAATAAGTAATCGCTCAAGCGGAACTGCTTTAGCCAACTTTATAACGCTGGGATCACTTAAGACTGCAAGGCAGACACTAAAATAACAATCGGTGGCAATGTACTCTTCTTGGAAGCTTGGACAATCATACCAATGAATCATATAGTGATTTGGGTACTCTTTAATTGTGTCTAAAATGAGTTTTTCGCATCCTTTAGTATGCAAAATTACTGGCTTTTGCTTATCGCAAGCCCAAGAAACTTGTTTTTCAAAAATAGGTGTTTGAATGTCAAGATTGTTTTTTGTCCAAACTGTATCAAGACCAATTTCGCCCACAACGTTGGCTCGTTCAAAATAGGGTAGAACTTCTTGGAACGTGAATTTATCAGCGTCCCAGGGATGAATACCAAAGCTAAGAGGTTGCCTACGTTCAGTCAGCTGAAGATTAGTTGACCATTCTTGCGGATTCTGGCAATTGATAATCGACTTAATCCCATTTTGAATTTGTAGCTGTGCCAAGTTTTGATTATTTTCCAAATGGCAATGAGCATCAGTTAGCATTAATTTTGCCTCCCTATAAAATTCAGTATTTAAATTCCGAGAAAAATAAAAAATTGGTAGAGCATATAGATAATATTCTACCAATTTTGTTTTAAATACGCTTTGATAAAACGGCTATCAAAAGATGCAACTGTCTTTTTTATGAACCATGACTGCAAGATACGTAAAGTAAGCTTCATATACGACAAAGGACAGGCTAATGCGAAGATATCCAAAATTAATACATAAAAAACCTGGAAAAAGAATATCATAGCTTCTTATCTAAAATAGGGAAATTATATATTCGCTTTCTAGTTAACGATAATGTCACCGTAACTACTTTGAACTTTTAAAGTAATTTTACCATCTATTATGCGGCTAAAGCGCAATAATTCGGTTTTCCATAAAATCTAATATTCGAATTAGGATTGCTTTTTTGTATCCAGTATTTACTTATAAACTATCCTGAATATGGTCACCTAAGTAGTCATAAAGCATGGCTTTTTTCAGGTCATTAGTATCAATATCAAGTGCTTCGGCAATTGCATAAGAAAAAGCCCATGCAGTTGCTGGTCCGCGGCTGGTAACGATTTTATGGATATCGTCAGTCACTGTAATATCTTTTTTAAAATGACCGATTGGAGCGTCTTTTTTAGTTTGCTTTTCAAAGCCAGGGTAACAGGTATAGTCGGCATTATCTAAAAGACCGAAGCGAGCTAATGCGATTGGAGCAGCACACATTGCTGCATTCCACTTGCCTTCAGCGTTTCTTTTAGCCATGAAATCACGTAACTCGTCATTTGCTCGTAAGTTATTGGCACCTTCAGAGCCACCTGGTAAAGCAACCATATCGTAGTCGAGTAAGTGATCATCAAGCACTTTATTACAAGTAATTCTAATGTTATGCGCTCCCGTCACGTCTTTACTGGTTAATCCAACCATATCACATTCGGCACCAAGCCGCCTTAAAACATCAACTACACTCAGACCTTCAACTTCTTCACAGCCATCGGCAAATATTACTGCTATTTTCTTCATACTTAGTACCTCGCAATTCTTATACTTATTATAAACTAGCTAAGTTCAAGGTAAAATAATAAGTCATTTAACTTTTTTAAATGTAGGGTAGGACGCGGACTAATTGGCATTTTTACTTTCTTAGGGGCAACCCAAAGAGATTGCAAGTTAGCGTTTTCAGCGCCCTGAATTTCATCGGCTAAGTCAGTTCCAATGATTAAACAAGAATCTGGTTCAAGTTCTTGCTCTTGAATAATCTTTATAAAAATATTCTTATTTGGAAGCCGCTCAGGAAAGCTGTCTTTAAAATAGCTCGCTGCAAAATAATTAAGTAATTCGCTTGGGGCTAATCGATTTGTAACAACTTGTTTGTTTTCTTTTGATAAGAGTACCATTTTAACTTTGCCTTGGATTTCGTCTAAAAATGGAACTACACCTTTAACTAATTGTTTTTGCAATTGTATTTGCTCATTGAAAATCTTGCGTGCTTCAGTTAAGTTTGTTTTACAAAAGTTCTGCAAGCTGATTTCGATGCGCTCATCTAAGCCAAGCAACTTACTCTGCGTGCAAAAGTCGTTATATTTTAAACGTTCGGCAGGCCCAAAACCACTACCTAATGCTTTTAGGGTTCGCTGAAGAGCATTTCGTTCAGCCGCTTTCTCATCAAGCAAACTACCCTCAGGAATAAAGATTAATGTTTGAAATTTTGTCACTTTTAGTTTACCCTCTTAATTTGTTTGTTACCTGCATTATAATAGATATTATTGATTAAAAGGAAGTTAGATTACAATGCCCTCAGTTTTAACCATGATTTTTATTTTTTTGGGCGGAATTGCCGGTGGTTTGCTGTCTTCGGCAGCCTCAATGGCATCGCTAGCATCGTATCCGGCTTTGTTAGCCGTTGGTATACCTCCAATTTATGCGAATGTAACTAATGACGCTGCCCTCATTTGGACAGGTATAGGTTCGACTCTTTCATCGCTTAAGGAGCTCAAAGGCCACTGGCGTCAAGTAGCTTTTTATGCTCTTTTTACCATATTAGGATCGTTATGTGGCTGCTATTTGTTGCTTACTTTTCCATCGAAAGTTTTTGAGAAAGTTGTGCCATTTTTTATTGCTGGGTCGGGAATTATGGTTATCGTTTCAGCTAAGCATCATAATTTAAAGCCACATAAAAGACCCCTCTGGCAAGAGGTATTATATATCGTAGCATTGCTAGTAATGGGAATTTACACTGGCTATTTTGGTGCTGCTGGTGGAGTAATTGTCATGGTTTTACTAACTTATATCACAGACGAAAAATTTATTGTTGTAAATGCAATTAAAAATGTCATTTGTGGCTTAGCAAATTTAGTTGCCTTAATCGTTTTTGCTTTTGCTTCACATATCTACTGGATTCAGGCAATTCCGTTGGCGATAGGGATGTTTATTGGTGGCTATTTAGGCATGGATATTTTACGTGTAGTTCCAGCCAAGTATATGCGTGTTTTCATTGCTACACTAGCTTTTATTCAAGCTGGCTATTTCTTTTACAAGGCATATGTGTTATAGTTTATAAACATTAATTTAGATGAAAGGAGAATATAGATTGGCAACAGAAGTATATTTAATTCGTCATGGTGAAACTATGTTTAATCAACTGGATAAGGTGCAGGGATGGTGTGATTCACCGTTGACTGTTAAAGGGATTAATGACTTAAAAACGACTGCTCGAGCATTAAGCCAAGTTCGATTTGACAATATGTATTCTTCTGATTTAAAACGAGCAATTGATACAGTTCATTTAATGAAGGACGCGAATCAAGTATCTGAAATCGGGAAAATTAAAAAACTGCCCGAATTTCGTGAAGTTTTTTTTGGTTCGTTTGAAGGTGACGATATTCAAGATACTTGGGAGCAAGTTAGTTATGCTGCCGGAATCGGACCTGAAAAAGATGTCACTAAGATTATCAATCAGGTAGGAATCTACGAATTTCGTGAGGCTACCAAGAAGGCTGATCCTCGTCATTTAGCCGAGAATAAAGCCGAACTTGATGATCGTATGGTGAGAGCAGTTTCAGTTTTAGGTGATTTAACTAAAAATGATCAGCGTGTCCTCATCGTTTCTCATGGTGATTTTATTAAAACACTGGCAATCAAATACTGGAATCAAAGCGATGGTTTGCATGACATTATTTTTCCCGATAATGGCAGCGTTACAAGGGGAATACTATACAATAACGGAAAATTTGAAATTGTTGATTATAATGTTGATGCAACGGAAATGTAAGGCCCTACTGTAAATAGTAGGCCTTTTTGTTATACTGATGTAATAAGGAGAAGCAAATGAAAGATCACACCACAAAGCGTTACGCTTACGTTACAGCACTCAATGTTATTATCACGGCTGCGGAATTTATCGGTGGCTTCGTTTCAGGTTCGTTATCACTTTTATCCGATGCCGTACACAATTTAAGCGATGTCGGAGCAATTATTATTTCGTTTGTGGCTCACTTAATTAGCAATCGACGTAGCAATAAACAAAAAACTTTTGGCTATGAACGAGCTGAAACACTAGCTGCCTTTACTAACGGAATTGTTCTAATTTTAATTAGCATTATTCTATTTGTTGAAGCAATTGAACGTTTTTGGCAGCCAACTGAAATTAGTGGCACTATTATGCTAGTTGTTTCAGTCATTGGATTGTTAGCTAATATAATTTCAATGATTGTAATGCATGAAGACGGCGAACAAAGCTTAAATGTTCGTTCAACTTTCATTCATATGATGAGTGATGCTTTGTCTAGTGTTGCTGTGGTAATCGGAGCCATCTGTATTTACTTCTGGCATATCACTTGGATCGACCCGTTAATGACCTTACTTGTTTCAATTTTTGTTTTCCATGAAGCTTATGGTCTAACCAAAAAGGCTGCCAATATTTTGATGGAATCTAATCCTGATGTTGATCTTGATCAAGTTAATAAAATTGTTCTTTCATTTCCTGATATTAAAAACATTCATCACGTTCATGTATGGCGTTATAGCGATCGTTACATCATGTTAGATGCTCACGTAAATGTAGCTGCGGACTTAACTGCTGGTCAATTTGAACAATTGACTGGTCAAATTAGTCAAAAACTTGCCAATTTAGGTATTAATCACACTAATTTTCAAGTCGAGTGTGAGCGGGGAAAGAACAATAAGATGATTGTCTCTGATCATGATAAGGAAGCGTCAAAATGAAATTTGAAGTCAATATTTTTACTGCCATTATCGTGCTTATAGTTGGATTATACGATATGGCATATGCGTTTAACCGCCGTCACAAAAATCAAGGACGTGGTTATGGTCCATTCTTGGTATTAGGTATTATTTTTACAATTTTTGGCATCTATTTATTGATTAAAAACTGGATGGGTTAAAAATGGTAAAGTTAGTGTTACTTAGACATGGTGAAAGCACTGCTAATTCACTAAATATATACACTGGCTGGGATGATGTTGCACTAACTGCTAAAGGTAGAACTCAAGCTAAGTCAGCAGGACAGTTAATTAATGAAATCAGTGATTTTGAACCGACGCATATTCATACTTCGACTTTGCAGCGAGCAATTATTACAGCTAATATTGTTGCTGAAATTTGTCATTTTTTATATTTGCCTATAACTAAAACCTGGCGATTAAATGAACGTCATTATGGTAAATTACGGGGTATTAATAAAGACAGTTCTCGCTCGATTTTTGGTGAAAAACAAGTAAGAGAGTGGCGTCGCGGCTTTTATGCTATTCCGCCTGCGGGTGAAAGAATAAAGGCGCTATGTTACGACAATTTTGACTATCGTTGTTTGCCTAATGCTGAGAGTTTATACCAAACTCAAAAACGGCTGTTGGTCTATTATTATAATCAGATTGCCAACCGTTTATTAAAAGGCGAAGACCAGTTAGTAGTTGCGCATGGCTCAAGTTTACGCGCATTAATTAAACAAATTGAACAGATTAATGATAATGAAATTGTTAATCTTGAAGTGCCGAATGCCCAACCAATTGTTTATATAATGGACAGCCAGTTACAGATCATTGAAAAACAAATTTTATGCTGATTTTTCATCCACTTTTCAGTTAATCGTGAAGAATTTTCCAGATGTATGTTAAAATTTAATACGATATTAAATAGAGTTTTACATTCTTAGTTTGGAGAATAGGTATGCGTAAAATATTTTTATTACGAGGCGCACCCGGCTCCGGAAAATCTTCTTTTATTGCTCGTCATCACTTACAGCCTTACGCGATCAGCCGTGATCAGATAAGGTTATTATTGGCGAACTTAACTTACTATTATGAAGAAGATTCCGATTGCTTACATCAAGTTATTCCGCGTTATGCTAATGAGCAAACGGAAAAAATGGTGGATTACCTCGTAGAAGAAAAAATGAAACGTGGTGAAACCGTAATTGTCGATAGTACTCACATCGTTGAAGAGAGCATTGATCACTATCAGCAGTGGGTTGAACAGTATCACTACGAGTGTTTTATTGTTGATTTAATGTATCATAAAAACCTGCAAAATTTGTTAAACCGTAACGAGATTCGCAGGCACTATGATTGGGTTAAGCCTGAAGTAGTTAAACAAATGTATCTTAGCTATCAGGCTAATGTTCAAATTCCTGAGTGGGCTCGTGTTATTAGTCCTAATCAATTAGGTAGGGCATTAATACAAAAAGAAAGTGATTTGGATCATTTTGCTCATGTAGTTGCTGTTCCTGATCAAGTTGATGAAGAAGACTTTCCTCATGTTCACATTTCAAATTTCTATTTTTCGTTTAATGATCGCTTTACTGAGAAATATGGAACTTATCGAAATGTGGTGACAATTGGTAAAACTAAGAAAGAAATTATTGAAGAATTTCGACTTCCATATTTTGCTTTTAAGTTTCATCACAAACATTTTTTAATTTCCGCTTATCCAGTCCGAAACGAAATGCTGGATCCAATTAAAAAAGTTAAAGGGGTTTGGACATACTCAACTGGATTAATTAATTTAGCGGATTTTGCTGAGGAATATCCGCCGAGTAAACAGCAACATGTTCACCAGTTTAATTTGAATAAACTACAATCTGACCGTTTATTACATATTTGGTAAAAAAAGCCGCTAATAGCGGCTTTTTGCGTTCTTATAGTAACAAATAACATAGTGAGTCAGTATCACACTTGTTCAGTTTTTTAGAAAAAAGTATAATAAAAACAAAAATGGTAACGCTTTAAGAAAAAGAGTGGAAACAATGAAGATTGAAGATTTAAAAGCTGAGTTTGTAAAAACCTATCAGGAGCGCCCGACAAGGTGCTATTTTTCACCAGGACGAATTAATCTTATCGGTGAGCATACCGATTATAATGGAGGACATGTTTTTCCTTGCGCAATTTCTTTGGGAATATATGGTGCGGTAAGTCCACGTTCTGATCAGCAATTTAATTTTTATTCTACTAGTTTTCCGGATCTTGGAGTTGTTAGAATAGATCTAGCTCAATTACAATATGCAAAAGAAGACTCATGGGTTAACTATGCCAAGGGTATGATTTATTTTTTGCGTAAGAGTGGTGCTAATATTACTCACGGACTGAATATTTATCTGAGTGGTAATATTCCCGACGGTGCTGGCTTATCCTCTTCAGCTGCCTTGGAAATGCTAATTGGTGTGATCATGAATGATCAGTTTAACCTAGCTCTTGAACGTTTAGAGCTCGTTAAATTAGGTGTAAAAACCGAGAATGAATTTATTGGAGTAAATTCAGGTATTATGGACCAGTTCGCCGTTGCGATGGGGCAAAAAGATCAAGCAATTTTGTTAGACACGAATACGCTTCAGTATAAAATGGTACCGCTGAAACTAAAGGATAATGTAATTGTTATCATGAATACTAACAAAAGACGTGAATTATCCGATTCTAAGTATAATGAACGCCGAAGAGAATGCGAAACAGGCCTAAAGGCTATCCAAACGAAACTTAAAGTTCGTTCGCTAGGTGATTTAGACGTCCAGACTTTTGATGAATACAGTTTTCTGTTGCCAAATGAAACCCTGCTCAAGCGCTGCAGGCACGCCGTATGGGAAAATCAACGTACTTTAGCGGCTGAACAAGCATTACAAAAAGAAAATTTAGCTCAGTTTGGCCGATTAATGAATTCATCGCATGTTTCACTTGAATATGATTATGAAGTCACTGGCCCAGAGCTTGATACACTTGCTCATACTGCTTGGCAACTGCCCGGTGTATTAGGCGCTCGCATGACTGGAGCTGGTTTTGGTGGCTGCGCCATAGCCTTGGTAAATAAAGAAAAGGTTGCCGCGTTTAGAGAAAAAATGACTCAGGTATATCAGGAAAAAATTGGTTATCAGCCTTCATTTTATTTAGCTGAAACTGCAGACGGCACAAAAGTGCTGGAATAATTACCATATAGGAACTTGTTATGGATGAACACAATTTAGTTGAAACTTTTGTTACGCAGATTATAAACTTCAGTGATTACACTGAACTAGACCGAATTTATTTACGTAATTGGATTTTAGCCCTGGTAGGCGATGATGCGTTGACGGTCAAGACGACACAATCTAATCTTTTAGCTTTAAAAGATCAATTGGTGCAAATTGCCCAAGATCATGGTCATTCTTTAAAAACCAATGCTGAACGTGATCTTATTGGAGCTGAATTAATGGATCTGATAGTTCCAAGACCGAGCATTGTTAACCAACGCTTTTGGCAAACCTATCACCGTTCACCTGAACAAGCAATTGCCGATTTTTACGAATTAAGCAAGCGAAGCGACTACATCAAGACGCAAGCTATTGCCAAGAACATTTATTTCAAAGCACCTAGTCAGTATGGTGATTTAGAAATTACTATTAATTTGTCAAAACCGGAAAAAGATCCTAAAGAAATTGCCGCCGCCAAGAAACAAAAGCCTACTGGTTATCCACTGTGTCAACTGTGTATGGAAAATGAAGGTTACTTAGGAAGGATTAACTATCCAGCACGCAAGAATCATCGCATTATCAGATTTGATCTTAATCATGAAGAATGGGGTTTTCAATATTCGCCTTATGCCTATTTTAATGAACACTGTATTTTTCTTTCTGCTAAGCATGAACAGATGAAAATTAATCGTGAGACTTTCAAAAATCTGCTCCAGATTGTTGACCAGTTTCCCGGCTATTTTGCGGGTAGTAATGCTGATTTACCAATTGTTGGCGGTTCAATTCTGACTCATGAGCATTATCAAGGAGGGAGACATCGTTTTCCAATGGATAAGGCACCGCTTACGACCAAACTTCAATTTACTGGTTTTAGTCAAGTCGAAGCAGGTATTGTTAAATGGCCTTTATCGGTAATCCGTTTGCGCAGTCAAAGCCAAAGTCAAATGGTTGATTTAGCAGAAAAGATCCTTAAATCTTGGCAAAATTATACTGATGAACAGGTTGAGGTTCGTGCAGTTACTAATGGTGAGAAGCACCATACAATTACACCAATTGCGCGTAAACAAAATGATTTTTATGAATTGGATCTTGTTTTGCGTGATAATCAAACCTCAGCTACTTATCCCGATGGTATTTTTCATCCTCATCCCGATGTGCAACATATTAAAAAAGAAAATATTGGTCTAATTGAAGTAATGGGTTTAGCAATTTTACCGCCTCGTCTTGAGTCTGAAATGCTTGAAGTTAAAAAGTTTCTTTTAGACCAACCCAATGAAATTGCTCGGATACACCTCAAATGGGCGCAAAAAATTAAAGCAAAACAGTCGCTAACTTCCGAAAACGTTGATCAGATTTTACAAAATGAAATAGGGCAAGTTTTTGCACGCGTTTTAGAAGATGCTGGCGTTTTTAAACAGACAGAAATTGGTCAAGAAGCCTTTTTGCGCTTTGCTCAAAATGTGGGGCTGGCTTAACTAGTAATTTCGCAATAACAAAAAACTGCGTTACGTAATGTAGCGCAGTTTCTTTATTTGCTTAAACAGCTTATTTAAATGCTAAAGAACCCATTGGATCCCAAGGTAGCAATTGAATTGGGTTTTTGGCACCTTCATCAAACTCTTGTTTCATGTCTTCCGGTAAAAACTTCTTATTGATAACAGCTTGATAAACAAATGCATCAAACCATGAATCACTCATGATGAAGTAACCTTTGAAACCAGGTTTATCACCCCATGAGTTTTCAATCTTCCATTTAGTTGGCTTGTCGTCGACAATATCAACACCAGTGATAACCATGGCGTGATCCATCAAGCTTTCACCAGAATCAAGTTTGTCAGCCTTGGTCATGGAAAAGTCAACATCAAATAATTCATCGCGTTTGTAAATATTAGTGTCAAGAAGACCGAGTTGTCTTTCAGAATCCTTACCAACATTTGAACCAAACCAAACAACTTCGCCAGCTTTCAATTGCTTGATGATTAAGTCTTTCATGTCATCAATCTTCAAGTTGAGGTGACGAACTTGTCGACCACCAACAACGTTACCTAGGTATTCAACTGAGAAAACTTGGTGATAAGGCTTGTCGTCAGTAGGTGAATTGATAATTGAAACGTGATCTTCTAAGTTCATACCAACATACTTGTCAAAGAACTCTTTAGGTGTAATTCCAGCTTCGCGGTGATAATTGCCGTCATCATCTTTATATTCAAAGTCAAATTTCTTTGGTGGAACACCAAGGGAAACTGCCAAAATACGGAACACATCATTTAAAAATTCGTTCTTGCGAGCTTCAACTTCGTCTTCTGATTTGCCACTGTTTACTAAATCGCGTAGTTCTAAAGCGTCTTTACGCAAAAGAGTGTTCAATGTGTCATTTAAAGCACTAGAATTAGTTGCGTTTGCAGTTTCTGGATAAACTGATTTAGGAACAATCCCGTATTTTTCGATTAAGCCACAAAGCATGTCCCATTGACCACCATCTTGTTGCGGGGTCGCAAACAAAAAGCTGACTTTACGGTCGCCAAGTGGTTTATCTGCAGAAGCAATAACATTTTCAAAGAACCAGTTAGATTTCTCAAATTTGTCCCAAAAATTAGTGTAGTTTTGAGATAATTCAAAATCCTTAACTTTGTATTCCTTTTGTAGTGGGTGACGCATAGTGTTTAAAGCAGAAAACATCCAGCAACGACCGGATTGTTTTTGATCAGCTGGTTTACCCGTTTCAATTTCAATAGAAAATGCCGGCGTCAAATCGATTCTCGATTGAATGTTTTGGCTTGCCTTAAAAATGCCATTTTCTTGAGCAGCATGACTGGCAATGTTAAAGCCTGGGTGTTTTGCTAAGTCAGCGGTATATTCTGCAATGGCTTTATTTGTGATTTCTTTGGTCATAAAATAATTCCTCCTTTAGTTAATAACTACCATTTTAGACTATCTTTTTAAAGTAGTCTATTAGACTTGGGCTAAATTAGCTAAAGTATTTTTCATTTGCGCATTAAACTAGTTAAAAGGTAATTTAAGTAGTATACTAAATAGCCTTATTTATTCTGAAGCGGGCTTATGATACCAAATTTTACTAAATTCAGCGTGTTTATTAAAATAATCGATAACCATTGGGTCTGTGGGCCAGACTGGAATTTTTGATTCTTGGGCAATAAACAACAATGTATTCATTTCTTGAGCTAATATTTGATCTTTATTTGCATCTGGGTTGATAAACATGTGACTCATCAGCCACACTTCACCGTCCGCGCGTTCAATTTTGTCCATGGTCCAGCGGCATTGCATTACACCATTATCATCATCCATTTGAAAAAATTGGTGCGGGTCGTCAATATTAAACATAATTTTTCCTCAAAAAAATAGAAATAGTTTTTTACATATTTTATTATAGAAGATTATAAATAAAACCTGCAAACTATTGTAAAATAGTCTTTAGTGATTTAAAGGAGAAAAAATGACTAAGACACGGGGCTTTGAAATAGTATCAAAATATCAGAATAAAAATATTACTTTGCCAAAAAGACAGACCCTTGCAAGTGCAGGTTACGATCTTGAGGCTGCAGAAGACATTATTATTCCGAGTATTTGGCGTTTAAATTTTGTTCGCATTTTTCGTCTAATTAGAAACGGACACCAACTGTATGAGTTAGATTATGATATGGCTGAGAAGGTACTAAAGCCCTTTTTAGTACCAACTGGAATTAAGGCATATATGCCAGACAACGAATTTTTGCTTTTAGCTAATCGCTCATCAAATACCTTTAAGCGCAACTTATGTTTACCAAACGGAATAGGTGTTGTTGACTCAGATTATTACAATAATCCTGGTAATGAAGGTGAACTTTTTGTGCAAATTATTAATTACGGTGTAAGACCAATAAAAATTAATAAGGGCGAGCGAATTGCACAAGGCATTTTTATGCAATACCAAAAAACTGATAACGATCTTCCGGTTAGTCGACAAAGAGCTAACGGATTTGGTTCAACCAATTTAAAGGAGGACTAAATGGCTAAAACCAAGACAAAATATAAATGCCACTCATGTGGTTATATTTCCGCCAGTTATTTAGGTCGCTGTCCTAATTGCGGTGCATGGAATCAGTTTGAAAAGGAAACTGAGACAGTTTCAGCACATTCAACTAAAGGCAGTCCTAGTCGCTTAATTAAAAAAACCGGGGTTAACGAGCCAGTTAAGCTCGAAGAAGTTAAGGCGGAAAAAGAAGAGCGCGTCCAAACAAGTATGGGAGAGTTAAATCGCGTACTTGGTGGTGGAATTGTACCGGGTTCACTGGTTTTAATTGGGGGCGACCCGGGAATTGGTAAATCGACTTTAATGCTTCAAATCATGAGTGAGCTTTCCATGAATCATAGGGTTTTATATGTTTCGGGCGAAGAATCGGCCAACCAAATTAAACTTCGCGCTGATCGTCTGGGCTTGTCCGCTAACGATATGTTGCTATATCCTGAAACTGACATGGAGGATATTCGTCAGCAAATCGATACTATCAAGCCAGATTTTGTGGTTATTGATTCAATTCAAACCATGAATGAGCCAAGTCTTGATTCAATGACTGGCTCGGCTTCGCAAGTTCGCGAAGTTACTAGCGAACTGATGAAAATTGCCAAGATGGATGCAATTACGGTTTTTGTAATTGGACACGTTACTAAAGAGGGCGCTATTGCTGGTCCTAAAATTTTGGAACACATGGTAGATACTGTATTATATTTTGAAGGTGATGAACATCATGCGTACCGTATTTTGCACTCGGTGAAAAATCGTTTCGGAGCCGCTAACGAAATTGGCATGTTTGAAATGGTTAATAAGGGACTCCAAGAAGTTACCAACCCTTCAGCAATTTTTCTAGATGAGCGTCTGCCAAACTCCACTGGTTCTTCAATTGCCGTTTCGCTTGAAGGAACTAGACCGATATTGGCTGAACTTCAAGCACTGGTAACACCTACTGCTTTTGGTTACGCTAAAAGGACCACTTCAGGAATTGACTTTAATCGTGCGGGTCTACTACTGGCTGTTCTTGAAAAACGGGGTAATCTCATGTTGCAAAATCAAGACGTCTATCTAACGGCAACCGGTGGTATTCGGTTGAATGAGCCAGCGGTTGATTTAGCGGTGGTAATGGCAATTGCATCTAGTTATAAAAACCAAGAAATCTTACCAACTGACTGCTTTGTTGGTGAAGTGGGTTTAACTGGTGAGGTGCGGCGTGTTAACCAGATTGACGCCCGAATTAAAGAAGCTGCTAAAACAGGTTTTAAGCGCATTTTTATACCGCAGCATAATATGCGATCAAGTTTTAACAATCTAGAAATAGAGGTTATCCCTGTTTCGAGTATTCCCCAAGCGTTGAAATTGGTTTTGGGTTAGAAGCATTGAACTTTTAGGGCGCAACAGTTAAACTAAAAATATTGATATTTACTTTTGAAAGAGGCATGGATTTTGGCAAAACAGAAAATTCGGGTAAGATATGCTCCAAGTCCAACAGGACACTTACATATTGGTAATGCGCGTACGGCATTATTTAACTATTTATTCGCACGTCATAACAAGGGCGTCTTCGTCTTAAGAATCGAGGACACCGATCAAAAGCGTAATGTTGAAGGCGGATCAAAGTCACAGATGGATAACCTTCGCTGGCTTGGCATTGACTGGGATGAAGGTCCGGATAAGGGTGGCGATTTTGGACCATACCGTCAATCTGAACGTAAAGATATCTATAATAAGTATATCCAACAACTGATTGATGAAGGTAAGGCTTATTACTCTTATAAGACTGAAGAAGAACTTGAAGAGCAACGTGAAGAACAACGCGCAATGGGTATTGCCCCGCACTACACTTATGAATATGAAGGTCTGACTGCCGATGAAATTGCTCAAAAACAAGAAGAGGCCAAGGCAAAAGGTTTAAAGCCAGTAGTTCGAATCCACATTCCGGAAATGGAAACATATTCTTGGGAAGATATCGTCAAAGGTCATTTGAGCTTTGAATCTGATACTATTGGTGGCGACTTTGTCATTCAAAAACGTGATGGGATGCCTACATATAATTTTGCAGTGGTTGTAGACGATCACCTGATGGAAATCACTCATGTTTTGCGTGGGGATGACCATGTTTCTAACACGCCAAAGCAATTGGCGGTTTATGAAGCACTTGGCTGGCAACCACCAAAATTTGGGCACATGACTTTGATTATTAACGCGGAAACTGGTAAAAAGCTCTCCAAGCGTGAAAAAGATGATTCGATTTTACAGTTCATTGAGCAGTATCGTGATCTTGGTTATCTGCCAGAAGCCATGTTTAACTTCATTACTTTGCTCGGCTGGTCACCAGTTGGCGAAAACGAGATTTATTCACAACGTGAACTAATCAAGCAATTTGATCCAGCTCGCTTATCCAAGTCGCCGGCTGCATTTGACCGCAAGAAACTGGAATGGATTAATAATCAGTACATCAAACAAGCTGATCGAGATACTTTGCTCGACTTGGCTCTTAATAACCTTCAAGAAGAAGGAATGGTTGAAAAAGATCCTAATCCTGAGAAGATGGAATGGGTTCGTCAGTTGGTTAACATTTATTCAGTACAAATGTCTTACACTAAGCAAATCGTTGACTTAGCCAAGATTTTCTTTGATGCGCCAAAAGATTTGAATGAAGAAGAAATTGACGAAATCCGTAAGGACGAAGCCAGACCAGTAATTGAGGAATTCAAGAAGCAAATTGACTTGATTCCGCGCTTTACTTCACCGCAAATCATGAATGCGGTTCAAGCAACCAGGCAAGTGACTGGTATCAAGGGTAGACGTTTATTTATGCCAATCAGAATTGCTACAACCAGATCAATGGTTGGCCCTGGTATTGGCGAAGCTATGGAACTTTTGGGTAAGAAGAGAGTTATGCAACACTTGGAATTAACCTTGAAGCAAATGAGTGAAAACGGCTTATAAATACTATATTTTGGTAGAAATAAAAGCACATCATCTCGAAAAGAAGTGGTGTGCTTTTGCGTTTTAGCAGTAATTTTGTTTTGTACTGACATTAATTAACCGCTTGTTTGCCATAAAATAGTTCGCCTTTGCTCTGCCATCAATTCTGTGCAACTCAGCCAGAGGTTAGCGAAAAAATTGACGTTGGCGACGCTTATGTTAAAAGTAGCGAAGTAAAGTTCGTTTACGGAATTGAGTTAAAGCCAAGTAACATTGCCCAAGTTGCAGAAAATCAAGCCCGCCGAGATGAAACAAATAATAAAGTCTAAATAGTCTAGGGGAAAAGCTAGACTATTTTTAATTAAAAATTTATCTAATATAGCCTGATTGTATATTGCTGATATATATAAAATATTATATTGCGATACATTTTGTCAGAGAAAGAGAAATATTTACAATATTGTTTGACTTTTATATAAAAGTCAAGTATATTATTAAAAATATTAAAATATAATGAAAATAAATTTAATGTGTATTATTGAAGGAAATCAATAATGAGAATTAAAAAGATGATCGCAATTATTCCTAAAAGTTTGCTTATCCTCCTATCTATTACCTTATTGGCAAGCTCTTTTGAAGGTGTGGTGAATTCAGCTGTTATTGGTTACTTGCCGAATTTTACTCAAAATAGTTCAGTTGAAAAATTTATTCAGTTCGTTTGTATTTCAATTTTAGCTTATTCTGTGGTTTACCTTGCAATTTGGTTACTTAATCGAATTCAAAACCGAATCATTTATTTACTTAATATACAACTCAAATCTGACTATATAAAAAAGGCCACTTTTGAAAGAATTGATACTAATACGGAACTTTCAGCTTTAATTAACGACTTTAAATTAATTGAAACAAATTATTTTAATTTGTTGGTTGAAGTAATTGCCGATCTATGTATGTCACTTTTTTCAACAATTTTTATTTTGCGACTTAATGTGATTTTAGGCATTGTCTTTATTGCTTTTGCACTGCCTCAATTATTTGTACCGAGGATTTTTCAGCCACTGCTATCAGTACGCTCAGCCGTTTGGTCGAAAAATAATGGTAAATTTGTTGAAAAGATGCGTGATTTACTGGGCGGTAGGGAGACAATTTTGCGTTATGGCGCCTTTGAGCCAATTGATCGTAAAATCAACGAGCAGTTGGCTGCAACAGAGCGTTCCTACCAATCCTTGAATAATAGTAGAATGAACGTTCAAATAATTTCATGGCTTTGCTCGCTGATCGCATTGTTTTTACCGATTTGCTTTGGCTTTTACTTAATGGTCAACCAGCAAAACGTGACTTCTTCAATTATTTTATCTATTTACTTAGCTAGTGGGCAGGTCATGCAGCCATTAAGAGAAGCAATTAACGATTTTGCAACGGTTAAAACAACGGTTGCGCTCAGGAAATCAATTAATGATGTTCTTTCTAAACGAATTGTTGAAGAAAAGCCACAAACTGCAAGAAATAGGTTAACAATAAATAAAATAACAGGCAAGGGGATACAGTTTTCTTTTGGAAAGAAAACGATTCTTGATCAAGCTCAGTTTATAATCAATCAGGGTGATAAAATTTTGTTAACTGGCGCCTCGGGAGCCGGCAAAAGCACCATTTTTAACTTAATCATGGGAACTTTGCATCCAGTAGAAGGACATCTTGTCTATCGCGTCAATGGTCAAGATCAATTTAAGGTCAATCCTGCTTACTTTGCCTTAATTCAGCAAAACCCTTATATTTTTAATGAAACGATTCGTTTCAATTTAAGTTTAGGTCTAAATTTCCCTGATGAGCTGTTATTAACATGCTTAAAGAAGGTAGGCCTTGATCAGGAACTTGGCAGTCAACCTTTAAAGTATGTCTGCAAAGACAATGGCAACAACTTATCAGGTGGACAGTGCGAGCGATTGGAAATTGCTCGTGCCTTAGTGTTTGACCGGCAAATAATTTTAGCCGATGAAATAGATGCCAATCTTGATCCAGCAAATGCATTACAAGTAGAAAAAATGCTTGCTAATATTGATAAAACGGTCATAATGATTTCGCATCACATTAATTATCAACGGGCAAAAGACTTGGGCTTTCAGCATTGGGTACTAGAAAATAACAAGTTAATTGAAATAAAGTAGTGCTTCAAGGTCATAATAGTTGTGCAAATAAAAAGAAAGGACTAATACTAAACACTAGTTCTTTCTTTTATATTTAATTATTTCTTAACCCTATTGATAATTGGAAAAGCTATGAACTAGCTTCATTATACAAAAATAGTTAAATTTAACGAAAAATCAGGAAAATTGTCTATTGAATTACCAGCCCTCTTTAAATTGATTAATCCGTACAAAGGAAAAGAAGGAAATTTAGTCCGTAAAATATATTTCAATGATAATTTTAACGTCGCTTAATATTAGGAAGTTCTTCAGCAAGGAGAGGAACTGCAATCACTGGTATTCCATTTGAGGATATGAATCGTTTACAAGAGTTGACAGGATATTATATTAAAAATTATCATGTTAGCGAGGTTTCTTTAGAAAAATAATCCCTTTGGAGCAAAAATATCTAAAGAAGTATTTGGACGCATTAAATATGCCATAAATATGCTCTATCGTTAAGGCTGACTTAGTAGTGTTAAAATCGAAATTGAACAAATAGTTTCAATTAGCTGGGGAATTACAGTAATTGTTACATCATGAGAATGTAGCCATATGTGATAGTTCCGCGATGATTTGAGCGCTAGACATAATTCAGGCAAAGTCGCCTTTTAATTGTTTAATGTGGAAATTATTAATAATTAGGTTCAAAGCAGCAACCTTAAATAAATTTCTTAGAAGTAAAGCAAATACGAATCTGCTTAGGGTAAGCCATTGAAATTTTATCGCGTCAGCTACTTCTCAAAGTTATTCACCGTATTGCTAAGAATAAGATTCCGATCCCAAAATAAATTGTTTAAGTAAGATGAGCCCCGAAGTTGAAACAATTTCGGGGCTCATACCATACTCGAAAGCAACAACCAATTAAGTAAATTATTGAGAAAATACCTTATTAAAATGTTAGGTTAATTATTAGGATCATTTTTTACAGATGGGGTTAACAGGCAAGATTCGTCTTTCACGATCCGTTATTTTCCCTTAGCCGCTGCTAGAATATGCGCGACTTTCTGTTAAAATGGAAGTAAATGTTTTATAGAAAGGCAAGCAAGCCGCCGTGAAAATATATAATACTTTGACTAGAACTAAAGAAGAATTTCATCCAATTAATCCTGGAAAAATAACGATGTATGTCTGTGGTCCCACAGTCTACAACTACATTCATATAGGTAATGCGCGCAGCGTAATTGCTTTCGACACTATTCGGCGCTATTTTGAATACAAAGGCTACCAGGTCAACTTTGTATCGAACTTTACTGATGTTGATGACAAAATGATTAATGAAGCGCGTTCTGAGAAGATCACGGTGCCAGAACTGGCTGAGCGTTACATTAAGGCATTTCAAGAGGATACAGCGGCTTTAAATATTGAACCGGCAACTTTGAACCCGCGGGCAACAAACGAGATTACGTCGATTATTAAGTTCATTAAAAAACTCATCGAACAAGATTATGCGTACGAATCTAACGGTGATGTATATTATCGTACTAAGAAATTTGCGAACTATGGTGAACTTAGCAATAAGAATGTTGCTGAACTTGAAGAAGGTGCCTCAGAACATATCAATGACGAAGAGCAAAAACGTAAAGAAGATCCGATTGATTTTGCCCTGTGGAAAAAACAAAAGCAACCTGATGAAATCGCTTGGAATTCGCCTTGGGGTAAAGGCCGTCCCGGCTGGCATATTGAATGTTCAGTAATGGCGACTAAGTACTTAGGTGATACCATTGATATTCATGGTGGAGGTCAGGATTTGGAATTTCCGCATCATGAGAATGAAATTGCCCAAAGTGAAGCCGCTACCGGTAAGGAATTTGTCCACTATTGGATGCATAACGGCTTTGTAACGGTTGGTGCGACGCAGGAAAAAATGTCGAAGTCGCTACATAACTTTATAACGGTACACAACTTGCTAAAAGAAATTGACCCGCAAGTATTGCGCTTTTTTATGGCAAACGTTCAATATCGCCGACCAATTAATTATTCCAGGGAAAATCTTGAACAAGCGGCCAATATTCTGCAACGTTTCAAAAATACAGTGAATAATCTTGATTATCGTCTAACTAATGACCAGGATAGTAAAGAATCTTCTGAGCTTAGAGCGGCAATTACTAAAACTGAAAAAGACTTTATTGCTGCTATGGATGATGATTTTAACGTTCAAAATGCTTTAACAGCTATTTATGATTTATTACCAGTAGTTAACGCTAATACCAATGAGCGTTTTGCTGACGATGATGCCCTAAAACATGTTCGCGAGTTACTGGGTAAATGGCTAGAGATTTTTGGTATCAATCTTAGTAAATTAACGACGCAAGATAAAGTTCAAGATGATGAAGAAGTGATTATGCTTATTAAGCAACGCGAAGAAGCACGTAAAAATAAAGATTGGGCAAAAAGCGATGAGCTTCGCGACCAGTTAAAAGAACTGGGAATTATTGTAGAGGATACTCCACAAGGAACAAGGTGGGTACGTGAATAAACATAAAGAATTAGTTGAACAAAAAGTAAATCCTGATACCTTAAATGGGCAAACTTTGGCTTATCTAGGTGATGCAGTATACGAAATTTTCATCAGGCGGCATTTAATCAAATGTGGTATTGTCAAACCGCAGGTTTTGCAAAGGCAGGCGACACACTATGTTTCCGCAAAAGCTCAGGCTGCTCTGATAACTAAATTACAAAATGAGAACTTGCTAACTGATGATGAAGTAGCTACGTTTCGCCGCGGGCGTAATTCGAAAACTCATACCAAAGCTAAAAATACCAGCTTAGCAACCTATCAGTTATCCACAGGTTTTGAAGCAGTGTGGGGTTATTTGGAGTTGCTAAACAAAAAAGAACGCATTGCTGAATTAACGCAATGGTGCATTATTGCTGTTGAAAAAGGAGATCTTGATGAATATGACTTCGAATGATAGTGACTTTGTCTTTGGCAAGCATGCCGGGCTTGATTTTTTGAGCACGCAAGAAGCGGAGCGAATTAACAAGATTTTTTTGCAACAAGGTGTTCAAGAAAGTTTTGCTAATGAAGTTTATGGCTTAGCTAAAAAGAAAGGGCTGGTTGTTCAGGCTGTTCCCAAAAACAAACTGGACCGTCTTGTTCAAGGAGGCAATCATCAGGGACTAGTTTTGACGGTAGCTAGTTTTGAATATGCTAATTTGGAGAATTTATTAGACAAGTTTGACCAGGAAGAAAAACAACCCTTTTTATTAATGCTTGATTCAATCGAAGATCCGCATAACTTAGGTTCAATATTAAGAACCGCTGATGCTACAGGTGTTGATGCGATTATTATACCTAAACGTCATGCCACTGGTTTGACTTCAGTTGTTGCTAAAACATCGACTGGAGCAATTGATCACGTTCCGGTTGCTCGAGTTAACAATTTGGTACAAACAAGTAATGAATTAAAAAAACGGGGCTACTGGCTTTTTGGTACTGATATGAAGGGCATCGATTACCGTAAGTGGGATAGTAATGGCAAAACAGTTTTAGTTATTGGTAACGAGGGTAAAGGTATTTCGCGTTTACTTAAAGAACAGATGGATCAAATGCTGACTTTGCCAATGGTGGGGCACGTCCAGTCACTTAACGCGAGTGTCGCAACAGGGGTATTACTTTATCAGATGTTAAATAGTCGTAATCCTATTAAATAAAAATCACGAATCACTTTGAATTGTATAAAAGGTCAAAGTGATTTTTTGTGTACCAAATTTTTATAATTTTTTTGAAAAATGGGCATTTAGACATAATGAACATTATGTTTTTACCAAGAAAACACAAAATTTGCATTGCGTAGATTGAACGCGGGTTCGATATTTTGAGACAACCAAGCTTTGTATTCTGCACTCTGAGTGCTTTTTAAAAGCACTGAAAGGGAGCGAAAAGAGTGAATAATTCTCAATTAACAGCTGATCTGGAAAGTGGATATATTGAGCAAATCAAAGCAGGAAAAACGGATGCACTCAAAAACCTGTGTAATTTATATCGGCCGTTAATTAATAGTGTTAAGCGCAAATATTATGTGCGCAGTTATGATAGCCAAGACTGGGATCAAGACGCCATGATTATTTGCTATGCTGCAGTTATGAATTTTGACCAAGCTAAAGGTAAGTTTTCTAGTTATTATAAAACGCGATTGCTAAATCATGCTAAGAGTCTAGTTAGGTATGAGACAGCTTACAGAAGAAAAGCACTTTCGCAGTCGGTTTCACTAGAATCTGCGGTGGAATGTGGATTAAGACCATTATGTAATTCTTGCTCGATCACATCAGAAATTCCAATGAGTGAAAGTCTGGAAGAATTAGTTAGCAATTTATCTCAAATGGAAAACATGGCTTTGTTAATTGTTTTAGGAGTCTATCAAAGCGATGAAGTAATGAAACGGCTAAAAATTAGTCAATTGGCTCTTGCAAGGGCACGAGCGCGCTTATTTCGCAAAATGAGAAGTGTACTGTCGAAATAGCCTATGTATAAGTTGAAAAAGCTAAAGAGAGTTATAATTAACTATGTAGAATTATTTTTAGGAGGTAGTTAAGATGACTGAAGAATTTAAAACTGCATTGTTAGATCGTCACATGAAAGAAGTATTTGACTGGAGCGATTCTGATCTTCCAGTTAGAGATGCACTTTGGGATTATTTTATGGAAAAAAACGGTAGAGATACCATTAAAACGGAAGAAGACATGCTTCCGTTCTTAGATGATTCCGACGACAAAATCAAATCTTTTGTAAATGAAAATCTTAAAAAGTAAATCCGACTTTACATTGTTCTACGTCCGGTAATCACGCATATAGATTGATTACTAAAAAAGCAGTTGCATATAACCGTAGCTGCTTTTTATTTTTTGAGAATTCAAATTTTGATAACTTAAAAAAGCAAGTCATTGCCTAAACTGGCTTTTTTTGCTAAAATACAATAGTTTGGAAGTGAGATTATGGCAGTGAAAAAAGCGTCTCTAGCCTGCAGTATCTGCGGCTCGCGTAACTATTCAATCACCGCAAGCAAGAATCGCACTCAGCGGCTTGAATTAAAAAAATTTTGTAAGCATTGCGGAAAGATGACTTTACACAAGGAAACGAGGTAAGAAATAATTGATTAAGTTCTTTAAGAGCGTAGCTCAAGAAATGCGATTGGTAACTTGGCCAACCGCCAAGCAGAATCGCCACGATACCGGAACGGTGATTACAACTTCAATTTTATTTGCTTTGTATCTTGGTTTACTGGACCTATTATTTAGCAGTTTAACGCAGATAGTTATGTAAATAGAAATGTTTTTTTATTCGTGATATAATATAATGAGTTAGAAAAGGACCTCTTACTTGGAGGTTTTTTTGTTTGCCAAAATAAAAGGAGAAATTTAGTAATGGTTGAAACAACAAAAAAACAATGGTACGTGCTTCATACCTATTCAGGATATGAAGACAAGGTCAGATCAGATTTACTTTCTCGAGCTCAAAGCATGGGGATGCAAGACTACATCTTTCGTGTGATGGTTCCAGAACAAGAAAAGATCGAGAAAGTTAACGACAAGAAAAAAGAAGTTGAAGAAAAGATTTTTCCTGGTTATGTTCTCGTTGAAATGGTCATGACCGACGAAAGTTGGTTTGTTGTTCGTAATACGCCGAACGTTACTGGTTTTGTTGGCTCGCATGGTGGTGGTTCAAAGCCTTCGCCACTGCTTGAAGAGGAAGTCAATCGACTTTTGCGTCAACAAGGCGAGCCTGCTAAACGTCCCCAAATCAATTTTGAAATTGGTGAAACAGTTACAATCATTGACGGTGCTTTTAACGGTGTTGAAGGAAAGATTACCGAAGTTCAACCTGACCGCTACAAGCTATTTGTTTCGGTTGACATGTTTGGCCGTGCCACTACAACTGAGCTTGATTATGATCAGGTAAAGAAAATTAGTTAAGAATTAGTCAGTTATTGCAAATCTAACTAAACGATGGTACCATATTAGGGTACTTTTATTATTGTGGGAGGAAAAGTAGGTAACTTTTCCATTTTAACCACGCACGGAATCAAGGAGGTTTTGACCGTGGCAAAAAAAGTTATTAACGTTGTAAAATTACAAATACCAGCTGGTGCTGCAACACCCGCTCCTCCAGTTGGTCCTGCTTTAGGTCAAGCAGGTATTAATATTGTTGGCTTTACAAAAGACTTCAATGCTAGAACTGCTGACCAAAAAGGCATGATTATCCCTGTAGTCATTACAGTATATGAAGATCGTTCATTCGAGTTCATTACAAAGACTCCACCAGCTCCAGTTCTTTTGAAGCAAGCTGCTAAGATTGACAAGGCATCCGGTGAACCTAATACCAAGAAAGTTGGTAAGGTAACTAAGGATCAAGTTAAGGAAATCGCAGAAACTAAGATGAAAGACCTTAACGCTGCTGATATCGAAGCTGCTATGCGGATGATCGAAGGTACTGCTAAGAGCATGGGTATCGAAGTCAAAGACTAATCCTGTTATTTATAACAATTTAGGTGGGAGAGCTTGAAGCTCGTTTGACCACATATTAAGGAGGAAATCACATGCCAAAGCATGGTAAAAAATATTTAGAAGCTGCTAAAAAAGTAGATTCAAAGAAATTATATTCTGTTGCCGAAGCCATTAAGTTGGTTAAAGAAACTTCATATGCTGGCTTTGATGCTTCAGTTGAAGTTTCATACAACTTGAGTGTTGATCCAAAGCAAGCTGACCAACAAATTCGTGGCTCGCTTGTTTTGCCAAACGGCACTGGTAAGACTCAAAAAGTTATTGTCTTTGCTGAAGGTCCACAAGCTGAAGAAGCTAAGGCTGCTGGTGCAGACGAAGTTGGCTCAGATGAGTTAGTTGAAAAAGTTCAAAATGGTTACTTAGATTTTGATGTTGTTGTTGCAACGCCAACAATGATGGCAAAAGTTGGTCGCTTAGGTCGTGTCTTAGGACCAAAGGGCTTAATGCCAAACCCTAAGACCGGTACTGTTACAATGGATATTGAAAAAGCGATTAAGAATGTTAAAGCTGGTCAGGTTGAATACCGTGTTGACCGTCAAGCAGCCATTCATGCAGCCATCGGTAAAGTTTCATTTACTGATGAACAATTAATCGAAAACTTTGATGCCCTTCGTGACGTCATTGTACGTGCACGTCCATCAGCTGCTAAGGGACAATACATTAAGAGTGTTGCAGTTGCTGCAACCTTTGGCCCTGGGATTAAGCTTGATCCATTAAATTTGGTTTAATACAAAAAATAAAAGCAACTTGCTTACGTGGCTAAGTTGCTTTTTTTGTAGACTTTTTGAACATTTATTATTTATCAATTGCAGAAGATTTGTTAAACTAAAGCATAATCCAATTATCTAATTGAGGAAATTATGATGTGTAAAAGAAATTTGGGCAAATTGCTGGCCCTTCTTTTGTTTGTACCGCTTTTTTTAGTTGGTTGCAGTCAGAACAGGCAGAAGATTACAATCGTTGGTTCAAGTGCGCTGCAGCCTCTAATTGAACAAGCAGGAAACGACTATCATTTAGCTCATCTTGACAGTAATATTGTTGTTCAAGGTGGTGGTTCTGGAACCGGATTAAGTCAGGTTCAGGCTGGAGCCGTTGAAGTAGGTACTTCAGATGTTTATGCTGAAACACAAAAAGGCATCGACGAAAAGAAACTTAGAGATTATCCGGTTGCTATAGTTGGAATTGTCCCGATTGCCAACAAAGGTGTAGGGGTCAAAAACCTTTCTGATAAACAATTAGCCGCTATTTTCACAGGAAAAATTAAAAACTGGCGTCAAGTTGGTGGGAAAAACATGCCAATAATCGTAATTAATCGTTCACGTGGTAGTGGCACTAGGACTACCTTTGAGGATCTAATTCTGAAGGGCAAAGAAGCTGTTAATTCGCAAGAACAGGATTCTAACGGTACAGTTAAGAAAATTGTTAGTTCAACACCAGGAACAATCTCCTACATTTCTTTTCCTTATGCAAATGATCCCAATATTCAAAAGCTAAGCATTAATCATGTTCAGCCAGTAAATGAGAATATTCCCACTAATAAGTGGCCCTTATGGTCTTATGAACACATGTATACGAAGGGAAAACCCAATAAGGCAACAGCCGCTTTTATTAAATATGTGCTTAGTAAAAAGGTCCAAAAGGATCTAGTTCCCAAAATTGGTTATCTCAGCATTCATGAAATGAAAGTTACGCGTGATAGTCAAAATAAAGTGACGAAAATAGGTAATTAGTATGGCTAAAAAAGAACAAGATTTGCAAAAGGTCGTTGAACAAGCTATTGCTCAACAAAAAGTGCCTCATGTCAAATTCAAAGGGATTGATCCTCACAGCATTGATATTGCAAGGCTAACTAAACCATCAAAGGAAACAAGACAAGAACGTTGGGGTAAGGGACTTACTGCTTTAGCCATTGTTTTAATAGGTGCTTTGATTGTTGCTATTATTGGCTTTGTTGGTATGCACGGCTTAGCTACTTTTTTTACTGATAAAGTAAGTATTTTCACCTTTTTATTTTCCACTGATTGGAACCCAAGCGCTGGTCCTAATCATGTTGGTGCTGCAGCAATGATTGTTACTTCGTTTGCAGTAACTCTTCTAGCTGCCTTAATTGCTACACCATTTGCAATTGCCGTGGCTTTATTTATGATTGAATATGAAGCTGGCAAACGTTCTAACTTACTTCAGTCAGTAATGGAATTACTTGTTGGTATACCGTCGGTTGTTTATGGCTTTTTGGGACTGACAGTCGTAGTTCCAGCAGTTAGAACCGTTTTTGGCGGAACCGGGTTTGGTATTTTAACGGCTACATTAATTCTCTTTGTAATGGTGTTGCCAACAATCACTTCGCTAACAGTTGATGCTTTTAAGGCGGTTCCTAAAGAGCTGCGCAAGTCATCAGCGGCTTTAGGCGCAACTAGATGGCAAACAATTTTCCATGTTGTTTTACGGGCAGCGCGCGCTCGGATTATGACAGCAATTATTTTTGGAATGGCCAGAGCCTTTGGTGAAGCACTAGCTGTCCAAATGGCAATCGGAAATGCGGTTTTGATGCCGTATAACCTAGTCAGTCCAGCAGCAACACTAACCAGTCAGCTGACCAGTCAAATGGGTAATACGGTAATGGGTACTTTGCCGAATAATGCTTTATGGTCTTTGGCATTGCTATTGTTAGCTATGTCGCTAGTATTCAACTTACTAGTGCATTTAATTGGAAAGAAGAGTTAGTAGCATTATGAATCCAAAAAGAAATGATCGCATCGCTACTGGCATAATTTATTTGCTAGTAGGAATAGTAGTTCTACTTTTAGTTGGGATTATCGGCAATATCTTAGTTTCCGGTGTTCCGCACTTATCCTGGCATTTTTTGACTTCGGTTTCTTCTTCTTTTGAAGCTGGTGGCGGAATTCGGGATCAACTGTTTAATTCACTTTATCTGCTTTTGTTGACCCTAATCATCTCGTTACCAATTGCCCTTGGAGCAGCAATTTACTTGGCTGAATATGCCGCTGATAATTGGCTAACACAGTTAATCAGGACAACAATTGAAATTCTTAGTTCATTGCCATCAATCGTAGTTGGTTTATTTGGCTATTTGTTATTTGTAGTTCAATTTGGACTAGGATTTTCAATTATTGCCGGAGCATTAGCTTTAACATTTTTCAACTTACCAATTTTAACCAGTAATATTGAGGAAGCAATTAAAGGTGTTCCGCAAACACAGCGTGAAGCTGGCTGGGCATTAGGTCTATCCAACTGGAAGACAATTCGCGGAATTGTAATTCCAGCGGCACTTCCGGGAATCATCACTGGGGTTATCCTCAGTGCAGGAAGGGTTTTTGGTGAGGCTGCCGCACTAATTTACACTGCTGGGCAAAGTGGATCAACAGTTGATTATTCAAACTGGAATATGTTTAGTCCAACTAGTTTTTTAAATGTAATGCGTCCGGCGGAAACCCTGGCGGTTCACATTTGGAAAGTTAATACTGAAGGGATTATTCCTGACGTGACAGTTGTTTCGGCTGCAACTTCCGCTTTATTGGTTATTGTAGTTATTATTTTCAATTTTGGTGCTCGTGCTTTAGGCAACTGGTTATATAACCGTTTGACTGCTGCTAAAATAAAATAGGGATAATTATATGGAAAAATGGGAAAGCAAAAAGACCTATATTAAGACCTTTAGTGATGATGAATGTGCAATTTATACACAAGACTTAAGTGTTTTCTATGGGGGAACAACCCAAAAGCTCTTTGATGTAAACTTAGGTTTCAAGAAAAATACGATTACTGCTTTAATAGGAGCTTCTGGATCGGGTAAATCAACATTTTTGAGATCACTTAACCGGATGAACGATCGCGTTGCCCGTGTTGACGGTAAGATTATGTTTCATAATCTTGACGTCAACCAGAAGAAAATCAATGTGTATGAGCTCCGCAAGGCAATAGGAATGGTATTTCAAAAACCAAATCCGTTTCCTAAATCAATTAAAGAAAACATAGTTTATGCACTAAAAGCCAATGGCCAACAAGATAAGAAAAAACTAGACCAAATAGTTGAAGAAAGTTTACGGGCTGCTGCTTTATGGGATGAAGTTAAGGACAAACTTGATAAAAGTGCCTTAGCCCTTTCAGGTGGCCAACAGCAGCGTTTGTGTATTGCTAGGGCTATCGCTCTAAAACCTGAAATTTTACTCTTGGATGAGCCAGCAAGTGCGCTAGACCCTGTTTCAACAGCTAAGCTTGAAGATACACTGAAACAATTACGAAAAAAATATACGATGGTGATGGTTACGCACAATATGCAGCAGGCTTCGAGAATTAGTGAATATACTGCTTTCTTTCACTTAGGACATGCCCTTGAGTATGATACGACTACCAATATTTTCACCAATCCCCAAGGTGAAATTACTGAAAAGTACATTCAGGGTAGTTTTGGCTAAAGGAGAGAGTAGTATGACGAATATTATGACTGCTGAAAACGTAAAATTGAGTTATGGCAAATTCGAAGCATTGCACGGAATCAATCTCGCGTTTCCAGCCAAAGAATTAACTGCACTAATTGGTCCTTCTGGTTGCGGCAAGTCAACATTCCTTCGCTGCTTGAACCGAATGAATGACGATATTGATAACATTAATATCACTGGTAAAATTCTTCTTGAAGGTAAAGACATTTACCGCTCACACCTTGATTTGGTGGCTCTTCGTAAGAAAGTAGGCATGGTTTTTCAACAACCAACGCCTTTTCCTTTTTCTGTCTTTGACAATGTTGCCTACGGTTTACGTGTAGCTGGAGTAAAAGACAAGGAGCTAATTGAGCAGCGTGTCGAAGAAAGTTTAAAACAAGCTGCAATTTGGGAAGAAACAAAAGACAGTTTACAACGCAATGCCCTAGCATTTTCTGGTGGACAACAGCAACGAATTTGTATTGCTCGTGCGCTGGCGGTTAGACCTGATGTAGTTTTATTGGATGAGCCAACTTCGGCACTTGATCCAATTTCAAGTGCGGAAATTGAAGAAACCCTAATGGGTTTGAAGAAAAAATACACTTTTATCATGGTGACGCACAACTTGCAACAGGCGAGCCGTGTTTCTGATCAAGTTGCCTTTTTAATGAATGGGGAACTGATAGAATCAGGCTCAACTGAACAGATGTTTTTGGCACCAGAAAAAGAAATAACTAGTAATTATCTAAACGGCCGTTTTGGCTAAATTTGGAGGTGGATTATGCACGAAATATTTTTAGACGAATTGAAGAAGCTAAATACCCGTTTTATGGAAATGGGTGTACTTGTTAATGATTTAATTGACAAAGGTACGCGTTCATTCGTTGATCATGACAAAAAAATGGCTCAAGAAATGATTCAGGAAGACAAGGCTGTCGCCAAGGAAGCAATCAAGATTGAAAAGAAGGCTCTTGATTTAATGGCACTGCAGCAACCTGTTGCGACTGACTTTCGCGTGGTTATTAGTATCTTAAAAGCAACAACAGATTTGGAGAGAATTGGTGAAAATGCCAACAGTATTGCGGTTGAAACTGTTCGAGTAAAAGGTAATCCTCGTATTCCCGAAGTTGAAAAAATCATTTCGCGGATGACCCATCAGGTTCGCGCCATGCTTATCCAAGTTTTAACGGCTTACGTACAAGAGGATGAAAAAACGGCTCGTGAAATGCTTGATGGTCATGAAGACGTATATCATGATTATCGCAAAGCTAGAAAGATGATCATTGATGGAGTTGAAAAGGACCCTAGTGTTGCGGTAGCTTCCGCAAGCTACTTTGTAATTATTCGCCTACTTGAAAGAATCAGTGATCATATTGTTAATTTAGCAAGCTGGGTTATTTACAAATCATCTGGTGAGCTATTTGAGCTAATCGACGCGAATAAGATAAATGAAGATGATGACGAATAACCTAGGTTACTTTGTATTTTAACAAGTAACACCCAAAACTAATTACCTAGTAATTTGGTAATTAGTTTTTATTTGTTGGCATATAAAGAAATAGCTTGCATTTAGCTTTAAATCCTGCTATAGTTATCAAAGTAAATTCTACCTAAGACTCGGGTGGCATTAAGCCTTAATTTCCCGCCGAGGCCGGAAGATAATGAAGATTTTAACTGCTCCATGTCTTGCTTGGCATGGAGTTTTTTGGGCCTTTTGGAATTTATTAATGAATTTTACGGAGGTGAATCTGATTGAGTAAAGCTGCTATTGCTGAAAAAGAGAAGTTCGTTGATGCGTTTGCTGAAGAACTTAAAGCTGCAAAGGCTATCTTAGTAATTAACTACCTTGGATTAACTGTTGAAGAAGTTACTAACATGCGTAAAGAACTTCGTGATAACGATGTTAAGATGAAGGTTGTTAAGAATACTTACTTAAGACGTGCTGCTGCTAAGGCTGGTATCGATGGCTTGGACGACACTTTTGTTGGACCAACAGCTGTTGTGTATACTGATAACGCTGATGACATTACTGAACCAGCTCGTATTGTTTCTAAATACGAAGATGATTTTGATGTTATTGAAATTAAGGGTGGTGTGCTAGAAGGCAAGTTGACTTCTAAAGAAGACATCAAGGCTCTTGCTGCTATTCCTGGACGCGAAGGCTTGCTATCAATGCTTGTTTCTGTATTACAAGCACCTGTCCGCAACGTTGCCTACGCTATTAGTGCTGTTGCTGATTCAAAAGACGAATCAGCTGAATAATATATAGTAAATTATATCTAAATAAAAATATTTCGGAGGATACATAAATATGGCTTTAGATACTGAAAAGATTATTGAAGACTTAAAGAATGCTTCAATTCTTGAATTAAATGACCTTGTAAAGGCTATTGAAGACGAATTTGGTGTTTCTGCTGCTGCTCCAGTTGCTGCTGCAGGTGCTGCAGGTGGCGATGCTGCTGCTAAGTCAAGCTACGATGTAGAATTGACGGAAGCTGGCCAAGAAAAGGTTAAGGTTATTAAGGTTGTTCGTGATCTCACTGGACTTGGCCTTAAGGACTCAAAGGATCTTGTTGATGGCGCTCCTAAGAACGTTAAGGAAGGCGTTTCTGAAGACGAAGCTAACGACATTAAATCTAAGCTTGAAGAAGTTGGTGCTTCAGTAACTTTGAAATAGTTACAGCCCAACTGGACAAGCTAAATATAAACAGCGCAATCTCAACGATTTTGGGGTTGCGCTGTTTTTGTTTTTTCTTTTTGTGTTCCAAATGTGTTCCAATGTTTTTTTGATAAAAATAAATCATTCAACTTCTCTTCAATTTTTAGATCGTTCTCTTTTTTCATTTCATCGATCAAGTACGTTTTCCTATTTTTATTTCAAGAAAACTAGCTTAAATGGCTAGTTTTTTGTATTATTAGGTTTGAGGTAAATGAGATGAATAATAAAATGAAAAATTGGTTTATTAAAAATTGGGAACGTATTTTAAATGGTTTTCTAATTATTTTATTTTTGTATTTAATGTATCGAAAAATGATTACTCTAGGAATTATAAAGCACTTATAGATTTAATGCGTAGAACATATAATTTTTTTAATAGTTGAAATAAGTTTGCAAAGCACTCGCTTATAAGTGCTTTTTTAATGCTTAAAATCAGGAGGTGGTGAAATGATGTGGCGATCGAGGGAGAAAAATAGCAGCAGAACATGACTGTGAACTAAGTATTGAGTACAGGAACATTGCGTGTCTCACAACGCAGCTAAGTCATGGCGCAGTCGCTACGGCTGGACAAGAAAAGGTGCACCGAAAGGGTGCAATCAGATGCAAAAAAGTTCATTTTTAAAAATAAAAAAACTGAGTCACTATGTAATAAGTAGGGGTGCTATTTAATTTACTAAGATTTCTGCTCAAAAAATGTGTTCCAAGTCATAAACTAGTTCAAAACAACTTGAACCAAGAAAATTGATTTGTCAGTACTTTCATGACTATCGAATTAGAGTAAAGCCCATAAATACTCTTTGAAATAGTTACGATTCAACTGGACAAGCTAAATATAAGCAGCGCAATCTCAACGATTTTGGGGTTGCGCTGTTTTTCTGTCCAAAGATAAATAGCAAAGAGTTTCCGGTCTTATTAGCAATACATATATGCAATAAATTATAAAGAAAAGTCGAGTTATTTTATTGTGGTATAATATACAATTATAAGTAAACACTGTTATTAATAGTAAAGTAGGATATATCATGATTACTAATGGCAAATATAAAGAAAAGGTGTTAACTAGCAGTATTATAACTTCGACAGCTGTACTTTTAGGGTTATATCTTAATAACGGAAGTGTGGTAAAAGCAGATAATTTATCAACTAACCAAGACACTACTCATACTTCGAACAGTACAAATACTGTGCCAGGTAATTCTAACGCCCAAAATGAAAATAGTGTTACTCAAACTAGTGAATCAGAAACAACTAATGAGCAAAATCAGTCAAAGAGTGAAACAGGTGATTTAACTAGGTCAGTGAAGACATTCCGTTGGAATGGTATAAATGTAACATTTGACGACAGCACTGGGGTATTAACCATACTCGGTGGAACAGAAGACGCTCCATTGATATTAAACAATCCTGCGCGAATAAATGGTAATCTTTATGGTCCTGGCAATAGTAGTTTTGGCAGATATAGCGAAATTAAGGAAATTAGAATATCTGGTAAGATAAAACTAAAAGGGTCGCTTAAGGGGCTGTTTGGACTTAACTGGGTAGACACAATTTCAGGATTAGACCAACTTGATACTTCTGAAGTTACTGATATGAGTAGCATGTTTGAAGGATGTGATAAAGTAACAAGCTTAGATGTTAGCCACTTTAACACTAGCAAGGTAAGCAATATGTCGCACATGTTTGATAGGTGTAGCAAGATAGCAAGCTTGGATGTTGGTGGTTTTGACACGACCAATGTAACTAACATGTCGTACATGTTTAATAACTGTAGTAATTTAACAAATTTAGATATTGCTAAGTTCAAAACGAGTCAAGTAATTGATATGTCGGTTATGTTTAGTCATTGTACGAAGTTGACCGATGTGGATGTTAGTCATTTTGATACTAGTAAAGTGACTAATATGACAAGCATGTTTTCAAGCTGCAGAAGTTTGTCTGATATCAATGTCAGCCATTTTGATACCAGTAAAGTAACAAGTATGGCCAGTATGTTTGAAAATTGCTATAACTTAACTAACTTGGATGTCAGTCATTTTGACACGACAAATGTGACTTATATGTCATACATGTTTAACGGGAGCAAGAGCTTACAGAATATCGATGTCAGTCACTTTGACACCAGCAAGGTAACTAACATGGAATATATGTTTAGTGATTGCGCTAGTTTATCAAATGTAGATGTCAGCCATTTTGACACTAGTAAAGTGACTAATATGGCAAACATGTTTTCAAGTTGCAGAAGTTTGCCTGATATCAATGTCAGTCATTTTGACACCAGTAAAGTAACTAACATGACAGGTATGTTTAGTGGGTGTAGTGCGTTAACTAACTTGGATGTCAGTCATTTTGACACCAGTAGGGTAACTGATATATCATACATGTTCAAAGAATGCCAAAAACTGGTTGATTTAGATGTCAGTCATTTTGACACTGGTAGTGTAACTAATATGTCTTATACGTTTGCATATTGCGATGGCTTGAAAAGTTTAGATGTTAGACACTTTAATACTAGCAAGGTAACGTCTATTGGCAATATGTTTACTGGTATGAATTTAACTAAGCTAGATTTGAGTAGCTTTGATATGGGTCAAGTAAATCCAAACTATTACTGGGCTAAAACAAACATGCTAGCAGGTCTGTCGAAATTAAAAATACTAGTTCTTGGCCCAAAGTGTGATATTAAAAAAACAGGTATGGATCAAGGAATAAGTGGTCCTGGAAGAAAAAGCTATCAACTCAATCCAGATAGCAACTGGATTAACGTAGCAGACGGCACGGTTGAAAAGCCAAAGGGAGATAAAATTTGGAAACCAGTAGAGATGATGGACAATTATAATGTCTCTGAAGATGCAGATACCTATGTCCGATTTGGCATTGTTAAGGCACATTATCAGGATAAAGACGGCAATGAAATTGCAAGCGATCAAGAAGTTAGAGGACTAATTGACGAAGATTATACCAGTGTGACAAAACTAAATATACCCGGTTATACCCTTAAAGAAGTTCAAGGTGACAATACAGGTATATATGGCGATAGCCCCAAAGAAGTTACATATATTTACACTAAAAAAACAGTGACACCTAGCAGACCGGTCACTCGAGCAAAAGTAACAGTTCATTATCAAGATGAAAATGGTAGTAAAATTGCTGGTGATGAAGTGCTAACAGGCAAAGTTGGTGATGGCTATCAAACCATACAAAAGACCATTAATGGTTATACCTTTAAGGAAGTTAGAGGCAATGCCACAGGGTTCTTTACCGCTAATGAGCAGACGATCACATATGTTTATACAAAAGATGATGAAACAGCAACTATAACATTACCTAATTATGTACCAAAACCCACTAAGCCAAATAATACGAATAAACTAGCTGGCACAAACAACCAAATTGCTAAAGATAAGAACCAGCAAAAGGCAACTAAGCAACTTTCTGGTGATCCTAATAAAGCAAAGTCAGATTCATTGCCACAAACAGGTGCAAGCAATGAAGATAAAGGTATCTTTTCCATTTTAGGCACTATGCTGCTGTTAATTAGTTCTATCGGAGGAGCTTGGTTCAAACGTAAGCAGAAATAGATAAAGAAGCACTAGCCAAATTGACTAGTGCTTTTTGGTTTGGTCTAACATAAACTAATTGTTAGTTAACACATATAAATAACAAATCAGTAGTAGTTTATATAAAGGGAGATAGAAGCATTTAATTATGATATAATTAACAAACTTAGGCAAACAATGTTATTAACACTAAAATAGGATAAAGCATGATTACCCATAAAATTGATGTCAAATATAAAGGAAAAGTACTGACGAGAGGCATTATAACTTCAGCAGCGGTGTTGTTAGGCTTGTACCTCAATAATGCAAGTATAGTAAAAGCAGATAGTTTGACAACTAATCAAGACATTTTGCAGACTAGTAGCAGTGAAGATAATGAAATACCTGGTGCTAATGACCAAAATGAGAGTAGTGTTGCTCAAGATACACTGACTAATACTTCTCAAATTAGTGAGTCAGAAACTACTACTGAATCTAATCGCTCAGAAAGTGAAGCAAGTGATTTGGCCAGATCATTAAAAGAATATATTTGGAATGGTGTAAATGTAACATTTGATGATACTACGGGAGTATTAACCATTCCTGGCGGAACAGAAAATGTCCCACTGATATTAGATAATCCTGTTCGAATATTCAATAATCTGTATGGTTCTAATAGTAGTAGTTTTGGTAGATATGACGCAATTAAAGAGATTAGAATAACTGGCAAGATAAAACTAAAAGGCACTGCTAAGGAATTGTTTAGTCTCAGTTCGATAGAAACAATTTCGGGATTAGGCCAACTTGATACTTCCGAAGTAACCAATATGCGGGGGATGTTTTACGGATGTAGTAAATTAACTAGCTTGGATGTAACTTCTTTTAATACATCCAATGTGACTGATATGAGTCTCATGTTTTATGACTGTAGTGCATTAGCTAGTTTAGATGTCAGTAATTTTGATACTAGTCAAGTAAATAGTATGCACTTTATGTTCTTTTATTGTGAAAATTTAACTAAATTAGAAGTCAATAACTTTGATACTAGTAAGGTAACAACTTTTAATGCTATGTTTCAAGGGTGTTGGAACATAACTGACTTGAATGTCAGTAATTTTGATACTAGTAAAGCAATCGTTATGCGCTTCATGTTTGGTAATTGTAAAGCGTTAACTAAATTAGAAGTCAATAATTTTGATACTAGTCAAGTAACTGATATGCAAGGAATGTTTTTTGGGTGCGATAGTTTAACCAAACTTGAGATAAATAATTTCGATACTAGTCAAGTAATTGATATGGCGTATATGTTTACGTATTGTAAAAGTCTAGCCAATTTAGATGTCAGTCATTTTGATACCAGTAAAGTGACTAAGATGCAATACATGTTTTACGGCTGCGTTACATTAACTAATTTAGAAGTAAATAATTTTGATACTAGTCAAGTAACTGATATATACTGCATGTTTGCGCGTATGAACTTGACCAGGCTGGATTTGAGCGGCTTTGATATGGGTAAAGTAAGAATTTCTGATAAAATGTTAGCCGGTCTACCTAAATTGAAAATATTAGTTCTAGGTCCAAAGTGTAATATTAGAAATGCAGGTATTGATAAAGAGGAAAGATACTTAGAAGAATCTTATATACTCAATCCAAATAGCAATTGGGTTAATGTAGCTGACGGCACAATTAAAAAGCCAAAGGGAGATAAGGTGTGGAAGCCAATAGAGATGATGGCTAATTATAATGGCTATACAGATGCAGATACCTATGTCCGATTTGGTATTGTCAAGGCACATTATCATGATAAAGACGGCAATAAAATTGCTAATGACCAAGAAACCAGAGGGCTAGTTGACGAAGATTATACCAGTGTGACAAAACTACTTATACCTGGTTATTCCCTTAAAGAAGTACGAGGTAACAATACAGGCATATACGAAGATGCTCCAAAAGAAATCATTTATATTTACGCCAAAAATCCTGATAGACCAACAACAAAATCTAAAGTAATAGTACATTATCAAGATGAAAACGGTAATCAAATTGCTAGCGATGAAGTTTTAACTGGCAACGTTGGTGGCGGATATCAAACTGTTCAAAAGACCCTACTTGGCTATACTTTTAAAGAAGTTAGAGGCAATACTATTGGGTTCTTTACGACTAATCTACAGACTATAACTTATATTTATATTAAAAATGCCAGTGCAACTACTATTTCTACATCGCCAACCATGCCAAATAAGAATAAGTATAATGTTATTAACAATCGAACTGTTGCAGATAAGAACCGTCAAAAAGAAACTAAGCCACTTTCTGGTGATCCTAATAAAGCAAACTCAGATACATTGCCGCAAACAGGTCCAAGCAAGGAAGATAAAGGCATCTTGTCCATTTTAGGCAGTATGATGTTACTAGTTAGTTCTATTGGCGGAGCTTGCTTCAAGCGGAAGCAGAAATAGAACAATCAAAAGCAAAAAAGTCCTAACCTAAATGGTTAAGGCTTTTTTAGTATTTACAGTTTAGTATAGATGATTTTCAAGCATATAAAGTGATAACACAGTGTACATTATAACTGTGTTATACTATAATATCACATGTGATACTTGATGATTAATAATAATAAAGTGTGTTCTAACACTGAGATAGGAGAGAAAATGAGAACTGATCGCATTGATTATAAACATAAAGAGAAGGTACTGACAAGCAGCGTTATTATCTCTACTGCAGTTCTTTTAGGTTTATATCTGAATAATGGGACGGTAGTTAAAGCAGATAGCTTGCCAACAGGTCAAAACACGACTCAGGCTGCAAATAGTGTCAATACTGAAACAGGCAACTCTACAAATCAGAATGAAAATAATGCAACTGAAACTGGAACAATCAATAGCACTCAAAATAGTACTAATACATCTCCAAATGATGAAGAAATAGAACAAGCAACAAGTAAAACCAGCGATTTAACAAGAGCAGTGAAAACCTATACTTGGAATGGGCTAAATTTGGTCTTTGATGACGCGACTGGTGAATTAACTATTCCCGGCGGGACAGATGCTAATCCAGTGGTATTACGTAATCCTACTCCTCTTTATTACCTTCCTTATAGTGAAATTTACTATTTTAAAAAAATCACAATTACTGGTAAGATAAAAATCGTTGGTTCTGCTGCCCGCTTTCTTGCTTTTATCCCACATGTAACCGAAATTTCTGGTTTAGAAAATCTTGACACTAGTGAAGTAGAAAATATGACAGTAATGTTTGGCGGATGTCCTGACCTAACAAGTCTAGATTTAAGTCACCTTAATACGACTAATGTGACCGATACGTCTTATATGTTTAATGGTTCGGAGAAGTTGACTAGTTTAGATTTGAGCCAGTTTAATAAAGATAAACTAACTAACATAGCTGGCATGTTTTATAATTGTGCAGCCCTAACCACTATAGACGTCAGTCAATTTAAAACAGCTAAGGTAACTGATATGTCGGGTATGTTCAGTGGCTGCTCTTCGTTAACTAGTATAGATTTAAGCAATTTTATAACTGATAATGTTACGAATATGAATAACATGTTTAGTAACTGTTCTGCTTTGACTGAGTTAGATCTTAGCAAGTTTGTTACCAATAAAACAACAGATATGAGTTATATGTTTTACTCATGCGAGCATCTTGCCAAGCTAAATATCAGCAATTTTGATATGAGAAAAGCGTACGATTCACGCAATGCCATGGATGAACACAGAACCGTAGGCTTTTTAAAAGGCTTACCTAACCTAAGCGTGTTAGTCCTTGGTCCTAACTGTATTCTTCAAAACGCAGGGTTAACTGAGAGCGTTGTTAAAAGTTCAGGAACAACTTTATTACTCAACCCAACCAGCAAGTGGCAAAACGTAGCTGACGGGACAATTAATGAGCCAAATGGTAATAGAGTTTGGGCTCCCGCTGATCTGGAAAGAAATTACAACGGTTCGGTTGATCACGACACTTATGTTCGTTCGTGCAAAGTCAGGGTGCACTATCAGGATGAAGATGGCAATGAAATAGCTGGAAGTAAGGATATTAGGGGAGTGTATGGTGAAGAATATCCCAAAGCTAGCATTCCCGGGTATACCTTTAAAGAAGTACAGGGCGATACCACCGGCACATATGAGGATATACCAAAAGAAGTTACGCTTATTTATAAGAAGAACCCGGAGAATCCAGTCATACCAAGCAGACCATTAGTGCAAGCCAAGGTAACAGTACATTATCAGGATGAAAACGGCAAAGGAATTAATCCTGACGAAGTATTAACAGGCAAAGTTGGCGATGGCTATCAAACCATGCAAAAGAGCGTTCCAGGTTATACATTTAAAGAAGTAAGAGGGAATGCCACAGGTTTCTTTACTTCCAATGAGCAGACGGTCACATACATTTACACTAAAGATGATGGAGAGATCGTTTTACCAGTTAAACCAGCAACGAAGCCAAACAAGCATAAGCCACAAAAACAGGCAGTCAAGAAACAACCAAAGAGTAATCCAGTTCCAAACCGAACAGAAAACAAAACTGATCCATTGCCACAAACGGGTGCAAGCAAGGAAAGCAGCAGTCTGTTAATAGCAATTGGCAGTATGATGTTACTAATCAGTTCTATTGGAGGAGCTTGGTTTAAACGCAAGCAGAAATAATAATAATTAAAAACAAAAAAAGTCCTAACCTAAATGGTTAGGGCTTTTTTGTTGGCTGTAACGCCTGAGTTTAACTTAAAAGCAACAGTTTATATGCTTTTAAACAGATAAAAGTCTGGTAGCAGTATGCTATCTACACTTTTTACTAATTAATGTTTATACTTCTATAGCTATCTTAGTGTTTTCTCTTTTTTCTGAAACCAAAAACTCCGAAAATTGCCATCGCAATTGTTGAAATTCCTATTAATAATAATGAATTCATGGAATTGGGCTCTTTCCCAGTAAGCGGTAGTTTTTTAGGCGTTATATCGTCTTTTGAATTAATTTTTGCATCACTTGTTGATAATTGATTAGTTTTTTCTCTAGTAGCAGGCTTTTTAATTTTGTTAGTTTGGTGAGTCGAACTAGGATTAATAATATCATTTGGTTTCTTTTGGTCATCGCTATTTTGAGTATATAGATATATGACTGTCTGCTCATTAGCGGTAAAGAACCCTGTGGCATTGCCTCTAACTTCTTTAAATGTATAACCAGAAATGGTCTTTTGCATGGTTTGATAGCCATCACCAACTTTGCCTGTTAGCACTTCATCACTTGCAATTTGATTGCCATTTTCGTCTAGGTAATGAACTGTCACATTTGAAACAGGGTCAGGGTCTATAGGAACCACAGGTGTTTCATTATGCTTGACAGTAATTGTTCTGGTATACGAAGTTTTTGTATTGTTACTACCTGTCACTTCATATTTAACATTGTATGAGCCCGCTCTCAGATTTTGACCATTTACAGGATAGCCGTTGTAATCAGTCACAATTATTTTGTTGGTTAATGAAGTCGTTCCTTCAAAAGCCATTAATCCGGTCTTAGCGTCAAAAGTTTCAGTATCATAAATAGTTACATTTCCGCCCCTAAAATAAGGAGTACTTGAATCAGCCCCGATATACTGAAAAGTAGATTTGTTGCTGAAAAAAGAAGGACCGGTTTGAAGTGTTACTTCATTAATTGCTTCAGCTGATTGCTCAGGCACATAAACTCTTAAAAATAGCGGATAGCCCAAGTTGTTAGTAGTCATATATGCCCCGGCATCTACAGTAACCTCGTTATCAGTAACAGTCCATTTCAGTAGAGGATTATTAGTAATATCCTCTATTTGTCCTCCTGTAACCCGTTTGTCTATCAGTAGGTGATAATGTTGTAAATCAATTTTGTCTTTAGATTTAACACTTAATTTAGCTCCAGCCTGACTACCAATTGCGGCTTGATAATTTACTATATAAGAGAAAAACATCGAACCCGATGCACTTTTATCATTTGGGTTTCTTAATGTAGTCCCGTCAGGTAAATAAACCGGAGCAGATTCATTACGATATTCAGAATCAGTATTTAGTTCAGCTATACCGTTAAAGCCCGCTGTTGCATAGCCCGGTGCGCCTACACCAGGACCTGGGGCTACATATCCAGCCGGCTTTATATATAGAGAACCGGTATAGATTTCGTTACTTGAGCCCAAAATAGTGCTAGTAACGGTTACTTTACCCGGAACTGGATCAGGATTGGTAGTGTTAGAACCTACAGGTTTATTCCAATCACAACCTGCATTTCGCGTAGCAAAGTTAACAGCAAAATTGTAGGTACCAGGAACTAAGTCTTTATTAACAGTGATATCATAGCTTCCATTATGATTATCAGCAATAGAAAAAATGTTACTGGACTGAGTAATTGAATTATATGTCAAAAATTTATCAAGTGGTACACGGCTGTCCGGTTCAATTTTAATCGTTAATTTAGATCCTTGGGGGATTACTTCATCGGTATTACTCTGGTTTGTCACCTTAAAAGAAAGCATGTAGCCTGCATTGTTCCAACCTAGAGGATGTTCTGCAGAACTTGCTGGGCTAGCCGAAACCGTAACTTGGGCAAATGAAGCGGCTCGCGTAAGCTGGTGATTTTCAATTTTATTATTTGTAGATGTATTATTTGGCGCCTCGTTTGTGATTTCAGTTGAGTTACTGGCGTTAGCTTTTACAGCAGTAGCGGAATTACTTACTTCAGAATCCTGACTATTATTTTCTCCCATTAAATTTGCACTTATGCCACTGTCTGCTCCAGCAACAGCTCTATCATTACTAGAACTAGTTTTCGAGCCAATCTTAAAGCTTTTAGGTTTAACCACATTTTGTTTGTTCTTAGATTTAATTGAAAGCGTCTTGGCAGAAACGTTGTTAGTATTAACATTTGATGCGGCTAATAAAGTTAAAGGCAATGAGACTGCGGATACAAATATAATTTTATTATTTATTTTCTTCATTAAATAACTCCATAATAGACTCAAATTATTAGATTACTTTTGTTGATTCTTTAAGAAAGAAGTCTTGATTTGCAAGACAGAAAATAACATTTCTATGTAATAATTATACGCCTATTCTAAGCGATGACGAAAATTTATAAATCAATTTGACACAAAAATAATTCAATTTGCAAAAAGGTAAACGTCCGTTAAAATTAACTAAATGAAACTGTTTAAAGAAACGAGCAAGTTATGACTGAAAAAGAAAATCAAATGTACTTTGCTACTAATCCAACCACTGATCATGATGAACATACAATTCATTATCAAATAAATGGAACTACGCTGCATTTTAAAACCGATGCCGGTGTCTTTTCCAAAATGCGGGTTGATTATGGTTCAGGAGTTTTAATAAAGAATATGGCGCAGCTCATCTTTCCACCTAGGAACATTTTGGATGTGGGTACGGGTTATGGACCTTTGGGGCTATTTGCGGCCCAGTTTTGGCCAGAGCAAACTGTTGAAATGGTTGATGTTAATGAACGCGGTCTTAATTTAGCAAGGCAAAACGCCGAGATGAACAACATTAAAAACGTTAAGATTTATCAATCAGATGTTTATGACCAAATAGCGAGTGATAAAAAATTTGGCTTGATTGTCACCAATCCGCCAATTCGTGCAGGTAAAGCCGTAGTTTCAAATATTTTGGCTGGTGCCAAAAATCACCTTGTTCAAAATGGACAGCTTTTAGTAGTTATTCAGAAAAAGCAGGGTGAACCAAGCGCCCGCAAATTGCTTAAAGATACATTTGGCAACTGTACAATTTTAGCTCGGGATAAGGGCTACTATATTTTGCAGGCGGTGAACGACTAATGTCTTTTTCGAGTGAAGAGAAAAAAAAGTACATGCAATTAGCATTTGCGCAAGCTAAAAAAGCTCAGAGCATAGGAGAAGTTCCCATCGGAGCAGTTATAGTAGACGCTGATGGTCAGGTGATTGGTGAAGGCTATAATCGGCGCGAACTTGATCAAGATGCAACCCAACATGCAGAAATGATAGCAATTAGGCAGGCATGTGCAAAATTAGAAACTTGGCGTTTGCTTGATTGCAGTCTTTTTATTACTCTTGAACCTTGTCCAATGTGCGCTGGCGCAATTATCAATGCCCGGATTAAAAATATTTTTTACGGTGCACTTGATCCTAAAGCAGGGGCAGCTGGCAGTGTAGTAGATTTATTTGAAGTACAAAAGTTTAATCACCATCCTAATGTGGTTCGCGGTCTCTATCGTGAAGAAGCTAGTCAGATGTTGAAAGACTTTTTTAAAGAAATTCGCCATCAGCAAAAACAGGAAAAATTAGCTGAATCAGCGGTTGCAGAAAAAGGTAAAAATTCTGCAAATTAGTGGATAATTTTCCTAAAATACGTTAGTATATTTATTGGGCAATGTTTGACTTCCAAAGCGTGTCAGGACCGGAAGGTAGCAGCACTAAGGTTGCTTGGGCATGTGCCTTTTATTAGACATCAACAAACTCTTAACTCTTTCGAAGAGTTAAGAGTTTTTTACTAGAAAGATATATCAATGGCTTATCAGGCTTTATACCGCAAATGGCGTCCGCGCACTTTTGATAGTGTCGTTGGCCAAGAAGATATTACAAATACTCTAAAAAATGCAATTATACGCGGTACAATTTCGCATGCATTTTTGTTTGCCGGACCTCGTGGTACTGGCAAAACTTCGTGTGCCAAGATTTTTGCCAAAGCGCTAAATTGTAGTAATTTGCAAAATGGTGAACCTTGCAATGAATGTGCTAACTGTGTTGCGGCTGACAAGGGCTCGATGTCAGACATTATGGAAATTGATGCGGCTTCAAACAATGGAGTCGACGAAATTCGCGAAATTCGTGACAAAGTAAAATATGCGCCTACGCAAGGAAAGTATAAAGTCTATATTATAGACGAGGTTCATATGCTTTCAATGGGAGCCTTTAATGCCCTGTTAAAAACACTAGAGGAACCTCCAAAACATGTCGTGTTTATATTAGCAACAACTGAGCTGCAAAAAGTTCCCGCGACTATTATTTCGCGAACGCAACGGTATAATTTTAAACGTATTTCCCAAGCTGATCTTGAAAACAGAATGAAGTATATTCTGGAACAAGAAAAAATCAAGTATGATAATAAAGCGATATCGGTGATTGCACAAGTGGCTGATGGTGGGATGAGAGATGCCTTAAGCATCCTTGACCAACTTCTTAGCTACGAAAATGATACGATTGAATACGATGCGGCTCTAGAAATTACTGGTTTTGCGGCAAAAGAGAAAATTGAACAAATTTTATTAGCTATTTTAAAACGGGATGCAAATCAAGCTTTAACTTTATCAAAATCTGAGCTAGAAAATGGTGCTAGTTCGACGAACATTTTAGATGAATTAATTGAAATGGCTACTAATGCTTTAATGGCTATTAAAACTAGCGATGATACTCAAAGCAATTTTTTAAACAAAGATTTTGTTGCTGAAATTAAGGACATTCCGGTGGAGCGCTACTTTCAATTAATTTCTGCAGCTAATACGGCATTAAACGATTTGCGTTATACTAATCAACAGCAGATTCCGCTTGAAGTTTTTTTAGTTGAGAGTACGAATCCTATTGATTCAAATCAAGTAAATTCTCGTGAGATTGTTTCTGCTCAAGTTGACAATAATTCCGCAGATAGTAACGAAAATCTTCAGGTTGAGATTACTGCTTTGAAAAAACAAGTAGCTGATCTGACCAAAACAATTTCTAAATTGGGAAAGATACAAACTAGAAACAGTGATCGGATTTTTCATCTTGATAATGAAGTAGCTGATGTTGCTAGGCCAAGCGATAAACCAGCTAAAACTAACAAGCCTAAGAAAAAAGTCAGAAATGATCAACAAGTAGACAATAAGAATAATGAACAGGTTTATCATGTTTTGGAAAATGCAACTAAACACGATTTACAGGCAATTAAAGACATCTGGCCTGACCTGCAATCAATACTGGGAGTTTCGCAGCGCGCACTGCTGGATGTTCTCGAACCAGTAGCTGCTAGTTCTGAGCAAGTTGTGATGAAATGTAAATATGCTCTGTGGTTTGAGAAGGCGAGTTCGGATGATAATTTGCTTGATGTTTTAACGGATCAAATTGCTAAATTTACTAATCACGACTACCAGATTGTATTAGTTCCGGATAGTGATTGGTTTGCAGTTCGTAAGGAGTTTTTAAAGTCTCACCGAAGTGAATTGCTTAATAAGAAAAACCAAGAGAATTCAACTGTAGAAGACCAAAAATTGCTAACTAAAACTTCAAATGAAGTGATTCAGAAAGCAAAGGACTTATTCGGCGATACAGTGAATATTAAGGATTAAAAAAGGAGAAAACGATGAGTAAAAGACCTAATTTTGGCGGCATGGGCGGCATGAATATGCAACAAATGATGAAACAAGCCAAAAAAATGCAAGAACAAATGGCGCAAGAGCAACAGACAATTACTGCTCAAGAATTTGTGGGAAAGTCTGCAGATGACTTAGTAGTTGCAACTTTTAGCGGCGATCGGAAGTTAAAGGACATTAATATTAACAAGGATGCGATTGATCCTGATGATCCTGATATGTTGCAAGATTTGATTATTGATGCAGTTAACAAGGGGTTAACTGAAATTGACGAAGCAACGCAAGCAAGTTTAGGTAAATACACGAAGGGTATGATTTAATTGCAATATCCAGCACCAATTGCGCACTTAATTGATTCTTATATGAAATTGCCAGGTATTGGTGAAAAAACCGCCACCCGTCTTGCTTTTTATACGCTTGACATGCCAGACGAAGATGTGCATGACTTTAGCTCGGCTTTAAACGAGGTTAAGGAAAAATTGCATCGTTGCTCGATTTGTGGCAACATTACCGAACAAGACCCCTGCTCAATTTGTAGCAGCCCAGACCGCGAGCAGTCGACCATTATGGTTGTTGAACAGCCTAAAGATGTGATGGCATTTGAAGAAATGGGCGAATATCATGGCTTATATCATGTATTGCATGGCGTTTTATCTCCAATGGATGGAATTGGTCCGGAAGAAATTAATATTAAGTCACTAATTATTCGTTTGCAAAATCAAGACAAAGTAAAAGAAGTTATTTTAGCATTAAATTCAACACCTGAGGGTGAGTCGACCGCGATGTATATCAGTAAACTAATCAAACCAGCAGGCATTAAGGTTACTCGCCTAGCTGCCGGTCTTGCGGTTGGCAGTGACATTGAATATGCCAACTCAATAACTCTGAAAAAGGCAGTACAAGGGAGAACATCAATCTAATGGCACGTAATCAGGTTAAACAAATAGGTGATGAGCGTTTGCTCAGCACTATTGAAAAATTGCAAGCCGAAATTGCAGTTCAAAAAAGCCTCAATCCAACTACTTTAGATATGTCTGAAGATAATATTATTGCTACTAAAATACTGTTTGAAAAGTACACGTTCTTGTATGATGAGGCTAGGCATCGACATACAAGATTTAGTGGTTTTACAAATGCAATTTCAAAATAGAAAGCCTTGCTTGAAAGGCTTTTTTATTTTTGTCAAAATTATCAGAACCTTAGGGTGTTCATATAGAGTGAACTCTTGTAAAATAGACACATGGAGAGTTTTATGAAGAGTTTTTTTATTAGCTTTGAGGGGCCTGATGGTTCCGGTAAAAGCACCGTTTTAACACAAGTAGTGACCCAAATTGCCCCGCATTTGAAAACACAATATCTAGTGACTCGTGAACCAGGTGGCTCGGCAATTGCTGAAAAAATTCGGCAGCTTATTTTGAGTCCGGAAAATGAAGAAATGGACGACAAGACTGAAGCATTATTGTATGCGGCCGCGCGTAGTCAGCATATGGCTGAAACAGTAATACCTGCTTTAAAAAAAGGCGAAATAGTTTTTTCCGACCGCTACGTTGATAGTTCGTTAGCTTATCAAGGAGCTGGACGAGAGCTTGGAATAGCTGCAGTTCGGCAGATAAACGATTTCGCAACTGGTGGTATCAAACCGGATTTAACGATTTTTTTAGATGTTAAGCCGGAAGTTGGATTGGCGAGAATTTCTAAAGACCGTGCTGGCAAAGAAGACCGTTTGGAACAGGAAGAAATAAACTTCCATCAAAGAGTTTATCAAGGTTACCAAGAGATTATTCGCGGCAATCCTGATCGTATTCAAATAGTTGATGCCGATAAGCCAATTAATCAAGTAGTTGCGTCTTGTGTTAAAATTATTACCAATCATATACCAAAAGAAATGTTAAAGGACTGATTTGGATGAAGTTAATAATTGCGATTGTTCAAAGAGAAGATGCTAACCGTTTGCAGCATGCTTTTGCTAAAGAGAGTATTCGTGCAACCAAATTAGCTACCACAGGTGGTTTTCTAAGTGAAGGAAATACTACTTTTCTAATTGGAATTGACGACAAGCATGTCAAACAGGTAATGCGTATAATTAAGAGCGAGTCACACGGCCGTGAAGAATACATGAACCCTAGTTTATCGATGACTGGCTTTGATGTTAGCAGTCAGCCCGTCAAAATAACAGTTGGTGGCGCAACCTGTTTTGTTTTACCGGTGGAAGAGTTTAAACAGTTTTAATGGCTATTGAAATTTCGCGAAAAGGCACTAAACAGGCTGATTTTTTACAGCAAGCTTTTGAAGAAGGAAGATTGGCGCATAGCTACTTGTTTGTTGATACTAACGATGAGCAGGCACTCAATACAGCGTATTGGCTAGCTTGTCTAGATAACTGCGTAGGTGAAAACAAGCCTGATGGTTCATGCCAAAACTGTCGGCAAATCATTTCGGGCAACAATCCTGACGTCTTGCTAGTCACCACGGATGGAAAACAGAGCATTGGCATTGAGCAAATCCGTTTTTTAAAAGAAGAATTGGCGAAAAGTCCGGTACAAGGCAAGACACGCTTTTTTATCATTAACGAAGCACAAAAACTGACTTTATCTGCGGCAAACGGCCTGCTTAACTTATTAGAAGAGCCAGTTGCCCCGGTGGTAACGATTTTGATTACTAATAATACTGATCAAATTTTGCCAACAATTCGATCAAGAGCGCAGGTTATTAACTTTGCTAACACTGAAAAAGCCAGCGGTAAAACTGAATTTCTCATTGAAAATGGTTTTAGCTCCGAAAAAATTGCTGAAATGGGCGATACATCAGCTTTAGACAGTGCAGTAAAGTATTTCTTTGAAGAAATGTTGGAGTTTAATTCCCTTGCATTAGTTAGTGCTCATCAGCTAGCGGATACCGCGAAGACTAGAATACAGCAAGACTACATATTGCTGTTGCTTAAAAAAATGGCCCAAAATGAACTTAATAATAATCAACAGGTCGGAGCAAGAATGTTGAAATATCTAATCGAAGTAGACAAAATGCGCTACAGTAACGTTAATTTTATCAATCTACTAGATTATCTTGCCCTGCAATGGAAACGGTAGGAGCTTTATGGAAGATTCATACTCAAAATTGCAACAGCTTCATGATTCAATGGTCAGTATGACTAAAACAATCGAGAGCCTTGAAAATAACATTTTAGAAACGCTTAAAGAAAATACCGAGCTTAAGGTAGAAAATGAGCTTTTGCGTGAAAAAATGGATAAAATGAGCAATGCCCAAAATAACTCAGTTAAAACCCATAGTGGTCTTGAGTCATTGCGTAAAATTTATAATTCAGGTTATCATATCTGTAATATGTACTATGGCTCACATCGTGATCCAAATTCAGATTGTATGTTTTGCGTAGATATACTGGATAATTTTGGTGAGAAAAAGAAAGCGCGTTAAAGGACTGAAAAATGCAGCGGCAAATTAGTTACGGTCAAGATACAGGCAAACTTTATTTAGTGCCTACTCCAATTGGCAATTTGGAAGATATTACGATTAGGGCAAAGAGAATTTTGCAAGATGCCGATTATATTGCGGCTGAAGACACCAGAACAAGTGGTGTATTATTGGAAAAGATTGGCGTACATAATCGAATGCTTTCTTTTCATAAATACAATTCAAAAGAACGTGCGCCTGAACTTATTAACCTAATGAAAAACGGTGCAGTAATTGCGGAAATTAGCGATGCCGGGATGCCAGTTATTTCTGATCCAGGTTACCTATTAGTCCAAGAGTGTATTAAAAATGATCTTCCGGTCGTGCCGCTTCCCGGGGCATCAGCCTTTGCAACAGCCTTAATTGCGTCAGGTTTTGATGCTCAGCCGTTTACATATTATGGCTTTTTGCCCCGTAAAGCAGGTGAGCAAAAACCTCTTTTTGAGCAAATGGAGCAAGCGCGAGCAACATCAATTTTTTATGAGGCGCCACATCGTTTGGTAAAAACTCTTAGTACTATGGCAACTGTTTTTGCTCCCGCAAGAGAAATTGTGGCTGCTAGGGAACTGACTAAGATCCATGAAGAATTTGTTCGAGGCACGATAAAAGAACTAAATGAGTATTTTAGCCAAAATATGCCCCGCGGAGAATTTGTTATTTTAGTTTCACCTAATACTGCGGAGCGAAAGCAACTAACTTGGCCTGAACTAATTGATCTAGTCAACAATCTTGTTGATAAAGGCGAAAGCAAAAAATCTGCGATTAAAGCAGTTGCAACGGCGAATCAAGTTTCCAAAAACGAATTATATGAACAATATCACCAAAAGTAGGTAAATAAAATGAAGTATAGTGAACAACATAAAGTAAATTTTTATGAATGTGATGAGAATCAACATTTGCGCTTGCCAGCCATGATTAATTTAATGATGAGTGTTTCCGAGCACCAATTAGACAGTGGAGCGGCAAGCACTGATGCCCTTAATAGTCGAGGACTTGGTTGGGTGGTAACACAATATCATGTTGAAGTTACTAGATGGCCGCAGCCCAACGAGGAAATCACTTTAACCACTGAGCCGATTGGCTATAATCGCTTTTTAGAGTATCGTGATTACCAATTTCTTGATAAGAAAGGTAACGAGTTAATTTCAGCCAAAAGCGAATGGGTTTTGTTTGATTTAAAAGAGCGTAAACTGGTTTCTACTGATAAAGAAATGATGGAGGAAATTGGCGTTCCGCTGTTAAAGAAGCTACCACGTTTTCCGCGCTTAAAGCCGCAAAGTGAATACCAGTCAAAACGCCAGTATCGCGTTCGCTATGACGATTTAGATACTAACCATCATATGACCAATGGGCACTATTTCAACTGGTTTATTGACACACTAGACCGTGATTTTCTCAAGTCTCATGTGGTATCGGAAATCGACATTAAATTTAATCAAGAAGTGAGATATGCGCAGACTCCTTTTGCTTGTGTCAGTCTTATTGAAGACGAAAATGGGGTTAAGTCGTATCACACGATTGAAGATGAAGATCGGAATGACAAAGCCGTTTGTGAACTAACTTGGCGCAAACTGTAATATAATTAAACGAGGCTTAATGCCAAGTTTATTTATGAAAGAAAGTGGTCCAAATGACTACCAAGGAAATGTTCAAGGTCGAACTACGTGACCTGATTCTTTTGGGCTTTATTGTTGCTATTAAAATTGTGCTAAGTCGCTTTTCAGTAGGCACCACAATCGTTCACGTAGGGCTAGGCTTCATTGGAAGTGTACTTTTAGGTTACGTATTTGGCCCTATTTGGGGTGCAGTTGGAGGCTGTATTAGCGACCTTGTTTCGTCAGCCTTGTTCGGCAATCAAGGTGGCTTTTTTCTAGGGTTCACTCTAAGTGCGATGGTTGCACCATTTATTTATGGCTTTTTCTTCTATAAAAAACCAGTTAAAATCTGGCGAATTATCCTTGCAACCCTATTGGTTACAGTAGTTGTGAACATTGGTATGAACACGTTATGGCTTCACTTTTTATACGGTATGGAATTTAGTGTTGCTTTAATTCAACGGCTGCCTAAAGAAGTAATTGCGCCTTGGCTAGAAATGATGGTAATTTACTTTGTTTTACAGGCTCTTTCGCGTGTTAAAATTAGAAAATAGATTTTAAAAAGGTAAAGTAATCTGAAATGAAAATTCTGAGTGTGTCAACCGCGACTAATCAACTTAGTGTAGCTTTGAACGAGGACGATAAAGTAATTGTTGAAAAAAGTGAGCGCGATGAAAGAAATCATAGCGAACACCTTGATCCATTAATTGAAAAAATTCTAACTGAGAATAGCCTAAAACTAAAGGACATTGATCGTTTTGCTGTTGCCATTAGCCCTGGTTCATATACTGGCTTGCGTATTGGCGTAACTACCGTTAAAATGTTTGCCAGCATTTTAAGTAAAGAAGTTGTTGGTGTATCAACCTTGCAGACTTTAGCTGCTAGCTGTCAAGAACAAAATACTTTGATTGTTGCTGGAATTGATGCCCGCAATGACAACTATTTCGCTGGCGGATATTATAACGAAAATAATTGTCCCATAAATGTCATTAATGATGGTCACTACCATATTGAAACTCTACTTGACGCAGTTAAAGACTATGTTAATAGTCATAATATTGAAAAAATTGTTTTTGTTGGTACCGGTTTTGTAAAGCAGGAAAAACTGATTGATAAAATTGGCATTTCTTACTGCTTTGGTAGTGAGAATCAAAATATAATGCATGCGGGTTTGATTGGTAAACTAGCGGTTAATGCGCAACCGGTTAATCCTGACCTATTGTTGCCAAAATACTTGCGACGCACTCAAGCAGAAGTTGACTGGCATAAGAAAACGGGCAAACCGTTTGAATCTGATAGTAATTATGTGGAAGAAGTTTGAAAACCTAGTTCATTGGATAAGTTCCAATCCAAGCTATAATAAAAGCAAACTCGAATTTAAGCCGTTTGTATTTACGTTAAATGGTCAGACTCTGCAAGTTATGCGTGCTCGCGAAAATGATATTGCCAATTTGATTTTTTTAGAAGCGAATGCCTATAATGGTCACTCGCCCTGGGCGCCCGAAATTTTCCGAATGGAACTACGCAAAAGAAGCTCTTTATACTTAGTTGTTTATCATGAATCAACATTAGTTGGCATGATTGGGATGAGCCTGAAAAAAGAGGAAGCACATATTACCAATATTACAATTGATCCAAGCTGGCAAGGTCAAGGATTAGGTACATATTTGATGCGTTTGATGATTGACTTTGCCCAAAACAAGGGTTGTCAACTTATGAGTTTGGAAGTCAGAATTGATAACGAAGTTGCCAAAACCCTTTATCACAGTTTTGGCTTTGTGACCAATTTTGTGCGCCCAAATTACTATCAAGATGTTCATAAAGATGGGCTAAATATGGTTTTAAAATTAACGCCTAACTCAAAAGAAGGGAAATAAATTTGGATCGTAAAAAAGATATTCATATTTTAGCTTATGAAAGTTCATGTGATGAAACTTCTACTTCAGTTGTCAAAAACGGCAGAGAAATCGAAAGTTTGATTGTTGCTACTCAAATTAAGAGCCACCAACGCTTTGGTGGCGTGGTACCTGAAGTAGCAAGCCGCCATCATATTGAAGTGATTAGTCAAATTACTAAAGAGGCTTTGCAAGAAGCAAATGTAACTTGGAACGACATTGATGCGATTGCGGTAACTTATGGTCCTGGACTTGTCGGAGCGCTGCTTATTGGGGTTAGTGCTGCAAAAGCTGCTTCGATGGCTACGGGAATTCCACTGATTGGTGTTGATCATATTATGGGACATATTATGGCTGCGCAGCTAACTGCTGAAATCGCATATCCAGCACTCGCTTTGCAAGTTTCTGGGGGTCATACGGAAATTGTTTTGCTAAAGGATGCAACTCATTTCGAAATAGTTGGTGACACGCGTGATGATGCTGCTGGAGAAGCATATGATAAGATAGGCCGTGTCTTAGGCGTCAATTATCCTGCAGGTAAAACAATTGATGACTGGGCCCACAAAGGTAAAGATACTTTTGAATTTCCACGTGCAATGATGGAAGATAACGATTACGATTTCTCCTTTTCTGGCTTAAAGAGTGCGTTTATCAATACTTGTCATCATGCCGATCAAATTAATCAAGAACTTAATAAATATGATTTAGCTGCAAGCTTTCAGGCAGCAGTTGTCGATGTTTTAGTTTCTAAGACAATTAGGGCAATCAAAAAATTCCAACCCCAAACATTCATTATGGGCGGCGGCGTTGCAGCTAATCGAGGGCTACGTGATTATATGAATGCCGAAATTGAACATTTGCCTGAAAATTTGAAACCAAAAGTGATTTTGCCAGATTTAAAATTATGTGGTGACAATGCTGCTATGATTGGTGCGGCAGCTTACAATTTATATAACGAAGGAAAATTTGCTGATTTATCCTTAAATGCTAATCCTTCCTTGGAATTGCCATATGCAGAAAATATGATTAATTAAGCAAAAATGGGTTGACCAGTCTTATGGTCAACCCATTTCTTTTTTAAAACTCTCGATAAAATGCCACTAGTTCGCCGCGGTCACAAGAAACAAAACCACATTTTTCATAAAAAAGGCGAGTTTGAGGCTCATCGATAGTCAATAACACTTTTTGGCGCACTGATTGGTATTGGTTAAGAACAAGCTCAATTAAGTGCGAGCCAACACCTTGCCTTTGATATTGCGGAGCAATTAAAAGGTCTTGAATATAAATAATTGAAATGCCGTCACCAACAACGCGAATTAATCCGACTACTTTATCTCTATCGATAGCCGCGATTACCAAAAGTGAATTTAACATCGCTTGCTGTAACGCAGCTGGATTTTTGGTGTATGCTGTCCAACCAACACTATTATATAGTTCAGTCATTTGAACTAAATCAATATTTTTACTTGTTACGTATTTCATTTGAATTCTCCTTAATTTAATTGAAAATTAAAGAGCAAAACGTAATTTCTCCATTTTAACACCCGCTTTTAAGTAGTTTAATAATATTATAAGCAAAGCGCTTTAAATAGCAATAATTATAAATATGGAGGTAGTTATACCTTGAAAAAACAACTAACTTATAGTCAAATCGATGTTTTTACTAAACATCCATATTACGGAAATCCTCTAGCCGTAATTAATGATGGTGACCAGCTAAGTGATTCAGATATGCAGTTGATTGCAAAATGGACAAACTTATCTGAAACTACCTTTATTTGCTCGCCAAGCAATCCGCGAGCGGATTATCGTTTGCGAATTTTTACACCTAGAGCAGAGTTGCCCTTTGCCGGACATCCCACTATTGGATCAGCTCAAGTAGCTTTAAATAATGGCATAGTACCCAAAAATCAAAATTGTCTAATTCAAGAGTGTAAGCAAGGTTTAGTTCCAATCTACTTAGACCAAGGTCAAATTTCATTTGCGTTACCCAAACCTAAAATCACTGAAATCAAGCGTGAGCTTCAAGAAAAGATAGGAAAAGCATTAGGTGTTAAAAAAGCGTCAGCTATTATCTTTTCAGAAATGATAGATATCGGCGCAGTTTGGTGCACGATGTTTTTTGATTCGGTTGATACCATCTTGGCTTTAGAACCAAATGATGAAGAACTAATAAAGTTGCTGCCACCTAATGCATCAGGAGTAACTGTCTTTGCAATGCAAACAGGAGATACTGCGGTGGAAGTTCGTTCGTTTGCTCCAGCTCAAGGTGTTCACGAAGATCCTGTTTGCGGTAGTGGCAATGGTGCAGTAGCAGTTTTAATCAAAAAGCATCATCTTTTAGAAAAGCAGCAATATACAGCCAGTCAAGGACAGAAACTAAATCGTGCTGGGAAAATTGCTGTTAACTTGGACCATCACGGAGAAATATTGGTTGGTGGGCATGCAGTCGAATGCATTTCTGGAAAAATCGTTTGTCCCAGTTTGAATAACTAAAAAGCTCAACAAAAAACCCTAATTTTTAGTATTTTAAAATTAGGATTTTTTGGTTTATAGAGGTCTAAAAGTTAATTAAATTCATCAAGATTGGTTAGGGCTGCTTCCCAGTCCTTATTAGCTTGCGCTAATTCAGTTTGGATTTGAGTTAGCTCTTCTTGAAGTGGTCCCAACTTATCAAAATTCGTTGCAATTTCCGGGTTAGACATTTCAGTTTGAATTTCCTCTTGCTTTTTCTCAAGCTGGTAAATTTTAGCTTCAATATTTTCAACTTGACGTTCAAGTTTTCGTTTTTGGGAATCAAGCTGTTTTTGTTCTTGATATGATAATTTATTAGCTTTTGTTTCGGCAGGGTTGCTAACTTCGTCGCTGTTAAAATCACTAGTATTATTACTAATAAATTTATTTTTTTCATCTAAGTAATATGTATAATCACCGTCATATATTCTTGCGTGTTGATCTTTAATCTCAACAATTTTATTGGAAAGCTGATTAATAAAATATCGATCATGAGAAACAAAAAGTAAAGTACCGTCAAAGCTCTGTAGCGCTTGTTCCAAAACTTCTTTAGCTTCTAAATCCAAATGGTTAGTTGGCTCATCCATGAGCAAGAAATTGTTATGCTCTAAAGATAGAACCGTCAGTGTCAATCGAGCTTTTTGCCCTCCAGACAACTGGGCAACTGTTTTATCAATGTCCTTAGCTGTGAAAAGAAAGCTTGCTAAAATCGATCTAACGTCTCGTTCTGGCATAGTTTTATGCCGATCCCAAACAGTGTCAATAACAGTTTTATTTGGCTCAAGTAGCTGCAATTCTTGGTCATAATAACCAATATCAAGTGCTGCCCCATACTTAATGGATCCACTTTTAGGCTCAAGCTCATGCATAATCGTTTTGAGCAGAGTTGATTTGCCTATCCCATTAGGTCCAATAACAGCTACACGGTCGCCTTTATTAACTTGGAGGGAAATATCTTTGACCATGGTTTTAGTCGGATAGCCAATACTCAAATCGCGTAAAATTAAAACCTCTTTGCCAGAAGAACGCTCACTTTGGAAATTAATACGTACCTTGGATTTATGCTTTGGCGGATTAATTCGTTCCATTTTCTCTAGTTGCTTACGCCGACTTTGAGCCCTTTTAGTAGTTTTGGCACGAACTAGGTTTTTTTGAATGAAATCTTCGTCTTTTTTGATTTTCTCTTGTTGTTTTTCGTAGGCTTCTTCTTGCTGACGATTACGTAAACTGCGCTCAGCTACATAATCCGAGTAATTACCTTTAAAAGAAGTCAGTTTACCGAATTGTAATTCAAAAATCTGAGTAGCCAAATGATCTAAAAAGTACTGATCATGCGAAACAACCAGAATAGCGCCTGCGTAGCTTTTTAGAAAATTCTCAAGCCAATCTAACGTGTCTAAGTCTAAGTAGTTGGTTGGCTCATCCAATAAAAGTAATGGTGGTTTGCGCAAAAGCAGTTTTACAAATGACAGACGAGTTTTTTCGCCTCCCGAAAGATCACCAATCACTTTTGACCAAGTGCTTTCAGGAAAGTTAAATCCATTCAAGATGCTCTTAATATCTGCTTGGTAGGTATAACCACCTAGTTGTTCAAAATTGAACTGCAATTGGTCATATTGTTTTAAAAGCTGCTTATCGTCAGGTTGATTAGCTATTTGTTCTTGCAATTGATGAATTTGGTTGCCCATTTTAATCAGGGATGCGAAAACAGTCAGCATTTCGTCCCAAATAGTTTTATTTTCATCTAGACCATTTTCCTGAGCAATGTAGCCAACATCAATGTCTTTGTTAATAGTAAATTCGCCATGAGTAGCTTCTTCTTCACCAGTCATGATTTTAAGCAAAGTGGTTTTGCCGACGCCATTTGGTCCAACTAGTCCAATTCTTGCATTTGAATCAATGGAAAAGTTGACATGATTGAATAAGGTAGTGGCACCAAATTGTTTTTCTAAATCGTGTCCTTGTGCAATTATCATATTTTTCACCTAAAAACCATTTTAGCATATCAAACAAAATTACTGCGTACTTGTTTGGCTTGGATTTTAAAAAATCAAAAAATCGTAATCTAAACCGGGCTGATTTTAAGCGTAACAAGATTTTATGGAAACTTGGTATGTTGTTGACCTAAACTCACTGTATCAATAATTCTAAGCTTGTGAAAAAAAGTATTTGCAAATATCATCAACTTATAGGTAAAATAATCTTAACTGATGAATGGAATTCACAAGTTGGAGGCCTTTTAAAAATGGAAAAAATCAAAATACCCACAGCGACAGCTAAAAGACTGCCACTTTATTATCGATATTTAATTATTTTGAATGAAGCTGGCAAAGAAAAAGTTTCTTCTACGGAGCTGTCCGAAGCAGTTCAAGTAGATAGTGCATCAATCAGACGCGATTTTTCTTATTTTGGTGCTCTAGGTAAACGTGGGTATGGTTATGATGTAAAAAGCCTGCTTACATTTTTTAAAAAGATCTTGAATCAGGATACGTTAGCTAATGTTGCCTTGGTTGGTGTTGGTAATTTAGGTCATGCTTTGCTCAACTACAATTTTAAAAGAAGCAACAATATTCGTATTTCTTGTGCTTTTGATATTGACTCAAAAATTACAGGGAAAATCTTAAGTGGTGTTCCTGTATACGAAATGCGAGATTTGAAAAAGCAATTAAGTGACCAACAAATTACGATTGCAATTTTAACGGTTCCATCTGATTCTGCCCAAAAAACAGCAGATGAAATGGTTGAAGCGGGTATCAAAGGCATTATGAACTTTACGCCTATTCGCTTATCGGCACCAGCAGGTGTGCGAATTCAGAATGTTGATCTAGCAACTGAACTGCAAACTTTAATTTATTTTCTCGACTCAGATAAAGGTAAGTAAAGCTATCAATATAACCAATTTAAGTAAATTAGCACTTTGAGCAAAAAAGTGCTAATTTTTTCTTGCATTTTTTTGTTAAAGGGTTTATTATCATATTTGTAAGTTAGCACTTGGTCATTAGGAGTGCTAACCATAATTAAATAGATTTTAAATTAAATATAGGAGGGACAAACGTGTTACAACCAATTGGTGATCGCGTGATCGTAAAAGTAAAAGAAGAAGAAGAAAAGACTGTAGGCGGAATCGTTCTCGCTTCTAATGCGAAAGAAAAGCCAACAGAAGGTGAAATTGTTGCTGTAGGTGAAGGCAGTTATGCTGAAAACGGCACTAAAATCCCAATGTCTGTGGCAAAAGGCGATGTTGTTCTATACGATAAGTACTCTGGCACTAACGTTGAATACGAAGGTGAAAAATTCTTAGTCCTTCACGAAAAAGATATTTTAGCAGTTGTTAAGTAATCAAAGGAGCGGATATTATGGCAAAAGATATTAAATTTTCAGAAAAAGCAAGACGTTCCCTTTTAAAGGGTGTTGATCAGTTAGCTGACACAGTTAAAGCAACAATTGGACCTAAGGGAAGAAACGTTGTTTTGGAGCAATCATATGGCAACCCAGAAATTACTAACGATGGGGTTACAATTGCTAAGGCAATTGAATTAAAAGACCACTATGAGAATATGGGTGCTAAGCTAGTTGCGGAAGCTGCTCAAAAAACTAACGATATTGCTGGTGACGGTACTACTACTGCAGTTGTTTTGACACAAGCAATTGTTCGTGAAGGTTTGAAGAACGTAACGGCTGGCGCAAACCCAGTTGGTGTTCGTCGCGGTATTGAAAAAGCTACTAAGGCAGTTGTTGATGAATTACACAAGGTTAGTCACACTGTTTCATCTAAGGACCAAATTGCCCAAGTTGCTTCAGTATCATCTGCTTCAAAAGAAGTTGGTGACTTAATCGCTGACGCAATGGAAAAAGTTGGCAATGACGGTGTTATCACTATTGAAGATTCACGTGGTATCGAAACTGAGTTGTCAGTTGTTGAAGGTATGCAATTTGATCGTGGTTACTTGTCACAGTATATGGTAACTGACAACGATAAGATGGAAGCAGACCTTGAGAGTCCGTATGTTTTAATTACTGATAAGAAGATCTCTAACATCCAAGACATTTTGCCATTATTGCAAGAAATCGTTCAACAAGGTAAATCATTGTTGATTATTGCTGATGATGTTTCTGGCGAAGCTTTGCCAACTTTAGTTTTGAACAAGATTCGTGGTACATTTAACGTTGTTGCTGTTAAGGCTCCTGGCTTTGGCGATCGTCGTAAAGAACAATTACAGGATATTGCCGCATTGACTGGTGGTACAGTAATTACCGAAGACTTAGGACTTGAATTAAAAGACACTACAATCGATCAATTGGGTCAAGCTCGTCGTATCACCATAACTAAAGACTCAACTACTATTGTTGATGGTTCTGGCTCAGAAGAAGCTATTAAAGAACGTGAAGATTCAATTAGAAAGCAAATTGAAGAAACTACTTCTGACTTTGATAAGAAGAAGTTGCAAGAACGTCTTGCAAAATTAACTGGTGGAGTAGCTGTTATTCACGTCGGTGCTGCTACTGAAACCGAATTAAAGGAACGTAGATACCGCATCGAAGATGCTTTAAACTCAACTCGTGCAGCTGTTGATGAAGGTTATGTTGCCGGTGGTGGTACTGCTTTAGTTGATGTTAAGGATGATGTTAAGGATCTTAAAGGTGACAATGCCGATGAACAAACTGGTATAAACATTGTTTTACGAGCATTAACAGCTCCAGTTCGTCAAATTGCTGAAAATGCTGGTGAAGATGGTTCCGTTATTTTGAATAAGTTAGAAAGTCAAGCTCCTGAAGTTGGCTACAACGCTGCTAATGATAAATGGGAAAACATGGTTGAGTCTGGTATTATTGATCCAACTAAGGTAACTCGTACTGCCTTACAAAATGCCGCTTCAATCGCCGCTTTACTATTGACTACAGAAGCAGTAGTTGCAGAAATTCCAGAAGACAAGCCTGCTGAAGATCCTAACGCTGCAGCTGCAAACGCTGGTATGATGTAAAATTAATAGTTATTGCTGATTTAAAAAGGAACTGCTCTTTTGAGCAGTTCTTTTTTGTTCTACCATTGTTAGAAAAATGCACTATGTTAATCTTAGTTCTTATAAATATTCCTACACATGAAGATTAAAAAAATAATACGAAGTTATTAATATTGAAAAAAGAATTTTTTTAAATTATCACAAGAAATACAGCCTTTTCAGCAAAAAGAAAGCACGAAATATAAGCCTAATATATAGTAGCTATAAATAATTAATTGACATTATATTATAAAAATATTAACATATTTACTTGTTATTGTGTTTCTATACAAGAAAGGAAGGCTAATGGAATATTTAAGCTTACTTGGCGTTTTAGTGATAGTCGTGGGTTTTGCCCTTGGACTTGATACTGTAGCCGTAGTTGTTATTTCGGCTTTGGTCACTGCTTTAGTATCAGGGATTGATTTCGTTAAATTTTTACAAATTCTTGGTAAAGGATTTATAGATAACCGGATGGTTTCGCTCTTTTTCTTAACTTTACCAACAATTGGCATTATTGAGAGACATGGTCTAAAAAAGGCCGCTTCCAATTTAATTCAAAAATTAAATAATCTTACTCCTGGTCGAATTTTTGATATTTATACGGCAATCCGCGAATTGGCTGCTGCTTTTGGGATATCTCTTCAAGGACAAGTTCAGTTTATTGCGCCACTAATCAATCCAATGGCGCAGGCTGCTGGGAAAATAAATGGAGAACTAACTGATTTAGAAATTGACCAGATTAAAGGGCGTGCTGCTGCTAGTGAGAATTTTGGTAACTTCTTTGCTCAAAACTTATTTGTGGCCTCATCAAGTGTTTTGTTAATAACAAGTACTATGAAGTCATTAGGGCACCCAATTGCAGCTTCAGGGGTCGTTTTATATACGTTACCAATTGCTGTGATTTGTTATGTCTTGTGCCTAATATACAACCATATTTTTGATAACAAGATAAAAAAAGGGAGTGCAAAATAAATGGGTGATTTTTTAGGAAGTATGTGGAATAACCTTGCTGCTCTCATTAGAAGTATTTGGAATAATCTTGTTGCTCTCAAAAGTAGCTTAGACCATTTTTTAGACTCAACGATTAATGATGTTTTCATAAGCAATTTTCTACTAGCATTTTTTATTGTAATCGGGTTGTTTTTCTTGGCAGCTGCAATTGAATCTTGGCGTGATGAAACTAACCCAGTACGTTGGGGAACTGGCCTTTTTTGGTTCTTGTTTGCTATTTTATTTAGTGTTGGACAGTGGATTCCCAGTGAAGTAAGTGGTGCGTTTCTTTTAATAATTGCGTTACTGTCTTTACTTAAACAGGTTCGTGTTGGGAACATAAAAAAATTGCCTGAAGAAGTTGCGGATAAGACTGTTAGTCGAATTGGTAATTGGATTTTTCTTCCAAGTATCTTATTAGCAATTTTGGCACTTGTAATTGCACAATTTACTAAACTAGGTGGTCAGGTAGGTATTGGGATTGCAGCGTTAGTATCCTTAATTGTTGCAATGGTCTTAACTAGGTCAAATGTTAGTGTTGCATACGAAGATACCCAAAGAATGGTTAGATCAGTGGGCTCAGCTGGTATTCTTCCACAACTTCTTGCCACGTTAGGAGTTGTCTTCACTGCTTCTGGCGTTGGAGAAGTGACATCTAAAATTATTTCCGGTTTATTTCCAGTCGGAAATCACTTATTAGGTGTTAGTCTTTATTGTGTTGCTATGGCTGTCTTTACTGCAATCATGGGTAATGCTTTTGCTGCTTTTGCTGTTATTACTGCCGGAATTGGTATTCCCTTTGTTGTAGCTCAGGGAGGTTCACCTGTTGTTGTAGCAACACTTGGAATGACTGCTGGGTATTGTGGCACATTAATGACTCCGATGGCAGCTAACTTTAACACTCTGCCAGTAGCTTTGATGGAGATGAAAGATCCGCTAGGTGTCATTAAGCAGCAATTCCCAATAGCAATTATTATGTTGCTGGTTCACATAGTTTTAATGTACTTTTTGGCTTTTTAATATCCTAAGTAAAGGAGAATAAACAATGAAAATCTTAGTAACCGGTTTTGATCCTTTTGGTGATGATAAAATTAATCCTGCAATCGAGGCAGTAAAACGGCTGAACGATGAAATTGCCGGTGCCCAAATTGTTAAGGTTGAAATTCCTACTGTTTTTGGAGACTGTGCCCAGGTTGTTCATGACGCAGTCGTTAAGGAAAAGCCTGACTACGTGTTGAATATTGGTCAAGCAGGTGGTCGATTTGCGCTAACGCCTGAACGAGTTGCCATTAACTTTGACGATGGCCGAATTGCTGATAATAAGGGCTATCAACCAATCGCCACGCCAATTCATGAAGATGGTCAAAATGCTTACTTCACTCAATTGCCAGTTAAAGCAATGGTCCGGGCGATTCGTGCAGCAGGTTTGCCTGCGCTGGTCTCAACCACTGCGGGTACTTTTGTCTGCAATCATATTATGTACCAAGTACAATACATGATTGATAAGGAATTTCATGATTTGAAAGCTGGCTTTATGCATATTCCGTTTTTGCCTGAACAAGTTGTTGCCCGACCGGAAACTCCTAGTCTTAGTTTAGCTGATGACGTTAAAGGAATTACTGCTGCGATTACCGCAATCGTCGAAATGGATGGCAAAGCTGATCTTCAGAGTATTGAAGGACATATTGCTTAAAGGTAATTCGTGTAGTTTACAGCTAAGCTGCAATATAACTTGATTAATGTTTAAAAGATCGTTTTTAAATTACGGTCTTTTTTTCTTTTGCACGATTGTTTAGCGTATAATGAATAACAGTAAAGCAGAAAAGAAGAGGAATAAATGGCGAAAGCAAATCTAACTCCGATGATGGAGCAATATCATGAAATTAAGAAACAATATCCCGATGCTTTTCTTTTTTATCGTGTCGGCGATTTTTATGAACTATTTGAAGATGACGCAGTCAAAGGTGCGCAAATTCTAGAACTAACCTTGACTCACCGTTCAAACAAAGCTGAAAATCCAGTTCCAATGGCCGGCGTTCCTCATGTTGCGGTTGATTCTTACGTTGATACTCTAGTAGAAAAGGGATATAAAGTGGCTCTTTGTGAGCAGCTTGAAGACCCCAAAGATGCTAAAGGAATGGTTAAACGAGGCATTATCCAATTAGTTACGCCTGGAACGTTGATGAATGACAAGCCAAGCGAAGCAAAAGAAGCAAATTATTTAACCTCCTTAATAACAACCAAGAATTGTTTTGGTCTTGCGTATAGCGACTTATCAACAGGAGAGATTTTTGCAACGCATTTAAAAACTTTTGATGCAGTCTCTAATGAACTTCTCTCTTTGCGTACGCGTGAAGTTGTTTACAATGGACATTTAAGCGACTCAGAGAGTGAATTTTTGAAAAAAGCAAATATCACAGTTTCCAAGCCAGTTGAATTAGCTGAGAAACATGCGGAAATTTCCTATGCGCAACAAAATCTAACTAACCCTGCTGAAAAAGCTGCTGTTAAGCAGCTTGTAGGGTATTTGTTGCAAACGCAGCGCCGCAGTTTGGCCCATTTGCAGATTGCGCGTAGTTATGAAGTTAGCCAGTATTTACAAATGTCGCATACCGTGCGGGATAACTTGGAGCTAACCGTTTCTGCTAAAACAGGCAAAAAAATGGGTTCGCTCTTTTGGGTACTTGATAAAACGCACACAGCAATGGGTGGAAGACTGCTAAAGCAATGGCTTAGCCGTCCGCTTTTATCAGTCGATGGTTTAACTAAACGTCAAGAAATGGTGCAAGCGTTACTTGATGGTTATTTCACTCGTGCAAATGTAATTGATGCTTTAAAGGGAGTTTATGACCTTGAGCGTTTAACGGGTCGAATTGCTTTTGGTAACGTAAATGCCCGCGAACTATTGCAATTAGCCCATTCTCTTGATGCTGTCCCAACAATCATGGATGCTCTAGAAAAATCGGATAGCAATATTTTACAGTCTTTTGCGCAAAAGATTGATCCATTAAAAGGAATCGCTAAGCTGATTACCTCAACGATTATTGAGCAGCCTCCAATATTGACGACCGAGGGCAACTTGATTCGGGATGGTGTCGACAGCCAATTAGATCGCTATCGTGATGCAATGAACAATGGCAAAAAATGGTTAGCCGAACTTGAACAGTCTGAACGTCAAAAGACAGGAATTGAAAACCTTAAAGTAGGTTACAATAAGGTCTTTGGCTATTATATTCAAGTGACTAATTCTAATAAAAACAAGGTGCCATTAGATCGTTATACGCGCAAGCAAACGCTAACCAATGCGGAGCGTTATATTACGCCAGAATTAAAGGAACACGAAAATTTAATTTTGGAAGCACAAACTAAGTCTACTGATTTAGAATACCAGCTATTTGTGAAACTTCGTGAAGAAGTAAAAAAATACATTTCAGCCCTGCAAAACCTGGGTTCTCAGATTGCTGCTCTTGATGTTTTTTGTGCTTTTGCGCAAGTAGCTGAAGAAAACAACTATTGTCGGCCCAACTTCCATTCCAATAATCAAGACGTTAAAATTGTTTCAGGACGACATCCAGTCGTTGAAAAGGTCATGCAGAATGGTTCATATATCCCTAATGATGTGAAACTAGCTGATAATACTGATATCTTTTTAATTACCGGTCCAAATATGTCTGGTAAAAGTACTTATATGCGGCAAATGGCGTTAATAGCTGTAATGGCTCAGGTAGGTTCATTTGTACCAGCGGAGAAAGCTGATTTACCCATTTTTGATCAAATATTTACCAGAATAGGAGCAGCTGACGACTTGATTTCTGGCCAAAGCACTTTTATGGTCGAGATGACTGAGGCTAATGATGCGTTGCAAAATGCTACCAAGCGCAGTTTGATTTTGCTTGATGAAATTGGTCGCGGCACTGCGACCTATGATGGAATGGCTTTAGCTGGAGCAATTGTGCAGTACTTACACGATGAGGTGGGGGCTAAAGTTCTATTTGCTACCCATTTTCATGAGCTAACGGCTTTAGAGCAAACTTTGCCGCGGTTAAAGAACATTCATGTTGGTGCAACGGAAGAAAATGGCAAACTGATTTTTTTGCACAAAATACTACCCGGACCTGCTGATCAGAGTTACGGAATTCACGTCGCGCAACTGGCTGGTTTACCGCGTAAGGTTCTGCGCAAAGCAACAAAACTATTAAATCGTTTAGAGGCGCAAGGCAGTAATATTGGTCCCGCTTCAGCGCAATTAGATTTGTTTAGTACCACAAATGACGAAGAAAAAGTAAATGGAACTGAAATTGCAGGAAATACTGATAATGAAATAACAGATAAAGAAAAAGATGTTTTAGATGAAATTTCGAATCTATATTTGGCAGATCAAACACCCTTGCAGGTAATGCAACTAGTTGAAAGCTGGCAAGAGGACTTAAAGGATGAAAAATAATCATGGCACAAATTCATGAATTATCAATTAACTTATCTAATCAAATCGCTGCTGGTGAAGTAATCGAACGACCAGCTAGCGTAGTCAAAGAACTGGTTGAAAATGCCATAGATGCTGGCAGTTCCAGAATTAGAATTGATTTTGTAGATGCTGGTTTAAAGCAAATCATTGTTCAAGACAACGGTTCCGGAATTTCAAGTGATCAAATTGATTTAGCATTTACTCGTCACGCAACTAGCAAGATTAATAATGAGCATGATTTGTTTAATGTTGCTACACTTGGTTTTCGTGGAGAAGCTTTGGCTTCTATTGCTGCTGTCAGTCATGTTGAGATTTTAACTAATAGTTCAGGAGCAGCTGGCACTCGAGCTGAATTTTCTGCTGGAGTAAAAACTGTCCAAGAAGATGCAGCTGCAACTAAGGGTACGCAGATTACAGTTAAAGACTTATTTTATAATACGCCTGCTCGTTTAAAATACTTAAAAAGTCCGCGTACTGAAATTATAAAAATTGTTGATATTGTTAATCGCATTGCTTTAGGATACCCTGAAATTGCCTTGACTTTGGTTAACGAGGGACGACTTTTACTTCGAACAGCAGGTAATGGTAACTTAAAGCAAACTGTTTCTAGTGTTTATGGTCGCTCCATTGCGGAGAAGATGTTGCCCTTTAAAAGCAGCGATAATGATTTTGAGGTTGAAGGCTTAATTTCAAAGCCTAATTTAACTCGTTCAACGCGCAACTATATTTCAATACTGCTTAACGGCCGCTATATTAATAATTTTCAACTTGCTACTGCTGTGATGGACGGGTATGGTACTAATTTGGCTGCAAAACATTATCCAGTAGCTGTAGTTAAAATAAAAGTTGATCCGTTATTAGTTGATGTTAATGTTCACCCCACTAAACGCGAAGTAAGACTTTCTAAAGAAACCGAATTAAGTCGCCTGATTACCAATGCAATTAGCAGTTCACTCTTAGGTGAGGACGCTCAAGCTAGTGCGATAGAAAACTTGGTTTCCTCAAAAGAGGAGACGCGCATTGACCAGTTAAAATTTAATCTCAATAAAAATGTAGTGGAAACTAAACGTCCAGAATCGCCTGTTGATGAAGTTCGTGAGCGGGCAGCAGTTGAAATTCAGCCAGCTGCTCATTCACAATATGTAGATTTAAATGTTCCGCAAGAGAATGACCGTTATATTGTAACAGCTTCCTGGAAAGAAAATGTTGCTAAACAGGTCAGACTAACTCCATTTTCGCATTCAAAAAATAATGATGAAATTATTTCTACCGGAGATGAGCTGCTAGCAAGCAGTCTGCCTGAACTCAACTTAATCGGTCAAACCAATGCCTACATTATTGCTGCCAATAATGATGATATTTACTTAATTGACCAAGTCGCCGCGCGTCGGCTTATTGCTTTTGAAAAGATTAGTGCAGAAATTGCTAACCAAAAAGTAGCGCAACAGGGGCTTTTGACGCCAATGATTTTAGAATTTGGTAATTTGGATTATCTTCAGATTAAAGACAAACTAGCAGAAATTAAACAGATTGGTATTAATCTGGAAGAATTTGGTCAAGATACTTTTATTATGCGTTCTTATCCAACTTGGCTAGCTGGTGATCTTGAAAAATCAGTAAGATCAATTATTGATAGTTATCTAAACGTTGATAAAACTGACGCTGCTAACTTAGTTAAACGAATAGCAGCCGACCAGTCAAAACGTCTGATTCCCGGACGTAAAAAACTAACTACTGTGGAATGCGGCGATCTTTTGACTAGTTTAAGAAAAATTGCTGATCCATACCATGATGCGCAGGGTAAGATAGTAGTAGTACGTTTGCGCCAAATCGAACTGAATAAAATGTTTAAGAAGGATGAATAACTAATGTATGAATATCTTTCCGGTGTAATTTCGGTAATTAAACCTGACTTTATTGTTATTGATGTTGGAGGAGTGGGCTATAAAGTCTTTAGTCCCAGTCCTTTTGCATACAGAGAAGGACAAAAAGCACGCGTTTTTATTGAACAAATTGTGCGTGATACCGGAATTACTTTGTATGGTTTTCAAACTGAAGATGATAAAGGATTGTTTTTAAAACTATTGAGTGTTAGTGGAATTGGTCCTAAGTCAGCCTTGGCAATTATGGCAGCTGAGAATAGTAATTCATTGGCTGAAGCAATTGAACAAGGTGAGGTTAAATATTTGACCCGTTTTCCTGGTGTTGGAAAAAAGACCGCTTCGCAAATTGTGCTTGACTTAAAAGGCAAATTAGGTGATTACGTTCATCAGGATGACAAGTTCTCAGAACAAGAATTTTCGCCTGAGCTTAACGATGCATTACTTGCATTGCTAGCTCTGGGCTACACTAAAAAGGAAGTCGAGCGAATTTCTCCGGTTTTAGCAAAAGAAAAAGCAACTACTGCGGATCAATATATTAAAAAGGGATTGTCTTTGCTCTTAAAGAAATAATTCTTGTTATAATAAAAATGATGTTTTAAAAGGAAGTGAAACTAGTAGTGGACGATGAAAACTCAATAACTTCAAGTGAAGTTCAAGGACAAAAAGAACAAGAAGCCGAATTCTCCCTGCGCCCGCAAAGTCTGAGCGAATATCTAGGGCAAGAACGAGTAAAAAAAGAAATGGCAGTTTATATTGAAGCTGCCAAAAAACGTGATGAAGCTCTTGATCATGTTTTATTATATGGTCCTCCGGGTCTTGGCAAAACTACCCTTGCCTTTGTGATTGCCAACGAACTTGGTGTTCACCTGAAAAGTACGAGTGGGCCAGCAATTGAAAAAGCTGGTGACTTGGTGGCACTTTTAACGGATTTGAATCCTGGTGATATTTTATTTATTGATGAAATTCATCGTCTGGCTAAGCCGATTGAGGAAGTACTCTATTCCGCAATGGAAGACTATTACGTTGATATAGTTATTGGCGAAGGGCAAACAACGCATGCTGTTCATGTGCCACTACCGCCTTTTACTTTAGTTGGGGCAACTACCTTGGCTGGACAGCTGTCTGCACCCTTACGCGATCGTTTTGGTATTGTTGAACACTTGCAGTACTACAATGTTAGCGAACTTGAAAAAATCATTCAACGGTCTAGCAACGTTTTTGATATCAAAATTGATTTGCCAGCAGCACATGAATTAGCTAGACGTTCTCGCGGTACTCCTAGAGTTGCTAACCGTCTACTTAGAAGAGTGCGTGATTTTGCCCAGGTCAAGGGTGAAAAAGTGATTTCTTTTGAAACAACAAGGGACTCTTTAAAGCAGTTACAAGTTGACGATGAAGGTCTTGATCAGACTGATCGGAAAATATTGCGGGTAATTATTGAAAACTATCACGGTGGTCCAGTTGGGGTACGGACAATTGCAGCCAATGCTGGAGAAGACGTAGAAACAGTTGAATCATTGTATGAACCTTATTTAATGCAACATGGTTTCTTACTAATGACACCGCGTGGTCGAGTAGTCACCGAAAAGGCATATTTGCAATTAGGTTTGCCAATTCCAGACGAATAAGTGCAAAATGCAATTGATTTTTGTATAATAAAGTAATTGATATTTTTTTAACAATGAGGTGTAATTTTGAATACTCTATTTTTAGCAGCTAAAAGTAATAATAATGGTATGAGCAGTATGTGGACAATTGTTGTATTTATTGTTTTGATTGCCCTGATGTACTTTACGATGATCAGGCCCCAGAGAAATCAGCAACAAAAGAAAGCGGAAATGATGAATCAGCTGAAAAAGGGTGATCAAGTTGTCATGATTGACGGTCTGCATGGTAAAATTGATGCAGTTAATTCTAAAGACAAAACAATTGTGCTTGATGCTGACGGAATCTATTTAACTTTCAGTCGCATGGCGGTTCAACAAATTGTTCCGTCCGCAAGCGCAGAGACAGAATCTGAAACCCCTGCAGCTGAAGAAAAAACTGCTGATGACAGTAAAGAAGAAAAGCCAGCGGAAAAAGAATCAAATTCGCAAACGCCGGCTGGAGATAATTCGGCTTCGTCAAATGACGATTCTGAGAAGTAATTTTATCAAAGTTAAAAGCACCATTACGGTGCTTTTTCTTTTACTGAAAATGAGTTAGCTAGAGCAGTTTTCTGGCTATTTTTGATTAAAGGTAGTTAAAAGCTAATGTTTAGCAAGAAAATATTATAAAATAGAATTGACAAAAGTACTTATCGAAAGGAATTTCTTATGAAAAATATTCCAGTGGTTATGATTATCTTTGGTGGAAGTGGTGATTTAGCTCATCGGAAACTTTATCCAGCATTATTCAATTTATATGAACAAGGACTAATTCACGACAATTTTGCGGTTATTGGCACTGCTCGTCGTCCTTGGTCGCATGAATATCTTCGTGAACAGGTCAGTGACGCAGTTCACGAAACTCATAATGAAGTTGATGAAAATGACCTTACAGCTTTTGCAAGTCATTTTTATTACCAGTCTCACGATGTGACTAATGTCGAACATTATGAAACCTTAAAAAATCTGGCTCAGGAACTTGATAATCGTTATAGCGCTCAAGGCAATCGCATTTTCTATCTGGCTATGGCACCGCGCTTCTTTGGACAAATCGCGCAACATATTAATGATCAGCACTTAACTAGTAGCGGTTTTAATCGAATCGTAGTAGAAAAGCCATTTGGTCGAGACTTAATAACAGCTCAAGAGTTAAACAAGCAAATTACGACCTCGTTTGCTGAAGACGATATTTTTCGTATTGATCACTATCTAGGTAAGGAAATGGTGCAGAATATTTTACCTTTGCGACTAACTAATCCTCTAGTTAAAAATGTCTGGAACCATTCTGCTATTAAAAATATCCAAGTTACTTTAGCTGAACAGCTGGGAGTGGAAGCTCGCGGAGGCTATTACGAAACTTCTGGTGCGCTTCGTGATATGGTACAAAATCATATTTTCCAGATTATTACCTTACTGGCAATGCCGGAGCCAAAAGACCTCTCGTCAAAGAGCATTCACGAAGCTAAACAAGAGTTGCTAGACAGTATGATTATTCCAAGCAAAGATGAAGTTGATCAACACTTTGTTCGCGGTCAATATTTAGGTAGCGATACAACTTTTGGTTATCGCCAAGAGGCTAATGTTGCACCTGATTCTAATACTGAAACTTTTGTTGCTGGGGAAGTAAAGTTTAAAAAGGGACCACTAGCTGAACTACCGATTTATTTTAGAACCGGTAAGGAAATGCGGGAGAAAAAGAACCGTATTGATATTGTTTTAAAGCACATGTCTAACCAATATGGTCAAGCACATTCGAATAATATTACAATTGTAATTGATCCTGAAATGCAGATTTTTATTACTATTAACGGCAAAAAAATCAATGAGTCTGGTATTCGCCGTGAAAATTTGGAATATCTTTTTTCTAAAGAAGAACAAGAAAAAATACCTGATGGTTATGAACGCCTTCTCCATGATGTTTTTGTTAATGATTCAACTAACTTTACTCATTGGAGTGAGCTGAAGAATTATTGGAAATTCATTGATGCGATTGAAGCAGCTTGGCAAGAGGATAATGAGCAAGGACAAGAGCCTAAGCAATACTTGCCGTATCGAATGGGACCAAAAGCTGCAAGTGAAATTTTTGAATCGCCGACAGAGCGTTGGATTTATGAGTGATTTTAGCGACGGTTTACTGCCCGAAAATGACACACATCGTAAGATAATTCATATTGACATGGATGCTTTTTATGCTTCCGTGGAAATGCGCGATAATTCCAGTCTAAAAGATAAAGCATTGGTAATTGGGCAAGATCCAAGACAAAACCATGGCCATGGCGTTATTTCAACGGCTAACTATGTTGCTCGCCAATTTGGCGTTCATTCAGCCATGCCATCTATCAAAGCACTAAAAATGATCCCCAAAGAAAAACTTGTTTTTATGAGCCCTGATTTTGAAAAATATCACCGTGTTTCAGTTGAAATTCATCAATTAATGCATGAAGTTACTGATAAAGTTGAGTCAATTTCTTTAGATGAAGCGTATTTGGATGTAACCGAAAATAAACTAGGACAAACATCTACTGTTCAAATCGCAATCGACTTACAAAACCGTATTCGAGATGAAGAAGGACTGACTTGTTCTTTTGGGGCAACCTATAATAAGTTTCTGGCCAAGATGGGTTCTGAATATTCTAAACCATTTGGTCGGACAGTCATTTTGCCCGATGAAGCCAAGCTGTTTTTGGCACGACAAAAAATTGGTAATTTTCATGGCATTGGACCAAAGACGCAAGAAAAGCTGGCAGAAATGGGTATTTCCACGGGTAAGGGACTACAACAAATTCATGTTCGCGAATTGATAAAGCAGTTTAATCGGATGGGCTATCAAATGGCTATACATGCCCATGGAATCGACTTATCGCGTGTAATCCCTGATAATGAACGCAATCGTAAATCGATTGGGATTGAACGAACCTATGAACCTTGTTTATACGATGAGCAAACTGCTTTAAGTAAGATTCGTGGCTATGCGGTTGATTTGGCTAAAAAACTAAGTAAACGAGATCTTTATGCTAATACTATTGTTCTAAAAATGCGCAATAGTGAATTTGAGACACTTACTAAAAGGCGTAAACTCCCCCATGCAACCAACGATTCAATTGAAATTTTTGAAACTGTCCATGAACTTTTTAGTCCAATCTCAGGACCGTTTTTGACAGATGGAATCAGACTTTTGGGAATAACTGCAACTGACTTTTCAGAATCAGATTTTGAGAATATCGATTTAGAATTATTTTCTAAGTAACGTATATTTTCTGTTAAACTAGTTAAAGTACTTAGAAGATTGTGAAGGAGTAAAAATGAATACTTTTCCTAAAATATACGAAAAAATCCAGCAGTATCAGACCATTATCTTGCACCGCCATACCAGTCCAGATCCTGATGCGTTAGGATCACAAGCAGGTTTAGCACGGTCTTTAAAACTGAGATTTCCAGATAAAAAAATTTTATGTGCTGGTGAAAATGACGAGGGCGATTTAGCTTGGATTAATTCCATGGATAAAGTGACTGAGGCCGACTATCAAGGCGCTTTAGTCATTACAACGGACACTGGAAACACTGCCCGGATTGCAAATAAAATGTATAGTAAAGGTGATTTTTTAATTAAAATTGACCATCATCCTGATGTTGAACCATACGGTGATTTGCGTTTTGTAGATGATGAAGCTCCAGCAGCTTCTCAAATCGTAGCTGATTTTATTATTGAAGAAAAGTTACCGTTGACTGCTGAAGTTGCTTATCCGTTATATGCTGGTATTGTTGGCGATACGGGTAGGTTTATGTATCCTGAAACCTCTGAGCACACTTTTAACGTAGTTGCAAAGTTAACCGCAACCGGGATTAATATTAATGAAATTGCTCGTAATATTAGTGATGTAACTTTTGCTCAAGCAAAACTGCAGGCGGAAGTGTTAGAGTATATGAAAGTTGATCCTAGTGGAGCAGCTTATGCTGTTTTATCTAGAGCTGCTTTACAAAAATTAGGTGTAGATTCTGATCAAGCATCATGTACTGTTTCAACACCGGGACGAATTAAAGATATTATTGCCTGGAACGTTTTTGTTGAGAAACCTGACGGTACTTTTCGTGTTCACTATCGCTCAAAAGGCCCAATTATTAATGAACTTGCTGCTAAGCATGATGGCGGCGGGCATGCCTTGGCAAGTGGCGCCAACGCCAAGGACATGAATGAGGTTAAGCAAATTTTTGCTGAACTCGTTCAAGTAACTAAGGAATACAAAGAGAAAAATGAATAATATTTTTACAGACGAGACAATAAAGCCTGCAATTCGAGCTGGTTTAACCAAAATTAACTTTAGTAAACCAACCCAAGTACAGGAAGAAGTAATTCCCGTTTTATTGCGGCACGAAAGTACCGTCGTTCAAGCGGTTACCGGCTCTGGAAAAACGCACTCTTTTTTGATACCAATATTAAATGATATTGATGAAGAGCTGACATACCCGCAGGCAATTTTAACTGCGCCCAGTCGCGAATTATCAGAACAATTGTATCAGGTGGCTCGTCAGTTACGGGATGCATCCAATCTAAATATTTCAATTGCCCATTTTGCAGGTGGAAATGACCGTGAAAGACAGTTAAAGAAAATCAGCAGTCATAAGCCGCAAATTGTAATTGCCACTCCGGGACGCTTACATGATTTTGTAGAAAAAAAACTACTACCTTTAGATTATATTAAAGATTTTATCGTTGACGAAGCAGATATGACCTTGGATATGGGCTTTTTAAATGACATTGATTTCATTGCTCAAAGACTACCTAAAGATGTTACTTTTGCAGCATTTTCAGCAACAATCCCTGTTAAGTTAGCGAATTTCTTACGTAAGTACATGTCTAAACCAAAGCAGATTGTGATTGACAATCCTGCGGTTATTTCGCCAACAATCAAAAATGATTTAATTGATGTAGGCTCTAAGAGTCGAAAAAAGATTTTATATCAATTGTTAATAATGGGCCAGCCTTATTTGGCGCTGATTTTTGCTAATACTAAACAGAAAGTGGATGAGTTAACCTACTATTTGCAAGAACATGGTCTGAAAGTTGCCAAAATTCACGGAGGAATTACTGAGCGAGAGCGAAAGCGGACCTTGCGGGAAGTTGAAGCAGGTCAGTACCAATATGTAGTTGCCACTGATTTGGCAGCTCGCGGATTAGATATTGACGGCGTAAGTTTGGTTGTTAATTATGAAATTCCTCGTGATTTAGAATTTGTTATCCATCGGATTGGGCGCACTGGAAGAAATGGTCTGGGCGGACACGCTGTTACACTGATTCATGCCGAAGAGATGAATCAAATTAGTGGTCTAGAAAAAATGGGGATTCACTTTGATTTTGTTGAAATTAAAAATGATGAACTGGTACCGCGCAAGCACTATCATAGTCGCAATAATCGCAGTAGTTCGTCGTATGCGATTGATGGGAAAGTCGGTGGCTATGTTAAAAAAGCCAAAAAAAATCGCAAACCTGGATACAAGAAGAAAATCAAGCGTGTAATTCAGCAAGATAAAGCGCAAAAGAACAAAATTGAACAGCGTCATAAAATTCGTAAAGCTAAACAGCAGCGTAAAAAACGCCGCGACAATAATTCTTAGCAGAAAGCAAAACTACTTTTAGTTTTGCTTTTTTGCTAACTGAAAATCACCTGCGGTTTGCTTTTAACAAAATAAGGTTAATTGATAACCCATCTTTAAGCGTGTGGTATGTTAGCGGTTTTATTGATATATTTAAAATACCATAACCTTAAGGAGGAATATGGATGAAATTAACAAAGTTTGAGAAAGTGTTAAGGGATGGCCTTTCAAAGAACGTAGTTGAGCACTACACAGTAATGAATTTTTGTAAAGAAGCTAAAGTTAGTCGAGGATACTTCTATACGCGTTATTCAAATATCACTGATCTATTTGCTTCTGTTATGACAATTCAATTAAGGAGAACATTGCGTAGCTCTAAAAATGAAACAATGGGAGAAATGTTCTTTCGAATGTTGCTAAAGGTTAAAGAAAGTCATATCTTTTTCCTAAACATAATTCTAATTTCAAAAGACCCACGTGGTTTTTATGAAGTTCTTCGAAAAGAACTTGCCCAAGCAATTGAAAACTACCTTCGTCCTAGAAGAGCATTTTCAGTTAGACAAGTCGAGCTTGTAGCTAATGGTATTTATGCCATTACCTATAACTGGATCATTCACGAGTGCAAACACGATATTCGCGATGTTTATCAATGTATTAACTTGTTACTGACCAATCTCAATAGAATAAAAAGAAATTCGTCAGATCAAGGATTAAGCTAGAATGTTAGAAATAACATTCTTTTTTTATAAAAAAGACTTGCAAAAGGAAGAAATAGTTGCTAGTATAAATAACTGTCGTCGGGCGCAAACCAAGAGGTTTAAGCGTCAAAGACGACAAAAGAATTCAAGCCAAACCAGTTGACAAAGAGCGAGTG
>NZ_JBWXGA010000192.1:0-465 GCF_059900815.1 Lactobacillus sp. C449L | reverse complement strand
AGTTCGCGCAGACGCTCCAGCCCGGCCCTCGCGTCCGGACGAGGCTCGTCCCTCATGGCAATCAGGCCAGCAACCTCCCTGTCGACGAGGAGCACGGAAACGGTCTTGCCGTCGCCTCGAAGGTCTTCGATCCGCGCGCTCTGCTCTGCCTTCAAGCTGGACCGCTCAGACGCGGCACCGACGGAACCGAGGAACACGGACGCACCGCCAACCTTCGCGGTCACGCCCTTGCCGCCAAGCGCGGAGGCTTCGCTCGCCGGCGGAACGGGGGCGCCAGCCTCGGTGGCCTTGTCGAGGATCGCCTTCGCGAGCGGATGCGAGGAGCCCGTCTCCAGGGCCGCCGCCAACGACAACACCTCTCGGTCAGTTCGGCCGAACGGGACCACGTCCGTCACCTTCGGCCGGCCCTCGGTCAGGGTGCCTGTCTTGTCCAGCGCGGCGACCGTGATCCGGCCGAGGCTTTCC
>NZ_JBWXGA010000191.1:0-465 GCF_059900815.1 Lactobacillus sp. C449L | reverse complement strand
GCGCTTCGGCACAGGAGGAGATCTGGCCCAAAATGCGTGAGATCCAGAACAGCGATATCATCGAAGGCAGTTCCAGGCACCTACTCTTGCGAAACCGATGAGATACAAACCATTTGGCGCTTTCCGAACGTTTCTGGCGGCTCTCGTCATAGTCCAGCACATTCACCATGTTGGCCCAGATGGCACCTCTTGGGGCAACTGGGGCACTGGATCGATTGCAGTGCTCGTCTTCTTCGCGCTGTCTGGATTTGTTATCACCGAAGCTGCTGAAAGCTTCTATAGGGGCCGCCCACTGGAGTTCGCCGTTAATCGTGTCTTGAGGATTATGCCTCAGTACCTGCTGGCGCTTATGTTTTCTATCGGTGCTATTTTTCTGGGGGCTCAACTTGTTCCCCACTTTTTGCCGAATGTCCTGGTTCAAAATACAGAGGGAGAACTGTTTAATTCAGGCACTTTGCTTGTGAA
>NZ_JBWXGA010000190.1:0-465 GCF_059900815.1 Lactobacillus sp. C449L | reverse complement strand
ATGACGACGGGCCCGGCCTGCCGGCGGAGGCGCGCGAGGAAGCGATGAAGCGGGGCAGGCGGTTGGACGAGACGAAGCCCGGCTCGGGGCTCGGTTTGTCCATCGTCTCCGAACTCGCCGCGATCTATGGGGGGACGCTCGAACTCGGTCCGTCGCCGCTCGGGGGAACCCGGGCCGAGCTTCAGCTTCCGGGCGATATCTCGACTTGACGATGTCCGTTCCTAAGGGAAATTGCGTGTGGCCACGTGCCACCTTCGGCTCATTTCCTGCAGCGCGTATGTGAAGCCATGCTCCTTTGGGTCGTCATGGCGCTGATGACGGGGGCCGCCGTCATGGCGGCGCTCTGGCCGCTGTCCCGCCGTGCCGCTGGGACGGAGATCGATTCCCGCGGCGATGTCGAATTCTATCGCGACCAGCTCGCCGAGATCGACCGCGAGTTGGACCGCGGGCTCCTGTCCGACGAGC
>NZ_JBWXGA010000189.1:0-465 GCF_059900815.1 Lactobacillus sp. C449L | reverse complement strand
CCGTGAACGACCAGCTGGGTGCGGCTTACCACGTCATAGGCGGCGCGGGCGCGCTTCACATATTGACGGGCCGTCTCGCGGCTTATGCCCAAGATTCTAGCGATCTCCCAGTCGCTCTTTCCGGCAGCGAGAAGGTGCAGGCATTGCAGCTCGCGCCGGCTGAGGCGGGGATGCGCACCGAGCGAGGGATAATCGTGCAGGCGCCGGGCGACGCGAAAGGCATGCGCTCCGATCAGCTCCGCGCAGAGGAGGTGCCGGGCAGGCAGCTCGCGGCCTTTCCTGACCGCAAAGGAACAGGAGCCGCTTGGCTCGCCCGGGACATTGGCCGGCACCGTAAAACCCGGGCCGATGCCGTAGCGGCCACTGCGATCGAGGATGTCGCGGTGGCGCTGCGTCAGCGGCACCAACGCGCCGAGCTGTTCCCACGGAAAGCCGATGTTCGTCCGGCCGCTGGCCAGATGGACA
>NZ_JBWXGA010000188.1:0-466 GCF_059900815.1 Lactobacillus sp. C449L | reverse complement strand
CGCATAGGGTGGTGAGGCAGGCACGGCCCCGTCAAGCGGCGGATCGGTTGCGACCGCTTGGTTCATGCGTTATAACGCGCGTATGAACATGGCGCTCAAGGTCAAGAAGATCGGCAACTCGGCGGGCCTCATCCTGCCCAAGGAGCTGCTGACGAAGCTCAGGGTGGGGCCGGGCGACACCATCTACGTGACCGAGTCGCCGGACGGCCTGCGTCTGACGGCAGCCGATCCCGATTTCGTGGCCAAGATGGCCGTAGCCGAGACCATCATGCGCGAGGATCGTGATATCCTGCGCGTGCTCGCCCAGTAAGCACGGCTTCCTGTGATGTCGGATCAGGAGCCGGTCTGGATCGGGCTGGACGTCATCCTTGCCGTTCACGACCGCCAATTGTCCGAACATGGCGGACCGGCCGGGGTGCGCGACCAGGGGCTGCTCGAATCGGCGCTTGCCCGGCCGATACACCGC
>NZ_JBWXGA010000019.1:0-836 GCF_059900815.1 Lactobacillus sp. C449L | reverse complement strand
ATTTGAAGGTACTGACAATCAATTCAGTCATTATCCTACTGGTGTAGTCACGCCTAAAGGGAAGCACTATTTAATAGATAGTGAAGGCGATTTAAGTTTTACTGGTACGAAATATCTAGCATATGAAGATAAGGAGGCTTTCCCTCCCTTCAGTGCTGCTGAGCTACTATTAGAATCGAAAAATGATTTTAAGATCGACTATACTGAAGCTTTTAAATACTACAATCTAAATAAAGAGCTTGCTATAAAAGAGAACGAGAATATTCTTTCATCTAAGGAATTTAAACCGGAGCATCCAATTGCACTTACAGTTAATCAGGAAATCAAAGAAGTAAAAAACATGATGGAAGAGCAAGGTTTAGATCCGTCAAAAAATCCTGAAGTGTCAGCTCTATTGGATCAACATTTCTCGAAACTTGAAAAGCTTTTAGCCGATTTTTCTGAGAAAATCGAAAAAGCTTCCCATGAAGATATTCCACAATTAGAAGAAAACATGAAGGGGAAACTAAACAAGATTTTTACAGATTTAAAAGACGGTCTAAAACAGCTTTTTGTTGATATGAAAGACAAAGTTCAATCAGGAATTGAAAATAAGGTAAATGACGTTAGGGTTAATATTCATAATGCTGTAGCTGAAAAAGTGCAAAATGTAAATGACAAAATAAAAAATTTAACTGCATCCCTTGATAAAAAGTATCAGATCATCGAAAAGGGGACTGAGAAGCTTCAGAAAGACCCTATAGAGCGTCCGAGTCAAGAAGATAAGCTTCAAGTAGCTTCTGCCTTATCGCAAGTTCAAAAGGCTTTTGACGAGGTTAAGGGTGCTGCGAAAACAG
>NZ_JBWXGA010000187.1:0-466 GCF_059900815.1 Lactobacillus sp. C449L | reverse complement strand
GCCGAGGCCAGTCTGCCTGTCCTGGCCTCGTCGGAAGGCTCCATCAGCATCCAATAGTCCCGACACCGCGAGCGAAATTCAATTGGAGTGGACCCAGCCTATGGACACAATCCAGGTTCCATGCAGGAATTCCCTTGATTCACCTGCAGCGGATGTCGAACGTGGAACTGCTACAAAGGGCCTTGGTCTATTTTCGGAAACCCGAAATCCCCCCACCGTCTCCAGTGCGGGCGGCAGAATTAGACCACCGGATTGGCGGCTCTCGGTCAAAACGAGCTCAAATCAAAGAGGTGTTACGTCGCTACGAACAGGGGGCCATCACGCAGGGCGAGACTGTCGAGGCAATTCTCAAGATCACTCGATAGCACTGGGTCTTCTCGCCTGCCGCGGCGATCAACGCCACCGAACGAAATATCAGTGGCAGGCCATCAGAGGCCTACCACGATCTCCTCCGACACCTTTGGAA
>NZ_JBWXGA010000186.1:0-466 GCF_059900815.1 Lactobacillus sp. C449L | reverse complement strand
AAATGTGTGCGCATTAGCCGCTTTCGCTGCCTCGACCACTTCTTCCTCTGTCGCATCAGGTCTTCCAAATAAAATATTTTCACGAATCGTCCCGCTAAATAAAATATTATCTTGCAAAACAATCCCAATTTGATTTCTTAAACTCTTTAACGTCATGTCCCGAATGTCATAATCATCAATGGAAATGACTCCTCTTTGGATATCGTAAAAACGAGGGATCAGACTGATCATGGAGGATTTCCCTCCGCCGCTCATTCCGACAAGGGCCACGGTTTCTCCGGGTTGGATCGTGAAGTGAATATTTTTCAACACCCATTCCGAATCCTCTCCATACCGAAACCACACATCATGAAATTGAATCCTGCCGCTTACTTTACTTACGGAGCGGGCATCAGAAGAATCTACAATATCATAAGGCTCTCGCAAAAATTCGAGTACACGTTCCAACGATGCAGTTGCTTGAGTC
>NZ_JBWXGA010000185.1:0-466 GCF_059900815.1 Lactobacillus sp. C449L | reverse complement strand
GCTTGGACCGATCAAGGTCTGAGCCTCCCGCCCGCTCGCGGCGGGCGGAGCCGGGAAGCGGCGCGGGCCTCGACGGCCGCGTCCGGCAGGCCGGCCCCGCTCCAGCCGGCGGGAAAGGTTCAGGCCGCCTCCAGCCCCGGCGCCGCCACGGGCGCCGCCCGCTCCCCCGCCAGCACGCGGTCGGTCAGCACCCCCGCGGCCTTCCACATCGCCCAGGCCCCGGCCGCGCCCGCGATCCCGTCCACGGCATAATGCCAGCCGAGATGGACCGAGCCGAACCAGATCAGGAAGGCGAAGGCGGCGAAGGCGCAGCCGGCCGCGCGGCTCAGCTGGAAGGCGGCGAGCGCGAACAGCACCGCCAGCGCGTTGTGGAGCGACGGCATGGCCGAAATGCCGCCGGCCGCCATCAGCGCGCGGCTTTCGAACGCGCTCAGCAGCTCCTCCTGCCCCATCAGCGCCTTGAGCC
>NZ_JBWXGA010000184.1:0-467 GCF_059900815.1 Lactobacillus sp. C449L | reverse complement strand
CCCCTTGAAATCGTCTCGGGAAATGAGTAAAATTTGAATCGTGAGTGTTAGCACTAACCACTCGCGAGTGCTAACAAATTGTAAAAACTTAGGAAAACCAATTTGAAGGAGGCCATTTTGTCATGATCAAACCTTTGGGAGATCGCGTAGTCATCGAAGCCATCGCGAAGGAGGAGACGACGGCTAGCGGCATCGTGCTGCCGGAGACGGCGAAAGAGAAGCCGCAAGAAGGCAAAGTCGTTGCTGTCGGCGCAGGCGCCTACAAAGACGGCGAGCGCATTCCGCTGGACGTGAAGGAAGGCGACCGTGTGATTTTCTCGAAATACGCAGGCACGGAAGTGAAATTCGAAGGCCGCGAATTGTTGATCATGCGGGAGAGCGACATCCTCGCCATCCTCTCTTGATTCGCGATACACATAAGCAAGGACAAGCACGGACCCTTTTCATAAGATATCTAGGAGGTAGAA
>NZ_JBWXGA010000183.1:0-467 GCF_059900815.1 Lactobacillus sp. C449L | reverse complement strand
GGCTCGTAGGATGAAACATCGGTTTTGCAATCGACAGTATGGAAACCGGTATCCTTGGATGCCAAAGGATGGGTTAAAGGATTGTTAGCCCATTTTAAGTTAACTCCATCTGATGCTAACTCATAAAATTTATGTGTTCTTAATTGCTCACTCATATACAAAACAGCTAATTCCCTCAACCCTCTAGTTTTAATATCTCTAGCCTCTGCCCAATCGTATAGGATTTCTTTTGCTTCAGTATATTCTGTTAATGATTGGCTAGTCGATTTTTCCTTATCTATTTTACTTATAAAAACATGAGCATCGTATTTATTGATATCGTCTGCAAAAACTCTCTGCGCGGCAGCTAAAATAGAATTATCTTCATCGGTAACAATACGCCATTCTTTAGACTTGATAAATTGCTTGATTAACCAATAATGAGCGATTGTAGTATATGTTGAATTAACATGTATACAATCTACGTA
>NZ_JBWXGA010000182.1:0-467 GCF_059900815.1 Lactobacillus sp. C449L | reverse complement strand
TTGCCAGCTGACCTTTTTCGTTTTCTCTACCCAACCACTCTTGCAATTGTTGACGAGTGAATTTATCGCTTATATTTATTTGTTCACGTAAGAGACTAATAGCAAGATCAGAAGCATGACCTACACCAAGACGTTTCCCTTTACTTAAACCTTGTACAGGACTAGCTCCTTCTATTACAACAAATTCTGAAGTTCCGTCTCCGATGTCTGAATGAAGAGTTCTTGATTTCAAGAAGTCAGAAGGCTTTTTATTTTCACCATAAATTTCGTTAAAATCTTGAAGGATTTCGTTGTCACTATTTAGAAAAGCCAACATTGAAGTTCTTCCTTCTTCAGTCACTTTACATTCAACAACTTTTATTGAAGTAAGCACCTGGTATTCTCCAATATATAAAGTCAAAATATGTTTGTTTTTAAAACGATCTTCGAGTGTTTTTGCATTTTGGCGGCTATACTCTGATGATGGA
>NZ_JBWXGA010000181.1:0-469 GCF_059900815.1 Lactobacillus sp. C449L | reverse complement strand
ATAGAGTACTTGGAACTTCCCATTATCAAGTTGATCCACAAACTTCCGAATAGTGGTAGTTTTCCCTGTTCCACAATCACCAGTTAAAACTGCAAACAGCTGCTTATCAGCCGCATACTTAAGTCTACCCAGAATTTCTTGCATCATGGAAGAGTCATAAAGGCTATCCGGTGGAATATCCCGAGAAAAAGGGGTATTTTCCATCCCATAAAACGCCTCAAACATTTTCCCCATCCTCCTTCCAAACAGCACGGAAGGTAACGGCGGGTGTCTGTTCAATCTGGCGTTCCTGGTATTTTTGTTCGGCTGCTTTTAATAGTCTAGACGAATCAGCCTCTTTTGTTTGAAGATGCGAAGGCATTTCCGGTCGCTTTCCGGCTCTTTCACCAATCACAAGCTTTCGAACTTTCCATGGGGAATACCCCTCATACTCGATCGTTAGCTCTTCCAGGTCTGAAGGATCATACAC
>NZ_JBWXGA010000180.1:0-469 GCF_059900815.1 Lactobacillus sp. C449L | reverse complement strand
TCCTCCTCCCGACGCGCCATGATGAGCGAGGAAAGCGAATTCAATGTGTTGAACAGGAAGTGCGGATTGACCTGGTAGCGCAGTGCGCGGAGCTGGGCGGACTGGGCCGCCCGCTCGAAGTCGGCGGCGCGGCGCTCGGCCAGGCGCAGCTGGTTCGCGCTGCTCATCGCCACGTAGAAGGACGCCCAGGCCGCGAAGAAGAAATACCAGCTGACGCTGCTGTCGGCGATCACGCGCGGCGCCTGCTCCATCAGAATCTCGCGGATCGACTGCGACTGGAGGGTGATGGCGGGGCCGCTCCGCGGCTCGATGGTGATCCGGCCAGACGCGGTGCGGCTGAGCACCGTGCCGTCCTTCGCCCGCTCCGTCTGCGTCTCCTGCGTCACGAGCGGCTCGTACATAAAGAACATGGTGAAGTTGATCGCGGCGAACACAACAGCGGCCGGGATGCAGGCGATCGCGGCGGCGA
>NZ_JBWXGA010000179.1:0-470 GCF_059900815.1 Lactobacillus sp. C449L | reverse complement strand
GGTGTAAAGGAGAGGGGATGACAAATGACATTACTCCAAGTAAATGATTTAAAGGTCTTTTACCCGATTCGGGACGGTTTCTTTAGAAGAATCGTCGACTACGTACGTTCCGTCGATGGTATCACCTTTGAACTGCATGAAGGGGAAACCTATGGTTTGGTCGGTGAGTCCGGCAGCGGAAAGTCAACGACCGGAAAGGCCATCATGGGTTTAAGCAAGGCTGCCTCCGGTGAAATCCTGTTTGGCGGTAAAAATATCGCAAAGCTTAGCGGTAGCCAGATCAAGCCGCTTCGCAAGGATATCCAAATGATTTTCCAGGATCCATATTCTTCCCTTAACCCTAAGAAGAGAGTGCTCGACATAATTGCTGAACCGCTGCGAAATTTCGAACGCATGTCATCTGCTGAAGAAAAGAAAGTCGTACAAAATTATCTCGAAAAAGTAGGCTTGAGTCCGGAATCGATCTACAA
>NZ_JBWXGA010000178.1:0-470 GCF_059900815.1 Lactobacillus sp. C449L | reverse complement strand
CAGTCCCCGCGCTCGTTTCTGCGTAAGCTCGTAATCAAATTTCCAGCCGTCACCTGATAGGCGGCCTGAAGCTGATGCTCGTAGGATACGATGCGATCGAGGTCGTCTGCACCGTTCTCAAATTTGCACATCAACCATTCGCGCACGGAAGCGGAATCGTCGGCCCACTCCCGCAGGTGACTGATCAAGTGAACGATCCATGGACCGGATAGCGGAACGGCCTGACCCGCCGCTTCCAATTGTGCGTTGATCGCTTCCGGATTTAACTTGGAAGGCTCTAGCCGTGAAAGCAACCGTTCAACTTCCATGCACACCTCTCGGCGATCACGCGCGAGTGCCATCGTTTCAGCCAGCCTTTTGATCAAGGCCACCCGAAGGATGAGCGGGATGGACCGGGTCTCGGCCAGCGTCAATGCGGAAACTTCCTGATAAGCGTCCAGATAGGAAACAAAGGATTCCTCATTCCATAC
>NZ_JBWXGA010000177.1:0-470 GCF_059900815.1 Lactobacillus sp. C449L | reverse complement strand
GACCGGGGTCCGCGGTTCCATGACGCCGATCGTCACGGTCGACCGCAGCGCGATGCCAAGAAGGCCGATACCGGGCGCAATCCGCCGAGCCGGCATCATGTTCGCCGACGTCTCGGGCAGCATGATGCTCTACGACCATCTCGGGACGGCCGGCGCGATCGGTGCGATCGAGCAATGCCTCGACGTAGTCGGCAATGTGGTTCGCCAGAACCGCGGATTCGTCATCAAGACGATCGGCGACGAGATCATGGCCTGCCTGCCCGAACCTGCGGATGTCTGGGCTGCGGCACTCGAATCGCAGGAACGGGTGGCCGCCCTTCCGCCGGTACAGACCCGCACCGGGCCGGTCGCCCGCTGTTTGCGGATCGGGTTCGATTTCGGCGAGCTGGTCGAGATTGGCGGGGACTTCTTCGGCGAGACGGTCAATGTGGCGGCACGCATGGCTCAGCTCGCCAAGCGCGGCCAGATCA
>NZ_JBWXGA010000176.1:0-470 GCF_059900815.1 Lactobacillus sp. C449L | reverse complement strand
AGTTAGAATTACATCAAATTCAGTTTTTTCTTCAACAGCAGCACCAGCAGCAGCGCCAACAACAGCTACAGGAGCAGCCGCAGTTACACCAAATTCTTCTTCAATCGCTTTTACTAAGTCGTTTAGTTCTAAAACAGTCATATTTTTAACTGCTTCAATGATTTGTTCTTTAGTCATGAGAAATTTACTCCTAATCTTTTTTGTGTGTTTTAAAAGTGAGCGAGTTTAGTTCGATTAAGCACCTTGTTCTTCTTTTTGATCAGCAACAGCTTTAGCTGCCAATGCGAAGTTACGGATAGGAGCTTGAAGAACGCTAAGCAACATAGAAAGCAAGCCTTCGCGGGATGGAAGATCTGCAAGAGCTTTGATTTCCTCAACAGTTGCAAGGTTTCCTTCAATTACACCAGCTTTAATATCAAGCGCTTCATGCTTCTTAGCAAATTCATTTATGATTTTCGCAGGAGCTACAA
>NZ_JBWXGA010000175.1:0-470 GCF_059900815.1 Lactobacillus sp. C449L | reverse complement strand
GCGTAAAGCCCGCGGCTATCGTTCATATGAGAACATGATCGCCATGGTATACCTGCTTGCCGGTAAACTGGATTTTTCGTTTAAACGTTAAAAAAGAATCGGCAGCAGTCTGGAGCCAACGTATCGCTCGCAACTGAACCAATTCCCTTGTCCAGCTATCAGTCTGTCCACTTCCGGCATTCCTGATACATCAGCAGAAGGTGAACGGGGAGCGAAGCAACCTGAACTAATTCCCTTGTCCGATTTTCAAAGGTTTTCTGGAAGTTAGTAGAACTAAATTGCGCTCATGACATCGCTAGTAGCGAAGAGCCTGTTTTTTTAAGTTGCTGGATCTCATCACGGAGTAACACTTACAGTGGCAGTGTATTAAGCTAGGTACGAGAGCATTAATTATTAATACGTAGGCTGTCAAAACCATCAGTTACCTGAACTGATGTACAATTTGGCAATAATTTAGATCCATAAAAAGG
>NZ_JBWXGA010000174.1:0-470 GCF_059900815.1 Lactobacillus sp. C449L | reverse complement strand
GTCGGGTCGGCAACGGCAGGCGGATGGACGCGTCGCGGACATCGTCGAGCGACTCCTGGTACTGGATTCCACCTACGATGATGAGGAGATCGGGGTTCGCCTCCAGCACCACCGCCGCGCCTCGTTCGGCCGCGGCTCGCCAGTCGGTGAGCGGATGGTCGTCACCCCAGGTCGGTACAAGAGCCTGGCTCGGGTCTGGGCGGATCTCGTTCCTGAGCTCTGCCGCCACGACGAACGGACGGTCACGGTATCGCGCTGCCATTTTCCGCCAGTGGGCGAGCCAGGTCTGCTCGGGATAGCCCGGCGTGTGCCACAGACCGTCGCCATGCTGCTCGTCGCAGCACCAGTCTCCCCGGCTCCTGTGATTGTCGAGGATCACCATCAACCCCTCGGCGCCAAGGGCATCGACGACGGCGTCGAAGACGTCGAGCGCCGGCTTTCCAGCGAGCTCTGGATTGGCTGTCACATAT
>NZ_JBWXGA010000173.1:0-471 GCF_059900815.1 Lactobacillus sp. C449L | reverse complement strand
ACTCTCACCGGCACGGGCGTCGACGACACCTTCGTGACGCGAAACTGGGATCTCACGGCAGGGGACAGCATCACAGGCGGCGGCGGCAACGATACCCTGCGCCTCGACGACGGCGGAAGTTTCGACCTGAGGCAGGTGACGCTGATCGACATCAAGTCGATCATGGGAGAGGAGAATGAAGCCGAGATGATTTTAATCTCGGCGGAGCAGTTGGCCGGCACCGACACCATCGGCGGTGGCGGTGGAATCGGCTACGATGACCTCTTTATCTTTGGCACGAATATCGATCTCACAGGGAAGTCGATCACGGACATCGACTATATCGGCCTGAAGTCCGACGGGGCCGTCATCACGGTCGACAGCAAGGAGCTGGCCATGAAGGTCCATGGCCGCTTCACCCAGGGCGACAAGCTGATCCTGACCTCTGGAACCCTCAGCGCGTCCGAGCGGCTGACCCTGCACCGACAGGGC
>NZ_JBWXGA010000172.1:0-472 GCF_059900815.1 Lactobacillus sp. C449L | reverse complement strand
CCACAAGGCGGAGGCGCAGGACGCGCTCGCCGAGGAGGAGAATCGCATCACCTGGATCGGTGGCGCGTCGCGCGCCGGGCGGGCGGGCCTGGCCGCGCGCATGGAGCAGCGGCTCCGCGCGCTGGGCCGCGGCGTCTTCGTGCTGGACGAGGCGGCGCTTGCCGGATTGAACGGCGACCTTGCGGACGACGAGGAGGCGGAGCGCATCCGCCGCGTGCGCGAGGTCGCCAAGCTGATGGCCGAGGCGGGCCTCCACGTGCTCGTCACGGCGGAGGTGCCGGACGGCGATGCGCATCCTGGCCGCCGCGTCGAGAGCGGCGAAAGCGACAATGAGGGGACGGACGAATGGGTGATCTGAGGCTTGCCGCGCGGGAGGCCGGGCGATGAGCGCGCCCGAGACCTTTCCCCAGGGCGCGCTGACGCTGGAGCAATGGAACCAGGTCCATGCGCTCGCGCAGACGCTCAGCCCGGA
>NZ_JBWXGA010000171.1:0-472 GCF_059900815.1 Lactobacillus sp. C449L | reverse complement strand
GGCACCTTCAGCCCGGAAAGGTCGAGCGCGAAGCTGTGCCCCGGCGGCGATCCGTCGCGCATCCCCTGAAGGTGCAGGGCGAGCAGCGCCCGCACCGCCTCCCCCGACAGGTCGTCCTCCCGGATCAGCGGCATGGCGGTCAGCCGGCCGCGACGTGGCGGACGTGGCGCCCGGCCGACCGCGCCAGCTCATGCTCGTGGCCGTGCGGCGCCGGATGCCCGCCATGGCGGAGATAATGGCGGTCCAGCTCGTCGATCAGCCGGTCCCCGTCCTGGCCGCCGGTGATGCGGATGAGCGCGTCGAGCTTCGCCTCCATGCGGTCGTCATTCTCCTTGGACGCGGGAGAGCCGACATAGAGGAAATAGGCAAGGCCCACCACCTGCCAGAGCAGCTGCAGGAACTCGGACTGCCAGTTCTCGAACGTGTCCCGCCCCATCTCGGACAGGTAGGCGGACAGTTCCGGCTGCTGGCC
>NZ_JBWXGA010000018.1:0-861 GCF_059900815.1 Lactobacillus sp. C449L | reverse complement strand
CAGCATGCTTGTCTCATCTGCGCTCGGGCAAGTGGCGCGTGTTCGCTGAAAAACGCTCATATCCGCCCGCATCGGTCCCGAACGGCCTCATCGTCCAGGAAATCTATCAGTACTACACTTTGTTGATCCTGCTTCGGCGCATCGGAAGATGATCGACACTTTTGCGGGACTGCGTAGTACACGTCGGTTCGGGCTGGATCGCTACTTAGCGGATACAACCATGTTTTCGATGTTTCCACGCTAGGCTGCGCCTTGGGACACGCAACACACACATGGTCGCGCTCAGCTCGAGTTCTCATCCGATTGTTGTGGCGGGATGGAGCCTTCCACAAGGCCGGGCCGGCTCAAGCGAAGATGCTGCGCGGCAGGCTACCCGAATGGGCTTTCCACGGCGCTCGCGAACGACATCGGGCGATTGAACTTGAGGCCGTGACGCGGCACCTCAGCAAGCGCATGCGAGATGGACGTGTGCACCGGGTGTACTTCTCCGAGCCGATCGCAGTCTGGCTGTACAACGACCGGCCTGACCTGGGGATGAGGGTGATCCGCGACATCTATGACGGCGTCGCTGCCCTGCATCGCTACGGCATGGAACGCCTCAGAGGGGAGCAGACGCGCCGCGACGAATGGAGCGCAGCGCATGCGGCGCTTCTGCGGGCGCTGGACGCACCGACGGCCGTGAATGTCGAGAAGGCGCGAGCGGCGCTCGCCGAGGTGGCGGCTCGCGCTGACGCGCTGGCGGCCACGACCAGGGTCGAGATCCTCCTGCTGTCCGGAACCCCGTTCGCGCCATAGCTGGCCTGTCCGTTGGGGTTACCCGGTTCGGCGCCGCGTCGGTCTCTCTGGCCCGATCTCCACGGA
>NZ_JBWXGA010000170.1:0-473 GCF_059900815.1 Lactobacillus sp. C449L | reverse complement strand
CAATTATGCAGGCGAGGGCTGGGAGTTGCGCGGCAGCTACCAATATGTCGAGGCGAAATCGACCTCCGGCAAATACAGCCTTGGCACCACGGTTATTCCTCAGATCATCCGGACCAATGCCGACCTGACCGGCGACCGGCCGAGTTCAGCTTCGACCAGCCGCTCTCAACCGATCCGGCCGATGCCGGGCTTTCTCGCTTCAACTGGCTTGACACGGTGAACGAGGGGCACGCCCACGCATTCCATCTGGATGCGAGCTTCGATCTGGGCAGCGGTTTCTTCAGGAAGCTTGGCATTGGCGGACGCGTGGCGGACCGCAAGGAAACCGACAGCTTTGTGGGCACCTGGTGGTCGGCGACCGCGCGCGGCTGGAACGGCGTGCCGCGGCCTTTCGTGAACACGGCGCCCGAAGGCGATTTCTACCTCGAGGAGTTCTCGGACTTCTTCAAGGGCGAGATCGATCCGCTTGGATC
>NZ_JBWXGA010000169.1:0-473 GCF_059900815.1 Lactobacillus sp. C449L | reverse complement strand
CCTATGCCGATGCGCCGGGCCGGCCGCTCACCGCCATCTTCCGCTTTCGGGAGCATGAGGACGGCGCGCTCCCGATCCTCGCCGCGCTCGCCGAGCGGCGCGCGTTCGAGGACCAGCCCGCGGAGCTTCGCGTCGGCTCGGGCGGGCTCTATCGGCTGGCGGGCGTGCCGCTGATCGACGGAACCGGCCGGCTGGCGGGCTTCCGCGGCTCCGCGACCGGCATCGCCGCCGCGCTTCGCGAGAGGGCCGCCAACGACGAGGCGCCGCCGCCCGCGCGGCCGGAGGCGCTGGCGCTCGCCGACCGCCTGGGCAGGGCGCTGCGCGACCCGCTGTCGCACATCATCAGCCATGCCGAGGGGATCAGCGCGGGGGGCGACGGGCCGCTGGGGCCGGATTACGCGGCCTATGCCGCCGACATCGCCGATGCGGGGCGGCACCTGCTCTCGCTGGTCGAGGACCTGATGGACCTGCAG
>NZ_JBWXGA010000168.1:0-473 GCF_059900815.1 Lactobacillus sp. C449L | reverse complement strand
ATCGAGGCGCGCTCGCACCGGATCCTCGGCAGGGTCGCCATCGACGGACCCAGCGGCATCGTGCCCCTCTCGACGCTGCGCGTCGCGCAGCTTCACCGCGGCCGGCTTGCGTTGGCTGGGGAGGCCGCGCATGCCGTCCCGCCGATCGGAGCGCAGGGGCTGAATCTCGGCTTGGCGGACATCGCGAGCCTGGTCCGGCTCGCCTCGGCCGCACGGGACGAGGGCGGGGATATCGGCGGCGAGGCCGTTCTGTCGCGCTACCAGCAAGCGCGGCTCCCGGATGTGCGGCTGAAGACGGCGGCGATCGACGGCCTCAACCGCGCGCTGCTATCCGGGCTCCTGCCGCTCGACCTGGCCCGCGGCTTCGGCCTCGGGCTCCTCGCGCGGGTCGGACCGCTCCGGCGTGCCGTGATGCGGGCCGGCCTCGGTGCGCACGCGCTCCCCGATGAGGATTCCGCGACAAGGTCCCGCTC
>NZ_JBWXGA010000167.1:0-473 GCF_059900815.1 Lactobacillus sp. C449L | reverse complement strand
AACGTGCTCGGTTTTATTGTGATGGCCGTCCATACTTTTGCGCCGGTTCAGATAGAATCTGCTGTTTTAGCCCAAAAGCTGGTATCCGAGCTGCTGCTGATCCATATAACAATGGCGATATTGTCATACGGCGCCTTTTCTCTGTCATTTGTTTTTTCGCTGCTTTATTTAATACAATACGACCTTCTTAAACAGAAAAAATGGGGGAAACGGCTTTTAAGGCTTGGCGACTTGGCGAAGCTTGAACATATGTCCTATGTCCTTGCGGTAATAGGCGTGCCAATGCTGGTACTTGCACTAATATTGGGATTGCAATGGGCATATATAAAGGTTCCCGACCTATTCTGGTATGACCCAAAAATCATTGGTTCGTTCATCGTATTAACAGCATATAGCGTGTATTTATATTTAAAAGTTCGGAAACAAATGTATGGAAAGACACTTGCTTATTGGAATATTGGTTCTTTTTTAAT
>NZ_JBWXGA010000166.1:0-473 GCF_059900815.1 Lactobacillus sp. C449L | reverse complement strand
GCGCAGGATGGCGAGGCTGTTGGCCTGCAGCTCGATGCGTCCGCCCGCGACCGGATCGGCGATCCGCCAGCGCGCGTCGATCGCGGGAAGGGCGAAGGGCTGGAGGCCCGCATCGTCGACCGAGCGGAGACCCTGGAACGCCCAGGCCGCGATCGAGACGTAGCTGTCGCCGTCGATCCGCTCCACGTTGACGAAGGACCGCAGGCGGTCGTCGCGGGAAATGTCGTAGCGGCGCAGGAAGGTGCGGTCGGTGACGTAGCGGCCCGATGCGGTGAGGCTCCAGACGGGATCGAACTGGAGCTTGCCGTTCGCCTCGACATAGCCGCGAACGTCCTCGTTCCGGGCGCCCTCGGGCGCCGTGACCGTGATCGGCAGGCGCGACCCGTGCGTAAGGTAGCCGGCGACCTGGAAGGCGCCGAGGCCGGTGAGCTGCCGGTAGCGCGCCTCCAGCATCGGCATCACCTCCGTATAGA
>NZ_JBWXGA010000165.1:0-474 GCF_059900815.1 Lactobacillus sp. C449L | reverse complement strand
GTGAGCTCCCGTTGCGCTAGCTGACGATGCCAAGATCACCTCCGAGAAGGGCGTCATGGAGATCCTCGTCACAGGCGGCGGGGGGCAGGTGGGTCTCGAGTTGCAGCGGCAGCCCTGGCCCGAGGGGATCCGCCTCGTCGCGCCGGATCGAGCAACGCTCGACCTGGCCGATCCGGGCTCGATCGAGCGCGTGTTTGCCGGACAGCGCTTTGCGGCGGTGATCTCGTCCGGCGCCTATACCGCGGTCGACCGCGCGGAGACGGAGGTGCTCGAGGCTTGGCGCGTGAACGCGCTCGCTCCGGCGCTGCTCGCGAGGCTTTCGGGACAGGCTCGCATTCCCCTCGTGCATGTCTCGACCGACTACGTCTTCTCGGGCGAGAAGGACGGGTATTACCAGGAACTGGATCCCGTCGCCCCGATCGGCGTCTACGGCGCATCGAAGGAAGGCGGTGAGCAGGCGGTAAGGACGGGCAA
>NZ_JBWXGA010000164.1:0-474 GCF_059900815.1 Lactobacillus sp. C449L | reverse complement strand
CGCAGAGTTCGGACCGCTGATTACGCAGAGGCAACGCGATCGTGTCGCCGGATTCGTTGAACGCGCCCAGGCCAACGGGGCGACGGTGATCACAGGTGGCCACATCCCCGACCGGAACGGCTTCTTCTACGAGCCGACCCTCATCGCGGCGAGCCAAAATTCAGAGATCGTGCAGAAGGAAGTCTTCGGCCCTGTTGTGTCGATCACGCCTTTCAAGGATGAAGACCAGGTGGTCGGCTGGGCCAACGCTTCTTCCTACGGCCTTGCCTCGTCGATCTGGACACGCAGCCAAGGACGCGCGGCCCAACTCTCCGCCGCCTTGCGTTATGGCGTGACATGGGTCAACACCCACGGCGTCTTCGCAACCGAGATGCCACACGGTGGCATGCGAAATTCCGGCTACGGCAGCGACCTTTCCATGACGGCCCTTACGGAATACACGCAAGTTCGGCACGTGATGTTCGCCCATAGGCG
>NZ_JBWXGA010000163.1:0-474 GCF_059900815.1 Lactobacillus sp. C449L | reverse complement strand
CCATACGGCCTCTCGAATGGCTTGATCCGCTTCGGCCGCAAGCCCACCCCGTCGCGCGAGCGCGACGGGCGCCCCCGGCAGCGGTGCGCGTCCGGGCATCCCCGCTTCACCGATCGCGATCGAGGCCGCGGCGGGCGCGGTCCGAGGGAACTTCGACATGGCGATCATCTGCACCTTCACCGCGAACGGCGATACCTTCACCGGCACGCTCAAGACCCTCACCCTCAACGCCAAGGTCAGCTTCAAGCCGGCAGAGAAGGAGACCGACAAGGCCCCGGACTTCCGCATCCATTCGAACACCGTCGAGTTTGGGGCCGCCTGGAAGAAGACCAGCCACGAGGGCCGTGACTATCTCTCGGTCAAGCTCGACGCCCCGCCCTTCCCGGCTCCGATCTACGCCAGCCTGGTCGAGACCGACATCGCCAGCGAATGCAATCTCATCTGGTCGTGCTGACGAAAGCGGCGCCCCTACTC
>NZ_JBWXGA010000162.1:0-474 GCF_059900815.1 Lactobacillus sp. C449L | reverse complement strand
ACGTTGCCCGCCTCGTCGAAGCGGATGTGGAGGACGATCTGGCTGACGGGCTTCGGCATCTCGAAGCCCAGATTCTGGGTGTTGCGCGAGACATAGTACCAGTCGCGTTCGCTGAACTGGCCGACGAAGGTCGGGCGGCCCAATGTGGCGCTCACCGAATCGCGGTTGTCGATGCCCGGCTGGACGGCGGCAAGCAGCACCGGATCGAAGAGGTAGCCCTGATGATCGCGCACCCGCGCGCAGCCGGCGGTGAGGCATGACGCGGCGACGATCGCCAGAGCGAGGCTTCTTCTCTGCCGGGACATGGGGAACTCTCCTGAAAACTCGTCCTGCGCGACTGACCGGCGGGCCGTCCCACGTCTTGCGGGTCGCGGGCGCAGGCACCAATATGCGACAAAGCCTGAACGGCGCAAGTACGGCGCCCGGCCACGTGAACGACAGCCAGAGGAGCCGCCTTGTCCCTTCTTTCCCGCA
>NZ_JBWXGA010000161.1:0-474 GCF_059900815.1 Lactobacillus sp. C449L | reverse complement strand
CCACGGAGCCGGCGGCGAGACGGCTTACGGGAAACCTGGCGATCCCAAAAAGCCCGCGCGGATCGTCCCGGTCTCAATGCGGGAGACCGACGGCAAGATGCTCTTCTTCCCGGACAAGCTCGAAGTCCGTCGCGGTGAGCAGGTCCGGTTCAAGCTGCAGAACGGGGGCGAGCTCGCGCACGAGTTCGTCATCGCGACGGTCGACGAAAACCGCAAGCATGCCGAGGAGATGAAGAAGAACCCTGACATGGAGCACGACGACCCGAATGCCAAAAGGCTCGACCCCAAGAAGTCGGGCGAGATCATCTGGCAGTTCACGAAAGCCGGTGAGTTCGAATTCGCATGCCTCATCCCAGGTCATCTCGAAGCCGGGATGAAGGGTACCATCGTCGTCAAGTAACAACAGGAAACATCGGAGATAGCCATGATCAATCGTAAGACAGTTTTCGGACTCCTCATCGCCGCGACCTTCCC
>NZ_JBWXGA010000160.1:0-474 GCF_059900815.1 Lactobacillus sp. C449L | reverse complement strand
GGTCTGGAAGCGCTGGTCCGAGCCGCCGTCCGACGGCCTCGCGAAGATGTCGAGCGCGTTGAAGTCCGCGTCCTGGCCGCGCACCCAGAACCAGTCGCGATAGGCGGTGATCGAGGTGAGGCTGGCGCCGCCGAGATCGTAATCGACCTGGGCCGAGACGCCCCAGTCGCGGACGTCAGACCGGTAGTCGCGGCCGGGCGTGACCGACACGCGGCGGTCGTAGGTGTCGGGCTGGATCCGCGCGCCGATGCCGTTCAGCAGCGTGCGGAGCGCGACCGCGCTGGGATCGGTCGACGGGAGATAGGGACCGGTGCAGCATTCCTCGTCGCGATAGGAATAGTCGGCGATGAGGCGGACCGACAGGCGGTCGTCGGGCTGGTAGAGGAGCTGGCCCCGCGCCAGGATGCGGTCGCGGTTGTTGATGTCGCGGCCCGACACCACGTCCTCCACGAAGCCGTCACGCTTGGAATAGAC
>NZ_JBWXGA010000017.1:0-869 GCF_059900815.1 Lactobacillus sp. C449L | reverse complement strand
TTGCAGCCGCGCAGATCAATGCGGCGCAGGATGATGAGAACATTGTCACCGACATTTTCCCCGAGCCGGATGTCGATCCGACGCTCCCACCGGAAGGTGCGTCCGACAGAGAAATCGTTGTAACCGGTACCCGCATCCGTACTACGCAATTTGATTCCGCCAATCCGGTCGTGTCGCTCGACAGCAGCGCGATCCAGAATGCCGGCACCACTAACCTGACGAGCTTTCTCACCGACATTCCGTCTCTTGTCGGATCGTTCGACGCGATTTCAGGTTCGGGTTCGAACGCGGGAATCGGTGCAGTCGGCCTCAACCTGCTCGACCTGCGCAATCTTGGCACCCAGCGGACCTTGGTTCTCGTCGATGGGCGCCGGCATGTCGCCTCTGTTCCCGGGTCTTCCTCGGTCGACATCAACACGATCCCGATCGATCTTATCGACCGGGTCGATATCCTTACCGGCGGCGCCTCGGCCATTTATGGTGCTGATGCTGTCACCGGCGTGGTGAACATCGTCACCAAGACAGATTTCGAAGGCCTCAACCTGCGTGCCCAGGCGGGCATCAGTGAGCATGGGGACAACGCTACCCAGTATCTGTCGGCAGTCGCCGGCACGAACTTTGCCGGTGGCCGCGGCAACATTGCCGTTGCCCTGGAATATGGCCACGACGATCCCCTGCATCCGCGGCAGCGCGATTATCTCCGCAACTCGCCGGGCTGGGCCGACAATTTCGACGATCCGGACGATGATCCCAACGTGCCGGACCATTTGCCGGTGTGGGACGTCCGCTATTTCGATTCCACGAATATCGGCGCCATCGACATTGACGGCGATCTCGTCCCTGAGTTCATCAGCAACGGAGCGCCGTTT
>NZ_JBWXGA010000159.1:0-474 GCF_059900815.1 Lactobacillus sp. C449L | reverse complement strand
GCGTTCCAGCACCAGCCGCTCATGCGCGGCATGCTGGTCCACGATGACGAGCCCGTCCTCCGCCTCCGCGACGATATAGGTGGCGGCCACCTGCCCCCTCGCCACGCCCAGGGGAAAGCCGGACGCGCTCGGCGGGGCCTGGACGGCGGGCTCGGCCCTGCCCTGCGGCGCGAAATCGAGCGCGCGGTCGTGCACCCCTGCCGTCACTCCCGCGGAAGCGGGAGTCCCGCTGGTGGGTCCGCGGAAGAGGAAGCCGGATTCCCGCTTTCGCGTGAATGACGGGACGCTGAACCCGGCTACAATCCACATCCGCACAAACTATTTTCCTACAACGAACCTATCCGGCACTCTCCTGCGACTCATCAGGCAGGAGCGAGTGCAATGGACATTGACGACCTCATCGACGAGGTGATCGCCCGCGAGGGCGGCTATTCCAACCAACCGGCGGACCGCGGCGGCGCGACGCGCTGGGGC
>NZ_JBWXGA010000158.1:0-475 GCF_059900815.1 Lactobacillus sp. C449L | reverse complement strand
GCTGCTCCCCCGGCCCGCCGGAGGAGGGGCCGCGCCGGGCGATCGCCACCTTTCAAGCCGCGTCGCGCGGCACCGAAGGCGACCCGTCGGGGCTGCGGAACGGCGGCATCCGGCCGGCGACGCGGGCCCGCTTCCCGTCGATGAACTGGTGCTTCAGGGCGGCCGCGGCGTGAATGGCGACGAGGAGGATGGTGACCGTGACCAGCGTTTCGTGGACGTCGCCCATCAGCGCGCCGAGCGCTTCAGACACGCCCGGCACGGTCGGGAAGGGGATGCCGCCCGCCAGGGTGGTCGTGCCGCCGGGGCCGTCGGAAATGGCCATGAGGCCGGTCAGCGGCAGCGCGATCAGCAGGACATAGAAGGCGCGGTGGTTCCAGACCGCGGCGATCCGCTCCCAGCGCGGCAGCTCCGGCGGGAAAGGCGGCGGACGGTGGCGGAGGCGCCACGCGAGCCGGAAGACCGACAGGAGCAGGAT
>NZ_JBWXGA010000157.1:0-475 GCF_059900815.1 Lactobacillus sp. C449L | reverse complement strand
ATATATTGCCGCCGATGATCGCTACAACCGGATGAGCTACCGCCGCTGCGGGCGCAGCGGCCTCGATCTTCCGGCCATCTCTCTCGGCCTCTGGCAGAACTTCGGAAGCGTCGATGTGTTTGAGACCGGGCGTGCCGTCCTGCGTCGCGCCTTCGATCGCGGCGTGACGCATTTCGACCTCGCCAACAACTACGGCCCGACGCCGGGTTCGGCGGAGGAGAATTTCGGGCGGGTGCTCGCCACCGACTTCAAGCCCTACCGGGACGAGATGATCATCTCGACGAAGGCCGGCTACCGGATGTGGCCCGGCCCTTACGGAGAGTGGGGCTCGCGCAAATACCTGATCTCCAGCCTCGACCAGAGCCTCCGGCGCATGGGGGTCGACTATGTCGACATCTTCTATTCGCACCGCGTCGACCCGAAGACCCCGCTGGAGGAGACGATGGGCGCGCTCGACACGGTCGTGCGCCAGGGC
>NZ_JBWXGA010000156.1:0-475 GCF_059900815.1 Lactobacillus sp. C449L | reverse complement strand
CGCCGGTAGTCCGCATGTTTGGCGGCGCGGTCGTAAGCGTCCTTCAGCGCCTGCCGCTCCGGCTGGATCGCCCCGTCCTCCCCGCGCAGCGACTTGTCGACATAAGCGAAGTCGGGATCGGCGAGCGCGACGATGTTCTGGCCGGTGAGCTTCACCGCATTGCTCGCCCCCATGCCGCCGGCGCCGATGATCGCCACGTTGACGCGGTCGCTGGGGGCGAGGGTGGAGGCGGTGGCGCCGAGCACCTCGCGCGGCAGGGCGACGAGGCTCGCCGCGCCGGCGGCGGAGGCGATCAGGGATCGGCGGGTGAAGCCGGCGCGGTCGGTCATGTGCATCCTCTCTCTTGCCTGGCAACTTTGTGGAACAGGCGCGCGCGGCTTGGCAAGGGAAGGCTCGCCACCTTCGCCCTCCCCGCTCGCCGGCGGGAGGGGAATGCGGTCAGTCCGCGATCGCCCAGCGGAGGCCGCCGGCGAGC
>NZ_JBWXGA010000155.1:0-475 GCF_059900815.1 Lactobacillus sp. C449L | reverse complement strand
GAGCCGGGCCGGCAGCCCGGCGCCTGCCGCCGCCTGATCAGGTCACCGGCAGGGACAGGACCTGCCGCGCACCGGGGCGGCTCTTCAGCCGCGCGTACCAGGCCTGGATATTCGGGCGCTTCTCGATCTCCATCGGCATGTTGAGCACCCGGTGGGCGTAGCAGCCGGCGGCGATGTCGCCCGCCGTGAAGGCGTCCCCCGCCACATAGGCACGGTTTGCCAGCCAGCGGTCCAGGATTCCCATGTTGTCGTTCGTCTTCTCCACCGAACGGCGGATCAGCGCCTCGTCCCGCTTCTCGGGCGGCGTGCGGATCAGGCCCCAGAAGGCGTCCCGCAGCGACGGCGTCGCCGTCGCCGCCTGCCAATCCATCCAGCGATCGGCATCGGCCCGCACCCGCAGGTCGTCGGGCCAGAGCCCCGCTTGCGGGTGCTTCGCGGCCAGATAGCGCACGATCGCGTTGGATTCCCATAGGAC
>NZ_JBWXGA010000004.1:0-116363 GCF_059900815.1 Lactobacillus sp. C449L | reverse complement strand
TAGTTATCGCCAACCTTGCCTGTTAGCACTTCATCACTTGCTATTTGATTACCATTTTCATCTTGGTAATGAACTGTTACTTTAGACATCACCGGATTCTTGGTGTAAACATAGGTTACTTCTTTTGGCATTTCACCATATGTTCCAGTAGTATCGCCTCTGACTTCTTTAAATGTGTAACCACTAATGGGTTTTTTCACGCTTTGGTATTTATCGTCAACTTTGCCTGTTAGCACTTCATCAGGTGCTATTTGTCGCCCACTTTCATCTTGATAGTGAACCTTGACATCACCGAAACGAACATAGGTGTCTTGGTCAACAGGACCGTTGTAATTTTGCCCTAAATCTATCATAGTCCATGATTTATTTCCCTTTGGCTTTTCAACCGTTCCGTCGGCTACGTTTACCCACTTACTATTATAATTGACATATGACTTAGTTCCTGCACGGGTAAGACCTGACAAGCCAAAACCCGCGTTTTGAAGATAACATTTTGGACCCAGCACTATTATTCTTAGCTTAACTAGTCCTCCTAGCATGTTTTCTATACCTAGTCTGGACCGCCATACTATGCTCATATCGAAGTTTTTGATGTTTAACTTGGTGAGATTCTCACATGAATAGAACATCTGATACATATTAGCTACGTTACTAGTAACAAAATTGCTAAGATCTAACTCTGTCAAAGAAAAACACTTGTTAAACATGTAAGCCATATTCGTTACCTTACTAGTGTCAAAGTGGCTTACATCTATATTAGTTAGTTTCTCGCATCCATTGAACATACGTTCAAAAGTAGTTGTTATATTAGAGGTGTTGAAGTGGCTTACATCTAGACTAGTTAGATTTCTACATTCATTGAACATATAACCCATACCATATTTTGCATTAGACGTGTCAAAGTGGCTTACATCTAAGCTAGTTAGACTTTTACATCCACTGAACATACGTGAGAAACCAGTTACCTTAGAAGTATCAAAGTGACTCACTTCTAGATTGGTTAGTGATTCACATCCTTCAAACATGCTAATCATATTAGTCACCTTACTAGTGTCAAAGTGACTTACATCTAAATTCTTTAATGCAGTACATCCAGCAAACATACACCACATATCTTTTACTTTGCTAGTGTCAAAACTACTTATGTCTAGATTGGCTAGATTCCCAGAATTACGAAACATATAAGACATATCAAATACATTTGCTGTATCAAAATTACTTAAATCCAAACTAGTTAGATTAGGACATTCAGAAAACATAAAGGACATACTGACTACTTTACTAGTATCAAAATGACTCAAATCTAGATTTGTTAATCTAACATAACAAAACATTGTCCTCATATCGGTCACATTGGCTGTATCAAAATTACTTAAATCCAAACTGGTTAAGCCACTACATCCACAAAACATGGAATACATAAGAGTTACCTTAGAAGTATCAAAGCTACTTACGTCCAAGCTGGTTAATTTTGAAGCATTGTAAAACATACTAGCCATGTTGGTTACTCTGGAAGTATCAAAATGGCTTAGGTCTATACTGGTTAAATTTTTGCAGTCTGAAAACAAGCTATTCATACTGGTCACTTCACTAGTGTCAAGTTGGTCTAAGCCTGCAATCGTCGTTAAATTTTGAAGATATCTAAAGAGTTCATTTGCAGAGCCAATAATTTTTAGCTTACCAGTTATGGTGATCTTCTTGACTTTATCAGATAAGTTAGGAAGAGTTTTGTAAAGGGGAGCTGGATTAGTTAATACTACTGGATTTGCCTCAGTCCCTCCAGGTATCGTTAACTCGCCTGTGGTTTCATCAAAAGTTAAATCTACTCCTACCCCATCGGTTCCCTTCCAGCTAAAAGTTCTTGTCGACCGAGTTAAATCGCCAACATCACTTATTGCTTGATCTGCTTCTTCATCAGTCGGAGACGTAGTCGTACCAGTTTGCGTATCGTTAGTTGTTCCAGTCTCAGCTGTACCATTTTCATTCTGGTTTGTAGAACTGCCTGCTTCAGTATTTGCACTGCTTGAAGTCTGGGTGACATCCTGTCCATTTGGCAGGCTATCTGCTTTTACTATCGCCCCATTATTCAGATATAAACCTAAAAGGACTGCAGTAGAGGTAATAACACTGCTTGTCAATATCTTTTCTTTACGCTTATAATCAATGCGGTCGGTTTTCATGCTTTCTCCTAGTTCAATGTTGAAACATACTTTACTATTAGTAATCATTAAGTATCATATATGATATTGTATTATAACAAAGTTATAATGTACACTGCTTTTTTATAAGCTGGTACTTGTTTTATCACTTTATATGCTTGAAAACCACATGTACTAAATTGTAAAAATCATGCCGCCAATTGCTATAAACATACTGCTGCTTTTCTCGCTTGCATCCATTTGCCTGCTTGAGCTAGTCGATCTAGTCGTATATTGGATTCAACTGCTTATTGAGAACATAATCAGGTTGCAATTGGTCACCTGCTCATTACTTACTATCTATTTTTAAACAAATATAGCCTAAAAATTAAAAAGGACTGTTTGAGTAAAAAACTCAAACAGTCCTTATTTATTCGTACTTAACCCTTTTTAAATTTATCTAACATAGCTTTTTGTCTCTTTTGACTTACCCGATAATATCCTGAAAAAAGTCCGGTAAAGGTCAAAACAATGGTGCCGCCAACCAGCCACCAGATGCTTGTTAAATGTAACCCTTCAAAAAAATCATATAAAGACGTAATCATCTTAAACCAACCACCAAGAGAAACAAAATACCAAGCAGTCGTTTTGTCAATAAAACTCATTGCAGTTCGGAAATCTGAATCATTTTTAACAAACTCACGTAAAATCTTGACCGCCCGGCTTTTTTCTAAGTGTATTTTTAGAATCGGCGCAAACCAATAATAAGGTGAAATTTTTGCTTCAGATTTACTCGACTGGTCGAATTTTCTTAGGAAACGATCGTAATCATAAAGCTCCATTAGACCTTGATATAAAGGAAAAGAAAAGAGCAACCAATCTCCTAACAAACTAAGAATATTAATAAATAAAGAAATAGTAATCCCTTCTTTTGATAAACTCAGATACTTACAAATGACGACTACGTAAATGATTTTAACCCAGCTTGTCCTTCAAGACAACAATATTGAATAAAAGTTTTACGCTGAATAATTGCTAATAGAAAGCCCCATCTGATCCTATTAATCATTCTATTTCTAGTTTGAATTTTACCAGATTCGCATTTTTAAGTATACAAATCTGTTCTTCTCATCAAAAAAGTATTTAATAAATAATTCAGATATTAATATTTTCTAAGTCATTTTTAAATATCAATTTGGTACTGTCTTGGTTGCTTTTATTTGAAATACACAATTTTTATAAACTTTTTCTTGCTTTTCATAAATAAATTTAGTATGATATTGCTTAAATATTTATGAGAGGTATCGATTATGACGGCTATTAAAGAATTTAATCAACCACAAGTTAAATATTATTTTTGGTACACAGTATTGATCTGAGTGCCAAGTTTGTCATTGCCTTAGCACACAGTTCAATGAAATTGACGACTGTGTGTTGAAAGTACTCCTTATTAAAAGGCTCACACAGTTGTCGTCGTCTGTGTGAGTCTTTATTTTTTAGGAGAAATAGAATGAAAAATTTTAAAAAAATCGGATTAGACACATTAAACGGTCTATCCACCGGAATCATTGTTGCATTAATTCCAGGAGCACTAATCGGCCAGTTAGTTAAAGCACTGTTACCAATTTGGCCGGGATTGAATTTTATTTTGGTGCTAACCTCGTTTGCATCATCTCTTTTGCCAGCAATTATTGCAGTTTGTGTAGGAATGGTTGGTAAACTAACCCCTATTCAAACATCATCTATGGCCCTGGCTGCAGTTGCTGCTGCCGGCAACTTTACTATGAAAAACGGTCAAATTATTGTAGTAGGTAATGGAGACGTTATTAATACTGCTATTACCGTTATGATTGCTTATGCTTTGGTACAATTTTTAGGCGAAAAATTAAAAGCCTACACCATTTTACTAGTTCCACTAATTGTTCTAATTGTAGCTGGAGGAATTGGTTGCTTAACCCGAATTCCAATTGGACAATTTACCGCCTTAATTGGTAGAGGAGTTGAGCAATTAACTAATCTTCAGCCAATTTTGATGGGTATGTTAATGGGCATTGTCTTCGCCTTATTAGTCGTTTCTCCTATTTCATCTGTCGGTATCGCTACGGCAATCAGTATTTCAGGGATTGCTGCCGGCTCAGCTAACTTAGGCATTACTGCTGCTGCATTTGCTTTAGCAATTTTTGGTTGGAAATCAAATAGTTTTGGTACATCAATTGCTCACTTCTTGGGTTCACCAAAAATGCAATTGGCAAACTTAGTTACTAAGCCTAAATTGCTTATCCCTTTGATGGTCAATGCCGGTATTATGGGAACCTTAGGGGCAATTTTCAAGATTCAGGGAAACCCAATGAGTGCTGGCTTTGGCTTTTCAGGATTGATTGGCCCGGTAGCAGCAATGGCAGGTCGACCAGTTAATGCCGCAAATATTATTTTAATGGTTGTACTTTTCTTTATTCTACCAATCACATTGGGATTAATTGCTAATTATCTCCTAAGCGTCAAAACGAACTTCTTTACCAGTAAGGATTTCGAGCTCGATTTCAAATAGAAAATAATCAAATTAAAGCTTACCAGCTTGTTCATGTTGGCAAGCTTTTTTAGTTCTAAATCTATTTAAGGGCTATACTACTGAATTTTTTCAATCATTGCTATAATGTCAATATAACTGCTAACAAAGGAGGAAGAAAAATGATTAAATTTTACGGCTATGCGAACTGTTCGACCTCAAGAAGTGCACAAAAGTGGTTAAATGATCACAATGTTGAAATTGAGTTTCAAGACTTAGTAAAGCAGCCACCCCAGAAAAACGATTTAATTAAATGGTTAACCGAACACAAAGACCGTGGCTTAAAGTACTTTTTTAATACGCATGGGCAAGACTATCGTAAACTCGACCTTAAAGATAAAATTAACAACATGACGATTGAAGAAGCCGCTGGATTAATGTCAAAAAATGGCAAGTTAATTAAGCGACCTTTAGTAGTGGATGGTAAAAAGCTAACCTGTGGTTTTAAGGAAGATCTTTATCAACAAACTTGGCTTTAGAGAGATAAAACGGCTTTTATAAGTTGATATGCCACCATTACTTTTCCATCATTTTTTTACAAACAAGTTTAATAATAAAGGATAAAACATGAAATATAACCAATATGCTTACGTTGAAACTGACTTCAAGACTCAAGTCCAAGAATTACTAAATATTAAGTTTTTACCAGAAAATTATCAAAAACAATCTTTTGCTGATTTGCTAAGTGAAATGATTAAAAATGCAGTTGCAGAAGTCGACCCTCGCGCTAAAAGCGCACGTCAAGCAAAGCTGAATGAGTTTGTAGTTTCAGAAAAACAAACACTGCCATCTTTTTTGACCAGCAGTCCTGAAAAAATCTCTTTGATCCAATTCTACAATGTTGCCTTGCAATTATTGGGTTACCACGTTCATTATGATTACGATTTAACTGACCCACTTAAATTTATGAAAAAGCAGTCCTTACCTGTTATGAACAGTATCAACAATCGAGACGAGTTGATTCAAGCCTTTTATCGTTTGCTTAATACCCGAACCAAAAATGGACAGCTATTAATTGATGTCATGGCTGGTAAAGGCTATTTTTATTACCGAAAAAGTGACTTTGCCCAAAACGAATTTACTTTCTTTAACGGCAAAAGCATGCCCACTTTTGACACTAGCAAAGTGATTCGCGAGGTTGTATATGTAGAAAGTGACCTTGATACTGATGGTGACGGCAAGGCTGATTTACTCCAAACTACCATTTTTCGACCATTTGAAAGTAAAAAAATGCTCGTTCCGACACTCTATACAGCTAGCCCATACTTTGGTGGCATCATTGACAATGAAGATCGTAACCATAATGTTGACGAAAACCTCACCGATGCAATGGAATGGAACAATCCCCAATATGTTCCATCTAATCGCGTAAAAGCTAAAAAGCCAACAACTTCAAATAATGAAGCGGCTAAGTCGGCTGAAAATTCAGTTGGTTCGTCTTCATATGGTCTAAACGAATATATGCTAGCTCGAGGTTTTGCCAGTGTTTTTGCTGGGGCAATTGGCACACGCGGAAGTGATGGGCTGCGTATAACAGGTGCTCCCGAAGAAACTGAAAGCGCAAAAGAAATTATTGAATGGCTACATGGCGATCGGATTGCCTACACTGACCGATCAAGAGAACACGAAACTAAGGCATATTGGTGCAATGGAAACATTGGTATGACTGGTCGATCATATCTTGGAACTTTGCAAATTGCAATTGCCACTACCGGAGTTGCAGGACTTAAAACAGTAGTTTCCGAAGCTGCAATTTCTTCATGGTATGACTATTATCGTGAGCATGGACTTGTGATTGCTCCTGAAGATTGCCAAGGTGAGGATCTTGATTTATTGGCAGAGACCTGCCAATCAAACCTTTGGGACGCTGGCGATTACATTCGTGTTAAACCTAAATACGATGCAATGCAAAAGGACCTTTTAGAAAAAGGTGATCGCAAAACTGGGCAATATTCTGACTACTGGGAAGCTCGCAATTATCGCCATCATACTGACCAAATCAAATGTTCGTGGATTAGTGTCCACGGACTAAATGATTGGAATGTTAAACCCAAAAATGTATATAAAATATGGCAAAAAGTAAAAGATTTACCAATTGAGCACCATTTATTTTTACACCAAGGTCCTCATTACAATATGAATAACTTGGTTTCCATTGATTTTACTGATTTGATGAACCTATGGTTCGTGCATGAGTTGCTTGACGTTGAAAACAATGCGTATAAGCAATGGGCAACAGTAATGATTCAGGATAACCTTGAAGCAGACAAATGGCATGAAGAAATGGATTGGAGCAATGAAATTGGCCAAGAAGTGACTTATTATCCAACCGATCAAGGCGAACTACAAAAAGATGGTGATAGCAAGACCCAACTTTCCTTTGAAGACAAGGGCGGAAAAGAATTTAAAGCGGCTAAAATATCCGAAAGTGCTTGGCAATACAAATTTATTTGTGGCGAAGAAAAATGGGCTAAACCTAGTTTACGTTTTATAAGCGATGAGTTTATTCATCCGGTGACTATTGTCGGTCGTCCTAAGGTGACTGTTCGCGTTTCCTCTAGCTTCAATAAAGGTCAACTATCCGTTGCGTTAGTAGAACTTGGGGATCGCAAACGCCTAACCGCTACGCCGAAGTTGTTGATGCCTGGCGGTCAAGAGTTAGGCTTTAGGTTTGGTCATGACACTTTACAAGAATTTGTTCCAGATAAGCTCACTCATGCTAAATTAATTACCAAAGGACACATGAATTTGCAAAATTACGCCGATATGAAAAAACCTAGCGCAATTAAGCCTGATGAGTTTTACGAACTAACATTTGAATTGCAGCCAACTTATTACCGGCTTCCTGTTGGCAGTAAGCTTGAATTAATTATTTATTCAACTGATCAAGGCATGACCAAACGACCACTTGAAGACACTACTTATACCGTTGATTTAGCTAAAACTGAACTTAAGTTTAGTCAGAAATAAAACTCGTTTAAACAAAAAAACAGCTGTTAATTTACAGCTGTTTTTTTGTTTAAAATTTGAGATTTTATTGTAAACTTGCCGTTAGAAAAGATCTATTTTCTAAGGCAGTGAGTAAAGCCCTAGCTGTATCCAAGCTAGTAAGTAACGGTATATTTTGCTGAATAGCAGTTTGTCTAATAATAAAGCCATCGGAGTTTTTAGCTAGATCATGACCCATTGTATTTATAACTAAATCAATCTGACCCTTTCTAAATTCGGACAAAATATTATCTTCTTTTTCTTCATGAATCTTGCTTACTTCGGTAATATACAAGTTATTTTCCCGAAGAAAAGTAGCAGTTCCACTCGTGGCAAAAATTCGATAACCAATTTGAGCAAATCTTCTTGCAATTGGCAAAATTTCTTGCTTGTCGCGATCCTCAATTGTCAATAAAACGTTGCCGCTATCAGGGATTTGCATGTTTGCCCCCGAAAACGCTTTGTATAGTGCTTTAGGAAAACTCAAATCGCTTCCCATTACTTCACCAGTGGACTTCATTTCAGGTCCCAAGTAACTGTCAACATCAGATAATTTGCTGAAGGAAAATACTGGCGCTTTGACGCTAATCATCTTTGGTTCAGGCGCCAAACCATTTTTATAACCTTGCTCTGGCAAGCTTTCCCCCATGATCACTCGGGTTGCCACTTGAGCCATTTCAATGTCAGTGATTTTACTCAAAAATGGTACAGTACGACTAGCTCGTGGATTAACCTCAATGATGTAAATTTCACCATCACGTTCAATCAATTGCAAGTTCATGATACCGTGGCAGTTAAGTTTCAAGGCTAGTTTCTTAGTTACATCTGCAATTTTTTGTTTAATGTCAGGTGCAAAGGTTTGCGCTGGATAAACTGCCATTGAGTCTCCGGAGTGCACCCCAGCGTGTTCAATATGTTCCATAATGCCAGGAATTAAGACATTTTTGCCATCACAGATTGCATCTACGTCACATTCCCGGCCATCTAAATAATCATCAACTAAAATTGGATGACTTGCTGCAATATCAACATGGTTTTGCAGGTAATCTTCAAGTTCAGCTTCAGTGTATACAATTTCCATTGCCTTACCACCAAGCACGTAACTTGGTCTTACTAAAACTGGGTAACCGAGTTTTTCGGCTGCTTTGATAACACCTTCATGAGTGGTAGTGGTTATTCCTTGTGGTTGCTTAAGGTGAAGCTCCTTAACTACTTGGTCAAATAACTCCCGGTCCTCGGCTCGATTCAAGTCTTCAACTGTAGTTCCTAAAATTTTAATGCCATGTTTCTCAAGCCCAGCAGCTAAGTTAATCGATGTCTGACCACCAAACTGAATTATTACACCTTCAGGTTTTTCTAAATCACAAACATTCAAAACGTCTTCAAGCGTTAACGGTTCAAAATATAGCTTGTCTGAAATGGAAAAATCAGTAGAAACAGTTTCTGGATTAGAATTAATAACGATTGCTTCATAACCCATTTTCTGTAATGCTTTTACGCAATGCACAGTTGCATAATCAAACTCAACACCCTGACCGATTCTGATTGGACCAGAACCAACAACTAAAACTGATTTCTTACCAGTTTTTGTACTTTCATTTTCAAAATCATAAGTTGAATAAAAATATGGTGTTTCCGAAACAAATTCTGCAGCACAAGTGTCAACCATTTTATATACCGGCAATATGCCTTTATTTTGCCGAAAATCACGAATCTGATTTTCAGTTTCATGCCACAAATTAGCAATTGTATAATCACTAAAACCATATCTTTTAGCCAATTTCAGAGTAGCTATATCATCGTGGTTTTCAGAGATTGTTTTTTCCATATCAACGATATGCTTCACAATATCTAGGAAGTAGAAATTAATCTTAGTTAATTCGTGCACATCCGACATTGAATAGCCGCGTCTAAATGCTTCTGCTAGGTAAAAAAGACGATCATCTTGCACTTTAACCAATTTGTTTTCTACATCTTCATCGCTAGCACTATGTGCTTCTTCAGAATATAAGTCTTTTTGGTCAATTTCAAGCGAGCGAACTGCTTTTTGAAATGCCTCTTCAGCAGTTCGACCAATTGCCATGACTTCACCAGTAGCCTTCATCTGCGTGCCTAGTTCCCGATCGGCTTTTGTAAATTTATCAAATGGAAAACGTGGAATTTTGCAGACAACATAATCTAGTGCCGGTTCAAATTCAGCAAAAGTGGTACCAGTCACTGGATTTTTAATTTCATCAAGCGTCAATCCCACAGCAATCTTGGCCGCCATTTTAGCAATTGGATAGCCCGTAGCTTTTGAGGCTAAAGCTGAAGAACGAGAAACACGTGGGTTAACTTCGATGACAAAATAATCAAAGCTCTTAGGATCAAGCGCCAGCTGAACATTGCAGCCACCTTCAATTTTTAATGCACGAATCAAACGTAGAGAGCAATCTCTAAGCATTTGATATTCTTTATCTGACAGTGTTTGCGATGGTGAAAAAACAATTGAATCACCCGTGTGGATACCTACTGGGTCAAAATTTTCCATGCAGCAAACAATCATGGCATTATCGTCATGGTCTCGCATTACTTCAAATTCAATTTCTTTATAGCCCGCAATTGAGCGTTCAATCAAACATTCAGTAACTGGCGAAAGCTCTAACCCATTTTTGGCTACGCTTGCTAACTCATCATGATCGTTACAGATACCACCACCTGTTCCGCCCATTGTAAAGGCAGGACGAACAATAATTGGATAACCAATTTCATCACCAAAGTCTAGAGCTTCTTGAACAGTTTTAACACTTTTTGAAGGAGGAACAGGTTCACCCAGTTTTTGGCATAATTGCTTAAATTTCTCTCGGTCTTCGGCTTGCTCAATCGAGTCAAGTTTAGTTCCTAAAAGTTCAATATTTAATTCAGCTAAAATTCCGGTATCAGCTAATGACAAAGCCATGTTCAAGCCGACTTGTCCACCTAAAGTTGGCAAAATGGCGTCCGGATATTCTTGTCGAATAATTCGTGAAATAGAATCGACAGTTAATGGTTCAAGGTATACTTTATCAGCAATTGTGGTATCGGTCATAATTGTTGCCGGGTTAGAATTGACTAAAACAACTTCGTAACCTTCTTCACGCAAGGCAAGACAAGCTTGCGTTCCCGAATAATCAAATTCGGCTGCTTGACCGATAATGATTGGTCCGGACCCGATTACCATGATTTTTTTAATATCTGTTCTCTTAGGCATGATTAGTAATTTCCTTTCTTTGGTCAATTACTTGCATGAAGTAGTCAAAGATTCCTTCTTCGTCATGAGGGCCGGGAGTGCTATCAGGGTGAAATTGAACTGAAAAGGCTGGATACTTTTTATGACGTAAGCCTTCAACTGTACCATCATTTACTTCCACATGCGTAATCATTAAATTATCGGGATCAATGGAATCTCGATCAACAGCATAGCCGTGGTTTTGTGAAGTAAAACCAATGTTACCAGTGGCAATTTCACGAACTGGATGATTAAAACCACGGTGGCCAAATTTCATCTTGTAAGTACGAGCGCCGTTAGCAAGCGCAAAAACTTGATGTCCCATACAAATTCCCATCAGCGGTACATGTTTTTCAACCTCACGCACCATTTGAGCAGCTGCGTTCATTTCTAAGGGATCGCCCGGGCCGTTGGATAAAAGAACACCGTCAGGTTGGAGAGATAAGATTTTTTCTGCTGAAACAGTATATGGCAAAACAATACAATTGCAATCACGCTTACCTAATTCGCGCAAGATACTATTTTTGAGGCCAAAGTCAACAACCACAATATTCCGCTTGGAACCAGGTACTGGATAGGACTTTGAAGTTGAAACGCGATTAACAACGTCCTTTGTTACATTAATTTTCTTCAAATTCTGAGCAATTTCAGCTACTTTACTTTTTGAATTACAAATTTGTCCACGCATTGTACCGAATTTCCGTAGTTTTTTAACTAACTTCCGCGTATCAATGCCTTGAATGCCAGGGATGTTTAAGCTCTCTAAAAAAGCGGGAAGTGTGGTCTGCATGCGCCAGTTATCAGGATAGCGAGCTACTTGGTGGCAAATTACACCCTTAATTCCGGGCTCAAGAGACTCATAGTCAGCTAAAGTAATTCCATAATTACCGATTAGTGGGTTAGTAAAAACTAGAATTTGATCAGCATAAGATTGATCAGTAATTGCTTCTTGGTAACCCGTCATTCCCGTGGTAAAAACAACTTCTCCTTTAGTTTCGCAATCGCTGCCAAAACCTTGTCCTTCATAAATACTGCCGTCTTCTAAAATCAAATATTTCATTTAATTCCCTTTCTTTTGGTAGACAACTTTGCCGTCGACCATGGTCAGTTCAGTTTGGCCATATACGGTATCACCAGTAAACGGAGTGTTTCTCCCTTTAGACTGATAATCTTTTTCGCATAATTTTTTACGAGCTTGCAAATTAAAAATAGCGATATCGGCTGGTTCCCCAACCGCAATTCTGCCCGCATGTGCAATTCCAAAAACAGCAGCCGGTTTATAAGTAAACCAACTCAGTAATTGACTAAGTGTAAAAATTCCAGTTTTAACAAAGTTAGTATACAGCTCACTAAAGGCGGTTTCACTTTCAGTAATCCCAAAAACAGCTCTGGCAAAACCACCCTCTTTGTCTTCAATAGTATGCGGTGCGTGGTCAGTGGCAATCATATCAATTGTCCCATCTAGTAACCCCGCTATAAGTGCTTGTTGGTCTTTTTTACTTCTTAACGGTGGATTCATTTTATAGCTGCCGATATTGTCTGGAATGTCTTGGTCAGCTAACAATAAATGGTGCGGCGTCACTTCACAAGTAACATTTACACCATGTTTTTTAGCAATTCGAACTAAATCAACACTTTTTTCAGTCGAAACATGGCAGATATGATAATGAACTCCGGTCTTTTCAGCTAGCAACAAATCACGAGCTATTTGCGTAGTTTCAGCTAATTCAGTAATTGGTCGTAAATCGAATTCTTGAGCTTTTTGACCTTCGTTGATTACACCCAAGTTAAAAAGAGAATCATCTTGCGCGTGTTCAGCAACAATTAATCCGCTTGCCTCAGCTTTTTTCATTGCTAAGTACATCGTTTGAGCGGCTTGAACCCCTTTGCCATCGTTACTTAAAGCAAAGCACCCTGCTTTTTTCAAGCCTTCATAGTCCGGCATTTCGGTGCCAACTTCGTCAACCGTAATAGGTCCGTATTGAAAAATGTGCACAACTCCATTTTCCTGGTTATTCTTAATCATGTTCGCCATTAAGTCAGGAGTATTTGGCACGGGAATAACGTTTGGCATTGCTCCGACCGTTGTAAAACCACCACAAGCAGCTGCCATTGACCCAGTTTTAACGTTTTCCTTATTTGTTTGTCCGGGATCGCGGTAGTGAACATGCAGGTCAACTAATCCTGGGCTTACTAATTTAGATGATGCATCAATTTCCTGATCTGCATAAAGATTAGTTCCAACTTCAGCGATTTCGTTATTATTAATTAAGATATCACCGCATTCAATCCGATCGCCAAGAAAAATTTGACCATTTTTGATTACTGTCGCCATTTATGACAGACCTCCTAATTTGCGACCACGAAGAACAGCTTCAATCATTGCCATTCTCATAAATACACCATTCTCCATTTGTTGAACAAATCGGCTTTTTGGCGACTCAACTAACGAACTAGCTAACTCAACGTCGCGGTTAATTGGACCCGGATGCATGATAATGGCATCATTCTTCATTTCTTGATAGCGTTTTTGATTAATTCCATATTTCTTGTGATACTCTTCAGCATTAAATTGCGATTCATTTGGATCACCTTCATGCCGTTCATGTTGTACACGTAAAAGCATCATTACATCCATGTCTCCAACAAGTTTATCTAATTCCTTAAATTCACCGTAACGATCATATTCTTGGTCATACCAATAACTTGGGCCAGAAAAGTAGACCTGAGCACCCAATTTGTTCAACAGTTCCATATCACTTTTAGCAACTCGAGAATTAGTGATGTCCCCAACAATTGCTACCTGTAAATCTTTAAAGTGACCAAATTGTTCATAAATTGTCATCATATCAAGCATGCACTGTGACGGATGCTGACCACTACCGTCACCACCATTAATTATGCCAATGTTTAAATGCTGATCTTTTTCGGGGTGAATTAACTGATTATAATATTCATTTTCAGTATGTCGAATAACTTCCAGATCAATCCCTAATGCCTGCATAGTTAAAGAGGTATCATAAAGCGTCTCGCCTTTTTTAGTGGAACTATGAGCAGGATCAAACGGAATGACGGTCAAACCAAGTTTTCTTTCTGCCATTTCAAAACTAGTACGAGTGCGGCTTGAATTTTCAAAGAACATGTTCGTTACGTAAACAGGCTTAGTTAAGCGCGGACTTGCTCCACCATTTTTAAAATACTGGGCACGGGCAATTAAGGCTTCTACCTCCTCAACATTTAAATCTTCAACATTAACAAAAGACGATAAAGTAACTAGATTTGTTGTTTTCATTATTTAAACTCTTTCTTTTCTAAAAAAATAAATCTGAAGCATTTCTTGCTCCAGATTTATCAGAAGGAATTTTTTTGTTTGCTTTAGTGCAACACGAAAGAAACTCAAACCCTTCTGATCCTCTCTGGAATCAATTAAATGGTTGAATTAAACAAAGTATTTATAAAGGCTTTAACTCGACACTATCTTTTTGGTCGATTTCTTCAACGTGAACAGCAACTTGTTCTTGAGAAGAAGTTGGGATATTCTTGCCGATGAAATCAGCCCGAATAGGTAATTCGCGATGACCACGATCAACCAAAACAGCAACTGCAATTGAACTTGGTCTACCAATATCCATTAACGCGTCCATTGCAGAACGGATGGTTCGACCAGTATAGATGACATCATCGACTAAAACAACATGTTTATTAGTAATGTTAACCTCGAGCTCAGCTGAATTAACAACTGGATCTTGCTTAAGTGACGCATCATGACGATCATCGCGGTAAAGTGTGATATCGAGTTGACCAATCGGCACATTAACACCTTCAAGCTTTTGGATACGGTCATGAATACGCTGCGCTAGGTAAACACCGCGTGTTTTAATTCCAATCAGAACCAAATCCTCAGTACCCTTGTTGTGCTCAATGATTTCATAAGTAACTCGTGTCAGAGCGCGTTTCATTGCGAGTGCATCCCAAATTTCTTTTGCCATTTTTCCTCTCCTGCTACAACTTTTCCCATGAAAAAACACCTAGTCAGACTGAGACCAGGTGCTTTCTAAAAGTCAATGCTTAATTGAGCCTGCCTTGCTAGCCTCACGGGACTAATTTTAAGGACATTAATCTAGTTAAATATACGTGTTGTTTTGTAAGATGTCAACACAAAAATCGTTTATTCGAAAAATATATTCTTCAATCCAAATATTAAAAACTAGTTCCGTTGGAATTAAGAAAAGAAACTAACTTAACTCAAAAAAAGTAAAAAGACTGAGTTTATAAGATTTCGTAGGAAGCAAAACTGTATTTTTAAAGTTTTATCCTTTAACAAAATAAATAACCCAAAGCATCATTGCTGAAGCTACGAGAGTGATTGCCGCAGCAACCCCTTTAAATTTCATGCTGGTAGCTTTGTTAGCCAAAAGCTCACTGCCAAATGCTACTATGGTAACAAACAAAACAAAAAATGGCGCTAGCCAGATTGGTTTAAAATCATTCTGAAAAGCACCACCTGCGCTAGTCATCACAGCTAATATAAAGAAAGTCAGCGTTACAGAATAATCTTTTATTGCTTTTTTCATTGTATGACTCCTGGCTTTAACTAAACGCCACATAATGTGACCTGACTTTTAGTAATTTATCATAACCCGATATAAACGTTATTCACTTAGTTTTGCCATAAAAACGCAAAATTAAATATTCAGCGAATCTGTTTACATGTTGTTAAGTGATTATGTAAACAATTTATTGAAATTCAAATGATTCTTAACTACATAGTTATAAAAAATACGTAGCCTAAGTAAAAGAGAGGTAAATCTGCATAATCAAAATTTAATTTTTTTAGAAACAATATGTCAAGGGCAGCAAAAATTATCAAAAAGAGGCCAATAACTCTTTCCCATTTCTGAAAAAATGTCAGTCGAGTGGCTTCGCGAGGAAAAATTATTTTAACCACTTTTTTATTAAAAGAAAGGGCAAAAGATATTATTCCCAAAACAAAACAAATGAGCAGATAATATAGCCCTTGTCTTGAGTTTAAATGAGAATGAAAGATTATTCCCAAAAAAATTACATAGCAAGAATTAATTCTCATTTGCTGCTTGCCTGTATATCGATAAGTTAACATATTGCCCTCCCCTCTCTTCTTTTAAAAACAATTATAATTAGATTAATTTTTAATATTATATTATTTTTCGGGCAATCCTACAATATCTTTCAACATAAAAAGCATGAAATCTGTACTGCGATTCCACGCCTTAATTAGCTTAATTAAATTCTACCTTGCCGACTAAATCATTAATGTCCTCAACGCCTAGCTCTTGGAGCAGACCCGGCAATTCTTGCACAATGTGCGGACAGATAAGCGTGTCGCTAAAGTGAGCACTGCCAGCTGCAACCGCATTAGCACCAGCAAGCATAAACTCCACTACATCTTTAGCAGTTTCAATTCCCCCCATACCAATGATCGGTAAATTAGTAAACTGGCGAACTCGATTAATCTGATACAAAGCAATCGGCTTGACACTTGCACCAGAATAACCACCAACATTATTGCCAAGAAGCGGTTTACGTGATTTGATGTCAATACGCATTCCAGTAATCGTATTAATCATTGCTAATCCATCTGCTCCTCCTGCTTCGGCAGCTTGAGCAATCTCTGTCACGTCAGTAATATTGGGCGTTAATTTAACATAAATTGGAATATCTACGGCAGCTCTAATTGAAGATGTTATTTTCTCAATCAACTCTGGGTGAACCCCAAAGGTCATTCCACCATGGGCAACGTTGGGACAAGAAAAATTAATTTCTAAAGCATTAGCCATTCCAGATTGAGATAATTTCTCGGCTACTTTCAGGTAATCACTTTTACTTTCACCGCCTACACTAGCAATTATTGGCAGTGTAGGATATTGTTTTTTAATTGCGGGTAATTTATCGCTAATTACTGCGTCTACTCCAGGATTAGTTAAACCAACCGAGTTTAAAACACCATTTTGTAGTACTGCAATCTGGGGCTGAGGATTACCTAAGCGAGCTTTTAAGGTAGTCGTTTTGATAACCAAAGCTCCCAATTCGTTTAAGTCAAATTTTTTTGCAGCAGGTACATCTCCAAAACCAAAAGTCCCGCTAGCTGGCATTAACGGATTTTTTAAATCAAGGCCGGGTAATTTAACGCTAATCTTTGTCATAGTTCCTCCAAAAATGTATGCTCACTGTCACTACAATTATTTTGGGATTTATTTTACACGTTTTTTCATTTTTTAAAAGTCAAAATTTAGTTGTATTTTGCTTGTACTGGTGGTAAGCTCATCTTAGGAAACTTTAAACGGTACAGAGAGACCGCAAGTTATTTATGACTTAAATAGAACAAAAGTCTATTTTGGATGCACTCTCGTACCAGAATAGACTTTTTTGTTTGTGGAGGTACTTAATGAGAAAAGCTGTGTTTGTGGCTTTAGATTACGACAATGAAAGAGCTGTTCAAGCTCTCTTGGATCAGTTAGGCGCCCCTGAAGAAACCTACCTTAAAATTGGTATGGAGCTCTTCTATCATTTAGGTCCTAGCTTAGTAAATAAGTTGGTAAGCCAAGGCTACCACATCTTTTTAGATTTAAAATTGCATGATATTCCTAATACGGTTTATCGTGCGGCTAAGCAATTAGCTAAACTTAGTGTTTTTTGTATTACAATACACGCATTAGGTGGTAGTGGAATGATTGCTGCCGCAAAAAAAGGTCTGGTTGATGGAACTTCTAAAGGGCAAGAGGTTCCCAAACTCCTAGCAGTAACTGAATTGACTTCAATTTCAGATGCAATTCTAAAGGAGGAACAAAATTGTGCTTTATCAATGACCTCGCAAGTGGTCAGCTTAGCTCAAACTGCCCAAAAATTTGGTGCCGATGGCGTAATTTGTTCACCACTCGAAGTTCAGCAGCTTAAGCAACAAATTGGTGATGACTTTTTATACGTCACGCCCGGTATTCGCTTAAGCAGTGATAATAATGGTGACCAAAAACGTGTTGCCACTCCACAAAAAGCCAAGAAACTAGGTTCTAGTGCAATTGTGGTTGGCCGTCCGATTACTCAAGCAGAAAATCCCAAAGAAGTGTATTTAGCTATTCAAAAGGAGTTCAATTAAATGTACCAAAAGCAGATTATTAATAAATTAGTTGATCAAAAAATTATTACAATATCGCCAGACAAACCATATACTTATGCTAGCGGTATGCTCTCACCAATATATACTGACTTGCGTCTCACTGTTTCATATCCTGATTTGCGAGACTGGATTGCAACCGATTTAGCCAATCTGATTAAGGAAAAATATCCTGATGTATCAATTATTGGTGGAGTTGCTACCGCCGGTATTCCACATGCTGCTTGGGTAGCAACTAAATTAGCTTTACCAATGATTTATGTTCGTCCTAAACCCAAAGATCATGGCAAAGGAAAACAAATCGAAGGTCGCTTTACTGCAAATGATAAAATTGTTTTAATTGATGATTTAATTACTACTGGTGGCTCTGTAATTAACGCTGTCAAAGCAACGCAAAATGAAGGCGGTAATGTGATTGGAGTTGGTTCAATCTTTACGTATTACCTTCACGATACAAAACAGAATTTTGCTGAGGCAGGAATTGACTTTTGTCCACTTCTTACCTATCCGGAATTACTAAAAAGAGAAAAAGACCTAAACTATATTAGCGAAAGTGAATATGAAGCACTTAAAACCTGGCATGAAGACCCATGGAAATGGGGCGAAAAGTTCAAATAGAAATTAAAAAGCCGATAGATTAGCGTAGTAATATGCAGTCTACCGACTTTTTATTCTTAATGATGGTTAATGGCACTATTTAACTGTTTACGATAACAACAGTAAACCAAAATCATTAATGGTAGCAATAATAACTGTACCGGATAAAAATACTTAACTGGTAACCAATCATTAATAAAACCCATGATAATTGGTCCAAAAGACATACCAATATCGAGACCAAGGTAAAAAGTACTACTTGCCATTCCCTGCTCATTAATTGGAGCCAACAACAAAGCAGTAGATTGTAAAACTGAATAGATGATGCCATAGCCCATGGCCATAAAAGCTGCCGCACAAGTCATCAACCAATTGTTTTTCATTACTGCCAATAAAACAATATAGAATAGTGTTGCTATAACACTGACCCAAAACCATATCCCAAAACGAACGGTGTCAAAAAGATTTTTCAAACTAATGCGGAGTACTAGTAATACAACAGCATAGATTAAAAAGTAAGAGCCGACCGCTATGTTTAAATGTCTTTCTTCGGCATAGGTAACCAGATCAGCTTGCGTAACAAAGTATGGAAAAGCAAATAAGGTCGTAAGTATAGCAATTGGCAAGACATTTCTCTGAATAATTTTAGGATGACGGGGTATATTGGGATTTTTCTTTTGTAAGCTAGGGGTTGCTCGATTACCAACAAATTGAATAATCAAAACCATTAAAAAAGCCGAAACAGCAGATGCAATAATTGCAAAGCGATAGCCAGCTTTTTGATAAACGTTGATTGCTAATGCTGGCGCAATAGCCATTGCCAAAGCGTTCATCAAACCATAAATCCCCATTGCCTGACCAACGTGTGACCGGGGTACTAAAAAGGCAAGCCAGGTAGTCATGCAAACCGTACAGAGTACATAACCTGCACCATTAACTAGCCTAAATAGCAATAACCATCCACTTGTTGGCGCAAAAACATAACCAATTACACCAATCATGATTAAAGTACCGCCCATAAACGATAATCGATACTTTGAAAGTTTATCAGTTAAATTACCTGCAACTGGTCTTAAAAACATCGCCGCAATACTCATTATGCCTACAATAACACCTGCAAATGCACTACTAGCGCCTAAACTTTTGGCATAACCGTTAATTAACGGATTAACAAACATTGTACTAAACATGAAAAAGAACGATGCCGCCATTACTAATAAAACGTCTTTTTTGTATATGGACTTTGCTTTAGTCATCTTTTTATCACTTTTACCTTAAATTAGTTTAATGTTCTCATTCTACCACGCCAGCATTTTGAGGTTAATGTTTTTTTCAAAATCAGTAATTTTATGAAAAAGCAAAACTACGATAATTAACTTATTTAACTTCTCTGAAGCTAAAAGTAGATAATTGGTATATATAAAAAGTCACCGGATAAGTAAAAATCCGGTGACTTTCTTTGTAGAAGATACACTTAAGTAGATAATACTGGTAAAAGCTAGTTGTCCTTGATTATCTAAATCAAAAGTACTAATAGCCCATGTATTTATTTCTTTCCCAATCTGAAACAGTTTCTGAATATTGCGCCCATTCTAATTCCTTAGAACTAGTGAAGCTCTGAGTCAAATGCTCACCAAGAGCACTTTGGATTAACTTGTCTTCTTTAAATGCTTTCAACGCATTATGCAAAGTAGATGGTAAAGGCTTGATATCCATTTTAGTTCTTTCTTCTTCACTAACGTCAAACAAGTTGCAGTCAATAGGATCCATTGGCATTTTTTCTTGCTTAATTCCGTCAAGACCAGCTGCCAAACATGCTGCTAGCAATAAGTAAGGATTAGCGGTTGGATCGGCAGAACGCATCTCTAAACGAGTATTAATTTCCTCAGACGAAGGCACCCGAACCATAGGTGAGCGGTTCTTTGATGCCCAAGAAATGTAAACTGGAGCTTCATATCCTGGAATCAGCCTCTTGTAAGAGTTAACAGTCGGGTTTGCTACCGCAGTAATTGCTCGCGCATGTTCTAAAATACCATTTAAGAAATACAAAGCGGTGTTCGATAAGTGGAACTTATTATTTTTATCATAAAATGCATTCTTCCCAGCCTTAAATAATGACATGTTAGTATGCATTCCATTACCCGCTTGACCTTGTAATGGCTTAGCCATGAATGTTGCAAATAAGCCGTGTTTTTTAGCAATTTCGCGAACAATCATCTTAAAAGTTTGAACCCGGTCAGCAGTTGTTAATGCATCGTCAAACTTGAAATCAATTTCTTGTTGACCATCACCAACTTCATGATGAGCTGCTTCAACTTCAAAACCAATGCTTTCCAATGTTTCAACAATATCGCGCCGACAGCTTGCACTTTCGTCATTTGAAGTTAAATCGAAGTAAGAAGCGTGATCAGGTACTTCAGTAGTCCAGTTGCCATTTTCATCAAGTTTCAATAAATGAAATTCAGCTTCAAATCCGATATCAAATGCGGAAAAGCCCATATCTTTCATTTGCCCAACAATCCGTTTCAGATTATTACGCGGATCACCCTCAAACGGTTCACCATCTGTCGTATGAACTGAACAAATTAAACAGCCGATTTTTCCACCTTGGCTGTCAGTCCAAGGTAATACTGACCAAGTCGAAAAGTCTGGGTATAAAACCATATCGCTTTCTTCTAAACGAACAAAGCCATCGATTGAAGAACCATCAAAACGAACATCATTTGTCAGTACTTTATCAAGTTGACTATTTGGTACTTCAACTGCTTTCAGTGTCCCATTTATGTCAGTAAAAGTTAATCGAATAAATCGAACGTCGTTATCAGCGACGCTCTTTCTAATATCATCTGCTGTAATTTTCTTTGTCATGCTTTTCCACCTAAAAAAATATAAACAACTAACAATTGGTATAGCCCGGGAAAGGGCTCCAAACCTTGCCCGAAACTTGATTATTAGATTAGCAAAACATTAAATAATTGTCAAAGTGGTCTAAGCACTTTTTTCAAACTTTACTAAAGTTTTATATTATTAACGTTTTGATATATATACAAAATTACTTTTTGAAAAACAAGTCGTTAACTGCATTAGTAATAGCAATTTTAACGTGCGCATACGTTAACCCACCTTGCATGTAGATTGCATATGGCGGACGAATCGGACCATCACCAGAAAACTCTATGCTAGCCCCTTCAACAAATGAACCATCTGCCATGATTACCTGATCTTCATAGCCTGTATCATTGCTTGGAATAGGATCAACAAATGAATTAATGGGTGAATTCTCTTGAAGTGCTTTAGCGAATCTAATCATCTTATCTTTATCGTGGAAAATAACGGCCTGTATCAGGTCAGTTCGCTCGTCATCCCATTTAGGTGAAACTTCAGCTCCCATTCGTTCTAAAATTGCTGAAGCATATATCGCACCTTTGATTGCATTTCCGGTCACACTAGGTGAAATAAACAGGCCTTCAAAATAATCAAGATTATTGTTTAAACTAGCGCCTTCTTCACGCCCAATCCCACCGGCAGTTAATCTAGCAGCGGTATTTTCAATTAATTCATGCTTTCCAACTACATAGCCACCAACTTTGGCCAAACCACCGCCAGCATTCTTAATTAATGAACCGGCCATTATGTCTGCACCAAATTCAGTCGGCTCGTGCTTTTCAGAGAATTCCCCATAGCAATTATCAATAAAAACAATACTATCTGGCGTTGTTTCGCGGATTAATTCAATCATCGGCTTGATTTTTTCAACAGTAAAACTCTTGCGCGTGTCATACCCACGAGAGCGTTGAATTACAACCATCTTGGGTTTATGTTCAGATAAAAACTTGCGAGCAGTAGCAAAGTCTACGTTACCATCTTCTAACAAGTCTACATGAGAAAACTTAACACCATATGATTTGAGACTGCCACGGCCATCTCCGGCAATTCCAATCACCTGCTGAACTGTATCATAGGGCATTCCAGTCAGATAAGTTAATTCATCACCAGGCAATAAGTTACCTGCCATTGCCGTAGCCAAAGTATGTGTTCCTGACACAAACTGGGAACGAACAAGCGCATCTTCCGTATCGAAAATTTGAGCGTAAATGCGATCTAATTTATCCCGACCACTGTCATCGGATCCATAACCAGTGCTCCCAATTAAGTCAGCTTCCGCAACTGCTTTATCTTTAAAGGCTTGTAATACCTTATTTTGGTTATATAAAATAGTATCATCAATTTTTGCCAATCGGGGCGCAATTTGCGCATCAATTTCACTAACTAATTTCTTTAATTCTTCTGGCCAATTATTCATTTAACCATTCCTCAGCTTTCTGCTTAATTTTTAGTAAACAATCCGGATCATTTAGGGGATCAAACCAATTTACGGGTAACTGATGTCTAAAATAGGTTAACTGCCGTTTCGCATATCGACGAGAAGCTGTTTTTAAAGCCGTTTCGCATTCGGCCAAACTCTTTTCACCAGCAAAATAAGGAAAGAACTCCTTATACCCAATTGCTTGAAGAATTTGATATTCACGAGAGCGATTTTGATAAACAAATTCGGCTTCCTCAAGTAGACCATTTTGCATCATTTGGTCAACTCTTAAGTTGATCCGGCGATAGATTTCAGCGCGGTTAGAATTTAATCCAATAATTAAATAATCATAGCGTGGCTGGATTTTTTCTTGTTGAGAAGAAAATTCATGACCTGTCCGCGAAATTACGGTTAATGCACGTAAAACCCTTCTTGAATTGTTTTGAGGAATTTTGACAGCAGCATTTGGATCGAGTTCATTTAATTTTTGCCAAAGCTCCATGGGACCATTTTTTTCCAAAAAAGCAATCCACTTATTATCAACGGCAGTATCTTGTTCAACTTTTTCACCAAGTTGCATTTGGTTAAGTAAGGCATTAACATAGAAACCCGTTCCCCCCACAAGCAGAGGCAGCTTTTCTTTCTGAGCAATTTCGTCAAGTGCTTTTTCAGCCTGTTTAACAAAGTCCTTAACTGAATATGGCTTAAATACAGACTGGGTATCTACTAAATAATGTTTAGCCGCTTTTCTTTCTTCAGATGTAGCTTTTGCCGTACCAACTGCAACTTCGCGATAAACTTGCATCGAATCTCCGGAGATAATTTCAGCGTCCAACTCATTTGCTAATGTGATCGCTAAACTAGTTTTTCCAATCGCAGTTGGACCAATGATTGCAAGTACTTTTTGCATTTTTCGTTTTCCTTAAGTGTTTTTATCAATTATATATGAAAAAAACACGTTTGAAAAAAATCTACAAACATGTTTTTCCTTAATATTTAGATGACTTAGTGCGACCATTCCATTCATCAAAGCCATTTTTGAGCCATTTAATTGAGGAGAAATGCTTTTTTTGCAAAAATCTGGCTGCGCGCAGTGTCACTGACAAAGAGTCAGAGTATAAATACACTGGCAAATCCGTTCTCAATTCACCGTATTGATATTTCAGCATTGTATAAGGAAGATTGCGTGCTCCATCGATGTGTTTTCTTTTAAATGGCGCCTTTTCACGCAAGTCAATAATTTGCGCTTTTCTCATACCTTCATTAAACTCTTCATTAGTTAAATCACCGCTGCCCAAACGTTTAGTTTGAATTCGATTCCAAAGCCAAACAGCCACAAAGGCAAGGATAATAACTACTAATACCACGTCTACAATAATTAAAAAAGTTGACATAAGTTCTTTTCTCCTCTAAAAACTATAAGAATAATATACTCTTAAATTAAGAGCTATGCTTATCTTTTTCGATTTTTTCTTCATATTCGTGCTCGCGCTGTAAAATTAGTTTAGCAATCAAGTAATCATGCTGACTAATTAAGTGCGCCCGATTGATATTATCAAGTTCAAGTGCCATTAGTTCAATGTCCCAAATCCGTTTTCCGACGTGAACCATGACCCCATATTTCTCAAGAAGTTGTTGTACATCGTATAGAGTTTTCATGATAAATCAATCACCATGCCTATTCTTACTGTTGCTACACAATAAATGATAAGCAAACATACCGCAACAAAGCGCTCCTTATTTGAATATCGATGAATTGCTTGACTACCTAAAATAATTGCAGTTAAAAATCCAATTATTAAACCACCGATATGGCCTTGTATATCAATATTTGGCATAAATAAATCTAATCCAATATTGATTGCCGCAAGCCAAAAAGCTTGTCTGCCCAAATAAGAAATTACTTGGTTATCGCGGTTACGTAATGCAACGGCAGTCATTGCCCCAAATAGACCGAATAAAGCAGTCGAAGCGCCAGCACTAATAGCAGTATCGCTGCCAAAAGCTAAACTTAAAAGATTTCCACCTACTCCAGACAGTAGATACAAGACCAGAAAACGCCAATGACCTAGTAATGGCTCAATATAAAAACCAATATAGTAAATCATAACCGCATTAGAAACTAAGTGCATAATACCTATATGCAAAAACTGTGCAGTAAAAAGACGCCACCACTGATTGCCACCAACCACAGCGTAATTGTTCATTGCACCCATTCTATTTAGTACAGCCATATTTTCTGAACCACCAAGCAGTGTTTCCAGTACAAAAGTAACTAAAAGCACCACTAAGATTCCGACTGTCATGTAACTATTTCTTAGATATTGTCGTTGATCCATCTTAACCTCTTTTTGTTATTGAAAGATTGAACTAGGCGTAATGATTGTTTTAACTGAAACATCCGTTTCTTCAATGTGCCATGGCGCTGTGTCAAAAGTCATCTTTGAATTTGCTAAAGCAACGGTATCAGTATTGGGATGCTTAGCTAAAAAACGGTCATAATAGCCACCGCCGAAGCCTAAACGCTCATGTGAGTCTAATGCAAAAGCTAAACCCGGGACAATAACCAAATCAAGATCATTGTTAATTTTAGCATTCGGGTCACTGACTTGTTCAACACCAAATTTTGATTTAGTTATTTTAGTCATATAACTATACGAAATAAAGTCTTGCGAATGCTGGCTATTCTCATTAGCCCGTGCTAAGTATACGTCTTTACCTTGATCCCAGAGTCTGGCAATTAACCCAGAAGTATCAACTTCATATGATAAAGACGAAGTGATACCAATTGACTGCTTGTTTTTGAGCAAATCTGACTCAATTATTTTTTTAAGCAGGACCTGGTCTTCAGCGTCTTTTTCTTTAGTATCTGCAAAATTACTCAAATTTTTAATTTGCTTTTGCCGTAGTTCTTTTTTGTTCATGATTCTTCCATACAAAAAATAGCAGGAGCATTGCCCTTGCTATATTGGTTTATTACTTAGTTTCACGATGAAGAGTTGCATGTCTTTCAACTGGGCAATACTTCTTCAAACTTAAACGTTCCGGATGCTTACGCTTGTTTTTCTTAGATAAGTAACTTCTATCGCCACATTCGGTGCATTCCAAAATGATGTTATCTGCCATTTCTTTCACCACCTAATTTCATTATTCTGACTGTATAAGTTTAGCATTTCTCTAAACTATTTACCAGAGAAATTCTCAAATTTCTATTTTTTATGCAACTTAAAGTAATCTTGAACCATTTCTTTGGTCATCTGCAAAGTGTAAGAACCTTCTAAATCAGGGTCTAAACCTGGAAAAATAACTGCAGTAGCAATCTCAGCATTATCGGAAGGTGCATAGCCAACAAAGGTTGCATTAACTAACTCAGGCGGATTTTTTTGATTAGGATTATCAGGATCATAATAAAATGTTTGGGCAGTTCCTGATTTACCTGAAATCGATGGTTTAACATTCTTCAGCTTATGAGCAGTTCCCCATGTGTTTGTTCCGTGAACCACACGCCAAAAACCCTGACGAACAATTTCTAACTCGCTTCGTGTCCACGGAATGCGCAATTGCACATTTGGTTTTTTGTTATAGTCAATGTTTACCGTTTTACCGTCACTGGCTGTACGACCAACTGATTGAACAATATACGGCTGCATGCGGTAACCGCCATTTGCAATCGTTGCAATATATTGCACCATTTGCATTAGCGTATAAGCATCATAGTTACCATATGACAAGTCAAGGACTGAACCGGAAAGGATATTTCCGTGTTCATTAAACGACCTACCCTGAATTCCGGAAATTTCTCCTGGTAAATCGACACCAGTTTTTTGTCCCAAGCCGAACATATTAAAGTTATGACGCAAAGTATCAAAAGCCGAATTCGGCATACTGATAAACTCCTTAGGGACATATTTAGCATGAACCCAATTCATTGCTAAATGCATCATATAGATGTTACTAGATACTTCTAGTGCAGTTGAAGCATCTAGCGAACCAAATGTTCCAACTGGATAAACTGATTTCTTAATTGGAGTACCAGGTAAATAAACTGGCGTTTCAGGTAAGACGTTATTAGTAGGCGTGATTACTTTGTTAATCAGACCACCGCTGACCATTGCACCCTTAACAGCAGATCCCATAACAAATGCCTGATTAATTACGCCAAGAGCGTTGTTAGTCGTTTTATTTTTCTTTGGATCACGGCTAATGCCGGCTACAGCTAAGAGAGCACCAGTTTTAGGATTCATTGCTACTGCATAGGCACCGTTAGAATAGCGTGCCGCCCCAGAAGCAATTGCCGCAGAGTAAATTCTCTGCAAAGATTCTTGAACTTGTTTTTGATATTTAGCATCCAGCGTTAATACCAAACTTGCGCCAGCTTGACCTGAATATAGCGACTTAGTTTGCTCAATCCCATCAGAAGACTTAGTTGATACTTTACTGGTGGCCTTAGACCCTTTTAAAAGTGGCTCATATTCTTCTTCTAGATACGAAGTTCCTACCCGGTCGTTTCTTGAATAACCATTAGTCAAATAATATTGTAGATTGTCACTTGGTAGTCCTGCTTTTTCAGTCGAAACGGAACCGATAATACTTTGAATTGACGAGCCGTTCGGATAAGATCTTTGCCAATCAGTTCCGATTCCGACACCTGGCAGTTCAGATAGATGCTCACCGACTTCGGCAATCTCCTTGTCGGTTAAACCATCATTTTTTACATAAATTGTTGAAAGCGTGTAAGCGCCAGAGACTTTATTATAAATTAAGGCCGCTGTTTTTTGCCGTTCACTCAGCTTAAGGTGCTTTTGACGAACTTGATCCTGAATTCTGGCATTAATTAGCTCATCATTCTCAGTCTTACGAATAGACTGAGGTACTTTTGCAGCTTCTTCGGCACTATTGTTTTTATTGCCTAGATAATAATCTATGACCTGTTGTTCAGTTGGCTCTTCACTTTTTATGTGAATGTATTTACTCAATGCATTGGAGATCGAATATACATCATCAGTGGTTGTCGATACACTCTTGGTATAAGTAATTGCATTTTTGGCTTTGTTGCCAACCAGAACCCGTCCCTTACTATCATACATAATTCCGCGCGGAACCTGGCTAGAAACGACTGCCGAACTGGACTTTTGAACTTCAGCTTTAAAACGAGAACCGTAACCTATCTGTAAGTAAGCGAGCTGACCAATTAAAGTTGCAAATAGCACAAAAATAATCGCCAGAATTATTTTCATTCTAATTGGCGTTGAAGACTGGGTTTTTGAATCGTTATTATCACGGTTTTTTCTAAAAAAATTCACGTACTTCGAACCTCACTTAAACTAGAGTTATTTTAACAAAAACCAAGATGCAATTCTATCTATTAAATCGAGCTTTGATAAAATTTTAAACAGATTATAAATAGAAATTGGTTTAAAAGATAAACTTACTAATCAAGCAGGTGTTTATAATCTCAGTATCAATACTAAAAGTTCTTCTGTATTTGCTTTTTTTGTAATAAAATAAATGGATAAATACAATGGAAAGAAGATTAAAATATGACACTTGAATACCAAATTGGGGTCGATGCCGGTGGTACCCATACTACTGCTATTGCTTACGATTTGAATGGCCAAGAACTTAAAAGCAGCGAAGCGGGTCCAGGTCAGGTTAACACTAACTATGATACTGCAATTAGTAACATCACTGAAGCAATTAACCAATTGATTGATCAAATTAATGGTGATTGCCAACGGGTTTTATGTGGCATAGCCGGTCTGTCAGTTATTGGCCATGCTGCCGAAGTTGCAGCAGAAATTTCAGCTAAGATTAATAACTTACCTACCAGGGCAATTACCGACTCTCTGCTCGCTTTATATAGCGGTCTTGAAGGAGAAGACGGTGGATTGGTAATTGCAGGAACTGGATCTGTCTTTAACGGCTTACAAAATGGTCGCATTATAACAACAGGCGGGTACGGTGCTATTTTAGGCGATGAGGGCTCTGGCTATGCAATTGCACTTACCGCATTAAAAGCTGCCCTTTTAAGCTGGGATAAACGCGAAGATAATCAACTAATTCCCATGTTTAATGATCTTTTCAAAACAGATAACATTGTCGATGCAACGGCCAAATTTTATAAGTTAACCAATCCTGAAGTTGCTTCAATGGCAGTAAGTGTGGCTAAATTAGCTGATAGTGGCGATCCAGATGCGACCGCTGTAATTAAAGAACAAGCTGAATTATTGGCACGCGACATTACTATCGGAATGGATCGCTATGAAGATCCAAAACCAATGAAAATTGCTTTAACCGGCTCGGTTTTAGCTAACAATACAATGATGCGTGACTTTTTAGAAGATAAAGTTCGCCAACATTATCCAAATGTGGAATTTTCAATTTCAAATGGTGCAAATGCACGTGGCGTAGTTTTTGATAAAAGCAGTGATTACCGTTATTTCACTAGCCGCTAAAAAACAAAAGTGTTTAAAGTAAAAAACAGGTTACCATAAAGTAATCTGTTTTTTGCTTTTAATTAAATCTTGTTCAAACTGTCTAAAAATAAATTAATGTTTATTCTTTTACCTCAGTTATTACGACATCAAACTTACCGCCTGGCGTGGTAATAGTAACTGTTTCGCCTTTCTTTTTACCCAAAATCGCTTGGGCAATAGGTGAATCGTTGGAAATTTTACCACTCAATGGGTCAGATTCATCACTACCAACAATTGTGTAGGTTTCTGGATCGTCTTCTCCAACCTCAGTATAAGTAACTGTTTTACCAACAGCAACTTCATCCGGATCAGTAGAATTTGAGTCAACAACGTGGGCATACTTCAACATTTCCTCAACCACGTTAATGCGGTCTTCAAGGTGGCTTTGCTCATCTTTAGCGGCATCGTACTCTGAATTCTCAGACAAGTCACCATAAGAACGCGCAACCTTAATTCTCTCAATTACTTCTGGACGTTTAACAAGTTTTAAATTCTTTAATTCTGCTTCAAGCTTTTCTTTACCTTCAGCAGTCATTGGATATGATTTCTCAGGCATAAAATTTTCTGCTCCCTAAAGTTTAAATTCTCTTTTGCACTGATTAATAATATTGATTTACGACTTCAAAGTCAACCTCTAACGAATTTCAGCATTTAACTGATTTTCTAAACCTTGCGTAATTTGGTCCATCGCTTCATTAACTACTTGATCAGTTAAAGTATCTTTTTCATTTAAGAAAATCAAGCGATATGTCAGACTCTTTTTCTTATTATCAATATGCGAACCTTGGTATACATCAACTACCGGTAAGTTAATTAAGTATTTTCCACCATTAGCTTTAATACATGCTTCAATTTGACTACTAGTGATGTCTTTCTCGACTAAAATTGATAAGTCCCGTTCAACCGGTGGAAACTTAGGCGCTGTTTTTGCAATCGTTTTAAGGTTAGTAATTAATGGCACAATTACGTCAAGATCTAACTCGTAGCCGTAAATTTCTTTACCTTTCATAACCTTGTTTGTCCTTGTTACTTCGTAACCAATCATTCCGATCATTCCAAGGTATTGATTATCAAGATAAATGCCAGCTGTCCGGGTAGGATGCATTGATTTAATTATTTCAGACTTATATTCTAGTTTCGTAGGATTAATGCCAATTGCTAAAAATAAATTAGTTAATTGTCCCTTAACATAATAGAAATCAATCGGGTCATTTTTGTGTTGCCAGTTTTCAAAATAAACATTCCCTGTATAAAGAGCAGCCAAATGCTCATGCTCATTATAGGTATTGCCTTCAAAATCATAAACCCGACCTTGTTCAAAAATCTCTAATTGATTTTGTTTTCGCGCCATATTATAGCTAGCGGCATCAATTAAACCGGTCATTAAATTTTGTCTTAAGGTGGAACGACCTGAATTTAATGGCATCTGAACCTGAACTAATTTTTTAGGCTCCTTAGTGTAGGAAATGGCTTTTTCAGGAGAAGTTAACGAATATGAGATTGCTTCAACTAGCCCTTGACCTTGAACAACTCTCTTAATTCGTCTTATTTTTTCTTCTTCTAATGAGTACCCGCCATGTGTTTCTGGCAAAACTGGTTGGGTAGACGCAATATTATCATAACCGTAAAGACGACCAACTTCTTCGACTAAGTCGGCTGGAATAGCAACATCCCAACGTCTTGCTGGTACTTCAACAGTTAAATCATCACCGCTCAATTGAAATTTAAAGTTAAGGCGGTCGAAAATGTGTTTAATCTCAGTTGAGGAAATTTCTGTACCCAAAGTTTTATTAAGGTAAGAAACAGTTGTATGAATAATATCCTGCTTTCGCTCTTTAGCAGTAGCTGTAATTACGCCTTCGTTAATAGTGCCAGCAGCATCGTTGCGCAAAAGTAAAGCTGCCATATCAAGAGCTCGCACAGTCGCATCCCAATTGACACCTTTTTCATATCGACTTGAAGCTTCAGTTCGGTTCGCATGACGCAAAGCAGCTTTTCTAATTAGTGTTGAGTCAAAAATCGCCGACTCAAGGATTACATCTGTGGTATCGTTTTTAATTTCGGAGTTAAGACCACCCATGACTCCGGCCATCATTACAACTTCTTCACCATTTGTAATTACAATGTCATTGGGATCAAGATCAACGTTTTTATCATTAAGAAGTGTTAACTTTTCGCCTTTTTCAGCTTTTCTAACCACAAGCTTGCCGCTTTCAAAAGCTCGAGCATCATAAGTATGCATTGGCTGGCCAGTCAAAAGCATTACATAATTAGTGACATCAACTACATTATTTATTGGCCGAATTCCAGCATTCCATAAACGTTTTTGCATCCAAAGCGGGCTATCAGAAATTTTAACTCCACTAATTTTGCGTAAATAAAATTTCGGAGCAAGTTGTGGATCGACCTCAGCTTCAAAGTCAGTCGTCCAATCCGGACCGTCGGCTTTTAAAACTACATCTTCCAGCTTAACTGCTTCATCAATAATTGCTCCCACTTCATATGCCGCGCCTTCCATTGACAAAGTATCAGCACGATTAGGTGTAATATCAAAGTCAAAGATATAGTCATCCATACCTAATGGTTCAAACGCCTCTTGACCAGGTTTGACATCTGCATCCTGAGGAAAAACATAAATTCCGTTAGCATACTTTTCAGGTACTAGATTATCAGCAAAACCGATTTCTTGAAGACCACAAATCATTCCATTAGATTCAAGACCACGTAATTTACCCTTTTTAATTTTCACATTATCGGCAATGCGTGCGCCTGGAAGAGCGACAATAACGTCTTCACCGGCAGCTACATTAGGAGCGCCGCAAACAATCTGATGAGGTTCTTCCTCACCAACATCAACATGAGTAACATTAAGGTGAGTACCTTCAACGGGTTCACAATCGATAATGTGTCCTACTACAAGTTTTTTCAATCCTTTTTGGGGATGTTTTACTTCAGCAACTTCAACACCCGTACGCGTGATTTTTTCAGCCAAATCACTTGGATCTTGATCTAACTTTAGAAAATCCTGCAGCCAATTATATGAAACTAGCATTATTTTTCCTCCTTACTGAATTGTTCTAAAAAACGGACATCGTTGGTATAGAAATCGCGAATATCATCAATGCCATATTTAAGAATTGCAAAACGATCAAGTCCAACGCCAAAAGCAAATCCACTATACTGGTTAGAGTCAACGCCAGCATTTTCTAACACATTAGGGTGAACCATACCTGCACCAAGCACTTCAATCCATCCAGTGTACTTACAAATCGGACATCCTTTACCATCACAGTTAAAGCATGAAACATCCATTTCTACCGATGGTTCAGTAAATGGGAAATAGCTTGGCCGTAAACGAGTTTCGCGATCTTGACCAAAAACATGCTTAGTCATCAGTTCAAGCGTTCCCTTTAAATCACCCATAGTAATGTTTTCGTCAACAACTAAACCTTCCATTTGCATAAATTGGTGGGAGTGAGTTGCATCGTCATCATCACGCCGGTACACCTTACCCGGTCCAACCATCTTTAACGGACCTTTAGTAAAGTCATGCTTTTCTAACACCCGCGCTTGATCCCCAGAAGTTTGCGAACGTAAAAGATCCTCTGGATCAACATAAAATGTTTCTTGCATGTCTCGCGCCGGGTGGTCTTTAGGCAAGTTCATCATTTCAAAACAGTAATGATCAGTTTCTATTTCAGGACCCTGCACAACTTGATAACCCATTCCAATAAAGTAGTTTTCCAAATCATCTAGAATGATGTTAATTGGGTGCTTGGCTCCTAAATGATTTGATCTTCCCGGTAAAGTAACATCAATTTTTTCTTTTGCAAGCTGCTCTTCAACTAGCTTTTCAGCAATTTCACTTTTAGCTTCATCTAGTTTTTGATTAAACAAATCGCGCAACTTGTTAACATCTTGACCGACTTCACGCCTTCTTTCAGGCTCGACTTCTTTCATTGAATGTAGAATTTCAGTTAATTCACTTTTACGACCAACAAGTTTAACGCGGACATCATTTAACTTGTCTTCAGTTTTAGCTTTTTCAATTTCAGCTAAACCATTGTCACGCAATTCTTTTAGCCTATCAAATAAATCCATGCTTCTTTTTCCTTTCAAACAAAAAGCTCCGTCCCTACCAAAAGGGACGAAGCTTCGCGGTACCACCCTAGTTTGAGCTAACAATAAGCCCACACTCAAGTCTTCGATAACGGTGAATACCGGAATTGATTAGATCCTACTAGTAAGATGAAATTCACAAGGTCATTTAAACTCTTCTTTCAGCTTAATAAAAAAGTCTCTCTAATAAATGGAAATTGTTACTAGTCTTACTCTTCGTAATTAATTAATAGAATAATTCTTTTTTTAAAAACATGCAAGTAAATATTTATTATACCCACTTATCTGCCCAATCATGAATTTGGTCAAAAACAGGCTGTAAATCCGCACCCTTTTTGGTCAAACCATATGAAATAATCTTGGTTTCTTCGTCAACCGAACGACTAACGATGTTTTCCTTCTCAAGTTCCTTTAGTCGTTCAACCAAAACGCGATCGGAACAGGCTCTTACACAGCTAGATAAATCCTTAAAACGCATATATTTGCCAGCACACAGGGAACTAATTATCAGACCATTCCATTTTTTACCAATAACTTGAAAAGCATTGATAAAATGTTGACACATTTCATAATCAGCGCCTTGACAGTCAACATTTTCGTTGGCTTTATCATCTTGACCCATAATGACTATTCCTCCCACAGCAAAGAAATCATAATAATTCATTATAAAAAAAGAACTTACTAAAAACAAGCACTAACGTTTAAGCAAAATGATAGATAATTATTCCAGCCGCTACAGCAGCATTTAGCGACTCAGCTTTTCCTTTAATAGGAATATATAGTTTCTCATTGCTTAGTTGCGCAACTTCATCACTAACACCATGAGCTTCATTTCCAATTACTATGCCAAGCTGCTCAACTTGTGCAAAGTCCTGTAATTGCTTAGCATTTTTATCTAATATACTGGTGTAAACTGGTATATCATTAATATTCAACTTTGTAATCACGGTAGCTAAATCTGCAATTATCAAATTAATGTGAAACTGGCTTCCCTGCATTGCCCGTTGCGTCTTAGGGTTATACAAATCGACACATGTTGGTGCCAAAACTACGCCATCAAACCCTGCTGCATCAGCTGTCCTGATAATTGTACCTTCATTGCCAGGATCTGCAATCTTGTCTAATAATACCCACTTACCATAATTGAAGGGATAATCTTTAGGCTGAGCAATTTTCAAAACCATAAAAATATTTTGGGAATTTTTAGTACTGGATAAATAATTAGCGATAGCGGAATTAATTAAAATGGTCTTTTTATCAACTAAACTTGCTTCATAATCAGCATTAACTTGACTAAGAGCAGACTCGGTTCCAAGTAAATAAACGTAGCTCTTCCCTGCCTTAAGAGCTTCCTCAATTAGATGAAAACCTTCAATCATATACGAGCCGGTTTCTTCACGGTACTTTTTTTGTTTTAATTTTGCTAGATCTTTAATTATTTTATTACTAACTGAACTAATCTGTTCCATTAGTCAAACATCTTCTTTCAAATTCTATTATAGGGTAAAATTTATTGGATAAAATGGTAAAATTTAGGTAATGTACGTAGAAAGGAAGCATTATGGGTTTATTCAGCAATCATGATAACAACAAAAAACCAAGTGAGCCTCCAGTAGAAACTTGGAAGCTCATTGTATCTGGAATCGTCCAAGGCGTTGGATTTCGTTGGAGTGTTTTAAACTTGGCCAAACAAATGGGATTGAATGGCAGTGTTTGTAATAATAGCGACCAAACTGTAACCATCACTTTACAGGCTAGCCTTGATCGCGTCAACCAATTTCTTAAAGAATTGCCTAAAAATGTCTCACCATCGGCCAGAATTTCTACCGTTGAAAAAGAAAAACTGACAAATATGGGCAAAATGAACGGTTTTCATGTATTATATTAGTTATTGACTCTAGAAAAAATTGGTGAATTGAATGAAAAAATTTCGAAAATATATCGGATTAGCTGCCCTACTTTTGGCAGTCATGTTATTTGTTACAGCTTGTGCGCAAAACAATAGAGGGGCGTACAAGCCACCGACAGATTTCTTTTACGGTACAATCTACAGATTTATTGGTAAACCGTTGCAGAATATCATGCTTAGCTTCTCTAACATGATTGGTGGAAATAACGGTGCAGGTTGGGCGATCATTTTAATGACTTTTGTGGTTAGAACTGTTCTATTACCGCTTATGCTCAACCAGCAGAAAAAATCAACTACTCAACAAGAGAAAACTGCTCGCCTTCAACCTCAGATGAAGTTGATTCAAGATACAATGAAGCGAAAAGATCTCACTCAGGACCAACAAATGACCTTAGCAGGCTGGCAGCGTGAATTGTACTCGCAAAACAACATATCTTTGATGGGTGGAATGGGGTGTCTTCCTCTTATCATCCAGTTCCCAATCATGATTGGTATTTACCAAGCGGTTATGTATTCAAAGGTCCTGGCAAATTCATTTTTCTTTGGGATTTCACTTAGTGAGAGGTCAATTGCCGTAACTATCATTGCAACTCTCTTTGCCTTTTTACAAAGTTATCTTTCATTAATTGGCATTCCTAAAGAACAAAAGAAACAGATGCAATCAATGATGTTAATGAACCCGATTATGACTTTGTTTATTTCTCTATCGGTTTCAGGATCAGTAGCTTTATATTGGGCTGCAGGAAACTTCTTTTCAGTTATCCAACAACTGATTGTGACTTTTGTAATCATGCCAAAAGTAAAAAGAGACGTAGATGAAGAACTGAAGAACGAGCCGATTAAGGAAATTGTTACTCAAGCTAAAGTTGACGAACTACTTAATCAAAAAGTCCAAGCTCCAAAAGTAGCTAAACAAACCGAAGAACTTCATGAAAACTTGCGTAATCGTAATAAGGGTAAGCAACACAAAAAACCCTAACGAGTTTAACGAATAATTTAAACAAAAAAGGTCGATTGTTTTATTTAAGAAACATTCGACCTTTTTATATTTGAATTGAATATACTATTTTTGTTCTGATTTCCCCTCGGCTTCATCCCGTTCGCGGAGTCTTTTTGCCTGCTTCTTAGTTAATGATGGGAAAACTACCATGAATTGACTTCCTTGACCCTCAACTGAATCGACACTGATTTTGCCATGATAACTATGAACTAGTTTTTGAGCAATTGAAAGCCCTAAACCATTTCCACCCTTTTCCCGAGTTCTTGCTTTATCAACTCGGTAAAAGCGATTGAAGATTTTGTCCTGTTCTTCTTTAGAGATTCCTTCTCCGAAATCTTGAACAATAATATGAACCTCATTTTGGACTAAACCAGCAGAAATATTTATTTCTTTTCGATTCGTTGAATACTTTATACCGTTATCAACTAGAATAACTAATAATTGCTCTAAGTGACCGTGATAAATCTGAATTTCTGTATCCTGAGGTAAATCATCCATATCAAGACTAACTTCAAAGTCCTGGTGAACCATTGACATATCGCCTGCAACACGTTTTAGAACTTCGGCAACATTAGTTACTTTGTTTGGATACTGAACATTAATTTGTTCTGCCCTAGTCAAGTCAAGCATTTCTTGAATCAAATGTTGCATCCTTTTAGCTTCTTGCAAAGAGGCAGAAATTGATTCTTCAAGAATTTCAGGATCATCTTTGCCCCAGCGTTCTAGTAAATTCAGGTGACCCTCAATTACAGCAACCGGTGTCCTTAATTCGTGCGAAACATCACCAACAAATTCTTTTTGTTGGTCTATATAACGTTGCATACGGTCAAGCATTTGGTTTAATGACACGGCAAGTTCTTGCAATTCATCGTTACGGTGAAAATTACTAATTCTCGCTGTACTATTTGGATCGGCGTTAACTTCCATTGCTACCCGAGACATTTCTTTAATTGGTTTAACAATACCCCGAACAATTACAAACGCAATTAGAGTAAACAGAATAATGGCCACAACTGAGATGAGTACCATTCGTTTGAGCAAGTTTTTCATAAGTCCATTATAGTAAGACATCTTATTTGCTACTACAATATATCCAGTTAGCTTACCACTATGAATATCCCTAACTTTTTGATAAGAAATCAACTCCTGCCGGCGACCTTTAAAGACTCGCTCCATTAAGTAGTCGCCCTTGAAGCTTTTATATTGAGGAATCACACCTCCATTATCAAAAACGTCTTCTTTATCCAAATTATAAACAACAACGTTTAAGTCAGGATTAGTAAGCGACGAAAGCAGATTATCATTGAAGGCACTGCCGGGGTGTTCCCCTTGACCAATCGGCGGATTTCCTTGTAAGACACGACGAGCTGACGGAGTTAAAGCTGGTACAACATTTGAAATTTGTAATTCATTCGGAATTCTATTCAAACTTTCATTTAGCTTAACCACCATTTCTTCTGAGGTTGTTTTTTGCTGCGCAATTGACTGCTGTCCCACAAAAGAGTAAACAGCTACCGAAAATACAATAAAAGAGACCATAATCGTCAAAGCGACGATAGTTACCCAACGTACAACTAATGACGAGTGTTTGGTCTCTTTTTTGCTTTTGTCTTTACTTCTTTTCATCATCTTCGTCTCTCACCATATATCCGGTGCCGCGAACGGTTTTGATATATGATTGTTGTCCGGGAATGTCAATTTTGTTACGTAAGTAACGAACATAAACTTCTACAACATTGGTTTCAATGTTAGAACCTGGTCCCCAAATCTTGGATAACAGCTGATCACGGCTAACAACATTGTTCTTATTTTTAATTAATGTCATCAGTAAGTTATATTCGCGTTTAGTCAGGTCAACAGCCTTGCCATCACCACGACGAACAATACGATTAGCAGTCTCGATGGTTAAGTCTTTAAACTTAATTACTTTCTTTTCGACTGAATCATCAGAAGCTTCTTTTTCAATCTTAACGCGACGAAGTACAGCACGCAGACGAGCTAAGAGTTCTTCAATTGCAAAAGGCTTAACAATGTAATCATCCGCACCATGGTCCAAGCCCGATACACGATCAATCACTGAATCACGAGCAGTCATCATAATGATTGGTGTGCTCTTAACTTGACGAACCCGTCGAGCAATCTCTAAGCCATTTAAGTCAGGAAGCATTAAATCAAGCAAAATCGCATCAAAATCTTCATTTAAAGCAAGGTCTAAGGCCTTACGACCATTTCCTTCAACGACAGTGTCATACTTTTCATGCTTCAATTCCAGCTCAACAAAGCGAGCTAAATTCTTTTCATCCTCAACAATTAAAATTCTTGCCATTTTTATCATCCTTTATTATTAACCATAAATGCTAAATCAAGTTATAAAAAACATTTAGTAAGTTAAGCATACTTTAAATGTCATTTTAAAACAAGATTAAAAAACTAAACCATCTCAGTTCGAACTTTTAACACTATTTAATGCTATTTTTTATTTTCATTTTTTCCATCATCATCTTGATCAAGCAAGACACTAAGCTTGGCAAATGCCGGATTAACCTTATTCTTTTTACTTTCGTTATATTCTTCTTGAGAAATAACAGACCAACCATTTCCTTTTGGATAAAGATCTTCTTTTTCCTCTTCAGGAGTTAAAATCGTGATTGGAATATTAAGTAAAATATTGTCTTCAACCGCAGTTTGCAAATCAATTAGATCATTTTCAACTTTAACAATCGGAATCTCACTGTCATCAAGTTCTTCTTTTGGAATTTCAGCTTCGGTGTAATTTTCGCTAAAATGAAAATTTTGTTGATAATTAACTGGAGCTAAGCTACGACTAGATGGGACGACTATTTTGGTTTTAACGCGAAAATCACCAGTTACATAAGGCTCACTATAAAAAAGGTCACCTGTTAACATAACTTCTTTTACTTGATAAATAAGTTTTTTACTGCGCTCAAGAAACTCGGGCCGCATTTTAACTTCACTTTCAATATGCGTCAGTGGATCTCGGCTCATTTTTATTTGTGAAAAATTAAGCGATAACATGTTAAACCTCCAAAGGACGACGTCCAAAGTTCTGATCGACCTGCATTATTTGTTCAAATAAGCGATCAACCCGTAACTGTAAATGCATAGAACCATCTTTAGTGTTCTTTTGGTCAACTTTAGAAATAATATCAGCTTCGGTATCTTTTCTAATCTTTTTTAAATAGCTCCGCCCTATTTTGCTATAACCTAATAAAAACAATGATTCATGATTAAAACTATTAATCATATCGTCTTGGGTTACATTTAATAAAGTGTATAAGCATAAACGTCTCAAGCGTGAATAAGTATACCGCTTTGACTTAATTCTGCGCAAGAACTCAGTGAAATTTTGAGTTAAATGAATTTCTTGCTTCATTTTATATTCAAGTCCTTCACTCATCTGATAGATTTTTTGCAATTCTTCAACTGAAGTCGACTCAAGGCGATACTTTAAAAATGGAAAAAGAAGATTCCAGTTAGGATAAGTGGCTTGCTCATACAACTGTTCGACTTCTTTTTTAGGCATCCACTGCTCTAATTCAGAGTTAATCTTACTATGCAAAATAATATTTCGAATAGCGCTTGCACTTTGAACAATACCATTATACTGTAAGACATCATCATGGCCGGCCCCAATTCGATTTATTGGATGTAATGCTAAAGGCGCCCCAAGATTATGATTGGCAACTGCATAGGCTAAAGCTAAAATCGCATTTGGCTCATTAACTTCATGACCAACTTCACGGGCCACCATTTGGTTATACTGGGTCGAATAAGTTTGACTATAATCGTTAAAGTCCATGTGACTTTGGGGTATTTCTGCAATCTTACTGCCTAAATACGCAAAGTTCTGGCTTGCATCTTCGACACCAAATACCAAGTCAGTTACACCCAACTTAGCCAATTCGTCGATACTTCCAAGTGAAAAAAGATCAGCTGGCTGAACAGAAGTAGAAAAAGGTAACTCAAAGACGAGGTCTGCCCCACTGTCAAGCGCTGCTTTAGCACGTGACCACTTGTCCATGATTGCCATTTCGCCTCTTTGAACGTAATTACCTGACATCACAACTACAATTGGATCTTTACTGCCTGCCAAGTAGCGAGCTTGATTCATTAGAAATTCATGTCCACTATGAAAGGGATTGTACTCCGCAATGATCCCGACTGCACTCATGATTAGTTAATCTTCCTCTAACTCTAATTTTTTACCGTTGTTCCACAATTTTTCAACATTATAAAAATCGCGGGCTTCTTCAGTAAAGACATTGACCACTACATCTCCAAGATCAAGCAAAAGCCAGTTAGATTCATTTGAGCCTTCGATACGATAATCATGGAAATCAGCTTTATGAGCTTCATCAATAATAGCATTAGCAATCGCATGCAATTGCCGATTTGAACCAGCACTGGTAACAACATAGTAGTCAGCCAAAATGCTATATCCTTGCATATCATAAGCAGCGGTATCTTCACCGTGTCGATCACTTATTGCCTTCAGCGCGAAAGCTAAAATATTTTTACTAGTCATTTTTCTCCTTATCTATCTTTTATACTCCACACATTATATGAATCTAAAGTGAGTGGATAGACTTTATTTCTCTTATTAATCAAAAAATCAAGTGTATGCGCCAGCTGATAACCCACACCGTTATCCAAGTTGGCAAAAGTTATTGCCCGAGCTTCTTCAACACCAGGAAAATCGCGACCTGATTCAATGTAATCAGCCATATAGACGATTTTGTCCAGGGTCGTCATTTCAACATCTGCAGTGGTATGACGGCGTACAGCAGTTAAAATCTCAGTATCAGAAATTTTCAAGTCTTGTTTAATAAAGTAAGTACCAACTACACCATGCCAAATTGCTGGGCCCCAATTCAGCAAGTCTTGATCGAAACCTTCTGTTTTAATTACTGAGCGAAACCTTTCGACTGGTATTTCTTTGGCATAATCATGAATAAAGCCGGCAACTGCAGCCTTATTCTCATTGTAATTATTTAATTGCGCTAGCTTACGAGCTGTTAGACTGACTCTAACACAATGCTCAAAGCGACTTTTACTCAGATTACTTTTTTCTTTGGCAATTAACTCATCACTACTTAGCGAAGAATATGTATTTTCAAAAAACAATTCAGTCATGATAAAGTCCCTTTTTCTGAATATAATTGCGCACTGTGTCTGGAACTAAATAACGAATTGAACCACCAATGGCAACTGTTTGTCGAATGACAGTTGAACTCACATCAAGATCAGGAACATCAACCCAAATCATTGGCAATTCAGCTTTTTGAGGATACCCAGCCCGTTTAACACCAACGAGCGTTGCCAACTGAGCAATCTTGGTTGGCTCTTTCCATTCATTAAAGTTATTAACTTGATCACTGCCCATAATTAAATAGTAGTGATTTTCAGGTTGAGTCTTTTTTAAATAACGTAGTGTATCAACAGTATATGAAACGCCACCCCGGAATAATTCAAATAATTTCACCTGAAAGCGCGGATTATCTTGCGTCGCTAATTCTAACATATTAGCTCGGTCTTGTGCAGAAACAGCGGGCGAATCTTTTAAAGGCGGAATATTTGTTGGAATAAACCAAATTTCATCAAGGTGTAACTTATTCAGTACTTGTTCTGCCACAATTAAATGAGCAGTATGCACCGGATTAAAAGTTCCACCTAAAATACCAACTTGTTTTCCCTTTTTTGGTTCAATCTTTTCTTCTTTAAGTTCAACCATTGGAGTTTTTTCAAAACTCTTTGCAGTAGCAATCATTTTTTCCTCTATATTAAAGCCCGTCTAATTCCTAATCCAATTTTATCTGGAGTATAAATTCTTACTAAACAATCTGCTGGAACAGTAACAAAACCAATGCCACCAAATAATAAATCACTCTTATAAGAAGTATGGTATTCTTGCCCCTTTAATGGTGGCAATTCAGTTTCACCTGAAGGCGGGCAAAGCAATTCACCGATATGTTTAGCATAAAATTCGTCGGCTCTTTCGGTTTTAGTGCGATGAACATAGAGTTCACGGGCAACATAAACAGTAAAGCTTGCTGGTTCGCCTTGCAAGAAATCAATTCGGCCAAGCCCTGCTAAAAACAAAGTATTGCCTGGCTTTAATTGGTAAGTTGCTGGTTTTAACGGTTTTTGCGGTGAAATTATGGCCAAGTCTTCTGGACTAAGGCGCGTTGCTAGTTGATTTTCAGTCAATATTCCCGGTGTGTCAACTAAAAAGTGCCCGCTTTCTAATGGAATTTCAATTTTATCTAAAGTCGTTCCGGGAAAACGAGAAGTGGTGATCAAGTTCTTAATATCACCCATCTCATCAATAATTGCATTTAATAAAGTGGATTTGCCAACATTAGTCATTCCCACAAAGTAGACATCTTGATTACGTGAATTTTTGTCTAAATATGAAATCAAATCAGCCAGATTTTTCTTGCTTTTGGCACTAACCAGAAATATCTTCTTAGGAAACAAACCTACCCGATTAGCTTCTTGGCGCATCCAGTCTTTGATCTTACTTTGGCGCGAGTTAAGCGGAAATAAATCGAACTTATTTCCAACTAAAATAAAGTCATTGTCACCGACAAAGCGCTTAAGAGAAGATAAGAGCGAATTAGTAAAATCGAAAAGATCAACCACATTAACAATTAGTGCCTTTTTTTCAGCAAGTGAGTTTAGTAATGCCAAAAAATCGTCGTTGTCGGCATCGACAGGCATAATTTCATTATAATGGCGCAACCGGAAGCAACGCTGACAATATATATCATTATCATTATCTTCTTGCTCAAACGCTTGTTTCAAACGTGACGCAGGTAAATAACCTGCCTCTTCGGGGTTATCAGCTTGTAGCTTGGCACCACAACCGATACAAATAATATCGTCATCCATTTTTTAAAGTCTCCTTAAATGTAACAGGGTGTGAAAATGCTAAAAAGAAAAAAATGATTTTTTCAAAAAAGCGATTAATTCGTGTGTTCCATTTGTCTGTTTCAACAAGTGGTTTTACTAAAACTGTTTCAACCTTAGCAAGATTACCTGCTTGAATATCAGTAATTAGTTGATCGCCAACCATCATTACTTGGCTATCGGTCAAGCCCATTTCTTCACGTTTTTTAGTTATTGCAAAAGGCAATGGCTTTCTGGCTTGAGCTACAAAATCAATTTGGTAAGGATTAAGAACCTTGCCAATGCGCTCGGCATTATTATTAGAAATCACTACTAATTTAATTCCAGCTCGGGCTAAGCGTTGATTAAGTTCACCCATTTTTTTAGCAGTCTCAAATTCATTCCAAGCAAGCAGTGTGTTATCTAGGTCCGAAAAAACGGCTTTAATGTCCATTTGTCGAAGTTTCTCAGTATTTAGATGATAAATTGTATCTATTGTATAACGTGGCCTAAATAGCATTCAACTTCCCCTTTGTTTAACATTCTTTTAACTTAATATATCAAAAAAGCAGCGTTAAGTATCAATTATTACATAAAAATATCCAAAAATGTACTACTATTCCTAATAGCAATTAACGACTGGTGAAATTTTAAAAAGTTATAAAATTATTTTACTACTAACTTATGAGTCCTGACACAGCGCTATATTCAAAAAAGTTACGCCATATAAAAAATATCACAGTATTGTATTAAATAAAGGCATTTCTTTCGATGTCGGTTCAAAAAATTAATTAAAGACTTTTTCTCTATGCATAAATGCGTCTCCTATATAAAAGAACAAATATGCTAAAATCAACCTTAAGAACGGAGTGACTAACTTGCCAAAGAACAGATTATTTCAAATAGTATATTACATTCTTGAAAAAGAAAAAGTAACTGCACCTGAGCTGGCCAAAAAGTTTGAAGTTTCCCAGCGTACGATATACCGTGATATTGATACTATCAGTAGCGCTGGGATACCTATTTACACTACTCGCGGAAAAGATGGCGGAATATCTATTCTTGATACTTTTATCTTAAAAAAAGCTCTTTTTTCCAAATCAGAACAAAAACTTGTGCTAAATGCGCTGCAAGGCTTATCTTTTATTGACCAAAAAGAAACTGCAAGATTACTCACTAAATTTAGCTCATTATTCCAAATTAAAGAAACCACCTGGATTGAGGTTGACTTTTCAAGTTGGAAATCAAATCAGCCAACCAAAACACAATTTAATAAAATTAGAGATGCCATTTTAAATCAAAATGTGATCTCATTTCAATATATTAATAATCTGGGAAAACGAACTAAACGCGAGTTGAATCCTGACAAGCTGCTTTTTAAAAGTGGAAACTGGTATGTTTATGGTTATTGTCTTTTGCGAAAAGAATATCGTTTATTCAAATTAACGAGAATTAAAGATTTAAAAATACTAGATCGAAGATTCTCTTTACAAAAACCTCCTACTCGTCTTACTAATACAATGGATAAAACTAACTTGGTACAAGTTAAACTGAAATTTAATAAGAAAATTGCCGCTCGCGTTTATGACGAATTTTCAGAAGACATAACATTAGATTCTCAAGGAAATTTGTATTTAACTACAAATCTGCCCAATAATGACACTCTTTATAGCTATATTCTCTCTTTTGCAGATAACGTCGAAGTCATAAGCCCGCTTTCGGTTAAGAAACAAATCTCAGACAAGATTGAAAAAATAGAAGAAAAATATAAAACCTGACATAAGATGACAAGTATTGCTTTATATACTTTTATATGGAGGTGAAAAATGAAAGAAAAGCTCTTAGGAAACGACTTACGCTCAATTGCTAAAGCAAATGAAGTTGTTAGTAGCGTAAAGTCACAAAAACAATTTGATGAACTTTTCGCATTTTTACATGAAGGAAATCGCTTGTTAACTATGCGTAGTATTGATGCAATTGAAAAAATAACTAGACAATACCCTCAATTTTTAAACTCTCATAAAAAAGAGCTTTTTGTCTTTAGCCAAACAGCTGAAAATATCGAGTTCAAGTGGCATTTAGCACTATTACTATCAAGAATCGACCTCAACAAAAAAGAACTAACAGAAGCAGTTAAATATTTGACTAGTTGGGCACTAGATAAATCCGAAAGCAAGATTGTGCGCGTAAACGCTATTCAAGCTTTATTTGAAATTTCGCTTAAAAATCCCTTATATAAACAGGACTTCTATAAAACTACTGCAAAAGTTAAAGGCGAGCATATTCCTTCATTAAACGCAAGAATTAAGAAGTTAACTAGTAAACAGGAGGAAAATTAAGGTGAAACATGAATGGCGAAAAAGTGAAAAGGAAATTTATTTACCAAAAAAGCAGCCTATGAAAATCAAACTTCCACCAATGAAGTACTTTACATTGCAAGGAGCAGATGATCCTAACAGTAACAACTTTAGCACGGCAGTTAGCGCTCTATACTCAATGTCGTATGGAATAAAAATGGCGCCCAAAAAGGGAATAAATCTAGAAGGCTATTTTGACTATACTGTATATCCATTAGAGGGTTTTTGGTCTTTAAATGAAAGCGGAATTGAGCAATATAAAGAAAATGGTACGTTTCGTAAAAGTGACTTAATGTTTAAAATCATGATTCGGCAGCCAGATTTCGTTACTAAAGATTTTGCTTTAAGAATAATTGAAGATGTATCAAAAAGAAAGCCCAACATTTATAACTCCAAAATCTCTTTTGAAGAAATTGAGGAAGGTACTTGTGTTCAGGCGTTGCATACGGGAACTTATGACACTGAAAACACAACATTTTCAAACATGGAACTTTTTTGTCAGGAACATAATTTACAACGTCTTAGCCCTTACCATAAAGAAATTTACCTTAGTGATCCCCGAAAAATCAGCCCTGAACAGAATAAAACAACACTAAGATTTTCAGTCAAAGATATTTAATAATCAAGAAAGTACAACTTTTAAATTTTTAGCATTATAAGAAATTTACGACATAAAAAAATGGCGCATTTAGCGCCATTTTTTAATTTAAAGCTTTCTTAGCAGTTTCAGCTAATTGAGTGAAAGTCTCTGCATCATTATAAGCAATATCAGCTAACATCTTACGGTTAATGTCAACACCGGCCACTTTCAAGCCATGCATTAACTTAGAGTATGAAATATCATTTTGTCTTGCTGCAGCATTGATTCTAGCAATCCATAACTTTCTGAAGTCGCTCTTACGTCTTCTACGATCACGGAATGCATATCTGTATGATACAAACAACTGTGTGCTTGCAGCTTTAAATTGCATGTGCTTAGCGCCACGGTAACCCTTGGCAAGCTTCATGACCTTCTTACGACGTTTACGTGTAACTGTTCCACCTTTAACTCTTGGCATCTAAAATTCCTCCTAAATATCGTTTTTAGTTTATATATTTATATAATTAACGCATTTGAGAGAGCATCTGTTTGATGCGCTTCAAGTCGCTGCGTGAAACTAAGGCAGCCTTCCTCAAATGACGACGTTGCTTCTTTGTCTTACCGTGGAAACGGTGACCAGTAAAAGCGTGATGACGCTTTAATTGACCTGAAGCAGTTCTTTTGAAACGCTTAGCAGAAGCGCGGTGGGTTTTCATTTTAGGCATTTTCTAATTCCTCCAAATTAACTATATTACTTTTTATCACTCTTGGGAGCAAGCATTAAGAACATTGAACGACCTTCCATTTTCGGTTTGCTAATTACAGTAGCAATATCCGATGTGGCTTCAGCCATCTTTTCCAATACTTCGCGACCTAATTCTTTATGAGTAATAGCTCGACCCCTAAACCTAATCGAAACACGGACCTTAGCACCCTCTTTAGTGAGGAATTTTTGAGCATGTTTCAATTTAGTGTTAAAATCGTTACCTTCAATAGTTGGACTCAAGCGGATTTCCTTAACACTGACGGTCTTAGACTTCTTACGAGATTCCTTAACCTTCTTTTGTTGTTCAAAACGGTACTTACCGTAGTCCATAATGCGGGCAACTGGTGGTTTCGCATTAGGCGAAATTAGAACTAAATCTAAACTTGCAGCACTGGCCTGGCGCAAAGCCTCGGTCTTGGTTACAACACCAACTTGTTCACCATCTTCATTAATTAAACGAACTTCGCGAGCGCGGATTTCATCGTTTAATATCAAATTCTTTGGTATAATTCTTCACCTCCGTGATAATTATGAGGACAAGAAAAAGACGGGTATCAAGTTACCCGCCTTTAATCAACAGAAAATATCGATTAGCCTAGAGGTCAACTTAACTTAGGCGAGAAGCGGGAGCTTCTTCTTGTTCTCAACTAAAGTGATTATACGCTTTGCTGCTATTCTAGTCAATATAATTTGCTTATCTTTTTTAAACCGACATTACAGAATTTATATTGAATTTTACAAATTTATTCTGTGCAAATTTGCGGTCTCTTCGTAGCAATGTTCACGAAAGTATAGGTTCATCTTCGCTTTTTGTCAATCTTGTTGCATTCTCTTTAATTAGTCTGCCACGTTTGCCAGTCATCATGATGACTGCTGCAACTAATGGCAGCACAGTGATGATTCCCAAGGCCAGGTAACTAGTAGAATCATACCTACTTAAAAAGCCCGCGGAGTTATTAACAATTACCATCCCCGCAAAATCACAAAGTCCGTGACCGATGATTGCCAACCATAATTTACCTGAATAAAGAAATAGCACCGCCATGAGTGCGCCAAAGCCAAAGGTAAAGACTACCTCTGTGATCACATATGTTAAACTTTCACCAGAAAAAATATATAGTGCATGCCCCAAGGAAAATTCGAGAGTACTAAATAGAATAGCCAGCCACACTTTATAAGGCGAGCTTTTAAAACCGTTTAAGCAAATGAGAATAAAAACATACCTAGTTAGTTCCTCGAATAGTCCAATTTGAAGTGCTAAAAATAGTGCCACCCAAGTTGGGCTCGACTGTGTAGAATGCGCAAAAGCAATTTGACCTAAGCAAATGGCATCAAGAAGAGTCTTAGCATTATACAGATACGTTTCAAAAAAGTCATACCAAAGCGTGAAAGCAATTAGCAAAATCATAACCAGTAAACTGAAATTAGACGAATGGTGAAATTTTAAGCTCAGTCGAGGTGTTATGCCCCAAATAGAGCTGAAACAAAAAAGTAAGATCAGTGATAAGAAAATTCGATTCTCATCCCAACCATTAAAAAAAGTTGGCCTGACTAATAAAGAATGGGTTGAATAATAAAGGGTTAAAACGATGACTTCCATTGCCCAAAAACGCCAAAAATACCGTTTAATGCTGTCAAACTCTACAATCATAAGTGGAAGCAAAATGTATAGGAGACCAAATAAGTAAAAAAAACTGATAATTTCATAAAATGGCGAACTAACTTTAAGCAGCTGTTCAAAAACGAGATAATACGCTATCAGAAAAAATGTAGGCAAACAGATAATATTGCAAAAATGGGATATTTTATACAAAATTTCGTTATTTTTTCTAAGCAAAATGAAAATTAAAAGTACATCAATGATTATTGCCATAACCAAAGTAGATTTAACATTTATTACTTTAGATTGAAGGTGCAAAAAGTATTGCGATAAAGCAAAGACCGTCAAAACAAACGCACTAAATGCCATTTGGACGCGCAATATCATATTGAAAGCTCGCCGGTTTATACTCATGAAAGTCGCCTTCCTTAAGATTTTTTTAGATAATAAAGTAAATCAAATAATTTTGCAATAAAAATGGAAGTTAACTGCTAAAACTCACAAACGCTTTCTTAATAATTTGTACTGGAAGTACATTAGCATTTAATTAACATTATTTTGGCTAAACTTTATTTTGGTATTTTCAATTTCAATTACATAATCACATTTTTCCCAAACATTTTGATCATGCGTAGCAATTACAATTGTTGCTACCGGATCAAAACCGGTTAACAAAGTTTTTAATACCACTTGACCGTTTTCCGCGTCGAGGGAGCCAGTTGGCTCATCAGCAAAAATTACTTTGGGTGCTTTTAAAATTATTCGAGCTAAGGCCACTCGTTGTTGTTCACCGCCACTTAGGGTGTAAACCTTTTGCTGCAATTGCAACTTGTTTAACCCAACATGAGAAAGAGCGCTTTTCATTTTTGTTTCTCTTTCAGCCTTAGATAGTTTTTGATTGGCAAAACTCAAGCTCAGATTTTGTTTCACCGTTTCGGTATCAATTAACCCGAAATTTTGAAAAATAAACCCGAAATATTCACGATATAGTTTTTTGCGACTTTTGGAATTAACCTTAAAATCGTCAATGCTCACCTCTCCTAAAGTCGGCTTTTCCAAACCACTCAAAAGATTTAACAAAGTTGTTTTTCCAGCACCACTTTTGCCAACAATGGCGTAGCTTTTACCAGATTCCAGATTGCAGCTTATATCTTCAAGAATAATTTTGTCGTTAAATTTTTTAGTAAGATGTTCTACTTTAATCATTTTTGGCTCCTAGTTTCCATGGTTAAGCGAGGTTAATAAGTTACGTTGGGCTTGAACATATGCTAGCCAAATAATAATTGATTCAAACAAGAGATAAACTAAGCCATATGGCAGCAAATTTAAATGGTTTAAGCCGGCTAAAGTAAGCGTAATTATCAAGATATCAAGTGTTAAATTACCTATTAAGAATAAGCTAACAAGTTTAGCATTTGATTTACCAAATACCTGGTATACTGCCATTTTGCGTCGTTGACTTTGCAAGAATGTTGAACTCACGAACACAATAATGAAAATAAGCTGCAAAAGCGTCAAAATAGTCGTAATTGTCAACATGAGTATTTGCCTATTAGCTTTTATATTATATTCCCATAACAGCGTCTGACGACTAGTTATGCTAGTAGCATAAGGACTCAGTCCTAACCGTTTAATCAATTTTCTAAGTTGCGTAAGATGGGTAAACTGGATTGTTCCCTGAGTAATAATCGCCTGACAAAGATCATCAGAAAGCTGTTTATCATCCATCACGATAATCAAGGGATCTGTAGAAATTGAAGATAAAACATCGTATTGAACTGTATAATTAAAAACTTTCTGGCCACTAGCAATTGGTACTACTCGAATTTGCGGCTGAAGATTTTTCGGATAATAATTAGGATATTTATTATGAAAAGCAATAAAAGATTTAAGCTGCTTTTTTGCCTTTTTTGCTTGATCTAAGCGATTTTTGGGCACCAGAAGCATAATTTGATGCTTATCAAGTTTAAAATGTTTGGCTCTAAGTTCACTATTTTTAATAAAATTGCGATTGGCAATAATTACATTACCATTACCGGGCCGAGTGGTGCGTATTCCTGGGTGAAACTGTTGCGAATTTTGCGCGGTAATCACGTCTGATGCCTGTACAACCAACTGATGGGCCATTCTAGCTACTTGTTTGTCCTCATCACGATTCCGAAGATCCCAGTTTAATCCGAGTAGGTAACTGTTTTTTTGATTATGCCATTTTTTGACAATATTTTGATCTCTAACATAGATTTTATGATGATTAAATAAAGTTACTGCATTGACCATCATCAAAGCCAAAATAAGTATTTTTAATGCATAACCAATTATGAAAAATGAGTGGGCGTTTTCTTCTCCTTTAATTGCCAGGTAAGGATTCATTAAAGCTAAAACTGCATAAGAAAGGCTATTTAATAAGAAAAAACCTAAAAATATTATTACTAAAAGCAATAGTGTATATGGCAAAAAGAAGCGCCAACCACTTATCGTGAATGTATTAAGGCTCCAAATAGTCATGATCAGGATAATTAAGCCAAAGGAGAATCCCAACAATGCAGCTTCGCTTTTAAAATCATGCTTAAAAATTTGCCAGTTGCTAAGACCATTAATTTTCATTACAGCATATGCTTTGAAGCGATATACTTTTTCTAGCACCATGACGATAAATAAAACGCCAATTATCCCCATTCCGACAATCAAATCAAATTGCGTAGAGTTTTCTAAAAATATCATCAACAAAGTTTTAGGACTTAAAGAAGTGTCTTCAACGCGCGTTATAAGTCTATTTTTTTTAAGCAGTAACCGCAAGCGCTTTAATGATTCGCCTTTAGCGCTAGTACAATACAAACCGTATATATCTTCAAGACTTAATTCTTCATTGGTTAGCTTTTTAATAGTTCCATTTTGGTAAAGCGAAAAGTCATTATTATTACCACCAAAATCATAAACTATTTTGTCACGATGGCCGTTAAAACTATTAATCCGTATTTTAACCAAAGAAACTCTTTCAGCACGAGCAAACTTTTTTAGCTTAGCAAAAAAAGCTCCTTTATTGTTCTTCTTATTCCATTTCTTAACGTCCTTAATTCTTTTATTAACTATCTTTGACGCATAAATTTCCACAATTGTCGGATTATTAGGAACAGAATTATTATCATATTCACGCATGAAACCAGCAAAAAAAACAATTACAACAATTGTTATCAGAGAGTACAGCAAAATTTTTATTTTACGAAACATGTTTTAACCTTATCTAGTATTAGGTATGTATAGGTATCCTTAAGCCCAATCATATCACTCAATTTAGAATAAGTAACTAATTTTCTAGATAATTACCCTTAACAAAAAACCGTCTATTTAAAAAATAAACGGTTTTTTGTTAAATTTACTTAAAATCAAATTAATCACAAAATCACTTGCTTGCTGTTAAATTCTTAATTTACCATACGTCGGTGCAAATAATTACCTGCCATTGAAAGCGAAAAGCAAACAATAAAATAAAGTAGAGTCAGCGACGCAAACATAGGGACAATGTAGTTAGCGTTTTGCCCATAAACAACTTGCGCATGCTGCATTAATTCCGGTACTACGATTATTGTAGCTAGCGAAGTGTCCTTAATCAGTGAAGCAAATTGACCAATGATAGTTGGAATCATATTTTTATATGCTTGGGGTAAAATCACATGCCATAAAGCTTGAACGAAAGACAGACCGGTTGAACGAGCGCCTTCCATTTGTCCGATTGAAACGGACTGGATACCTGAACGGACAATCTCTGCCAGCATGCTTGACTCAAAAATTGTCATCGCGATTACTGCCGAAAGTATTGCTCCTGGTCGTAAGCCAACATTAGGCAGCCCAAAGTACGTAAAGAAAATAATCAACAGTAAAGGAAGGTTACGTATTAGATCAATAATGAATCCAACGACAGCCGAAACACCCTTTATTTTTGAATATCTAATAATTCCCAAGATTGATCCCAAAATAAAACTCAGTACAATTGAAATTACCGAAATAAACAGTGTAACAGCTAAACCTTTTAACAGAAAGCTAAAATTTAGCCATGATAGAGCTTCAATCCATGTTTTCATTCTAGTCGCCCCCTTACGCTAATCGTTTTTCCAAGTACCGCATATAATAACTAAGCGGCATAGTAATTAATAAGTATAGAACTCCAATTACTAAATAACTGTTAATAGTATCAAAAGTTACCGAAGCGATTGCGTTGGCTTGGTACATTAAATCAAAACCAGCAACAAACGCTAAAATAGATGAATCTTTAATTAGGTTGACAAACTGGTTGCCCAATGGAGGTATAACAATTTTGAATGCTTGGGGCAAAATAATGTACTGCATTGCCTGCTTATAAGTCATTCCCGTTGAACGCGCACCTTCCATTTGCCCATCAGCCACGGATTGGATTCCTGAGCGAACAATCTCAGCAATAAAAGCCGATGTGTAAAGGAAAAGACCTATTGTTCCCGCAGCAAAACCATCTAATTGCACAAAGAACTTGGGAACAATTAAGTAAAAGAACATGACAATAATCAGTAAAGGAATATTACGAAAAAGTTCAACATAGGCCCGACCGATTTTATTCGCTAATTTATTGGGAATCACTTCCAGTAAAGCCAGCAAAATACCAAAAATCAAACTAAAAACTAAAGTTAATAAACTGGAGAGCAGTGTCCAACCAAAGCCAGCTAAAAGTTGATTACCAAATTTATTGAATATATTTATCATTTGTAATACATCTCCTTATAGTTGAAACCCGGAACTTGCCCAAACCATTTTTTAATTAACCGATTATATTCACCACTACGTTGTATTTCCTTAATTGCTCGGTTAACCTCTCTATGAAATGGTTCTTGATTCTTATTAACCGCAATTCCATAAGGTTCTCTGGTATAAGTGCCACCGCAAACTTCTAAACTACCCTCACTTTGAGCAGCCAAACCATATAAAATACCATTATCACTAGTTAAGGCATCCCCTTGGTGTGATTTTAAAGCAGAAACGGCCTGACCATAATCTTGCATTGCGACCACTTTAGCTTTGGGAGCAACTTTTCTAATCTCTTCAACCGAGTTATCGCCAACAATGCCAATAACAGTTTTGCCATTCAGATCACTTGGTTTTTTAATTTTCGAGCCCTTCAGAACAAGTAATGATTTACCGGCCTGAAAGTATGGTTTAGAAAAACTGATAATTTTGGCTCGTTCTGGGGTTATGGTTAAAGTTGCTATTACCGCATCAACGTTACCGTTTTTTAATAAAGGAATCCGGGACTGGGAAGTAGCTAAAGTAAAATTCGCCTTGCCTTTTGGTCCTAAAATTTCTTTGGTAATTGCTTTTGCCATATCAATGTCAAAACCTTTTTCACGATCATCTCTAATATCAATTAGGCTAAATAGTTTCTTATCACCTTCAACTGCCCAAGTGATTGTATTAGATTCTCGCACTTTTTTTAAAGCTGACTGATCAGTAACCCGCCTTCCACAGCCAGTTAATAAGACTGCACTAAATAATAAAATGATAGGCCACATTATTCTTTTCATGATTGGCCTCCCTTAGTGCGAAATGATTTTACTTAAGAATTGTTGCGCACGCTCAGTTTGCGGTTGCTTGAAGAACAATGAGCTATCATCATCTTCAACAATTTGCCCCTGATCCATGAAAATTACACGGTTAGCAACTTCTTTTGCAAAACCCATTTCATGCGTAACAATTAATGACGTCATATCTCTTGCTGAGGCTACCTTTTTAATAACCTGCAAAACATCATCAATCATTTCAGGGTCTAAGGCCGAAGTTGGTTCATCAAACAAAAGCAATTTTGGTCGCATTGCTAGTGAACGAGCAATTGCTACTCGCTGCTTTTGACCACCAGAGATTTGTGCTGGCATATTTTGTGCCTTATCAGCCAATCCTACCATGTCAAGCAACTCCATTGCCCGTTTTTTATTTTTCTCTTCAGGAATGTGACTAACAATCCGTGGAGCAAGCATTACATTTTCCAGCACGTTTTTATTTGCATAAAGATTAAAGTGCTGAAAAACCATACCAACATCTTGGCGTAAACGATTCGAGTCAGTTTTAGGATTTGATAAGTCCTGATTATTAACAATCAGTTTTCCGCTTTGAATTGATTCTAAACGATTAATCGTTCGAATTAAGGTGCTTTTACCTGAACCAGAAGGTCCAATCAAGACAACAGTTTCACCATTATCTATTTCTAAATTAATATTGTGTAACGCGTGAAATTTCCCATAATATTTTTGCACGTCGTGAAATTCTACCATTGACATTCTTAAATGCTCCTTTGTGTTTATCGTTCATAAACCGACTAAAGCATCTCGTGCTTTTCTCAGCAATTGACTATAATCAATTGTGCATTCCGTCAACACTACTTTTGTTACCCGACTTGCAAAGTTTCAGCAGATTTTTATGTTTAAGTCCTTGTTATGATTTTTGGTCTTTTAATAAATTGTTGTTCATTTTTAATTCGACTATTCATCTCTAGAATATGATTTAACGTCCTTGTCAATTTCATTAACAAACTCATCAAAGCTCTTTGCTACTTCTTCTTCCGTTCCATAGCGACGAACGTTAACTGCGTTTGCTGCCATTTCCTTATCACCTAGTACTAAAGTGTAAGGAACTTTTTGCGTTTGTGATTCGCGAATCTTATAGCCTAACTTTTCATTGCGTAGGTCAGCTTCTGCTCTGAATCCATGCTGGTTAAGCTCATCGCGCACCTTTTTAGCATATTCAGAGTGAGCATCGAGATTAACTGGAATAACTTCAACTTGAACTGGTGCAAGCCAAGTTGGGAAAGCGCCCTTGTAAATTTCGATTAGGTAAGCAATAAACCTTTCCATTGTTCCAACAATTCCGCGGTGGATCATCACTGGGCGATGCTCTTCACCGTCTTGACCAACATAAGTTAAATCAAAGCGCTCCGGAAGCATGAAGTCCAACTGAATAGTTGACATTGTCTCATCTGATCCAAGTGCAGTCTTAGTTTGAATATCAAGCTTAGGACCGTAGAATGCTGCCTCACCTTCTGCTTCAACGTAATCCAGACCCATGTCATCCATGGCCTTTTTTAGCATTGCTTGACTTTCTTCCCACATTTCATCGTTTGCAAAATACTTTTCAGTATTCTTGGGATCACGGTACGAAAGTCTGAAGTAGTAGTCAGTAATATCGAAGTCTTCGTAAACATCCATAATTAGCTTTAAAGTCTTCGTAAATTCTGCTTGAACTTGATCAAGTGATACAAAAGTGTGTCCGTCATTTAGGGTCATTTCACGTACCCGTTGCAGACCTGATAAAGCACCAGACTTTTCATATCTGTGCATCATTCCGAGTTCGGCAATCCGAATTGGTAATTCGCGATATGAACGAATATGATGCTTATAAATTTGGATGTGTGATGGACAGTTCATTGGGCGAAGTTCCAGCATTTCGCCATCACCCATGTCCATTGGTGGAAACATGTCATCACGATAATGAGCCCAGTGTCCCGAAGTCTTATAGGCATCAACGTTCATTAAAACAGGAGTGTATACATGTTGGTAGCCAGCAGCTTCTTCTTTGTCGGTAATGTAGCGTTCTACTACCCGACGAATAGTTGCACCTTTTGGCATCCAGTAAGGAAGACCAGCACCAACCTTTGGATCTACAAAGAATAAATCTAAATCGCGGCCGATTGTCCGGTGATCGCGTTCTTTAATCTCTTCACGACGCTTGAGATCTTCATCAAGGTCAGCTTTCTTGAAGAAAGCAGTACCTGAAATCCTCTGCAACATTGGATTAGAGGACTGTCCCTGCCAGTATGCTCCGGCAACTGATAACAATTTAAATTGTTTAATTTTGCCACTATTTGGTAAGAGAGCTGCAAAGCCAAAATCAACAAAATCGCCCATCTTGTAAGCTTGAACTTGATCTCCTTTTTCTTCTTTTAATAATTCAAGTTTAAAAGGATCATCTTTAAATATATCTTCAAGTTCTGATTTAGAAATAAGGACAGATTCGATTTTTTCGCCGGCTTTAATCGCTTTTTTTACTGCATTTTCAAGTTGCGGTAACTCACTAACTTTAATTTGATTTTCTTTGTCAGTATCAACGAAAAAACCATCTTTATCAGCAGCATGTTCGCCAAAGTGAAGCTCAGGATATGCCTTCTTTGCAACTGCCTCAAAAACAAAAGCAACAGTTGCTCGTAATACATCCAAGCTCTCTTCATCCTTGTCGGTAATTATTGAAACACTCGCATCCTGATTAATTTCAAAATCAAGTGGTTGTAATTGTCCATCCACTTTGCCAGCAATTGCTGACTTACCAAGTGAAGTAGCAATACTATATGCAAAATCACCAATAGTGACTGCTTTGTCAAAGTCACGCTTTGATCCATCTGGCAAAATAATTGAAAAACTCATGTAAACCTCCAAAATTTATTAAACAAAAAAAGTCCCAGTGCAGCTACTGCACTGGGACGTCTAAAGGCGCGGTTCCACCCAAAATTTAGTTAGACATGTCTAACTATCTCTTATGAATTGATAGTGGAATTCACCCATTTTAATCGCTTTTTAATATTGAATGAGTGGGGTAACGCTCCAATGAGATACTCTCAGAATACTGTATCCCTCTCTTAATCAAGCTTTATCATGTTCATTCATTGAATACAATTATACATATCTAAAAGATGATTGCAAGACTTTTTTAAAAATTAATGAATAACTGTCTTTTAACTTAATCTATCTTATTTAAATTGCAGGCACGACTCAGATTATGTAAATTACTGTTTTGTATTCATTATACGTCGCGACGCCTATTCGGCCCAGAAATAGTGACTTCTTTAGCCAAAGTGCGCACTCGCTCCATTAGTCTTGCAGCTTTAACCGGATCAATCGCATTTTTGGTTTCTTTAAAATGCTCTTCTAAATCAGCCATAGCAAAATTTGACGAAAAGAAAGTTGGTAATTGGTTATCCATTCGGGATTGTAAAATTACAGCTAGTACTTCGTCTCGTGACCATTGGCTCAGATTTTCAGCCCCAATATCATCCAAAATAAGCAAATCACTGTTTGAGATGCGCTGAACTTCATCCATTAAGCTATTGTCATTAAAATGGCTAGATAAGCCAGCAATGAAATTAGGCACATGTAGGAACACAACATTTTTGTTCATTGCCGCAACTGAATTGGCTAGGCCAGCTAAAATATAAGTTTTACCGACGCCAAAACTGCCTGATAAATAAAGCCCCTTTTGATGAACATCTTTAGAATATTTGTCCAAAAAACTGCCGATTTCTGCCATTGCTTGGGAACGCTCAGGAGTAACTTCAACTTGACTCAGCCGAACGCTATGCAGTGTACTGGGTAAATTAATCAACTGCAAATGCTTTCGAACATTAATTTCGCGTTCATGCTCCAATTTACTTTCTTCCGGAACAAATTTAATGTCAATTGCATTAGTATTTAAGATTAGTTCAGGACGATATCCAGCAGTTACTGGATTCGCTTTGTGCTGTTCTAAATAAAACTCATATAAAGCAGACATGCTTTTATTAATCATTTCATCAGTAATCGCATCTTGATTTTGATTAATAAACTGTTGAATTTTAGGTTCAGCTAAAACTTGTTCACGAATTTGGTCAGTGTTTAGCTTTTCCGCCATACCAGATTTTCCTTGGTCTAAAATTTTATTAATGGGACGCATAATTTCACCTACTTCAAGCCGTTACGATCGTCAAAATTCTTGAAAAAGTTCTTTAAATCAGTTGGCGAAACATCTGATTTAACCGTAGTTTGTTGTTTACTCCAGTCGGTACCTTTTTCAATACGTTTATTTTGCGAATAATGCGGGTACTTACTCTTATTTTGCTCCCTTTTCGTCATATATTCAATCGCTTGAGCACCATTCTTAACGTCATGCTGTAACCAATCATGGAGTATCCGATTGGCTAAACGGTAAGATACATTAGGGGCGCTTTTTAAACAAGCATAGGTAAGAATGTTAAGCAAATCGGTTGGAATGCCCTTCTCATTATACAAGCTATCTAGCACTTTATATTCACTAGCATCAACATAATCATTACGTTCAGTTTTCAAGCTATAAATAAATTGCGCTGGCGATTTAGTTTGCGCAAGTTGTAAAATTTTCTGGTCTTGTTTGCTAAATTTAATATTCGTCTTACTATTTGTATTTTGCGTTTCTCGCTTGATTTGTGAACGGGTGCTGGCTGCATGGATGTTGCTAGCAATTGTTTGCTTAATTTGCGACATATTTAGCTGGTAATCGCCATGCAAAGACGACAGTGCCTCATCAATAAACTCTTGCTCAGACAAACCATAGGTTCTCATCACGCCACGAATTCCTTCACGGTTTTTGTCAATTTCGTTATTGGGAATTTGATATATCTCAAACTGTTGCTTCATGAAGTCCCAATCAACATTATCATTTTCGTTAATAGTGGCCTTGGCTTTTTGACTAACTTGGTTTTCCTTGGCAGCATTTTTAACCACTTGAGAAGGATCGATAGCTTCTTCTTCAGGCAACCTAAAAACATCCATAAATGAAGCTGAAATATCTTTAGCTTTTTCAACGCCTATAACTTGATTTTCGTTTATTTTACTTTCACAAGCAAAATCATGGCTTAACTTTTTAAAATTAGTTATGCCAACCTTCTCTTTGAGTAAACTAGCCAAAAGAGCAGTTGAAAAAAACTCACTGCTACTAGGAATTTGTAACAGATGAAAGCATAAAATTTGTCCCATAATGTGGTTTTCAACAATTTTGGTCTGAACTAAGCCCACAGCTTCAAGCTTATGCAAGGCCGCAAAAAGTTTTTTAAGATCACAATCAAGTTGTTCTTGAAGTACATATACTCCTTTTGCATCCGATAAAATTGCATTGGAATCGTAATCCTCATTTAGGCTTAAGTACATAGACAGTGCTAAAGAGCCAATCAGGGGTTGATACAACTTAACCAGAATGCGCAAATCACTAGGAAAAAGATTGACTCGGTTAGAAATGAAAAAAGGTTGTTTGGGATTAAGCGTCTCAAACATGGCTAATTTCCTTTCTCTCGTTTAGCAATCATGTCTTTCATAGTTTTCATAAAACTTGACATGTCTTGGAACTCACGATAAATAGAGGCAAATCGGATATAAGCAACATCGTCAAGTTCAGCAAGCTCGTCCATGACTAACTTACCAATCTTTTTAGACGATATTTCACTAACCCCTTGTTGCCTTACCTTATTTTCGACATGATCAACCAATTGCTCGAATTGCTCACTGGTAATTGGGCGCTTTTGCCCAGCTGCCATTACTCCATGCAAAATCTTCTTACGGCTAAAGGGCTCACGGGTGTTGTCGTTTTTAATTACTAGTAATGGGGTAGTTTCTATCCGTTCAAAAGTTGTAAAACGGAAGCCACAGTTTTCACACTCTCTGCGGCGTCTAATAGCTCGATTTTCGTCGCTTGGACGAGAATCAATTACGCGCGAGGCATTTTGTCGACAATTAGGACATTCCATGCTGGTTCTCCTCTTTTATTTTTAGTAATAGTCGATTTAACTTACTTTCTAATTCTTTTATTGTACCAGTATTTGTAATCACATAATCAGCTAATTTTTCTTTTTCAACAAGTGGCATTTGACTATGTATGCGTCTTAGCGATTCAGCTCGGGTCAGATGGTCACGTTGTTGCAGCCTTTTAATCTGCAAATCTTCAGGAACAGCAATCAGTAAAGTAGAATCGTAATAGCTTTGATCACCTGACTCAAATAACAAAGGTACATCGACAACCACAAGTTGTTTACCAGCTTGTTTGTTTTGCGTAATTCTATTCTCAATTTCTTGAAAAATCAACGGGTGAGTTATTTTATTTAAAATCTGTAATTGTCTTGGCTCGTTAAAAACCAACTCTCCTAGTTTACGTCGATTAATCGTTTTGTCTGGATTTAAATAACTGGGACCAAATTGGCTAACTACAGCAGCATAGCCCACGTTACCAGGAGTTAAAATTTCATGACTAATTACATCACTGTCAATAACTGGGATATCCTTTTGATGAAAAAAATTATCGACAGTACTTTTACCGCTAGCTATTCCGCCAGTTACTCCTAAAACAACTGTCATTTGTATATTACCTGACAGTGCGGACAGTAAGTAGTGCCTCGTCCGGTCACTTTTATTTTTTCTAGTAAATGACCACAGCGCAAGCAAGGCTCACTTTTATGACCATATACTTGTAACATTTTTTGAAAGTCACCATTTTTACCATTAGCATCTAAATAAGTGTGTACGGTCGTACCATGTTTTTCAATTGCTAGATTAATCAATGAATTTATATTATCGTGCAACTTTTTAATTTTCGTTTTCGGGATTTTATTCGCCATGCTCAACGGGTGAATTTTGGTTTGCCACAAAACTTCGTCGACATAAATATTCCCTAGCCCAGCAACAACCGATTGATCAAGGAGTGTACTTTTAATGCTCTTTTTTTTCTTACTTAATCCTGCCGTCAAATTCGCCACGGTAAACTCAGGAGAATTTGGTTCAGGTCCCAGTTTTTTGATTCCAGTTGTCTGTTTTTCAGTTCCCGTCGCAACTAACTGCATTCGCCCAAACTTACGCACATCATTATAGCGAAGCGCCGAGCCATCAGTAAAAATAAATTGAACATGATCATGCTTATCTTTTGGGGTATTTTCTTTTACTAATCGATATTTGCCTTCCATTCGCAAATGGGAAACTACAGTTAAATCATCTGATAAACGGATTAAAAGATATTTAGCATAGCGATCAATTGATACTACTCTCTTACCTGCTAGCTTTTGAACAAATTCAGTTGGATCACTGGCAATAATCTTTGGGTACCACAAAGTGACTTTTTTGATTTTTTTCCCTTTAATCAGTGGGAGCAAAGTTCGACGCACCGTTTCAACTTCCGGCATTTCTGGCATAAAATTTCACTCCTTACTTTGCATCAAACCAATTATGACCGTACCCAGAATCGGCAACTAACGGAATATCAAGCCGTACTGCAGATTGCATTACTTCGGGAACAATCTTTTTAATAGTTTCTAGCTCATCTTTTGGCACGTCAAAAATCAATTCGTCATGAACCTGTACAACCATCTTGGTCTTTAAGTTGAGTTCATCTAGTTTCTTTTGCATATTAATCATAGCAATTTTTATTATATCAGCAGCTGATCCTTGAATTGGTGAGTTAATTGCCGTCCGCTCCGCAAATGAACGAATATTGAAGTTTTTGGCATGAATATCCGGTAAGTATCGTCTTCTATGCATAATTGTTTCAGCGTAGCCTTTTTCACGGGCAAACTTAACCGCCTTATCCATGTAATCTCTTATTTGCGGATATTGTTCAAAGTAATTATCTATAAATTCTTTAGCCTGCTTTCGACTGATGTTCAAGTTTTTAGATAAACCATAATCGGAAATACCGTAAACTATTCCAAAATTAACAGCCTTAGCACGTCTTCTCATTAAAGGCGTTACTTCATCAGTCGACTTTAAATGAAAAATTTTCATGGCCGTATGCGCGTGAATATCATACCCCGTCTTAAAGGCTTCTTGCATCTGTTCGTCTCCTGACACTTGAGCCAAAACACGCAATTCAATTTGCGAATAGTCACAGGAAAAGATGTAACCATCTGGTTCACTAGGAACAAAGGCCTTTCTAATTTGCTTACCTTCTTCTGTTCTAGTAGGAATATTTTGCAAGTTCGGGTCAACCGAGGATAGTCGGCCAGTCGCAGTCAAAGTCTGCAAATATCTGGTATGAACACGACCATCTTTTTGAATAACGTCAAGTAGACCATTAACATATGTTGACTGAATCTTAGCTATCTGTCGGTAAGATAGTATCTGCTCGATAATCGGGTTTTCGTCTTTTAGCTGATTTAGAACATCAACTGAAGTCGAATAGCCTGTTTTAGTCTTCTTAACCGGCTTCAAACCCATTTTTTCAAACAAAATATGACCTAACTGTTTGGGCGAATTAATATTAAATGTTTCGCCAGCTTCATCATAAATTTGCTGTTCCATTTTCTTCAGCTCAATTGCAAATTCATCTTGCAACTGGGTTAACGTACTAGCCTGGACTTTTATTCCATTAATTTCCATAATGGCCAAAACGCGAGCAACGGGAATTTCGATGCTAGCAAAAAGATCATCCTGTTCGTGTTCTTTCAGCTTATCAAGCAAGGTATTTTTCAACTTTTCAATTGCTTGTACCTTGGTTGCTAAATGATTAAATAAAACTTGGTCATCATCGGGAATTTGTTCACTCTTACCTTTACCGTATATATCAGCGTCATTTCTGACAGAACTGTTACCATACATACGACAAACTTCAGCCATATCATCTGAATTATTTTCATTGTTAATTAAATAAGAAGCTAAAAGCATGTCATAATCAATACCTTGAGCATCTATCCCTAAACGATTAAGACCAACAGTAGTCCGTTTAAGATCAAAAACATCTTTTTGAATTTTTTCATCTTCAATAATGTGCTTTAGATTTTCATTTTTGAGCAAATCAACTTCACGACTAACAAAAATTTGCTTACCAATCTTAAAAGAAAAACCAACGAAATCCGCCAAATGATAATTTGAGCCTAACATCCCTAAATAAAAGACAATATCATCACCGGCTTTAGCTTTTACATCCACTATATTTTCTTTGGTTAACTCAGTATAGGCTATTTTGACATCATTTTCTTGACTGCTTTGATCATTAGACTTTTCACTAGCAGGATCAAGCTGGCTTAAAAACTTACGAAAGTTCATTTTTTCATAAAAACGGCGTAACTTTTGGTAGTCAATGTCACGTCTTTTAATATCGTTAATACCGATAGCTACGGGAGTCTCGCAATTGATCGTTGCCAGCTTTTTTCCTAACAAAGCTTTATCTTTATCATTAATTAAGTTTTCTTTGAGCTTTGATTGTTTCATATCGTCAACATGATCATAGAGATTTTCCACTGAGCCATATTCTTGAATCAGTTGCGAAGCCTTTTTAGGACCCACTTTAGTTACTCCGGGGTAATTATCAGAGTTGTCACCCATCAGTGCTTTCATGTCAATGAATTCAGTTGGACTTACACCATTAACTTCTTTCATATGCTCTGGCGTAAAAGCTTCAAGATTCATTACTCCGGATTTAGTTACCATGACAGTCGTTTTATCGGTAGCAAGCTGTGTTAAATCCTTATCACCGGTTACAATGGTCACTTCAAAACCCGCTTTTTCACCTAGGCGAGCAAAAGTACCAATGATATCATCAGCTTCGTAGTTTTCCAGCTCGTATGTTGAAATTCCCAAATCATGTAGAAGCTCTTGTACGTAAGGTAATTGTTCCGATAGTTCACCAGGAGTTTTTTGACGGCCACCTTTGTAGTCAGCATACATTTCATTTCTAAACGTTGTTTTACCTGCATCAAAAGCAACCAAAACATAATCGGGCTGAACATTATTTAATACGACATCCAGCATGTTTTTAAAAGTATAAATGGCGTTCGTATGCAAGCCCTCAGGATTTCTAAAATTTTCAAGTTGACGGTAAAGCGCATAAAAAGCCCGAAAAGCAACTGAGTTACCGTCAATTAAAAGTAGTTTTTGTTTAGCCATTTGATCTCCTCATAATTAAAATTGGTCTTTAATTCATCTTCCATTTTACCAGTTTTTATATCAATCTTGCACAATCCTGTTTTTTTCGTTAATTATGGCTTTTTTAAAATTTTTATATACAAAAAAAGACTGAAAACCAGTCTTTTTTCTTAATATCTAGTTTCATTTTGTTTAGTACTGACGCTCATACACATATGGTGTTGTCTGATTTAAAATTTTATCAGCAGCTTCTTGGCTCTCACTACAATTAAGCACATCAGCTTGAGTTTTCGTCAATATGGCCGTTGCTTTTTTAACTTCAGCAATAGTTGCATTGTCTGAACTGTTAACTGCTTTGGCAAATTCTAGAGCATAATTAAATCTACGGTCACAGATTCTTCCTGAACTAGGATTTTGGTAAGAACTAATATTTTCTTGGTCAATTAAGTTCTGTAAACTCTGTTTATCTGATGATGTGGCTGTTTTTGCATCAGCCTGCGCCTGCTCTGGCGTGTTATCAGGTTTTAAATAAGGTCCAGATAAATAATCTGCATTAGCCGCTTTGACATAAATTAAACCAGCAGAAGCAGTATTAAGATAGTTCGAAAAAGTGAAAAAGTCAGGTTTGTTCCAGGAATCTCTCAGCAAATAGAATAATTCGGCTTTATTTTCGCTAGGAATCCAGATATATGTGAGTTCCTCGACCGGATAAAGATCATTGCCAGCAAAAGTTGAGCGAAGATCATTGGTTGGTTTAGCTGCACCACGCGCATCATAAGTTCCAGTCTTTTGATTAAAACTTATATAGGTATACTTTGTATAGATTTTCAAATTATGTTGTGGCCTTACCTTCACCTCTTCTGCAGGCAAAAAAGCATCAGTCGTTCCACTTATTCGATACTTGGTTGAGCTGTTTGGTTTATCAAATATTGCTGTTATAGCATCAACTTGGTATTTTCTACCTCTTACTATTTTGGTTTTATCTTTACCAGTGCCAATTGTAAAAGATTTATTCTTTTTAGAATTCCGAACCTTAACTGTTGCTTTAGCAGTATAAAGAAGTTTGCTGTTAATTAGTCCTACATTGGTAGCTTTAATATAGCTACCCGAACTGATTTTGTAGTAATACTGTCCATGAATTTTCGTATATGGTAACCAAGACTGATTATAGTTATCATCCTCTAGAAGATAGAACTGTTTAGTATTAGGTTCAATTGGTTGAACAGCTTCAGCAACTTTGACCTCTTCGCCTTGCTTAAAGTATGTTTTTGACGCTTTGCTTTTCTTTAGACGCTTGCCGTTTTTGTTATAAACATAAGAATTATGTGACAAACTTAGTTTAGAAGTTGACGAAGCTGCAATCACGCTTGTATCAGGGTCCTTTACAAATGATGCAAAAGAACCTAACAAAAGAAAGTTAACTCCTATTAACGTGAAAATTTTTTGCCTTTTTTTCATAAAATACCTCATAAATAACAGTATAGATTTTATTTTTATTGTATAGAAAAATTCACGTTATTAAAAGAGAATTCGTAATAATTTAATTATTCTTTTGCTTACGTTTAATTGCTATTAAACTCGTTAATAGTAGCGAGGCTCCTAAAATGAGTATTGCAACATTAGATAGATAATCTGTTCCAGTATGCGGTAACGTACTACTTTTTCTTTCAGCTACAGGCAAGTGACCTTGTTTTTTGACTTCATGTTCTGAATTTAATTTGGGTTTTTTAACTGTTTTTAAATTATGTTCTTCGGATTGTACATGATTACTTGCTTGGCTAGTATTAATAATCTTAGTATATACATAAGTTACAATTTGCGTCTGCGTACTAAATACACCAGTGGCATTTACGGGACGTTCTTTTAATGTATATCCGGTTATTGCTAATGCATCAGTTATATAACCGTCTCCAACTCTGCCCGTTAAAATTGTGTCTGATGCTAGCGCATTACCAGCCTCATCTTGATAATGAACAATAACTGTCGCTGTTTTCGCCGGTTGGGGCTTTTCTGGCTGATTTTCCTGATAAATAAAAGTTACTTCCTGCGCAGTTTTGCCAAACTTTATTTTCGCCTCACTGATGCTGCTGATTTGTCCGCCGTTTACCTTAATCGAGTTAATTAAATAATTGCTCAGGTTGATTGGCTGAATCGTTAATTCCTCATTGATGCCATAATTGTCAATTATTTTATCAGGGGCTAATTTTTTACCCGCTGTGTCTTGGTAATGAACCGTAACCGGCTGAGCCAGAATAATATACGTATCGTAGTCCTGGCTGCCCTGATAGTTTTCAACAAATTCTTCTGAGGTCCATATATGGGTGCCTCTAGGCAAACTGGGATTAGTACCGGTATTGATCCATTTCGCGTTATACAAAGGATCTGCAGGATCATCATGAATATGTCCATTTTCAAGGTTAGGCATTCCCGGTCCAAGGACTAATGTATTTAGAGATATGCAAAGTTGGAAAAAAGAATCACCCAACCTATTATTATCTGGATTTTCAAAATTGAATCCGCTAATGTCTACTTTTTCCAATCTGTAACATCTTTTAAACATTTCATCCATATCTGGGTCACTAGTTGTTTCAAAGTTTTTTAAATCCAGCTCTTTTAGGTTGTTACATTCCGTAAACATGCTAAACATGCTTTCCACCTTAGCCGTATTAAAACTGCTCACATTTAATTTTTTAAGACTAGTACAGAAATGAAACATTTCACCCATGTCAGTTACCTTAGCCGTATTAAAACTGCTAAGATCTAACTCCTCAAGATCTCTACATTCGTTAAACATCTGTTCCATGTTTTCAACATTTGCCGTATTAAAACTGCTTAAATTGATTTTTTTCAATCTATAGCAATCTGAAAACATCGCAAACATATCTTCAACGTTTGTCGTCTTAAAGTTACTGAGGTTTAATGCTTCTAAACTTGAGCAGGATACAAACATAGTTGCCATACTAGTAACTTCACTGGTATCTAGTTTTTCTAGCCCTTCAATGCTCTTCAGATCCCCAAGGTTGCCAAAAAGCCGCTCAGCACTACCCGTAATTTTTAAGGGATTTTCAATAATTATTTTTGTGACGGTGCGATCGTTTAAAACATCAACGAGTGTCTCAGGATCATTAATTGGGGTGCTGCTGCCCGGTATCATTAATGTTTGAGAGTTGTTGTCATATGATAGTGTCAAACCGTTCCACATAATATCTGTTGTATTTGATCTTTTTAGACTCTCAGTTTTTTCATTAGAGGATTGCTCTTTGTCTTGAATAACTGAACCTGAGTCTGGGGAATTATTGACTATGTGATTTGAAGAACTTTCTTCTTGAGAATCACTTTCTACAAGATTAGTCTTACCCACTTCTTCCTGCTTTTTAGTCATCCACTCTGCATTGTCAGTTTTAAGCTTAAAGGAGTTTTGGGATTTTTGAGACTCTACATTTTCAGCTTTACCTTGCTCACTAAGTGGAATTTTAGCAGCTTCAACACTCTTTACGTTATAGCTCAACAAGCTCAATGCCATTCCAGCTAAACTGCTAATTACAAGCTTTTCTTTCTGCCTATGTATACCCATTGTTTTATCCTTCCTTTATAGATCTTTCTAACCATATGTTAACATTTATAAGGTATCACCTAGTAAATTATGCTTAAGAACAAACGGTTTTTTGCGTTGAGTTTAGTTTTACTGTTCTACATTATATGAACTTTTTTAGTAAAAGTACTCCATATTAACTAAGGATATACTGTGCTAATAGTTATTCGCAATCTCTTGGCAAGCAAAAAACCTGTTATGAAATAAATCTATAACAGGTTTTGCTTTACTATTTATTTTTAAATTAGCTTTTCCAAGGCGTCTTCATACTTTTGAATGTCGCCAGCACCCATAAAAACAATAACACTATTTTTATTTTTAGCTAAATCGGCAATATTATCAAAGTCAAGCACTTCAGAGCCTGGTATTTTGGCTGTCAAGTCACTGCTCGTAATATCACCTCCCGCTTCTCTTGCAGAAGCATAAATCGGAGTAATGTATGCCTTATCAACATCACGTAAAATCTTTTCAAAATCCGAAGCATACTTTTTCGTACGAGTAAAAGTATGTGGCTGAAAGACAACAACTAATCGTTTGTTGGGAAATTTTTGTCTAGCCGCTTGGATAGTTGCTCGCATTTCAGTTGGGTGGTGCGCGTAATCATCAATAACGTTAATGTCCCCAAAATCTTTCTCGGAAAACCGACGTTTAGCGCCTTGATAGGTCAGTAATCCCTTTTGAATGTCATCGAGCGGTATCTTCTCCGTATACGCAACAGCAATGACAGCAGTTGCATTCAATATATTATGGTCCCCAAATAAATGAATGGTAAATTCACCAATATTTTTACCATGAGCTAAAACGCTAAAAGTTGATCCTTCAGTTGTTCTTTTAACATTAACCGCTTGAAAATCATCAATAGATTCAAAGCCATAGGTATATTTAGGAACTTTAGCCTGTAAAGTTTTAAGGCGCTCATTACCACCCCAAACAAACAAAGCCTTCTTAGTTTGATCAGCCGCTGTTTGAAACGCCGAAGTATAATCATCCTGATCTTTAAAATAATCTGGATGGTCGAAATCAATGTTAGTCATAATCTGATAGTCCGGGTGATAGGCTAAAAAGTGGCGCCGATACTCATCTGCTTCATACACAAAAAAACGTGAGTTTTTGACACCCTTACCTTCACCATCACCAATTAAATACGAAGTAGGAGCAGCTTCGCTCATTACTCGAGCAAGAATCCCAGTGGTTGAGGTTTTACCATGAGTTCCCGAAACTCCAATACTGACATGCATTTTAATAACTTCTTCAACCGTATCGGGATAGCTCTGCCAAGTTATTTTTTTATCTTCACATGTCCTAACTTCGATATTATCATTTTTGAAAGCATTGCCCTTAATAATAACCTGGCCCTCATTCTTGATATTATTCTTATCAAACTGAGCTACTTCAATTCCGGCTTTACTTAAAGGGACTTGCGTAAAAGTATATTTGTCAATATCGCTTCCAGCTACTTGATAGCCTAAGTCGTTTAACAACAAGGCTAAAGCTGCCATACCAGTACCCTTAATTCCAATAAACCAGATTTGTTTGTTTTTATCTAACATTTTTAAGCTCCAAAATTCTAATTTAACATCGTTTATTATTTTACCATTACTACGACAAAAAGAGCTTAATCTCCCCAAAACTGTAGTAAAAATTTATTTTTGTTAAGTTATTCCTCTAATTCAGGAGGTCTTACCTGATGTTTTAGGAAAACCAATATCACCAGCATGATCTCCTTACTGGTTTAATTTCACAGTGCCATATTGGGAGGCAGCAAGTGTTCTAACAACAAATTATCGACAAGCAAAATAAAGCGAATGAATGTCAGCTTTCAAAATTTTGAGTAAACAAAAATATCTTAATCATTTTAATTGCTAAACGCATTGAGTAAGTTACCAATAAAGGAAAATAGATATTTAATCCGAGTCAACTATAAATAAAAAAGATAGTAATTACTTTCTCGGATTATTATTCCAGCAGTTTACCGACGATAGATGCTAGCCTCTTTATGCCCAAACAGCGATACTGTTACTTAGTATTACGATTTACTTTTTAAATCTTAAATTTGAAAAGTAAATTGACAAATCAAACTTCCAAAATTAAAATTTAATACATTATTAATCTTGCTTTCAACTAAAACGGAGGTCTAACATGCAAAGATTAACAGCAAAAGACTTATTAAACTTAACAAATGCCGGAGAATTAAAGACACAAGGTGATAATAGTATTTTCCAAACCGCGGATCCTAATCCTGATAATTTAGATAAATATAAGTGGTCACTTGTTAAACAAAATGGTAAGAAAGGCTTGCGTACCGTTTTAACTACCGACACTTATCCAGCTTTTGTCTTTGATAAAGAGCCTAATGTGTATTTTACAACGACAAATGATAAACAAAAGACTCAATTATTTAAATTAAACACTGATACTCAAGATTTGACTGTAGTTCATGAATTTAAAAAACAGAGTTTGGCAGTTCAAGAAGTATTAAAAGACAAGCAATTGCTCTTATCAGGTACAGCTTTCTTATCCAAAACTGGTAATGATTTGCCCTGGCATGAAGTAACTGAAGTACCCTATTGGACAAACGCTGAGGGAAATGTGAATGGTAAACGACATCAACTTTTCATTTTTGATTTAGAGAATAAAAAATTGCACTCATTAGTACCAAAAGATTTTGCGGTAAGCAACTTTTGGTATCAAGACGGTCGCCTGTTCTTAACTGGATCACAATATAAAAATCACCGACCATTTCAAGACGGTCTCTATGAATATGACCTTTCTGAAAAAAAACTTCATGAGTTGCTTAAGCCTGAAACTTGGTCTATAGGTGCGGTTGCATTATTGAATGATGAATTATATCTAGCAGCAACTGATAATAAAAAATATGGAATCGAAGAGAATCCCGATTTTTATCATTTGACTAAAGATACTCATGAAATGCGGCTAGTGCAAGAATGGGATCATAATTTATCCAATATTGTCATACATGATATGGAAGTAGTTCCAGGTAAAACCACCTTTGTCCACAACAATAAACTTTATTTTGTTTCTACAATTGCTACACATAATGAAATTTATACATTTGACGGTGAGAAAACAGAACTAGTTGGCAAGTGGGATGGTTCGATTGTTTCTTTAGCATTTCAAGGCGATCGTTTACAATTTATCGCTAATAGTCCACAAAGTCCGCAGCAGCTCTACCAATTTGAAAAGGATGGACAAGTTAAACAACTTAGTCATTTTAATGAATTTTTGAATGATCGATATGTTGCCGAACCAAAACAAGTTGATTATCAGGATCATAATGGTGATAAACGTTATGGTTGGGTACTTTATCCGCTTAATTATCAAGAAGGTAACAAATATCCAGCTGTTTTAGAAATTCACGGTGGTCCACGTGCTACTTATGGAGATGGTTTTTTCCATGAAATGCAAATGCTTGCTAGTGCTGGATATTTTGTCTTCTTTACTAATATTATTGGCTCTGAAGGTTGGGGAGATGAATATGGTGACTTGCGCGGCAAATATGGAACTGTGGACTATGATGATTTAATGTTATTTACCGATGAAGTCTTAAAACAAGTTCCAGATGTGGACGAAGAAAAGCTTGGTATAGCTGGAGGAAGTTATGGTGGCTTTATGACTAATTGGGTCATTGGTCATACTGATCGCTTTAGTGCTGCTATAAGCATGCGCAGCATCGCTTCTTGGACAGCTATGTATATCTCAGATATTGGTCCTGAATTTGTAAATGATCAAATGGCCACAGATGATTTACATTCTGACGATATCGATAAACTTTGGTTCCACTCACCTCTTCGCTACGTAAATAATGTAACCACTCCAACGTTATTTTTACATTCAGATCATGATTATCGTTGTCCGATTCCTGATGCTTATCAAATGTTCCAAGCTTTGAAATTACGTAATGTACCAACCAAATTGGTAGTCTTTCAAGATTCTAATCATGATTTATCAAGGAATGGTGCCCCTAACAGGCGTATTAAGAGACTAGAAGAAGCATTGAAATGGTTTGATAAATATCTAAAGTAAAAAAGTTATGCTTTCAGGTAATCAATGTTTTAACTTAATGGTTTTGTTTCGCACATTGAATAATTTTTTGTTCTCGTTATTGTGACCTCATCATGATTAAACAAGCATACTCCATTAGAAGAAACAAAGTGCTTTTCTATCAAATTGCTAATTACCTAACATAGAAATATCTTATGAAAGTAGGAAAGAATGAATATTTTGAATTTGGACAAAAAGGTTGGACAAAACTTATTATATTGTGAAATTGGGTTAGATATTAATTACTTTTTTATGTCTCGTATTGTTAAAGGGATATTACTCCATACTTAAAATTTGTTTTTTTTGTTAAACAGAGATATTTATTTTTACCATCTAAAAATATGTAACTACCTTTTTTTGAAATTTCCAGATATATTATATTGTACTTTACTAGTAAGCGATTTCTTGAGATAATGGATAATTTTTAACTAGAACATTTCAAAATAATTTATGCCATCTTATGAGATTTTCGCATATAGGCATAAACTCTATTTTTTAAAAAAATCTAGAAAAATTGTGCCTCGCTTTAAACGAAAAAGAAGCAGGCAAAGTTGACTATTAGACATCCTTTGCCCATATTTGCTTAGGTTCATCGTCATAACTTAGATTTTTAAACTATTACTTGCCCTCTTAGGTATGCTAGTCACATGCCAAATACGTTCTTCAAATGGCCAAAAATAGTCCCACATCAGTCTGGCGCTGACTGTAGATTGTTTGCCAGTTTTGTTTTGAAACACTGCCACGTGGAATTGTAATTAAGCTGGCGTTGGTGTCCGCTTGGCGTTTTTCTAATATAATTTCTACATTATCGAAATTAAATTGCATTCCCAAACCTTTGAAAAACTATGCCTAGAGCAATGGCTACAATAATTAGTGCATAATAATGATTCATTCTTTATGACTTATAGCTCTTAATGTCCCCTTTTACTTACCTCTGTTTTATAATGTTAGATGCATGTAGAAAAAAGATGAGTCAATGAGGTAAAAATGCTATCAATTATCAAACTAAAGTACTTTAAAGATGTAGTTGATTTGCGAAGCTTCACTATAGCTGCAAGTAAAAATCATGTAGCTCAAACTTCAATCAGTCAGCAAATTAAAGAATTAGAAACAACATATGACGTTAAATTAATCGATCGCAGTACAATTCCAATTTCTGTTACTGAATCAGGACAACTGCTATATCAATGGTCTGAGATTATTCTCAAAGATATTGATCGACTGAACAAAGAAATGGAACAGCAAAAAGCTCAAAGGCTTAAAGTCGCTTATACATCCATGGAAGATTTGACATATTTAAATAAGTTGTTCAGCTATATGCCGCTATATCAAAAGAAAGTTTCAGTAACTAAAGAGTTAATGATTAATCTTACGCCCTATCTTCGTGACGAAAAGATTGATTTTGCAATTACCTTTGACTCTGAATTTGTCGATGAGCCAGATATTGAAACCATTCCGCTTTCCAGTGGTCATTACAAGATAGGATTAAGAGAAGACCATCCACTAGCTAAAAAAGAAGAAGTGACAATGGATGAAATTTATCAATATCCTTCTGTTATGATCACGCCTACAAGTATTGGAAAATCTTATAATTTAATGATCAAAAGATCACAAAAAGCAGGCGAAAAACCAAATATTGATGAAATTGTAGATAATGTTGAAAGTGAACTATTTATGATTCAACAAAAGAATTTGATTGGTTTTTTCCCTGAAGATTTCCCAATGAAACTTGAAAATCCAAATTTAAAGCTAATAAAAATCAAAAACTCTCCTCATTCATATCAACGTGTCATAGCCTACAAGAAGAACACATCCCCTAAAATTACATCTTTAACAAATGAAATCAAAAATATAGCCACTTATAAGTTTTACCTATAACTATAGTGTTTTTATATATTGGTCAAAGTAGCCGCTTTCATTTATAGTTTAATTATAGATAAACTATATGAAGGAGATTATTTTATGACTAAATATATTTTGACAGGCGTTGACGGCAACTTAGGTGGTCAAGCAGCTAAATACTTAATGAAATTAACCGATAAGAGCAATTTGGTTTTTTGTGGCTATTCTGAAGACAACTTAAAGAAATATCAAGACATGGGTATTGATACCAAACAAACCGACTTTAATCATACAGATGGATTAGTTGATAGTTTTAAAGGCGGCGATGTTCTTGCTTTAATTTCCATGCCATTTGTTGGTGAAAAGAGACGTCAAGCACAAAAGAACGTGATTGATGCAGCGAAAAAAGCCGGTGTAAATAAGATCATTTATACCTCACTAGTAAATGCTGGTGATCCGATGAATCCAAGTAAGGAAAAGATCGATCACGCTTATACTGAAAATTATATTGAAAATACTGGTTTGGATTATATTCTTTTAAGGAATTCACAATACGCAGAAGCCATGATTACTAACTACTTCACTTTTGTAAATAACGGTGGGATAGTTAGAAATAATCAAGGTGACGGTAAGATGGCCTATATTTCAAGAAAAGACTGTGCCAAAGCTGTTGCCTATGCCCTGCTCGCTGATAATTTACATTACCGTATTCTTAACATTAATGGCGCTGAACTCATGAATATTACTAAATTTATCGAAATTGGCAACGAGGCAACTGGTAATCACGTAAGTTATGAAGAAATTTCTGATGAAGAAAACTATGCAGTTTTTGATAAAATGGGAGTTCCTAGAACTACAGATGGTGAATTTCAGAAGCATTCTTCTGCTCCATTCAGTTCAGATGGGATGGTCACCTTTGGTCAAGCAATTCACGAAGGAAAAATGGACATGTTCACTGATGACTTCAAGAAGCTAACTGGTGATGATCCAATTACTGTTAAATACATGTTTGAACATAGCAATGCCTTCCAAATTGGTGATCGCCATTCCAAGGATAGCTAAAGAGACGCACAAAATGAAAAAGATTGTAGTTAATGGTGTTGATGGCAATTTTGGAAAATTGGTAGTTGAAAACGTTTTAAAATTAATTCCTAAAGAAGAATTGCTCTTCACTGCCCCACGTGCAGATAAATTAGAAAATTACAAGAAAATGGGTATCAAAACAGCGGTTGCTGACTTTAATAACTCCGATAATTTAACTAAAATTTATGAAAATGCGGATAAAGTATTATTAATTTCCATGCCGTTTGTTGGTGCTAAGAGGAGGAAAGCACACAAGGATTGTGTAAATGCTTGTGTTAAGGCTCATGTTGGTCAAATTATTTATACTTCAGTGCTATCATCAGGAAATCCTTTCAACCCTAGCGTTGAAAATGCAGATCATGGTTACACTGAATCTATTATTCAAAACACTGATTTGGATTACATTATCTTACGTAATTCATTATTTGCAGAAGCATTCGTCACTGATTACTTCAGAGCAGTTAATAGCCATGAAGACAGCATTGAGAAAAACATGGGTGAAGGCCGTGTATGGTTCATCTCTAGAAGGGATGCAGCTTTAAGTGCCGCTTGTGCGTTAAACAATGACTTGCTCCACCGTACTATTTTAAACATTAATGGCTGCGAGCCATTCACTTACGATGCTTTCCTAAAAGTAGCAAATGAAGTGACTGGCAACAATATTAATTACGTTAAGAAGACAGATCAAGAGCTTTATGACTACTTTGACAGTATCGGTGTTCCTAGAAACACCGATGGCGATTTCTCCAAGAGTCCCATTCAAGCAACTTCTGAAGGAATGGTTACTTTTGGTACCACTGTTAGAGATGGTTATTTGGATGTGCCAGTTAGTGATTTCACTAAATTATGCGGTAAGAAGCAAATCACTGTTAGAAACATGTTTATACATGAAGAGGACTTCCAGTTAGGCGATCGCCATTCTACCGAATAAAACAACAAAAAAGGGTAAATCGTAAAAAGATTTACCTTTTTTACTTTCTCAAGCGTAAATGATCAACTACAACAATGTCATTTTTCTATTTGCATAACTTTAATTAAGCGCCTATAAAATCAAAGTTCAAAATGTGCTAAAAGTATGCTGTTTAAGATTGACCAAGTAAAATCTGTCAAAAACGGCTCTTCAATTCATATTGTTTCTAAAAATGATAAATATCATTTTGGGACTGATTCTTTAATTTGTGCTTTTAATGTAAATGGTCAAAAAAACACTTCAACCGTTAATTAACGCAGAAGTAATTAGCACTAACCAAAAAGCTATAAATGTTCAATTAAGTAAAAAATTCCAGTAAACTAACGGGGAAAATGAAAAATTGGCGCTTTAATCAATTAAACAACTTAATTAATGGCTTAAAGACAACGGTTTTGCCAATATGCAAAAACTAGTTTACTGGAGAACTTTTTTCTGCATTTAACTAATTTCTTTTTATGGTCTTTATTGTTTTTACTGAGCGAGTAGTAATAAGTGCTGCTGGCAATCTGGATTAAAACTAGGAGTGAGTAGGCATTTCAGCTTGATGACGGCATTATGCCCATTTTCTTTGTATTTGCAAATCCAATTAAACAGCTGCCGGAACTTTAAGCCCTAAGTTAACTGATAATTGGGTAGCGTATCTAGTTGTTCAACTGCTGCTTCGATGAATTCCACAAAATAATTATGATATGGATGGTCAGAAACCTGAATCCCATGAAACTCAGTCAGTTTGAACAGCATTTGATATTACCAGTTATAATTTGCCATTTGGGAAATAGAAATTGAGCAGAATAACCTTGTTGCCATTGATGATAGATTTGAATTTTATTTTTTTTAGATAACTTAGACATAAAAATAAGCCCCGCAAGTTGTTTAACTTTTGGGACTCACCACACATTCTAGGGTCTTTTTTATATACTAATCTTGCCACTAGCAAGCAAATCATCACACTGCGCTGCATCAAATGGTTCGCCAATTGGAAAGTCAGCAGGCAAAACCATAATACCGCGTTTTTCAGGAGCATGTTTAAGTCCTAATTCACGTGCTGAACATATCATACCAAACGAATCAATCGAACGCAGCTGCCCCGGCCATATCATTTGCCCGTTTGGCATTAGTGTGCCAGGAAGTGCAACTACGACTTTTTGGCCTTGAGCAATGTTAGGTGCACCGCAAACAATTTGGTATTCTTCGCCATTGCCAACCTCAACTGTTGTTACGTGCAAATGATCAGAATCTGGGTGCTTCTCGCAGCTCTTAACAAAACCATAAACCAACGTTGGTTCTCCATAAGCAAGCTTATCCTCAAAGCCTACTTCAGCTAACTTACCGTTTAATGCGCTCAAGTCACTATCCGACAATTTAACTTGACCATCAGGTAACTTGTCGTAATCAATTACTTGATTAACGTTAAAAAAATTATAGCCTGTTACCTTGCCATTATCATCAGTAATGCGAACCACATCACCCTTTTCATCATATTGGCCATCTCCTTGGCCTTGATCTAAAATCACAATCAAGGTATTTGGGTAGCTTCTTTTGTTAATACTAGTAATCATATAGGAATCCTCTTTCATTTAGTCGAGCGATCGCAAAAATTCTTCAACTTCATCCTTAGCTTTACGATCCTTATTAACTAGTCTACCAATTTCTTGACCATCTTGGTAGACAACAAATGATGGAATTCCCATAATGTTTAATTCCTTGGCAATATCAACTGCGCCATCACGATCAATTTGGAAAAATTTGCTATCAGGAAAGTCGGCTTCAATTTCAGGCATAAATGGATCTAAAAAGCGACAGTCTGGACACCAATCAGCTGAAAATTCTAAAACTACTCGACCATTTTTTGTAACTTCAGTTAATTTTTCTCGATCAAATTTCTTAATTTGTTCCATTTTAATTACCTCACTTATCATGTTTAATTTAATTTATTTTACTCCAAAACTAGCATGAAGGGCATAAATTGGATTTCCTTTAGTTGCAAATTTATGTTCATATTCAGTTTCAATGTTATTAGCAACAATTTCTGCGTTTTCATTGTGCAAATCAACTGAGACAAAGTCAAAGTTCATGCCATAGTTATTCATACTTTGTACTGAGTATGAATAAAGACCAGCATTATCGGTCTTAAACTCAATATGTCCTTCAGAATCAATGATTTTCTGGTACTTAGCCAAAAATGTTTTATAAGTTAGACGACGCTTCTCATGGCGCGTCTTAGGCCATGGGTCACTAAAGTTAAGATAAAGCGTAGCAGCACTATGTGCCGCAAAAAAACAGTCAATATTCGCAGCATCAGCACATAATATTTGCAAGTTGTCCAAGTGCTTTTCCAACTTCGTTCGCAGTATCATGCCAGCAGCAGTTATTTGCAGTTCAACAGCAACAAAGTTCTTTTCAGGGTGTTTTTCAGCTAGTGTTGTAATGAACTGTCCTTTGCCTGAACCAATTTCAATTTCAAGCGGTTTAGAAATATCAGTAAAGCGTTTTTCCCAGTCAATTTTTTTGGCAGTATCTGGTCTATCTAAAACGCCTTCTGGATGTTCTCCAACCAACTTCACCGCCCAGGGTTTATTACGTAACCTCATCTATTTAAATATTCCTCTTTCTAATTTTCATTGGTAAATACAGTCGCAAAAGCCCCCAACTAAAGACTACCAATATACAGATTGCCTCAAATAGCTGCAAATTAATCGGAAGGGCTATTAGCCAAGATAGACTGATAATCAGCCATTGTATTAGCATTGCAAAGGCCAAGACAATAACTAAGTCTTCTCCACGCTTTGACCGTTCAATTGGATAGACCCGATACATAATATTATCATCAAACTCACTTGCCATCGGTAAGAGTTGATAGATTGTTAAAAAAATTACCAAGCAAGACAGTCCTAGTGCCCAGAGCCAGTTTTGCACAAGCCAAGATATTAGCACTGCAAATGCCGTCATTCGTACCAATAAGTTAAGATTTTCCGGATTTCTTAACAGCGAGCGCCGATACAAAAAACGATTAGGATTTTCACTAATTTGGGGTAAGCTCAACAAAAAATCTAAGTATTTACGCCGCTTGATATTAACCTGTTTTTCCTTGACATCCGTGAACATGCTAAAAGCATTATATACCCGGCTTTTCCTTTTTTCTTCCATTTCAACTGCATACTGCCAGTCAAACAGCTTTTCGTGATGCGGTCTAAAAATCAACAAACTAATTCCGATTAATAAGATTACTGCACTCAAATAGATAAATCGTGGCCAAGACATACCCAAGACAATAACTATTAGCAATATAAAGTTTACTAAAGGTAAAGAAACCTTTTGGTTAAAGTATAAATTATGCTCCATTGTTTTTAGCTGCAAAATTTTGGCTATAAAAACGCACATAACCCCAATAACATAATCTACTACCGAAATTTCGGCTTTAATTGTCGCAAATGGAAACAAAATTCCTGCGAGCAGTATCATTACAATTACAGGCACAATTAGGCTATAAGTAAACATTGGTTTAAGGTATTTTTCTATCTGCTTATCCTGTGGCAACAAAAATTGCGTGTCAGCCGGTTTGAGTAATGTGACCAATTTTCCAATCATTAGTGGAAGCCACAAAAGTGCCCCAGTGAGTGGACGGTAAAACCATAAATCGCTTGGCATGGTTTTCATGCTTTGAGCATACCAAAACATCAAAGCGCCAAATAAAAAAATCAACGCCAATATAAAGAAATCATTAAAAACCAAAACCAAATACTTGAGCGACTGTTGCAAATTTTTTTGCAGTCTTTTACTAGCTAACTCACGCATTGTGGTGCTCCTGATTAAGCATTCGATAGATTTTATCAAAAGCATCAGATTCTGTTAAGCCATAATGTGTACGAATTTCAGGTAGGCTGCCAATAACTTCAATTTCTCCATTATTTAAAACTGCATAATTTGAAATTGCTTGCTCAGCATCAGCTAAAATATGAGTGGACATCAAAATCATTTTGCCTTCAGCTACTGCCTGTTTAATTAAATCAATTAAGTTGGAAACCGCCAATGGATCAAGCCCAGTAAAAGGCTCGTCAATCACCAATAAATTCGTATCAGCTAAAAACGCAGTCACAATCATAACTTTTTGCTTCATTCCTTTAGAAAAATGAACGGGCATCCAGTCTAGTTTATCTTCTAGCCTGAACATCTGTAAAAGTCGCTGGGCGCGTTCCCAAGCTTCTTTTTCAGCTAAATGATAGCTTAAAATTGTAAGTTCAAGATGCTCTTTTAAAGTTAATTCATTGTATAAAACTGGAATCTCAGGAATATACGCAACTTGTCGTTTAAATGCAGTTGGCTGTCGGATGAGTTCAATATCGTTTAAAGTAATTCTTCCCTTTTGCGGGCGAAGCAATCCTAGTATATGTTTGATTATCGTTGACTTTCCAGCGCCATTGAGACCGATAATTCCGAGGGCTTCGCCCGGTTTAATTTCTAAATTAATGTCTTTAATGACTGGTACACCAGTATAACCACCGGTTAAGTGCTCTATCTTAAGAACCATAATTCCTGTCTTTCTTTTACTGAATTTACTCATTTTATATGATAGCATGATATTAGGGTAAACTAAATTTTAAAATTAAGAGGTTCTTAAGAGGTTTGATATGGAGAAATTAGAGAAAGATTGTTTATTTTGCAAGATTATTCGCGGTGAAGTTCCAAGCTATACTGTTTTTGAAAATAATGACGTAAAGGCATTTCTAGACTTATCACAAGTAAACCCAGGACATACATTAATGATACCTAAAAAGCACATTGCTAACTTATTTGATTATTCTACTGAAGATGCCCAACGTTTTTTACAATACGTTCCAATGGTGGCTAATGCAATTAAAAACTATGACCCTAAAATCACGGGTATGAACATCAGTACTAATAATGGTGCAAGTGCAAATCAAGTAGTTATGCATTCTCATGTTCACTTTGTCCCTCGTTTTGAAGGTGACGGATTGAAAGTAATTACTCGTAACAATGAAGCGGATTATGAGGACGCTGATTATCAAAAAATTGCTGACGCAATTCAGGCACAATTTTAAGGAGATATTATGAAACACTTTAGTTTAGGCTTGGCCGTTGGTGCTGGCTTTGGAATGGTTTTATCACTATTTAAAGATCAACATGGTCACCGCTTAGGGCGGCCAATTCAAAAACAGTTTTCTGGAACTAAAAATGACCTCGATGATTTAACTCAGGCAATCAATAAATTAAAGATTGCCCAGCAAGAATTAACCAATGCTCTCCCCAACGCGCAAATCGCGTACACCGAGTTAGAAAAAGAAATTGAATACTACCAAATCAGTATTTCTCGTTTAATATCTAAGTTGCAAGAACAGGCGGGAACACTTAAAAAAGAAGCTGGCTAAGCAAGATTATTCAAATAATATAAAAAATATTAAAGAAAGTTTGATTTTTTAGTGAAATTATCGATTTTAAAAACCTGATCAGCCAGTTTATGTTATATTAATTGTCGGTGACTTAGTTTATTAAGGATGTGGAGAATTACTTTATGAAGAATTATATTAAAAAAATAGCTGCCGTTGCCGCTGTAACAGGTATTGCTTTGTCAACCACAGCTTGTTCTAGTGGTGGTGAAACTGTAGCCTCATACAAAGGTGGCAAAATTACCCAACAGCAATATTATGACGAAATGAAGAAGTCACAAGCTGGTAAAACTGCTCTAGCTAACATGATTATTAACAATGTTTTAGATGAGCAATATGGCAGCAAGGTTTCTAAGAAACAAGTTGACAAACAGTTTAATACTTACAAGAAGCAATACGGTTCACAATTTAGCGCTGTTTTGGAGCAAAATGGCATGACAGTTTCAAGTTTTAAACGCAACTTGAAGACTAACTTGCTTAGTGAAGTTGCTTTAAAGGATGTTAAGAAGATTTCCAAGAGTCAAGAAGAAAAGGCTTGGAAGTCATATCAACCAAAAGTAACTGTTCAACATATTTTAGTTTCTAAAAAGTCGCAAGCCGAAACAATTATCAAGGAACTTGATGCGGGTAAGAGCTTCAAGAGCTTAGTTAAAAAGTATTCGCTTGATACGGGTACCAAGAACAATGAGGGTAAATTACCTGCTTTTGATTCAACTGACACAAGTTTAGACCCAGCATTTAAAAATGCTGCCTTCAAGCTTAAGACTGGTAAAACCACTTCTAGCCCAGTTAAATCTCAATCTGGTTACCATGTGATTAGAATGATTAAACACCCTGGTAAAGGCACATTTGCTTCTCACAAGAAGGAAATTGATGATGCAATTTACCGTTCGATGGCTCAAGACCAAGAAACAATGCGTAGCGTAATTTCGACAGTTCTTAAAAAAGCTGATGTTTCAATCAAAGACGATGACTTGAAGAATGTTCTCTCGTCCTACGTTACTACTTCAGATTCAAAGAAATAGTAAATTAAAAAAGAAGTTCAATTGAACTTCTTTTTTTACTCTAAATTTTTCGATTTAGTTAATGGCTCGTCAACTTTTGGCCGATAGAATTTGCGTCCGCCTTGACTCATAATGCTGTCGGTAAAGTCACCTGGACGCGTGTGCTGAAGTGCATTGGTAATCGCATAGATTGCAGCATCTAAGTCATCAATACGGTGTAATAATTCAGCTTCTAAAAGTGCCGGTAATTTCGGAGAACCGTATTCAAACTTGCCGTGGTGCGCTAAAACCATATGGCGTAAAAGCAAAACATCTTCCGACTCTAAGTCAAAATTAAGTTCTTTAGCCGTTAGCATAATTTGTTCATCAATTAGAACTAGATGACCGACCAAATTTCCTTCGGTTGTATACTGAGTAGCTGCGGGGCCTGACAACTCTAAAACTTTACCCATATCATGCAATATGCAGCCAGCATATAGTAACGAGCGGTCAATTTGAGAATAATTATCAGCCAACCCTTTAGCATCCCTTAACATTGACAAGGTGTGATAAGCTAACCCTCCTCTAACCGCATGGTGGTTGCTTTTACCTGCAGGATAGTCGAAAAAACGCTCATCCCATTTTTTCAGTAATGATCGGACAATTCGATTCCAAGTTGGATTCAGAATTTCAAACACATACTGATTAATTTCTTCTTTCATTGAAGATATTTTTTCAGGTGCCGATTTAATAAACTGGTTTAAGTCATATCCTTCTTCCGGACCGACCACACGTAGACTATAAATTTTAATTTGCGGCTGGCTTTGATACTCTTCCCGCTTACCATCTAATTCGACAATCGTACCTGCACTAAAAGTGGCAGCATCCTGATTAGTCGCGTCCCAAAAATTACCACGAATTTCACCAGAAGAATCGCTAAACGACATCGCCAAATACAGCTTACCTTTCTTAGTATGCCGTAATTGCGAATTCTTGATTAAAACAACTGCCTCAAATTCTTCGCCATCATTATAATCTAGCAAACGTTTATACATTATCGGTTCCTTTCGTAAAAGTCAGTGGTTGAAGCTGCAGCTTTTCAACTAAACTAGATTGTGCCGTAAAAATCAACACTTGATTGTTTTCAGCAACTTGCTTCAGTAATTGGTTAATTTGATCAACTCTTTGATCATCAAAATTAACAAATGAATCATCAATTAAAATTGGTAAGCTAATTTGATCTTTAATTTGTTGAACAAACGCTAACTTTAACGCAAAATACAATTGTTCGGAAGTACCTCGGGACAAATACTGAACCTTGATTTTCTTACCGTCAACACGTGTAATTGTTATTTCCTTGTCAATTTCAATATTATTATACCGATTATTCGTTAACAGTCGCAAATATTCTTTTGCAGCAACTAGCATTTTAGGGAAGCGCTCGTTTGATGCTAAGTCTAAAGCCCGCGCAATCCACTTAGAAGCAGAGAGATTAGCTAGATATTCAACACTCAATTTCTGAAATTGCGTTTGCGTATTAGCTAATTCTTGTTTCGCCTTATAAACCGAACTAGAATTAGCTAAGCTGGTCATTTTAACATTGATTTCCGCAATTTTTGTTTGTAACTGACTAATCGAAGCTTGCTGGCGCTTAATTTTAAGTTCAAGTTCAGCTTGTTTCTTATTAGCTAACGAAGTATTTGCTTGTAACTCCTTTAGCTGGGACATGTCTTGCTCTAAATTGGCTGTTAATACTTTTATTTTAGTTTTAAGGGCAGCCTGTTTTTGCTTTTTAGCTTGCAAAAATTTATATTGCTCCATATCGACAACATGAGCCTCAGCCAAAGTGGCTCGCAGTTTAAGTTCTGTTTCCTTTAACCTCTCATTATTTTCTTTGATAGTGTTTTGAAAACTAACTCTTTTTTCAACTTGCTGTCGAGCTGTAGATAGATGTGTTTCAATTAGGTCAAGGGCAGCAATTAATGATTCAAAATCTGTTGCGATTGGCTTAAGTAGAATATCACCAATTTGTTCCGCTAACTTATGCGTTTGTTTCTTTAAATCATCTTCTTGCTGTTTGGTTGCTAATTTATTTTGTTCTTGTAATTGATACTGACGCCAGGCGTTGATTAAATTGTGAATGTCAAGACGATCTATCTGTAGTCCATATTTATGTATAAAATCAGTTCGAATATTTTCTTTTTGAGATCTTTTTGCTTCAAATTCACGCTGAAGATTCTTTTCTTTTCTTTGCCTAAATAGACCAACTACAACTGCACTAATCCCAGCTATTAAGCCTATTCCACCTGCCAAAGGCATTTTTGACAACAGGATAATTCCAATGAAAATAAATGCCAATCCACCTGCAAGCCAATATAGGCCTATCTTACTCGTAGAAAATACTTCATTTTTATTTTTAGGTAGTTGGTCAAATTCATTTTGAAGTTTGATAATTTCATCTTGATTCATATCAGCAATTTGAGCTAAATCAGGATTAAGAGCAATTAGTTGTTGTTCCTCACTAGTAATTTGTTGCTGCTTTTGCTCGCAACTATGATATTCTGATCGCCATTGTAAAACTTCGGGTTTTCTTTGGACTAATTTGTTTGCTCTCTCACTATCAATATTTTCTTGTTTAAGCTTTTCAAGACTGTTTTGTAATTCTTGATTATTCTTTTTTAAATTTTCAACTTGCAAAACCAGACTTTGCGCTGATTCATATTGTTCTTGGTCAAAATTAACAGGTTCAATCTGAGCTTTTAACTCAGTGAGCTCTTGATAGTTTGGCAACAGTTTTTGCAACTGTTGCAGACGATTAAGTTCTTTTTGCAAAACCTGTAAATCTTGATCTTGCTTTTTCAGAGCCTGAGTACTTTCAACATACTGACTATTTAATTCCTTATAGTCGATGAACTCATTCTCAGCCATGTCAACTTGTGCTCTTTGATTTTTAAGCTGCACTAACAGGCGGTTAAGTGGTGGCTTACTACCAGCTTTTTTAAACAAATCGCTTGCCTTTTTAGCAAAATCGTCACGCAAATCAATCAGTTTATCACTATTAGCTGCACCTAAATAATAGATTCGTTCAAGTAAATCAGTCTGTTGAATCTTGTTAACCTTGGCTAACATATCCTGATTAAAAATAAAACTATCGGCATAAAAATCGCCATCAATATTTTTTATTTGATCAAAAAAAGTACTTTCGGGAACAATTTGGTTATTCCTTTTAACTGTTAAGGTGCCAAGCTTAGAGCCTTTACCACTAGCATATAATCTCTCTAGTTCATAGCTGTCGCCCTGATTATTTTCAAAAAACAGTGAGCCACCCATTGGACTCACACGCGCAAGTGGTTGGTAATCTTCAAAAAAAGCTGAGTTTTGACTTGCTAAGTGAAAGCCAAACATTATCTGCTTAATAAAGGCAACAATTGTACTTTTTCCAGCCTCGTTTTTGCCAAAAAAAACATTAAGCTTTGAGTTAGTTAAATCAAAATCGAAGTTAGAGAATTGACCAAAGTTGACAATTTTAATCTTAGTTAACTTCATCGCTGATTCCTTTCAACTTGCTGTCTAATTTCACTTCAGTTAGTTGTTTTACTTCCTGCAAAAATTGCGGGTTACGCACCAACTCCTCAGAAAGCTGATCTTTTTTGGCCCAATCTTTACACATAGTGGCAAAGTAATCAGTGGCAAAAACTTCCTGTTCTGCTTGCATAAAATATGCCTGGTCATTCTCAGAGATTTCAAGATGACTATTAGTTTTATAGCGAATATCAACTAACTGCGAATTATTTGCGAGCTGATTGGAAATCATCTGCCAAAAATCTGTTTCTTGAACAAGTTCACGTTCCTTTTCATTCAGAAATTCCGCACCACTAATTTGTAAACTAAAATAAGTAGTTTCGGTAGCAACCAAATTTATTAAGACTTTGTCCTGTAGATCCGTTTGACTTAACGGCTCATGAAGCTCAACTAGAGCTTTTTGCCAGACGATTGGACTAGTTTGAACGAATTTGATTCTGGTTACCCTAGTTTGTTCATTAATTTCGCCTAAATAGCAGCCTTTGGCACCAGTTTCATTAATATGTCGGCCTTGCAAGTTTCCGGAATACACAATTAGCGGAACTTCCGCCAAGGTTTGCCGAAGATGAATGTGCCCTAAAGCGAAATAATCATAATTTAGTTCTTTAATTTCAGTTAAATTAAATGGCGCATAAACATTTTGCGCACTTTTGCCTGTTTTTTCTTGTGCATGCATTAACCCAAAGGTATAATGTTCACTTTTATTGGGAAAATCACCCATTTTATCTTCAGTAATATGATTTTTAAAGTAGGAAAAACCAGTCACATCATAAGTAAAACCACTTTTTGTGTGATAAGTAACTGTTTCAACTTTTTCATTATTTCCAAGTAGCTTAAAATATGGACTTACTGGTACCAGCAAATCAGCTTCTTGCATGTGATCATGATTGCCAAAAATCATTACTACTTGAATTTGGGCATCCGTCAAACGTTTGATTTGTTGGGCAAAAAAAATCTGACTGCTTGGATTAGGACGCGCACTATCAAAAGTATCACCCGCAATTAACACCAAATCAACATTTTCTTGCAAAGCTAAATCAATTACGCGCGTTAAAGACTGATTGGGTGCCTGATGAATTGATGAAGAATCTCTAGATGGCAAAAAAGATAGTCCCAAAAATGGACTATCTAAATGCGCATCGGCAAAATGGATAAATTTCATAATTAGTTAGAGCTTCTAAGTCCATTAAACAAATCATTAATTGGTTTAGTGATTACTTTTTGGACATCTTCAACTGTCTTATATAAACCCTGTTCAGCTTGTAAAAGCTTGAGAATTTGCGGATCTTTTTGAACATCGTCGTTTAATTTTTGATATTCAGTTTGCATTTCTTCAGACAGTTCCTGACCTTGGGCTTGCGCATTCATGATTTTGCTTTGAATTTGATCCATTTTTCTAAAAAGGTCAGTACTTTCAGCACTATTTTCAACCGCCTCGATTGCTTCTTGCAAAGCCTTATATTCGTCAATTTCTTGTATATCCGAAGCTAATTGATTAGCTGAGTCATAAACGTTTACCATAGATAATTATCCTCCTAATTATTGGCCAAAAAGCCCTCTCAAGCTATTATACCATTCATTTAGCTTTTCTCCCGCAGATCCTATGCCTTTTTCGATTCGATCTCCTAGTCCGTTTGTCCAATCTGAATTAGCACCATTATTTTGCAAAATTTGTCTTGGTGATTTTTCAGTAAATTGGTTTTGAGCAGTATAAGGTAATATCCCTTCCATCTCTGCTTTATAAAGGCGAGTAATTTCGGTTTCTGAAACACCGTGCATAAAGTGCTGTTTATTAGTCCGATCATAGCCAACCCAAGTGGCAACAACTACATCTGGGGTATAACCAACAATCCACTGGTCCTTGGTACCAAAGCCATAGGAATTAGGCACCTCAGTAGATCCAGTTTTACCAGCAACCCGATAACCAGCAGGCTGAGCTGATGTTCCAGTTCCACCTGAAAATACGCCTAGTAGCATAGTTGTCATTTCTTTAGCAGTATTTTCAGAAATGATTCGGTGCTTACCAATATCGTGGTTCTCAGCAATCACATTGCCACTGGCATCAGTAATTTTAGTAATGAAATACGAGTTATTTGGCAAATTGCCCTTGTTGGCAAAAGCTGAATAAGCACGCGCCATTTGAAGTGGTGACACTCCAGTCGATAAACCACCCAGTGCTAATGCTAAGTTTTGATCTTCTTTTGGAACTTTGATGCCAAAGTTACTTGCAGATTGAACACCTTTAGAAACCCCAATACGGTCAAGCAGCCAAACAGCAGGTACATTTTTACTTTGGGCTAACGCAACATACATTGGAATTTTAGGTGAATAGCCATTATCAACATTATGAGGTTCATAGCCATTTTTGCCAAAGCGCTGTAACTTGTTAGAAAGTTCAGAATCATAATGATAACCTTGCTGCAAAGCAGGTGCATAAGAAACAATTGGCTTAATTGCGGATCCTGGTTGTCGTTTCATTTGCGTAGCCCGATTATAGCCACGGAAAACGTGTTTTCCGCGTCCACCTATCACGGCTCTGACAGCACCAGTATTGGGATCCATTACTACACTGGCACCTTGGGTTTTAGTTCCATCGGAAGAACCTTGTGGAAATAACCAATCTTGTGTGAATTTATCTTGCAGTTGCCCTTGATAATTCTGGTTGAGAGTAGTGTATATCCGTAGGCCTTTATTCATAACATCTTCTTCTTTTAGGCCGTAACGTTGAATTGCTTCATCAACAACCGCATCGAAGAAATATGGATAACGATAGCCATCTTGATTTTGATAAGTGTCTCTTAACACTAAGCCCTGACTTTTGACCATTTTTGCCTGCGAAGCAGACAGTTTTTTATTACTTACCATCAAGTCTAGAACCAAGTTTCGACGAGATAGGGAATAATTCATGTGGTCAATTGGGTTGTACTTACTTGGATTACGCAAAATCGCAGCTAAAGCAGCTCCTTCACCAACTGTTAATTCGCTAGCGTTTTTGCCAAAGTACTTTTGACTAGCATCCTGCACGCCCCAAACACCATTACCGAAATAAGCGTTATTAAGATACATAGTCAAAATATCTTTTTTAGAGTAAACATGAGTAATTTCAACCGCAAAAAAGAGCTCCTCGACTTTTCGCGAAAGGGTCTGGCGTTGCGTTAACAATGCATTTTTTGCAAGCTGTTGGGTAAGCGTTGAACCGCCACCAGAAATCTGGCCACGATGCACGACGAGGCCAAGTGCTGCCCGTCCCATTCCCTTAATACTGAAACCAGGATTTTTCCAAAAAGTGCGGTCCTCAGTTGAAATAACTGCATTTTTGACATTGGGAGAAATTTTGCTATATTCAACAAAAGTCCCTTTTTGCGAGTATAGATCTCCTGCTTTCTGATTTCTATAATCATAAATAGCAGTCGTCGCTGATAAAGAGGCCTTTAAATTTGAAATATTTGATGTTTTCACTTTGACGGTATAATAGGTACAAACCAAAAGTGTCATGCTGAGCAGGATCAGAATAATCCAACGCCCGATAAAAAAACGGCTGTCAAAACGGTGCCATAAGCCACCAAGCACGCTTTTCTTTGGTTCATTATTTTCCATTTTATCTGCTCCTTTTAGAAACAACTAAAATTGTATCATATCAGAGAGTATTGCTTTTGTTTTCAGAGAGATTTAATAAATATTTATGAGCTATTATTTTACACTATATTACCCCAAAAATCGCAAACCGTGTTCTGTAAATGAACTTTTGTGCAGGCTATTAGTTCCACGCAAGTGGAGACACTATTTGCGCGTCAAGCAGCAGGTATTAATTAACGGTTCTTATCATTATTTTAATCAACTAATTAAACCAGGGGATAAAATTGAACTCTTTTTAGATGATGTCGAGTCAGAACAAAAGGAATATCCTGAAAGTGGGCAGCTACCTGATGTAGTTTTTGAAGATGCTGATTTACTAATCATTAACAAACCAGCTGGTCAAAAAACGCATCCTAACTTAGACGAAACTAACACCGCACTAAACGATTGCGCTACCTATTTAAAGCACACGCCTTTTATCGTACACCGTTTAGACATGCTGACAAGTGGTTTGCTTCTCGTGGCTAAAAATCCAGCTGTGGTACCGATTTTGAATCGTGAATTAACCACCAAAAAATTTCAGCGAGAGTATTTAGCACTGGTTAATCATGCTGAAAATTTGCAAGATTCGGGAATAATTGATTTACCCATAGGCCGTAATCCTCTCGATCAACGGAAGCGAATGGTAAAAGACGATGGGCTCAAGTCAATTACCCACTACCAAGTTTTAAAACGTAATAGTGATCAAACTGCACTAGTTAAACTCGCACTTGAAACCGGACGAACTCACCAAATTCGAGTTCATTTAGCAGCAATTGGTTGTCCAATTATAGGTGATCCATTATATAATTCCCATCATATTGACGCCGAAGAGTTTTTACATTTGACCGCATACCAAATGTCCTTAACAAAGCCATTTAGCTTCGAGCAAATTAAAGTCAAACTACCTGAAGAAAAAGTACTGTTGCTAAACAACTAAAAAGCCATGAGATTGTTCTCATGGCTTTTTTAAACTAAATTATTTCGACAAATTTCTAACAAAAAATACACTATAAGACTTTTTTGTTTGTTAAAAGGCAAACTAAGAATAATTATTCACCTTTAAAAGTTCCAGCTTCAACTTCTCTGATAAAGTCCGCTACATGTTTGTAGTAAACGTCAGGATTATCTACCATGTGGTGATGACCAGCATTTGGCGTAGTTACTAACCGTGAATTAGGAATTTCTTTTTGCATAATTCTAGCCGTTTCTAATGGCATCGTATCCTCTTCACCAAAAGTTAGCAGAGTTGGCATCTTGATTTCCTTCAAGTACTTTCTGAAGTGCCAATCTTTTAGCTTACCGGTAACGACAAACTCATTATCACCTTGGAAAGCATGGTATACTGGTAAGCCACCAATACGCTTGATGTGATACAACTTGCACGGCTGACGACGATCAAGGAAATTAATGTTCAAAATTTGCACATCTTCTTGGTAACGCTTGTTGTCGTAGTCGTTATTTGCCTCACACTCACGCATAAAATCAATTTCCGTTTGAGGGAAAATTTCTTGGCGGCGGCGGTTGATTGATTCGATGTAATCATCAGTATCGTCGACCATTGAAGAAATAATCGTGCCTTTGAGGTGTTGTCCGTACTTAACGGCATATTCTTGGGCTAAAAGACCGCCCCAGCTTTGACCAATTAAATAACAATTGTCAAGGCCAAGTTTGTCTCTAACTTCGTCTACTTCATCAAGGAAGTACTCGTAAGTTAAGTACTTGGCAGCAATTTCGGGATCATCATAGTCTGGTTGATCAGAATAAAGTGATCCTAGCTGATCATACATCGTAACTTGGACATTTAATCCTTGTTTTGCTAACTGATCAGCAGCATCTTCCCAGTATTCATGGTTGCCACCAGGACCACCATGCAAAGCCAATAAATGAATATCACCTTCACCTTGAGTACTCGTCCATAAGTGATAACCGTTATCTAAAGTGATAATTTTTGATCCTGTTCTCATTATTTAGTCTAGTTCCCTTCTAGTCTAAGTTATTTAAAAATTATTTAGCATAGCCAACATTGTACCATAATGGATGGCCGTTATTGCCTTGTGATGGTTTCAAGGAATAACCAGAAATCTTGTCATTAACAGCCGTAATTTGGTATGAATTATCAATTGGAATGACATATGCTTCTTCGTTCATGTACTGTTGCCATTCGTGGAATTTTTGAACACGGTATTTATGGTTAAAGGCTTTTTGCGAGTTCATTTCACTTAACAGCTTGTTATTCTTAGCAGTAACATAGCGAGTCATGTTGAATGGAGCTGATTCACTGTAGTAAGGATGTGGCGATGGCTCTGTTGGGGTTGACCAACCGCCGATGTACATATCAATACCTTTATCGTCATGTTGAAGCTTGTCATAGAATGAGTTGTGCTCAATCAAACGACCGGTTGCAAGTTTAACATTTAAGCCGGCCTTGTGCCATTGTTGAATGTAGTTTTGAATGATTGGTTCCTTAGTTGAATCCCCAGTCATTGCAGCTACATAAATGGTTAAAGGCTTACCATTTGGTTGAACACGCCATTTGCCTTTCTTCTTGTAACCGGCTTTATCTAAGATTTCATTCGCCTTTTTCAGGTTAAAGTCATAACCCTTAGCACTCTTGTCGTAGTAGTCTCCGAACTGCTCAGGAATCAGGGTTTTAACTCTAAAAGTAAGTGAACTAGTATAGCGCTTATTAACAGCGTCAACGTTCATTGCATAACCAATTGCCTGACGCAAAGCCTTATTATTCATTTTGGCTTTAGGGTTCATAACATTCTTGGTTGCCTCTGCATCCCACTTACCTAATTTAAATCCTAAGTAGTGATAAGCAATTGGAATTTGGGCAACAAAGTTAACATCTTTGGTATCTTTTACTTGTGGCCATTGTGTGTTAATAACTGGAATTACATCAAATTTGTGGCTCTTGATTGCTTGCGAAGCTGAATTAGGTGAAATTACCGAAACCACAATTTTATCTAGTTTTGGTTTGCCACGCCAATAATATGGGTTTGGTACCCAGGTAGCAGATTGACCGCGAACCAATTTCTCCATCTTGTAAGGGCCAAAGAACAATGGATTCTTTCTAATTTTGTCAGATGATTTTAATTTAGAAAACGGAACGTCTTTTAAGTAGTGATACGGTTCAACTGCTTCCCATAAGGACCGACTACCGGCGTTAGTCATACTTGGGCTAAGCTCATTAAAGTGCATAACAATCTTGCGACCATTTTCGCCGTCTGGCATTTCAATTCCTGAGATTGTCTTTGCCTTGCCTTCGTGATATTCTTTCAATCCCTTTAAAACTTCAAATTGACTACTATATCGTTGACATTCAGTTGCTTTATTAGCCAAAATTTCATAGGCATACTCATAGTCTTTAGCAACTACAGGCTTACCATCAGACCATTTAACGCCTTTTTTAATATTTATAGTAATTGTTTTATTCTTTAAATCCAATTTACGAGTTGCGGCGCCTTTATCGGTAACTTTATAGTGATCATCACTATCAAATAAAGTCTCTTGACCAGGAGAAGCAACCATTGAATCAACATCTTCAGAAGACATTTCTTGGGAAAAAATACCAGAAAATGGCGTATCAGTTTCGACAGCAATTTTAACAGTACCACCTTGTTTAATTTCTTTTTTAGGAGTTTCTACAGGAAACTTAGAAACAGACTTAGTGTCATCATTAGTTGCATCATTGTTTTTACCACATCCAACCAATGCTACTGCCGACAAACTCAAAATACCAATTGAGGTAAGTAATTTGTTTTTTTTCATATTCTCTCTCATTTCTGTATCAATTTATTTTATTACGTTAACAAATATATCATAATAATTAAATAATTACATCACAATTCAAAAATTAATATTTAATTTTGCTTATGAGTAGAGTAAGATGTTACGTAAGAGACTGTTTTGCTGTCTTTAGAGATTAATAACACAAGGAGAAGTAATGAATAATCAGAAAATAGATGATTTTGCCCATAAGGTAATGGCCTCTTTTAATTTGCCTAGTTTGGGCTTTGGTGTTTATCACAAGAATGAAAGTTTCAGTCAGGTATATGGTGAAGCTAACAAAGATAGTCTCTATCCATTGGCTTCAATTTCTAAGTCCTTTTTAGCTACTGCAATTTGTCAATTAGCAGATGAAGGAAAAATTGATTTAGATGATCCACTAAAAAAATACTGGCCGGACTTTAAATTAGTGGATAAGTATGCGGAAGACCATTTAACTTTTAGGGATGCACTAAGTCATCAAAGTGGGCTGCCAGCTCATGATTTGATGCGTTTTACCAATATGAATAAACATGATCTTACATTAAAAGAAAAAGCTGAACACGTTGGCTATTTGCAACCTAATCACGAACTGCGTTACAAGATGCAATATAGCAACCTAATATACGCAGTAGCAACTTATGTCATGGAACAAGCAATTGGCCAAGATTATGGTTCCTATGAACGTGAACACTTACTTCAGCCTCTTCAGATGAACAATACTTTTATTAATCACCATGAAGCCCCTCGCGATAGAATCCCTAAACCATACATCAGAGATAATGAGGTTACCCAAGAAGTACCTTTTATTGCTCCAGGCAAAGTCGGTGGTGCAAGCAGTATGCTCGCAACTATTTCTGATTTATTAATTTGGGCCAAATTCCAGTTAAAAACTCAACAGTCAACTGATAAAGAAGTAACAGCCCAACGATACATACCGCAATCAATTATGTTGCCTAACCGAGCATATGGTGGTGCCAATTTTGGAGCCTATGGGTTAGGAATGATGATGGAAGACTATCGCGGACACAAGTACTTTTACCACAGTGGCTCATACATTGGATACTGCTCATTCTTAGGGTTCGTACCTGACCTTGACTTGGCCTTTGTTTTTACTACTAATATGGATTCAACTGATTCAATTTTTGCTCTTGCCTACCAAACAATTGATGAGGCCATGGGAATTCGTGATACTGACTGGGCTGACAAAGTAAGCAAAATCATGGTCAAAAAGAACCAAGATCGAGAAGATAAAATTGCTAAACTTAAGGGAAATTCATGCCAAGCAGTTAAAGCAACACAAAAATTAATTGGTGATTACACAAATCCTGGTTATGGTTTAGTTTCACTTTGCGATGAAGATGGTGAATTAAAGGCAACGATTGGCAAGTGGAATTACCCGGTAATTGAAAACGCTGAAGGAAAAATGTTCATTGAAGAAAGGTTATACCAACATGAACTTATTCCAATAAAACTCGGTGAAGGACGGATATACTTACAATCAGACCCAGCACTTGAACAGCCAACTGAATTTATCAAAGTAAAATAAGCTAGGACTTCGAAATCATAAAAAAGCACTACGAAATTAATCGCAGTGCTTTTTTGATAAGGCTGAAGAGCTATTCAAAGATAAAAAGTATATTTAAAAGCAATATAGTTCATTTAGCTATTTTATCTTTTCTAAAGAGTCTTTTACCGCTTCTTTAATTGCTCTACTTGTTTGAGAAGCACCTGAGATTGCATCAACATCATAAGTGTTTTCTTCAACCATTTTCTTCGGTAGTTCTTTTACGGCTTTCAGACCATAATCATCACTCTCAGTTTGCTTTAGTATTTCGACATTCTTTATTTTTCCTTCGTCATTAACAGTAGTCCGCACAACGACACCATCACCCATGCCTTGATTGCTGTATCCTAAATATTGGTTTTTTCCAACTGAATAATTTTGATTAGCTTCATCACTTGTAGCGTCAAAGTCATTGCTTATTACTGCTTCATTTAAATTTACCCCGCCAGCTACAGGTAAGTCCTGTTTTACTTTAGCGGCATTTTCGCCGGCAATTTTACCCGAAATCAAGCAATCGGCTACATTACCGCCAGTTGTATATTTATTTACAAACGGTGAACCTAACTCACCGGCTTCATATAAATGCGGAATTGGTTCCCCATCTGGATTAAGAACTTGGCAGTGACCGTCCCTGCGACCTCCGCCTTGAGTGTTCAACATATTCTGCCTTAATGCAATAGCGTAATATGGTCCACTGTTACTAAATTTTCGCAGTGTTTTTGAATCACGATGAAAAGCATAATCTGTGCCCTGTTCAGCCATAGTATTAAATTCAGAAATCGTATTTTCCAATATATTAGCGTCTTTACCAATTTTTTCAGCTAATTCGGTAATTGAATTAGCTTTAACTGCTTTTTCTAAATATCCAGGAACCTTTAGACCGTCATCGGGCTCATTTTTTAGCTCTTCGTATTTTCTTTGATCAAAAATCATATAAGGGCGTTCTTGATTTAATGGAACAACCCAATCACCATGGTTATAAATATGGCCGTGACGATTCATCTCCGCTTCATTAAAGTAACGTGTACCGTCATCACCTACAACTATCACACTACCAGTCGAACTTTCTTGCCAAAATACATTTAATGCATAAGTAGATCTCATGCCCTCATTTTGGCGAAGCGATAAGCCATGAAATTGACCAAGTGATTCAAATGAACGCATATTCCACAACTGTGCGTTTACCTCTTCCAGCATTTTAATGCCATCACCCTTATTGTATAAGGAGCCTATTGGCGAAAGGTATGGCGCTTGTAAGAAAGTCTGAATCATCTCTTTATTATTTTCAAAACCACCAACGGCTAATACAACACCATTTTTGACTTTAATATTACGTAAAACATGATTGCGCTCAATCTGTACTCCGATAACTGTTTTGGTTACTCCATCTTGAATCAAGTGTTTTGCGGGTGAGGCGTACCAAATATCTATTTGGCTAGAACGATCCAAAACTTTTTGACGCAGTATTTTCCAAAGAGCTGCATCGTCAACTCCCTGATGAACTAAGTAATCATCATAAGAATCCGCATCAGGTAATTCCGGATATTCAGTTACATATGCTATTGATGGGGTGCCGGCCAACATTTCTTTCATACTAACTGGTTCAACGTCCAAATATCTTCTAAAGTAATCGCCCATATTAGCCATACCATCAATCAAGTTATCAAAAGCTTCCTTGTCAGGCTTCAATGGAGACGCAAGATGCTTGTGGTAGTTTTTAAGGGCGTCGTAATCTGTACCCGCACCAACCATTTGTCCAGAATAACGTGTATTTCCACCCTCATGCCCTTCTGGAGCACTATCAACCAAGAGTACCTTAGCGCCGTTATCAGCTGCAAATCTTGCTGCTGTAGCACCTGCTCCACCAAAGCCCAAAACAGCAACATCGTATAAAGCATCCCATTGGAATTTTTCATTATTAGTCATTATAAAATCTCCTCTCTAATTTTGTTGTTTACACTTTCATTTAACACTATAATAGATAGTATGTGAAATACCTAATTATTTAATTTGCTATTACAAAACAGGAATGAGTAGTTTTATGGATAATCGTTTATTAATTTTTTTAGAGACTCTTGAAAGTAGTAATTCTGTTTCTGAAGCAGCACAAAAGCTATATTTAACACAACCTTACATTAGTCGTGTAATTAAAAAATATGAGCAAAAATACAATGTTTTAATACTTAAACGAGATTCGCACCCTATTCAATTAACCCCAGCTGGCCAACTTCTTATCACTTATTTGAGAAGAAGTTCACAATTAGAAAATCAATTGAATAAAGAAATGAAAAAGTTTGAAAAAAGCAGCTTTCCAACTTTGAAAATGGGTATTACTCCACCATTGGGAGAAAACTTTAATTTAGCAATACTACCTGAACTGCTTGAAAAATACCCTAATTTAAAGACAGAAACCCTTGAGTTAAGTACTGCTGATGCTGAAAAAGCTTTTAAAGATGAGCAAATAGACTTATTTGTGGGAAATACTATTCAGCTTCACAATGTTGAAAATCAAAGTTTGCATACCGATACACAAGTATTAGTTCTAGGAAAAAATTCAAAATTATTTAAAAAGAACCAACAAGAAATCATCTTATCACCAACTGATTTTCAAACTCTTAACCATGAAAACTACATAACTGTTGACGGAGAACGACGATATCAAGAAATCATCAACAACTATTTTAGCAATATTGGCATTCATTTTTATCCGCACATCCATGTAAGAGATTCACTCACAGCTCTTAAGTTAGCAGCTCAAGGACTAGGTAATATGACTACTAGTATAGAAGCTGTAAAAGATGGTAAGTATCAAAATATCAATTATATTAAATTACCTGTCGAAGAAGTTAGCATTAATTTTTCTGTATCTACACTTAAGTCAAGTGTTCAACTATCTTCTGAGATAGCAGATGTAGTTAATTTGTTGAAACATAAATTTACAACTAAGATTCTGTCGGTTTGACTGCCTGCTTTAAAAGTAACGCACTATCTTTAAATATAAAAACCAGCTAGATAAATAATCTGGCTGGTTTAATTCTTTAAAAATTATACGATACAAAATTTTCAATTTTGAAAAACATGTTTAATTTCGCTCAAATAACTTAGAGTATTTTAAAATCTATAACTTTCCGCCAAATACTGGAAAATGGCTAGCTGCACCATAGTCCAATGATGATAGTTGTGACAAAGTTGCCATGTCTTCATTACTAATTGCGAAATCAATTTCGGTATTTTGCTTAATATGCTGCGGCTGAGAAGCTTTAGGCAACACTACCGTATTTAATTGCCAGTCATATCTGATACATAATTGCGCAACTGATACTTGATACTTCTTAGCCATTTCACTAATTACTGGATTACTTAGCGCAGCTCCATGAGCGACAGGCGAAAAAGATTCAACTACGATTCCTTGATCTTGTGAGAAGTTAATCAAGTCTTTTGGCGTTTGACCAATATGACATAGAATCTGATTTACCATCGGCTTAATGTCACTGTGATTAATTATATTCTGTAAGTCTTTGGGCTGAAAACTTGAAACGCCAATTGCTCTAAGTTTTCCAGCTTTCAGTGCATCCTCCATTGCCTGCCAGGTCGCGATGTTTCCTTCATAGTGACGGTCTTCCGACTGATTAACTTCTTTCCAGGGTTGCGGATTATGAATAATCATCATATCTAAATAATCTATTTTCATCTTCATCAGTGTTTCATCAATTGATTTTTGGACTAAATTATAGTCTTTAATTTCAGCAGCTATTTTTGAGTTAATAAAGATTTGATCACGAGCAATTCCCGAATTTCTCACTCCTTCAGCAACCCCGGCTTCGTTGCCATATGCTTGAGCTGTATCAATGTGACGATAACCTAGCTTAATAGCTGTTTTCACTACTGATGTAACTTTACTATCGTCTATTTCCCAAGTTCCTAAAGCTAGTTTAGGAATTTTAACACCATTTGCTAATGTTAGAGTTTCATCTAATATCATATTTGACCTCCTTGAAATATTTGACTTGAGTATAGAACTTCAAGCGCACTTTAAGTCAAGAGATACCATAATTTTATTTTTGGATAAGTTACTATTTACCGATAAAATCATTTACAATTAAGATTACGGTTAAAAAAGAAAGGTAATTTTAGTAATGAAATCAATATACTTAGTAAGACACGGACAAACACTATTTAATCTCCAACACAAAATTCAGGGTTTTTGCGATTCTCCCCTCACTCCGCTGGGTAAAAAGCAAGCTCAAACAACTAAAGAAGATTATTTCATCAAGAAACAGATTAATTTGGATGAGGCACACTGTTCCACTTCTGAGCGAGCAATTGATACACTTAAAATAATTACTGATTTGCCATTTGAAACACACAAAAACTTGCGTGAATGGAATTTTGGAACTTATGAAGGAGAAGGTGAACACCTTAATCCACCGTTGCCGTATAACGACTTTTTTGTGCAGTTTGGTGGTGAATCACAAAAACAGCTAATAGCAAGAATTAATCAGGCAGTTACTAGTATTGCCGAATCCACGAAAAATAGGAATATTCTAGTTGTATCTCACGGTGGGGCAATTGGGAACTTCTACAAACATTGGGAAAAATATAACACGTTTGAACGAACAGATCGTATTAAAAATTGCTCCGTTCTCAAATATAACTTTGAAAATGGTGTTTTTCGTTTGCAATCTTTGTTTAATCCTGATTGCTAAAAATGAAGACAGAACTAAAAATTTAGTTCTGTCTTTTTTATAAGCAAAAAGACCAGCCCTACTACAGGACTGGTCTTTAATAAACTTATTAATTTAGATGATAATTATTCTAAGTTTAATGAGCTCTTGTCAAATGCAACAGATTTAATCTTGTCATCAATTGATGGAGTACCTAGCCAAGTAATCATTTCCTTCATCGAGTTAGTGATTGCTTCAGTACCTGGAAGAAGAAGTTTACGAGGGTCGTAACCCTTGTTATTCTTATCTTCATCCTTGTGAGCTTCAAAGTACTTACGAGTTGCTTCTTGGAATGCTAATTGGAATTCAGTGTTAATGTTAACCTTTGAAATACCAAGAGAAATAGCTTTCTTAACTTGTTCTTCAGGAATACCTGAACCACCGTGTAATACCAATGGAACGGGAACTGCATCGGCAATTTCCTTCAAACGATCAAAGTTCAATCCTTTCCAGTCAGCTGGATAAACGCCGTGAATGTTACCGATACCACAAGCAAGCTTGTCTACACCAGCAGCAACGAAAGTTCTAGCATCTTCAACAGAAGCTAATTCGCCACCTTCGGAACCTTGATTTTCACCAATTTTACCAATTTCAGCTTCAACTGAAATTCCACGTTCATGAGCTAACTTAACGATTTCTTTAGTCTTAGCCAAGTTTTCTTCAGTTGGTAAAGCATGACCATCAAACATAACTGATGAGTAGCCAAGTGCGATACACTCTTTAGCAGCTTCAAAATCACCGTGGTCAAGGTTCAATACTACAGGAACAGAAATGTCCATTGCATCCATTGAATCTTCAACTATATCCTTAGCAACCTTGTAGCCACCCATGTACTTAGCAGCTCCCATTGAAACTTGGATTAAAACTGGGGTTCTAGTTTCCTCAGCAGCTTGCAAAATTGCGCGCGTCCATTCCAAGTTGTTAGTGTTATAAGCACCTACTGCATAATGGTTTTTACGAGCATCTTTAAAGATCTGATTACCATTATCTAAATATGCCATTAATAATTACCTCCTATATATCTTACAGTCACATTGTACCGTAATAATGAAACGTTGAGCAATATTTTAATCGATGTAAACGCTATTTTCGAAAATATTTTTACATTTCTTTAGGAGCATTCACACCTAATAATCTCAAGGCCTCAGTCAGCACAATCGACGTAGCTTGAACTAGCGCCAAACGAGTATTGATTTGATCGTCGTCAGTCAAAATTTTAACATTTGCGTAGTATTTATTAAACTTCTTTGCAACATCTAATGCGTATTTGGCAATAACTGATGGTTCGAATTTGTCACTACTACGGGCAACAATTCTTGGAAAGTCAGCAAGTGCTTTAGCCACACTAAATGACCAATCATCATTAATCGCTTTAGCATCAAATTTAGGTATTTGCCCCATTTTAGCAGCTTTGCGTAAAACGCTTTGAGCCCGTGCGTTAGTATATTGCACATATGGTCCAGTATCACCTTCAAAACGAACAACCTCGTCAAGATCAAAGTCAAAATTTTCTACACGGTCGTTTTTTAAATCATGAAAAATAACGGCACCAACACCAACATCGTGAGCAACTTGTTCTTTGTTAGCTAAATCAGGATTTTTTTGATCAATTTGTTTGCGAGCTAGATCAACAGCATCTTTTAAAACTTGATCAAGAAAAACCACATTACCTTTTCTGGTTGATAATTTCTTGCCATTTTGGGTAATCAAACCAAACGGCACATGGTAAATCTCATCTGACCAGTCATAACCCATTTTTTTCAAAACCGCTTTAAGTTCAACAAAGTGATGTGCTTGTTCATTACCAACAACATAGAGCATTTTAACAAAATGATAAGTGTTCATTCGATAAATTGCAGCTGCTAAGTCACGAGTTAAGTAAATGCTACTACCATCAGATTTTACAATCATCGCTGGTGTTTCATCCGCACCCATATCAACAACTTGCGCGCCATGAGATTCATGTAATAAGCCTTTTTCTTTTAATTCATCGATAACTGGTTGCATTTTATCATTATAAAAGGCTTCACCTTTATATGAGTCAAATTCAACACCAAGCTCTTTATAAATACGCTTGAAGTCACTTAGCGAAACATCGCGGAACCACTGCCATAACTCTACCGCTTCTGGATCTCCGTCTTCTAGTTTTTTAAACCAAGCTCGTCCTTCGTCTTCAAGTTCGGGATGTTTTTCAGCTTCTTCATGAAATTTAACATAGTACTTAAAAAGACTCATAATTGGATCTTTTTTAACGTCCTCTTCATTGCCCCAATGCTTATAAGCTGAAATCAACTTTCCAAATTGGGTACCATAATCACCTAAGTGATTAATTTTAATTGGAGTATAACCAACCTTTTTTAAAGTTTCGGCAATTGAATTTCCAATTACAGTTGAACGCAGGTGCCCCATAGACATCGGTTTAGCGATATTAGGACTAGACATGTCAATAGGGACATTTCCTTTACCAAGTTTTTGATCACCAAAATGTTCTTTTTCTGTTAAAACTTGCTGTAAAGTCTGCTTAATTAACTTTTCATGATTAATTGCAAAGTTAACGTAGGGGCCAACTGCTTGAATTTTGGCAAAATCTTCATCGGCTATATTAGCTGCAATTTCAGTAGCAATTTCTGCTGGATTTTTATGTAAAGTTTTTGCTAATACAAAAGCAGGAAATGCATAATCACCCATTTTTTCATTTTTTGGTCTTTCAATCAGTTGATTAATTTCATCTTTTGGTAAATCTACTTGACTAGCAATTAAGTCAACCACTTTATTTTTAAAATTCATGTTTCCTCCAAAGCTCAATAAAAAAGTCTCTTCCTTCAACAACGAAGAAAGAGACGAGGTTTTACCCGCGGTACCACTCTATTTGATACAAAAAAGTATCCGCTTGTTAAATTTGCATAATTGTCAGTTAGACACGCCTTCATACACTTTTCCAGCTCGACTTGCACCATCACGAGCTCGCTATCAGTATTGGAAAAAATGACTACTACTTCTAACATCCTTCAAAATCAGATTATAACAGGAAAAAGCTTCTAAGCCAACTCTTTTAATTATTTTTGATAACTACTTTTGTATCAGCTGGAATGTGCTTCATTAGCCAACGAGAGTCTGCCACGCTGAGCCAAATGCAACCATGAGAAGATGGTTTGACACCTAATTTTTGAGCTGCTTTTTTGTTGTATTTGCCATTTTCTTTGGTTGGAACAGAATGAAAAAGATAATTATTTTTCGGATCCTAACTAGTCCAGTTCTTGGCGCCTTCATTCAAATTGGGATTGTAAAAGGACTCTCCCCGATCAGGTTGAATTTGGTAAGTTCCTGTCGGTGTCATTGACTTACCATCCTTAAATGTTCCGGAGCTGGAAAGCATAGTGTAAATTACCTGATCTTCGCGTAGTATATATACCCGGTTTCCCTTTAGAGAAACACGAATTGTTAAATTATTTTCTAGATGCTTGATTTTGGGATAAGAAGTAGTTTGACTAGACTTGTACCATTTATATGGTTGCCGCATGCTTTTGGGATCTTGATAAGGTCGATATAACCTTGCCGTCTTTTTTTCTACCGTTTTTTCATTTGGGCTTTTATCCCGAGTAGACGGCATAGAGACCCGCGCCAAGCTGATGGCACAGATTAAAAAAACAAAGAAAGCAGTTAATGGTTTTAAAAAACTGTTTTTCATAATAGCCTGGCACCTCTTTTCAAGGTCATCTTAGAACTAGTAATTAAACTTCATCAAAACTCAATTAGCAAATTTGTTCATTATTTTAGGAATTAATGCGCTAACCTTGGTTGGCTGCACAATATAATTGTCTTTTGCAATTAAATCTCCAGCTAGTGAGTGAATATAAACACCAGCAAGAACTGAGTCTATATTGCCTCCAAATTGTGCAGTAAAACCACCAATAATACCAGCAAGTGTATCGCCCATCCCGCCAACAGCCATTCCTGGGTTGCCAATTGGATTGACAAACACTTGTCCATCCTGAGCGTATACTCGCGTATGGTTTGACTTTAAAACTAAAATGGCATTTTTTTCGGGAAAAAGTGAGGAAATAGTCGAAGTATTAGCACTATCATTTTGATAGGGGATTCTAATTTCGCTGATTCTTTGCCATTCCATTTGATGAGGTGTTAGAACCACAAGACCAGCATTATGTGGCGCTAGACGATGGTCTTGGGCAATCAAATCAAGAGCACCTGCATCTAAAACCAGAGTCTGTTTTGCTGTCACTTTTTGGCAAAGCATCTGCATTATTTTTTGACCAAATGGATTGACTCCTAATCCTGATCCACAAACTATAACATCTACATTTTTGACCATTTCAGATAAGCTGTCACTCCGCCAGTCAATATACATTGCCTCAGGATCACGTGCATGAAGTGCATGCAGATTAATTGAGTGAGAAGCAACAGCAACAAGACCAGCACCACTTTTTAGGGCACCTTCAGCTGCCATAATAATTGCTCCACCGTAATTTTCGCTACCACCAATTAGCAAGACACGACCGTAATTTCCTTTATGGGAATCGCTTTTTCTTTTTTTTACTACTTTATCTAAAATATCTTGCGAAATTTGCGTCATTTTTATCCTCCAAATAACCAACGCCAAAAGCGAACAAAGATGTTAACTTTTTGGGAAGATTGTAGTGCCTTGGCTGGAAGGCGTATACCATTAGGACTTTGAAGTGAGATTAGGTTTGTTGATCCCGACTTAATGTAATAGTATCCCACCTGCTGTCCTTTAGCAACGGGGGCTTCAACCATATTATTAACCAACCCAATTCTAAGTTTTTGACTGGTTACTGGAATCCAAATATTACAGTCTTTTTTAATTCCAATGTTAACTTTCTTATTACTGCCATTATGAACATTTATTAAAGTAGTACCAATAATCGCTTCATTCTGGCTTAAAACAAGTGGTCGATAGTTTTGATAAACGAATTTAAGTAATGTACTGGTTGCTTCAAAGCGAGCTGGGTCGTTACTATTAGCATGTCGGGCCCCCATCACAATCGTAATGATTCTGGCACCATTGTGCTTTGCTGTCCCTATAAAACAAGCACCAGCTTTATCCGTTGTACCTGTCTTTAGTCCATCCACTTTAAAATTCTCATGATATTGCGAAAGACCCTTGAGCATCCAGTTAAAATTAGTCATCGGAGTTACAACGTCTTGATCCACAAAATTCAAACGCGCAATTTTGGTGGTTCTAACTACCTCAGGAAATTCGTTAATTAGATGCTGACCAACAATTGCCATGTCTTTAGCGGACATTGTGTTTTCAGCATTTGCATCTATGTTAGGATAAGCATCCGTACCCATACTTTTATTTGGTAAACCACAAACAGTATATATTTGTGCATCATCTATACCCCATTTTTTTAGTTGCTTACGCATCTGTCTCACAAAGGTTAATTGTGATCCGCTAATCGCTTCAGCCAACATCATAGCCGCACCATTAGCTGATTCAATTAGTGTAGCTTGGTACAGTTGCCTGACTGTATATGAATGCTCCATTTTTAGTGGTACATTAGAGAACCTTTTATTATCAGCGACTTTAACGATGTTTTCAGTCGGTTTGACTTTTGTATCCCAACTAATCTTTTGATCCTTAACTGCTTTCAACGTTAGGTAAGCAGTAATTATCTTGGTCATCGAAGCAATCGGTAAGGGTTGGTTGATATTTTTTCCATATAAAAGCTGGCTAGAATTAGCATCGATGGCAATTGCTGATTTAACATTTAAGTTAAGCTGGTTTTCATGGTAGTTATCGGGTACAGCAGCAGCGGCAGTCACCTGAACAGGTATTAATAACATAATTGTGGCCACAATTGCCGTAACTAGCTTTTGAATTTTCCTTTTCAAAACCTCACCCCTTTTACTAGCTCTTTTAGATTATTTTGCCTTTTATGCTTACATTTTACCAAATTTTTGGTATTATTATTACTGTGTTTAAAACAAGGCCCCGATGGCGGAATTGGCAGACGCGCAGCGTTCAGGTCGCTGTTTAGGCAACTAAGTGAAAGTTCGAATCTTTTTCGGGGCATAATTTTAAGAGCTAACTATATTCGGTTAGCTCTTTTTGTATTAAAATGTACGTAAAAGGAGGAATTACCATGCAAAGACGGTTAACGAAATCAAGAGATAAAATTGTTGCTGGTGTTTTGGGCGGAATTGCTGAATACTTTGGCTGGGATAAAGCTTGGACAAGAATTGGTGGAGCGTTATTAATGTGTTGTACAGGTTTCGGCTGGATTTTGTACATTGTTGGCGCAATGGTAATGCCTGAAAGAACACGTTATGACGACACATTTGAAGGTAACTATCGCAAGCATTAAATTGCTTTTGTTAATTTAAGTTGGTAAAATTAAATTCCTTGGCAGGGGCAAAAGCTCATAAAAAGCGGGTTTACTCATCTTGAGTAACCCGCTTTTTCTATGCCTTAATATGCAGTTTTTCTAAAATAGGAACTATTCTATTGCCTAAGATTTTTTCGGCTAAGCTCGATTTAATCGCCACAAAAACGTAAAAGAGCCCTCCAACTATTACTGAAATCATAACAATTATTAGTGATGGTATACGTTGGGCCGGATTTAAGAATAGCTCTAGCAGTTTTTCAACCCCTAAAACTAATAAAAACATCAAGAGCGAAAAGCAAGTAATGCCAATAAACCGACGACTGGTTCGGCTTTTGTTAAAGTCGTAAGTAACTTCAAGGTGCTTAAGTGCTAAGAAAATGATTACCAACATACCAAGATTAGTTGCCACTAATGGTCCAAATACTTTAAAAAGATAAATCATCGGGTACTGTGCAACTGCTTTTATTAGCAAGCCTAAAATTAAATACTTAATTGCCAGACCGTTCTCTGATAATCCTTGCAAAACAGCCATTAAAACAGTAAATAGGCCTAAGCTGATTGATGTAAAAGCTGAGAGATAAAGAATATTTGACCCCAATTGATCAAAACCATAAAAAATAGTATAAACTGGCGTTGCAATTGCTGCCATCCCAAAAGCAGCTGGAATCATTATAAAGAGAAATAAGTCTAACGTATTACCAACTTGTTTAGAGATCCCTTTAAAGTCATGTTTGGCATGCGCTGCGGATAGTAGTGGAATTGCAGTCACCGCCATTGCACTGGCGAGCGAAACAATAATCATAATCAATTTATTGGCATTGAGTGCAAAAAGTGCGTACCACGTTTCAATTGTGTTATAGCTAGCATGCAAAACACTAGCAATCATTGGGTGGAAAGTATATTGATCTACAAGGTAAAATAACTGAATACCTGCATCAATAATAATAAACGGAATTGCTTGCTCAACTATCTCGCCAAACAGCGCTACTGTTGAAACCTGGATTTTGTTTTCAGAATTTTCAACTAAGTCATTTAGTTTTCTTCGTCTGGATAACAAAAACCAAGCTAAAATGGCAATACCAAACACCGCACCAACAGCTGCAGCCAAATTGGACTGAACGACTGCATCAACAAAATTGCCATGTTGGACTTGCATAATAATGTATGCCGTTAATAACATCCAAACAACTCGGGCAAGTTGTTCTACAAACTGAGACATTGCCGAAGGCATCATGTCGGCATAGCCTTGAAAATATCCTCTCATAATGCTTAAAACAGGTATAAGCAAAATGGCATATGATAGGCTTCGCATTACAGCTACTTGTCTGGGATCGCTACGTGAGCCATTTGAAGCAAGAAGTGGCGAAGCAAAGTACATAATTGCCGCAGAAATTATTCCTAAAATAACCATCAATACTAATCCACGGTGAAATAGTTTCCGTCCTACACCATACTCATTAAGAGCGTTGTATTTAGCCACTTGCTTAGCAACCGCTCCGGGAATCCCAGCAGTAGAAATCAAAATAAAAATACTGTAAATATTATAGCTTCTAGCAGTTAAAGCGTTGGCAATATTACCGTAGGGCGACATCCAGTAAAACCATGGAATAATGTAGAGTGCACCCAAAATGCGTGAGGTAATCGAGCCAAAAGTCATCCACGCACTGCCTTTGATAAAAGTATCTTGCGTGTTTTGTTCTTTCAAATTATTTTCTCTCATTAATTTTCCCTAAACTCATGTTCTAACCATCTTATTTTGAATGAAATGCGCTAATTAACAACAAATAAACTAATCACTTTAGGAAAAATTAAAATTATTTAGCAACAATATTGACAATTTTGTTCGGAACAACAATAACCTTTTTGATTTCTTTGCCATCCAAGAATTTTTGAACATGAGGAAGTTCTATAGCCTGTTTTTTGAGGTCTTCTTGATCAGCATCTTTGGCTGCGTCAAAATTGCCACGAAGCTTACCATTAACTTGAACCATAATTTCTACTGTCGACTCAACTAATTTAGTTTGATCGTAAGTTGGCCATTTAGCAAAAGTTACTGATTCATCATGCCCAAACACTTGCCAGATTTCTTCCATCATGTGAGGAGCAATTGGAGCCGCAAGTGTAACAAAGCCCTCGGCATATTTTCTTGGAATGGTCTTTGCTTTTTGAGCGGAATTAATAAAGACCATTAATTGAGAAATAGCGGTATTGAAATGCAAATTATCAAAGTCTTCAGTGACTTTCTTAACGGTTTCGTTGTAAACCTTGTCAAGTGAACCATCATTTTCTTCGACAATGTTCTCTTGCGGAATAGCTTTAAGATCGAGGTCATTAACGAATAAACGCCAAATCCTATCCAAGAATTTCTTGGTTGAAGCAGGTCCATTATCGTCCCAATCAATTGATGCGTCTAGTGGCCCCATAAACATCTCATACATTCTCAGACTGTCTGATCCAAATTCTTCAATCACGTCGTCTGGATTGATGACATTCCCTTTAGATTTAGACATTTTATCATGATCTTTTAAAATTAAGCCTTGATTGTAAAGTCGTTGAAATGGTTCTTCGTTGGGTACAACACCTAAGTCATAAAGAACCATATTCCAAAATCTCGCATAAAGTAAGTGGCGAACAGCATGTTCTGCTCCACCAATATAGAGATCAACCGGCATCCATTTTTTAAGCAGGTCAAAATCGGCCAATTTATTGTCATTATGCGGATCAATATAGCGCAAGAAATACCAAGAAGATCCAGCCCAGTTTGGCATGGTATTGGTTTCGCGTTTACCCTTACGTCCATTTTTATCAACGACATTAACCCAATCCTTCAAGTTAACTAATGGGCTTTCAGGAGTTCCGGAAGGCTTGATGTCAGTAGCATGTGGTAAAACAAGCGGAAGCTCACTTTCCGGAACAAGGGTTGTTTCGCCATCTTCCCAGTGAATTACAGGAATTGGCTCACCCCAATATCGCTGCCGGCTAAATTCCCAGTCACGCAATTTATAGTTGACTTTCTTCTCACCAACGTGATGATCTTCAAGCCAATCAACCATTTTCTTTTTCGCATTTTCAATATCTAAACCATTTAAAAATTCAGAATCAATATGGGAACCTTCACCAGTAAATGCTTCTTTAGTGATGTCTCCGCCTTTAATTACCGCTTTAATCGGTAAGTGAAATTTTTGAGCAAATTCATAATCCCTTGTGTCATGAGCAGGAACGGCCATTACTGCCCCAGTACCATAGCTACCAAGAACATAGTCGGCAATCCAGATTGGTATTTCTTCGTTATTAACCGGGTTAATTGCATAAGCACCAGTGAAAACACCAGTCTTAGTTTTATTTAAATCAGTTCTTTCAAGGTCAGATTTAGATTCAATTTGCTTAACATAGGCTTCGACTTCTTCCCGGTGACTATCTGTAGTAATCTTTTTAACCAGCTTGCTTTCAGGAGCTAAAACAGCATAAGTTGCACCAAAAAGAGTGTCAGGACGAGTACTAAAAACATCAAAAACTTCGTCAGTATCTTTAATTTTAAACGTAATTTGTGCCCCAACGGAACGGCCAATCCAATTGCGTTGCATTTCCTTAACGTTTTCTGGCCAGTCTAAATTATCAAGACCGGCAAGTAAACGATCAGCATATTTAGTAATGCGTAACATCCACTGCTTCATATTACGCCGATATATTGGATAACCGCCTCGTTCAGTTTTACCATCAACAATATCTTCATTAGCAACCACAGTTCCTAAGTCAGGAGACCAATTAACTGGTACTTCAGCTTCGTAGGCAAGACCATTCTTGTACATTTGTTCAAAAGTCCATTGTGTCCATTTGTAGTACTTCGGATCACTGGTAGATATTTCACGATCCCAATCGTAAGAAAAGCCCAACTTATTTAGCTGTCTCTTAAAATTAGCAATGTTTTCTTTAGTAACTACTGCTGGATCTTGACCAGTTTGAAGTGCATATTGTTCAGTTGGCAGACCAAAAGCATCCCATCCCATTGGATGAAGAACATTATAGCCCTGACTGCGCTTCATTCGAGCAACGATATCGGTTGCCGTGTATCCTTCCGGATGTCCTACATGAAGTCCCTTACCTGACGGAAATGGGAACATATCTAGCACATAGTAGTTTTTCTTTTTAGGGTCGTTACCCGTTTTAAACGTTTGGTTCTTAGCCCAATAATTCTGCCATTTTTTCTCAACAACTTTGTGATTGTACATATATTTACCTCATAAAAAAAGTCCTATGAAATTTAAAAATCATAGGACGAATAATCGCGGTACCACCTAAGTTCCATGCTTAACACATGACCCTCAAACACCCCTTAACGCGGATAGCCAACGATAGATTTCAACCAGGCTCAGTTCACAACGCACTTTTCAAGTCTTGCACCAACCGACTCTTCTCTAAAGAAAAACAAAATTGTTACTAGTTCCCGACCTTTATTTTTTGTTCAATAATGATTATAATTTACCACAAATGCTAAAAAAAACAAGGGGAGAAAGTTACTTGAACACAAAAAACCATTCAAAAAGAGATACAATCATACCTGCAACCATTTTTCTGATTTTATATGCTTTTTGGGCTATTCTGGTTTCCTCAAACAGCCAGTTCATAAGCCAATTTGATAAAGCACTGATTGGATTAATTTGCAACAATAATCCGACTCTCATTGGTTTTGCTACTACCTTTACCAATTTGGGTAATACGAACGTAATTGTCGTTGAAACAGTTATATTAGTTATAATTTTAGCTTTGTTCCGAAAGTTTGCATATGCTTTCTTCGCTGCTGGCACAATGATTGCCGCCAACGGATACAATTGGATTATTAAGCATGCAATTGCTCGCCAGCGCCCGTTAGTTCACCATCTCGTTGATGCTCATGGCTTTAGCTTTCCATCAGGACATTCCGTCGGAAGTGCAGCGCTATTCGGTGTATTAATTGTTTTAACAATCTTATTAGTTAAGAATAAGGCAATCAAAACCGTCTTATGTATTGTTTGGACATGTTTCCCTCTCCTTATTGCCTATACAAGAGTATTCAATCATGTTCACTTTCCGTCAGATGTAGTTGGTGGTCTTTTAGAGGGCATTACTTTCGTACTTATTGGGTACTCGTTCCTGTATCATCTTTATTTAGAATAATAAAAGCCGTTTAGATAAACGGCTTTTTTAGTGTTATTATTTGTTTCTCCAACAATCGTATTTTAAAATTTCAGACCGTAACTAAAATCAGTTTATCCGGTCTATTAAATCGCGGTGCAAGTGATTTTGTAAAGTCAAGCGAAGCTGGATTAGTTTTTGTTGATAATCCGGGCTAAAGTTGCGTGGTTTTTGATCATTAACAAAACGACCAGCGTTTGTCATGCCCCAAAATTGAGCTGTATCATCATCAAAAACTTTAAAAGCCTTCATGTACTTATCCCACAATTGATCATTTTGTCCAATGCCGTCTCCGACATAGCCTTGACCTCCGCCTAAATAGCCACAGTTCATAATTGTGTAAAGATATTTGCCACTTAATAATCCAGTTAATCCTTCCGCTCCGTCTTCATATGCAAATCCAGCAGCAAAAACTTTCTCAATATATCCTTTGACAATGCTTACTGGAGCATCATGCCAGTTAGGATAAGCAAAAATCACCACATCTGCCTGTCGCACTAATTCTTGCTCTTGCACAAGATAAGCTGGTGCCTGACCTAAGCCATCTTTAACATAATAAAATTCCTCCGGATGTAAAACCGGATCAAAATTGAGGTCATAAAGATCTCGCAGTTCAACTGACCATCCCTTTTGTTCCAAATACTTCATCGCAGTATTAACTAAATCATAAGTTAAACTGTATTTACGAGGCTCACCTACAACAAATAGAGCTTTTTTATTATTCTGATTTTCTTCAAAACCGTGTGGTGTATATGACTGCCGCAAAGATTCGGGAACTATTGTCCCAGAAGTTTTTATTTCTCCGTTTAAGATGTTTTGAATTTGTTTCATTTTCTTCTCCTCAACTTCTTATTTTTACAAATATATCATAATCTACAGTCTTTAAAAGTATGACAATAAATTAAACAAGCTAAATATGATTATTAGTTTGCTTTAAGAGCAAAGAAAAAGTCCAAAAAATCAGTTGAATTTTTGGACTTAATATTTTAGTCAAAGCTTTTCGTTACTTTTTTTATAAATACAGTTAAAGCCAATTGAAAGAATAATTGCAACTAAAGATACAACATAAACGCCTTTTAAAGCACTAAATAATACTTGTCGCAGTTGGGGAATTAGGTTTGCAGCTAATTCTTTGGATTTAACTGAAGAAACAATTTTGTTCATCATTGACTGATTAAGATTCGGATGCTTAGCTAGCTGGCTAGTGACAATTGAGTTAAATGTTATGCCATAAATAGAAACTAGCATCGTCTGGCCCAAATAACGCATCAGCGTATTAAATGAAGTAGCCACTCCAACGTGATCTTTATCTACTAAAACCTGAGAGCGTACTTGTGAGGCCGTCATAACCGACCCAAAAGCAAAACCATTCATTACTGCTATCACACAAAATACCCAAAATGAAGTGTGGATTGGTACAAGTAGTAGCATACCGTCAGCAATCAAAAGCAATGTTAACATTCCAAAAAAGGTCTTCTTTACGCCCCAACGACTTAACATGCCACCAATTAGAAAGGACCCAATAACCCACATTACTGAGCTTGGCGTTACTGCAAAACCAGCAACTGTAGCCGTCGTGCCTCTGATTCCCTGCATCCATGTTGGAATATAGAATTCAAAGCCAATTACAACACCAGAAACAAGTAAGGTGATCATATTAACTGCTAAAAACTCTCTACCTTTAAGCATTGACAATGGCATTATTGGGTCGTCTGCGCGCTTTTCTTCACGATAGAACATAATTCCACTGACAGCAATTAAAACAACTAGAGCGAACAGCACAACTGGACTTAGCGCACTTAATTCTTGCAAAGTGAACATTAAAGTTAAAAGTAAGACAACTAACCAGAACGTTCCCTTAATATCCAGTTTTGTAGTTTCTTTTGTTTTTGGTTCGTTTAAAAATACAACAACCAATAAGAATGCAATCAAACCAATCGGAACATTAATATAAAAAACCCAGTGCCACGAGAGATTTTGGACAATAAAACCTCCTAGTAAAGGTGCAATAACTGAAGCAACACCCCAAAATCCTGAGTTAAGACCAAGCATTTTAGTTCTTTTTTCTAGAGTATACATGTCTGCAATAATCGTCATAGCTACGGGTTGAACAGCACCAGAACCTAACCCTTGAATTACTCGGAAAAGAATCAATTCAATCATGTTATTAGCTTGCCCACATAGCGCTGAGCCAATTACAAATAAAGTTATGCCAAATAGAAAAATTGGTTTACGTCCAATGCTATCAGCCAATTTTCCATATAAAGGAGTCGAAACGGCGGTCATAAACAAAAAGATTGAGACAACCCAATTCATAATTTCCAATCCATTGAGATCAGAAACAATCGTTGGCATAGCTGTTGAAACGATAGTACCTTCAATAGCAGTCATAAACGTTGTCATAAAAATTGCAAGTGTGACAACTGGCACATTTGTCTTCTTCAAAATTATTGCTCCTTCATTTATTTATTTTTCTGCACAAAATCCAAAAGATTCTGTACCTTGTCTGTCTTCTCCCATGGCAAGTCAATATCATTACGTCCAAAATGTCCATATGCTGCGGTCTGTTCATAAATTGGTCGCTTTAGGTTAAGCATCTTGATTATTCCGGCAGGACGTAAATCAAAAATGCTCCTTACAGCTTTATTCAGTATTTCATCACTAACTTTACCAGTGTTGTCAGTATTAACCATAATTGATACTGGATGGGCAACACCAATTGCATAAGCAAGTTGAACTTCACACTTAGTAGCTAGTCCAGCAGCAACAATGTTCTTGGCGACATAGCGAGCAGCATAGCTAGCACTTCGGTCAACTTTTGTCGGATCTTTTCCTGAAAAAGCGCCACCGCCATGACGAGCATAGCCACCATACGTATCAACGATCACTTTACGTCCAGTGAGACCTGAGTCACCCTTTGGTCCACCAATAACAAAGCGGCCCGATGGATTAATCAAATACTTGATTTCTGCATCAAGATATTTCGCCGGTATCACTTTTTTGACAGCCAAATCAATCATTGCTTGACGAATTTCTGCATTAGTTACTTGATCATCAGTTTGAGTTGAAATAACTACTGTATCAACCCGCTTAGGTTTTTGATTTTTGTCATATTCAACCGTTACCTGAGCCTTAGCATCAGGTCTAAGCCAAGTCAACGTGCCATTTTTGCGCAAGGTAGCAACTTGACGCATCAACCCATGTGCTAATGAGATTGGCAATGGCATTAATTCAGGCGTTTCGTCGATAGCAAAGCCAAACATCAAGCCTTGATCACCTGCACCAATTTGATCTAATGCATCTTCATCAGCTTGATTCTCACGTGTTTCTAAAGAATGGTCAACACCATCAGCAATATCAGGTGATTGTTCATCAATACCGACTAAGACAGCACAATTATTGCCGTCAAAGCCAAGCTCTGGACGATCATAACCAATTCGCAGAACTGTTTTTCGAACGATACTTTGGATATCAACATACGCACTAGTTGATATTTCACCAAAAACATACACAATGCCTGTGTTAACAACCGTTTCGCAAGCCACGTGCGCCTCAGGATCTTTGGCAATAATTGCATCCAGAATTGCATCTGAAATCTGATCTGCAATTTTATCAGGATGCCCTTCAGAAACTGATTCCGAAGTAAATAAACGTTTTTCCATAATAGTCCCCCTCTATAGACAATAGCTATTCGGTTACAAGGCATCTCCAAATTAATGGATCCTCTCAGGACTTGAACCGATATTATTTCGTTCTTCTTGTAAAAAAAAGACTACCGTGGATCCGGTAGTCCTAGAACGATGGAGGATACAGGGTTCGAACCTGTGACCTCCTGCTTGTAAGGCAGATGCTCTCCCAGCTGAGCTAATCCTCCAAAGTGACCCGTACGGGATTTGAACCCATGTTACCGCCGTGAAAGGGCGATGTCTTAACCACTTGACCAACGGGTCGTGTTCTGATTCAAGCACATTCAATAGTATACTAAACGAGAACCAAATTGCAAGGCTAAAAAGCTAAAATATGGAATGAATTTATAAAAAGCACTTTCATTCTTAAGGTAACAAAAAAGGATGCAATTCTACATCCTCTTTTATTACCTATGGAGGATACAGGGCTCGAACCTGTGACCTCCTGCTTGTAAGGCAGATGCTCTCCCAGCTGAGCTAATCCTCCAGATAACGTGATTTTATTGACCACTTTTAAAACTATACCATGAGATTTTTGGCTTGTCTAGAAATATTTTTTAAAAAATCTAGCAAACTCATGGGGTGTAGTTTCTTTGCAATTATCTCTCATCTACGCAAATTTACTTTTAAATTTTTAGTAATAAACTTGTTTAAAAACGTTCGAACAAATAAAAAGATTTTGAGTAGTAAAATTAACAATATTGGTGTCAGTAATTAATATATTCGGTTTTAAACAAACCTGAATAACTCACTTTATTAATAGACGGTTTTTAACTATCTACTTTTAGAATTAAAAACTCCATTTAGGCAAAAATAAATAACAGTACTTAGTACAAATTTGTTACTGTGCTGAGAGTTATTTTTTGATTTATTATTAATTAAGCAAAGCAAAAGTAACATAACTTAGTTTTTCAAATTTCTTTGTTGCTTGTTAAAAATCGAAGTGCTATAATTCATTTTAAGCAGATGTACTTTGAATGAGCATATCTACTTACATATATACTTTACTTTATAATTTCGTGTTAATATATCAACTTTATAGTTAATTAACTTAATTGATTATTACTTTCTCCAATTATAGTTAATAAACAACGAAAACCCTCACTAAATTTAGTGAGGGTTTTTGCATGCTCTAAGATTAAAATAATTTTTTAGTTTATACTCCGTCTATAAAAAACTCATTTATAGTTTAGAGCTGTATTTGCTTAACCAGAAAAAATGGCTTTAGTATGATTTATTTCAATAGTAGCACTACTAATTCATATAATTACTCAAGATAAACAAATCCATCAAGCAATATAGTTAAGTTTATTGTTAATAAACAAAAAACACCGCTAAATGTTAATTTAACGGTGTTTTATCTTATAAAATACGGAGTGTGAGAGATTTGAACTCTCGATACAGGATTGACCCGTATACATGATTTCCAATCATGCTCCTTAAGCCACTCGGACAACACTCCAAAATACTCCGGCTGTCAGACTCGAACTGACGACATCTTGATTAACAGTCAAGCGCTCTACCAACTGAGCTAAGCCGGAATATTAAAAAAGCACGGCAGCTTCCTACCCTCGCAGGCAGTCTCCCACCAACTA
>NZ_JBWXGA010000154.1:0-476 GCF_059900815.1 Lactobacillus sp. C449L | reverse complement strand
CAAGATACGAGATGCATACCATCGCGACGCGCGACGTGTCGAGCCGCCCGATGTTGTCGCGCGACACGGCTTCGTGCGGCACGACGCGCGCGCCGAGCCCGTGCTTTCGCAGAAGCTGCGCCAGCATCGCGGCCGCAGCCTCGTCCAGGGTGCCGCGGCCGGCGATGCAGAGTATGGCCCCCTCGTGCCGCCACTCGGGCGGCAGGCGGTGCGGCTCGGGCGCGTTCACCTCGAGCGGCGGCTCGGCTCCGACCTCCTGCTCCCGCCGCGGCGGGGCGACGGGCGCCGCTTCGGTCTCCTCCGGCGAGGGTTCCACGTCCTCGTGATCGTCGAGATCGTCCACGAGTTCGCGGATGGCACGGCGGATCGTCTCGAGCTGCGGTTTCGTAAGGACGCCCCGCGTCGCGTCATTGGCCGCCAGCTGCAGGCCCTTGAGAGCCACCTCGTCGTAATAGGCGGACAGCGAGCGCTCCCTC
>NZ_JBWXGA010000153.1:0-476 GCF_059900815.1 Lactobacillus sp. C449L | reverse complement strand
CTCGGATGGGCTGAAAGTGCTGCTGCGGTCACGGTGTACCTTGCGACCGACACGGCGCCTGTATCAGTTCTGGCCGGATGAGATCGTCATTCTCTCTCGAAGAGCAATGCGCTGGCGTGGGAATATCAGGAGAGTGTGACCGCCATTAGTCTAATCGGCAGGGTCCTGGTTCAACTGCTACAAAATGGACCCTCTCGCGAGGCAGGCACGAGGGCCCAGTTGCAAAGCCTAGCGTCTTATTCTTCGGCCCACATTTGCCATGAACCGATCAAGTCGACTCTCAGAAAAAGACGATACTGTGTGCTAAAGGAAGCGGCTCATTTCTCTCCTCCTAAGAAGATTTAACATCGCGAGCCTCGTCGCTTAGTGTCTCCCAATCTGCCCTGGATCGATAACGAGAAAGCGGGGCTTCGATTGGATCGTTCCCCCGACTTTCAGAAAAAGCGGGAGCTGTCGCGTGGACTTGCCACCATGAC
>NZ_JBWXGA010000152.1:0-476 GCF_059900815.1 Lactobacillus sp. C449L | reverse complement strand
CCAATATCCCCTGTCAAAAAATTCAGTAAACTCTTTTACAGACCTTCCAATTGAAGTGGTTCCACCGACATCTATACAGCGCACTTTATAGGCAGGAAGAGTCACGATCAAATTTTCCGGCTTTAAATCCCCAAAAATCCACCCTTGTTTATGTAAAACAGACAAACTTGATAACAATTGAAGCATTAAAACACCGGTCCATTCAGGCCCCTTTTTTTGAATGAATGGAAGATACCCTTCCCCTTTAATATACTCCATTACATAAAATGGCATAGTTTTGCCGTTTTTCACAAAATCATCCGCTTCCAAAAAAGAAGGCCCGAGGACGGATCCCTGGACCTTGGAAAAGGCTTTAAGAATGTTCATCTCGGATATGATGGACACGCCATTGTCACTAAGCTTTAATGCCACATATTGCCGGTTGCTCTCGGCAAGATAAACAATGCCGTTTGCGCCGAACCCTAATTCTTTTATTA
>NZ_JBWXGA010000151.1:0-476 GCF_059900815.1 Lactobacillus sp. C449L | reverse complement strand
GGAGAAGCGCCGCCGCTGTTCCTGGTCGGCGAGAGGGGCGAAGCCCAGCTCGTCAATTATCGGCTGCGCGGGCGCTACTATGTGGTCGACCGGCTGTTCGACGCGGCGGAGCTCCGCCTCGGCACGAAACGCCAGCAGGTGGTGCGCATCAGCCGGACGGGCAGGAGGTCGTGATGACCGACCCTGCCGCCACCACTCCGCAGGCCGCTGCGCCGGCAAAGATCGATCCGGAAACGCTCGTGCTTCGAGCGCGGCCCGCGCCAGCGATCCGTTTCAAACGCGGCATCATTATCGGCCTGACGGCGATCGCCATTGTCTTGCTGGTCACGACGGCCTGGTTCGCGCTCAAGCCGCGAAGCCTGCAGCTGGTTGGCGAACAGAGCGACCTCGCCGAGCCGGCGAAGGCGCCGAGTGACACATTGAATGCGCTTCCGGCCAGCTATGAGGATGCGCCAAAGCTCGGTCCACCGCTGCCC
>NZ_JBWXGA010000150.1:0-476 GCF_059900815.1 Lactobacillus sp. C449L | reverse complement strand
CGCGAAGTCGCTGCTGCTGATGACCGACAAGAGCATCGCGAAAATCGGCGCTCTCAGCGGCTATGCGGAGCGGCGATATTTCACGAAGGTGTTCCAGCGGCACACCGGCATGACCCCTTCCGAGTTCCGCGAAGCGAAAACGCAGAACGGCTGGCGGAACGCTTTATTTTAATGTAGGATGGGAAATGTTTCATAGGACGTCGATTTCGGGTACACTGAGAGGTATACTCTTAGTCAAGGAATTGAGGAACTGACGTGGCGAATCGATTTGAGGCGTTGGGCGTGCGCGCCCTGATAGCGGATGTGTTACAAAAACAAGGCATCGTCACTCCGACGCCGGTGCAGGAGCAGGCGATTCCTGCGTTATTGTCGGGGCATGACGCGATCGTGCAAGCGCAGACGGGCACGGGAAAGACGCTCGCGTTCGTGCTGCCGATTTTGGAGGTCATCGACCCGCGCAGGGCGTCGGTGCAGGC
>NZ_JBWXGA010000149.1:0-477 GCF_059900815.1 Lactobacillus sp. C449L | reverse complement strand
GACGGGTACATCTTGTAGTAGCCGTCCTCCCCTTCGACGAGGAAATCCTCGTAGAACGTTGCGGCCTCCTTCATGAACGGCCATGCCGTATCTCTTAAGAACCGTTCGTCTCCGGTAAAGGTGTAATGCATGTAGAAATGGCTGGAAAGCCAAGCGGCCGCCCCCGTCCAGTTCAGAATGACGGGAACGATCTGGTTCGGCACTCCGATGCCCGGCGTGGACCCTGCCGGGATGTAGATACCGCCGCAGCCGAACAACTTGCGGGCGTTCGCGCGGAAGTCGTCCAATAAATTCATGTAATACCGGTACAACGATACCGTAAGCCCGCCCAAGCCGCCGACGTGAGCATGCCAATACATCATCTGCACGTTCTCGTTGGCCATGTTATGGCACCAGACGAGCCGGTAATCGCCGCCCCACAGCCCGTATAAGCCGAACGGCTGATCCTTCGGACCGGCGCCGCCGATAAACAAATAC
>NZ_JBWXGA010000148.1:0-477 GCF_059900815.1 Lactobacillus sp. C449L | reverse complement strand
ACATCAGCCGCTTCATGAGCCTTCAGCCGGGCGACGTCATCTCCACCGGGACGCCGCCCGGCGTCGGCATGGGACAGAAGCCGCAGGTGTTCCTCAGGGCGGGCGACGTGATGGCGCTCGGCATCGCGGGCCTGGGCGTCCAGCGCCAGCGCGTGGTGGCGAACGCGGCGGCGTGAGGCGCGTCCTGCTCCTCGATCTCAAGGACGATGCGGAGCTGATCGCCCGCTACGAGGCGTGGCACGCGCCGGGCAAGGTGCCGGCGGTGGTCGTGAGGAGCATCCGCGCGGCGGGCATCACGGACATGCGGATTTTCCGGAGCGGCAACCGGCTCGTCATGCTGATGGACACGGGCGAGAGCTTCGATCCGGCGGCCAAGGCGGCGGCGGATGCCGCCGATCCGGACGTGATGGCCTGGGAGAATTTGATGAACCGCTTCCAGCAGCCGCTGCCCCATGCGGCGCCGGGAGAGAAATGGGT
>NZ_JBWXGA010000147.1:0-477 GCF_059900815.1 Lactobacillus sp. C449L | reverse complement strand
ATCCCGAATTGATGCTAGAGGCTTTTACTGACCCTATCGCCCGGGAAGCTTTGAAAAAGGTTATGCAAAATGATCTTCCAAAACGCCACAACGTCATTTTGAGAACTGAAGAACATATCGATTATGCTCTATCTGAGATTGTTGGATTAGGGGTAATCGAAGAGATAATTAAAGATCCTTCAGTGACGGATATAAGCTACAACGGAACTGAATTAATCGTTAATACAAACAATGAAAAGTATGTTTATGACGAGGGAATTAGCGAAAACTACATTATTAAATTGATTCAAAAGTTTGCAAATGCAGTAGGGAAAGAGTTTACTCCTAAAAACCCTATATTGGATGCTTCATTAAATAATTTGCGTATCAATGCTGTTCACAAAAGCTTATCGCCTTTTGGCACTACAATGGCCCTTCGTTCTTCAAAAGCTGAAGCTGTACTGAATGAAGGGAATTTTAAAAACTTCGCTCCTGAAT
>NZ_JBWXGA010000146.1:0-477 GCF_059900815.1 Lactobacillus sp. C449L | reverse complement strand
ATTATATACCAATAGAGAGGAAGAGTAAATAATATTCAGAATTTTATTCGATTTCCGGCGTCCCTGGTATCATATTTATTCCGCTAAAACGATGATTATCTCTAACTTAGCTGGAACGTCAGCCATTCGTTTTTACGGCAATTACGAATAAAAGCAGACGGTACAGCGAGGATCTTATATAGATTCTCGTGACCATCTGCTTTATTTAAATAAACATTAAAAGGTGTAAACGCGGCATTACAAATATGTCAAATACGATTACCAAATATTTTTCAAAACAATTTTTCCTATCGCCTTCCCTGACTCCATGTACGCATGAGCTTGTGAGACTTCATCAAACGTAAAAATATTTGAATCGACAAGCGGACGCAGCTTCCCTTCCTCAACCACCTGAGCGACCTTCTTCAAAATTTCTCCATGATGTTTACGCAGGTCCTTGTTCAAAATCTTCAACAACATAAAGGTAACATGTAGAGA
>NZ_JBWXGA010000145.1:0-477 GCF_059900815.1 Lactobacillus sp. C449L | reverse complement strand
GTACGACCTCCACCCCTGTTCCGGCCAACCTCAGGACGACGTCGCAGGGGGTCGAGAGCGATGCGCCCGCCCAGGGCCGATGCACCGCGCGCGCGTGCAGCATCCCGGGCAGGACCATGTCGTGGATGAACCCCCCGCCGAATACCTTCGCCGGGAGGTCGAGGCGCTTGTCGCTCCGCCCGACCACACGGTACTCGGCGGGCCGCTTCGGCGGCACGGAGCCGGTCGCCGTCGCCGACAGATCGATCGTCCCGGCCAGCGACCAGTAATCGAGCCCGGTCGGAGCGCCCGCGCGCATGATGTCCCCGGCTTCGACGGCGAGGTCCGACGCGTCCGTGCCGAGATCCGCTGCGGCGCGCTCCAGCATGCGGGCGCGCACTTCTGCGCAGACGATCCGGATCGCGCCCCCGCCGATCTCGACGGACAAGGAGCCTGCCGTGAAGGCCTCCGCCGGCGAAAGCTCGGTGTCCCCCGAGA
>NZ_JBWXGA010000144.1:0-478 GCF_059900815.1 Lactobacillus sp. C449L | reverse complement strand
AAAGTAGCCTCTGGACAGTCCAGTTTTGTTTTAGAAAATCCTTTAAATGCTGTCGTATGGCTTAATAATAAGCTATCTACACAGGGGAAACGTCTTGAGAAGGGCATGATTATATCGTCAGGTACCTTTATCGAACCCATTCCATTAACAGTTGGCACTTACCGTGCAGTTTTTGATATATTTGGAGAAGTATGGCTTAAAGTTTATGAGTGAACACGTTACTTTTTGGCCTTATTACGTGGAAAATTAAAAAATAGGCTGATAAATCAATGTGACATATTCGGGATGGGGTTGGGTACCATAAATAAAATGATCAAATTTTTATATGTATCTGTGGGGTTAATATCCCTGGTATTAGGGATTTTAGGGATTATTTTGCCTGTATTGCCCACAACCCCTCTTTTGCTTTTAGCATCATTTTGTTTTATGAAGGGATCTGAGAAATTTGAAGTCTGGTTTAAAGGGACAAGCATTTATA
>NZ_JBWXGA010000143.1:0-478 GCF_059900815.1 Lactobacillus sp. C449L | reverse complement strand
ACTTATTATTTTGTAGCATCAGAACAAATTCCTTCTTCTGTTGGTGTTGGTGTTCTTGTAAATCCGGATAATTCAATTTTGGCGGCAGGCGGCTTTATTCTTCAGCTTATGCCGGGCACGGTTGAGGAGACCATCACCCTTATAGAAGATCGGTTAAAAGAAATCCCGCCGATTTCAAAGCTCATCCAAAGAGGTTTAACACCGGAAGAAATTATACAAGAGATTTTGGGAAAAGAAAATGTAGAAGTTCTTGAGACTTTGCCGGTTGCTTTTGAATGCAATTGTTCGAAAGAGAGATTTGGAAATGCGCTCATGAGTCTGGGCGAAGAAGAAATTTCTGATATGATTGATAAAGAGGGACAAGCAGAAGCACAATGCCATTTCTGTAACGAAATCTATCTGTTTACAAAAGAAGAATTGGAAGAATTAAGGGAAGAAGCAAAATAACCATTTATTAAGGGGAAGAAGAAGTTGGGGA
>NZ_JBWXGA010000142.1:0-478 GCF_059900815.1 Lactobacillus sp. C449L | reverse complement strand
GATCTCATCGTGAGCGGCGAGGTGGGGTTGCTGCAATTCGGCGAGATCGACCGCCTGGTTCCGGAGGGCATCCGGCTGCGGGACGGAACCGTCCGGCCGATGGATCTGCTCGTCACGGCAACCGGCTTCAAGAACCAGCAGGACGTCGTCCGCGAGTTCCTCGGAGACGAGGTGGCCGATCGCGTCGGACCGGTATGGGGCTTCGGGAGCGGGCGAGAGCTGCGCAACATGTGGCAACGCACGCTGCAGGACGGACTCTGGTTCAATGCCGGAAGCATGACCCAATGCCGGATCTACTCGAAGTACCTCGCGCTGCAGATCAAGGCCTGTGAGCTCGGCCTGGCGTAGCGGCGCCCACTTTGCCGACCCTCCGGGGTCTTCGCCATGCGACCCGCGAGGTCCCGCCGAGGCGTGCTGGCGGAAATCGAGAGGATTGAGATGGGCGTGAAAGCTCCAATCGGCTTTGTCGGGCTAGGGA
>NZ_JBWXGA010000141.1:0-478 GCF_059900815.1 Lactobacillus sp. C449L | reverse complement strand
GTTGTTGCATATCTTACTGAAGAAGAAGTAACAGGATTATATGTTATCTTCAGAGAAATAAAGAAAGTATTAGAAAGTAAATATAATTTCAATTAAACAACTCAAAAAAATTGAACCTTTTATATAATTATTATATAATATTTATATAAAAGGTTTTTTGTTCATAAACCTCTTACATGGGTACGAAAAATATATTAAAGGGGCTGTCTACAAATGGGAAATAAAGTGGATAGAGAAAAAATGTATGAGAAGCTGCGTAAGTTGGATAAAAAGGTGAAATCTCAACCTAAAACGTTAAAATCAGAGAATGGAACTTTCATTCTTGATCCGAAGGATAAGCATCAAAAAGAATGGTTTGAGAATGATGAGGATTTTGGCGGTTATGGAGACAAAGATGAGTGAGGAATGGCCTTTTGAAACTGGCCAATGTTACATAATGTATGTGGAATTTAGGGATAACAACGGTGAGTTCCTTGAA
>NZ_JBWXGA010000140.1:0-478 GCF_059900815.1 Lactobacillus sp. C449L | reverse complement strand
ATTTTCTCGTTAACATGGCGATTGAAATGACTTTGAAGACACAAAAGAATTTTGACGGAAGCTTTTATATTTCTTTACTTGAAGCTTTAAAGCAAAACAAGGTCCATAACCGTTCTGAAGCGGAGCAATTCGCTAACGAGCGCGGGCTGATGGCATGAAGAAAAACGGCAGAGCTATAATCTGCCGTTTTTATATATCCACCGCTGTTTTGTTCATTCTTTTGGATGAAGGAAAGGGGACAGGGCTCCGCTAAGTTTACTTACTATAGCCAAGCGTTTCGGTAAACATACTGAAATGGCATAATAATGTAAATGAGCTTTGCTGCGACCTGCCGCCTTATTAGGTGAGTTTAGTTTAAGCAGTTAAACTACCTTCATATTAGATGGTGGCGTTTCAAACGCCATATCAGTTTTATATGTCATAATTTTGATAGTTGGAATAGTTCTTTCGATAACTTTTAAGAGGAGCGTTTGTAATG
>NZ_JBWXGA010000139.1:0-478 GCF_059900815.1 Lactobacillus sp. C449L | reverse complement strand
CCATCGCGCGGGATCGTCGAGGCGCCAGCGGCGTATCCTACACCACGTGGGGGCTGTTCGCGGTCTCCCACCTGTCCACGGTGGCCTACGCGCTGCTCACATTGGACGACTGGCGAATGGCTGCGGTCTTTGGAGCGAATGCGGCCTGTTGCGGCGTGATCCTCGTGCTCACGCTGGTCCGACGCAGAACCTCGAAGCCAGCGCTATGGCGGCGTTCAGGACCAGAAAAACAGGCTGACGCGCATCGGTCCGGGTCTTGCGAGACATCAAGTCTACACGACTCTTCCGGCCGTCATGACTTGTTCACGTCATGTCGGATTATCCGCCGGAGACGACTTTCCACTTTCACCCCGCCCGAGAAGACGGTGCAGCTCTAGCCTAGCGCCTGCCCCGGCGCGGTGTCGGCCGTGAGAGTCAGGGAGGTTTCCCGATGCACCCTGATCCCGCATTCTCGCAGCTTATCGGCCGGATCTACGAT
>NZ_JBWXGA010000138.1:0-479 GCF_059900815.1 Lactobacillus sp. C449L | reverse complement strand
AAATAGTGACGATCGGATTCAAGTCATGACTGAATATCATAAAACTTACGGCTATTATCCTGAGTTTTTAACTCAAAAATAGCCATAGGAAGCTATTACAATTTATAATCTTGCAATCTCTAAGCCTTTTCAAAAATTCCAATATGAAAAGGCTATTTGTCATTCCCTCAAAATTCCATCGATTGGCAGCATCCTCAAAAACAATTAATTTCTCTTTTCCATAAACAAAATTAATAGAAATAAATTCCAAAAACGCTTAACCTATCCAAAAATCCGACTGTATTTCAAGCCATCAAAATTTTAATAAATGTATTTCAAATTATGTGAATGACTGAATACTATATTTCAAAATATGTGGATAGTGAACACTATATTTATAGTTATGTGGAAATGTGAATACTGTATTTGGTTAAAAAATAAAAATGCTGCATCCCTTGATATATATGGGATACAGCATTTATGTATTCAATCCTTATATG
>NZ_JBWXGA010000137.1:0-479 GCF_059900815.1 Lactobacillus sp. C449L | reverse complement strand
AGTATGTGCAGGTCGGCAACGCGGTGCCGCCGCTCCTCGCGCACAGGATCGGCGAAGCGCTTCACGGATTGCTCCGGAGGGCAGCTGCAGGAACCGCTGCGGAGGCCGATGACGTAAGGCTCGCCCGTGTCGCCTGAATACGACATCGCCAGCCCCGGTGCGACCGAGCTGTTCGAATCCCTGCGTGCATTCGGTTACGATCTCCCGACCGCAATCGCCGATGTCATTGACAACAGCATCAGTGCAGGCGCGCGGAACGTCTGGATCGACCTCCAGTGGGCAGGACGGGGCTCGCGCATCCTCATCCGCGACGACGGCCGGGGAATGTCCGAGGCGCGCCTGGTCCAGGCGATGCGACCGGGCAGTTCGAGCCCCTTGGCGGAACGCGAGCCCGAGGATCTCGGCCGGTTCGGCCTCGGTATGAAGACCGCCTCCATTTCGCAGTGCCGCTGCCTCACCGTTCTCACCAAGGCCGCAGG
>NZ_JBWXGA010000136.1:0-479 GCF_059900815.1 Lactobacillus sp. C449L | reverse complement strand
CATTTGATAATCATTCGCAGTTAAAGGGGTGGCAATGGCGAAGGGGATGAGCGCGCGCAAGCTGTGGTTCCAGGTCCACAAGTGGATCGGCCTGTTGCTGTTCCTGCTGATCATCCCGATCTGCGTGTCGGGTTCGCTGCTCGTGTGGCACGACTGGACGGACAGCCTCGTCAACCCGGCGCGCTACGACGTAAGCGACAGCCGCGCGACGCTGCCCGTCGCGGATTATGTGGCATCCGCGCGGACCGTGCTCCGTCCGGGCGACCGGATCGCTTCGGTCGCGCTGCCGGAGGAAGCCGGCAGGCCGGTCATCGTCATGGCTTCCGCCCAGCCGGCGCCCGGTGACGCGGCGCGTCCCGGACCGCCGCCGCGCTACCAGGTGTGGCTCGATCCGGCGACCGCGGAGGTCAAGGACCATGCCGACCCGCGCACGGGGCTCATCCGGACGCTGCACGTGCTCCATGGCAGCCTCATGGTGC
>NZ_JBWXGA010000135.1:0-480 GCF_059900815.1 Lactobacillus sp. C449L | reverse complement strand
GTCCAGCTGGGCCGCCATCAGGACCTCGTGCGCCTCGGCGGGACGTATCGGAGACTTCAGGCGGCCCAGCTGGACCGCGCATGCTGATCGGGCCGCGACGTGGAGTGATCGAAGCCGCGGAAGGCTCGCCTGCACGGCTCGACAGGATCAGACACAGGCGGTGTGTCGGCGAGCAACCTGTCGAGCTCATCTGGGTCGTCACCCCGGCAGTGTATTGATCCGCGGGCGAGCACACCGTTCAGGCGTCCCTCTGGTAGGCGCGTTGGCCGGCCTGAGTGAGCCGTGCCGACTTGCGTTCTTCCGATCGCGGAGGTCCAGAGGGTCGCGGCGTCGAAGTCGCACGTCGGCATCACGGCGCAGGGCGCCCCGTCGGCCGGCGAACGCTCATGTCGCCGGGGGTCGATTTTGCGCCTCAGGCATCATCCCAGCGGCGCCTCGCGGCCAGAAAGCCGCCATCCACCGGGAGAACCACCCCCGTGA
>NZ_JBWXGA010000134.1:0-480 GCF_059900815.1 Lactobacillus sp. C449L | reverse complement strand
AATGAAAAGCACTTCCAGGCAGGTATGCGGAACATTAAGGTGGATGGCTTATTATTAAGGCCGGCGATTGATTTAGTTTATGTGTTTGCGCTCATTATTGTTTTAAGCTATTTTGGAATTTCCTCTTTTGATAATAGCATTGAAATTGGAGTGGTTTACGCCTTTATCAGCTATTTAGACCGCTTTTTTGAGCCGGTAAATCAAATGATGATGCGGCTTTCCTTATTCCAGCAGGCGATTGTTGCCGGATCCCGCGTTTTCAAGCTTCTGGATGAAAAGGAATTAGCTCCGCAGCATACAGCCGATGCCGGGCTTGAAATTGTCGAAGGAGATATTGAGTTTCGCAATGTAAGCTTTTCATATGATGGCAAAAGAGATATTTTGAAAAATATAACATTTCGGGCAAAGCCGGGAGAAACTGTAGCCCTTGTCGGACATACCGGCAGCGGGAAAAGCTCGATTATTAATCTGTTAATGAGG
>NZ_JBWXGA010000133.1:0-480 GCF_059900815.1 Lactobacillus sp. C449L | reverse complement strand
AGGGTGGGAAGGCCCTCTGCCCCGCTCCCGCCCTGCGGGGCGATCCGAGCGATGCGCCCGTTCTCGACCACGATCTCGGCGGCGGCGAGGCCGCTGGGGCCGGCCGGAAGCTCGATCCCTGGGGCGAGATCGAGCGGAACTCGCGCATGGGTCAGCCGGAAGGCGGACCCGCCGAGAACCGAGACGTCACCGCGCACGAATCCCATCGGATGCTCCAAGGCCGTCTCGAAGACCTGCGTACCGGGTTCTTGGGCAAGGCGAGTACCGTCCCGCAAGGCCGCGCCGGCGAGCCTCCGACGGCCGACCATGCCGAGCGGCCCCTCCCATACGGGGCCGCAGAAGCCGAGCAGCGCTCAGCCTTCCGCGTCTTCCGATGGCGCGGACGGGTCCGGACAGGCGATGCCGGGCGGGGTTCCTGGGTCGACCGTGCCCCGCCACGCTGAATTCGGGAGACCCGCAGAGCGGCGCTCGAGGTGATGC
>NZ_JBWXGA010000016.1:0-896 GCF_059900815.1 Lactobacillus sp. C449L | reverse complement strand
CGCGCTCTGGCCGGAGGCAAGGTCGGGATAGAAGGTATGGAAGCCGGAGAAATGATCGATCGGCCGCGTCACGGTCAGCGCCAGCAGCTCCGGCCGCAGCGCGCGAAGGTTGAGCTCCGTCTGCCACTTGAACACGTCATAAGCGAGCTGATCGGTGGGGTTCAGCGCCGCGCGATCGACGGCGGCCAGCGCGGCAAGGTCGCTCTCGGCGGCGGCGCGCTCGGCCGCGAAATACGCGTCGGTGATATAGTCGCCGAGCTCCCCGGCATAGCGCATGTCGCCGCGGAACAGCGCATTCAGCGGGTTGCGGCGGAGGCTGGCCTCGTCGCTCGCCGCGAACAGCGCGTGGAGCTGCGCGGACGCGCTCCGGGGGGCGGCCGCGGCCGGGGCGGGGGGCGCTTCGGCGGTCGTGGCGGTGGCCGCGCAGGCGGAAAGAAGCGCGGCGAGCGAGGCGCCGAGGAGCAGCTTGGCAGCGGTCATGGAAGGCCTTTCAAGGATTCGGGCGTGTTGCCTTTGTAAGACGCTCCGCCCGCGCCCGCAAGCGGCGGCTCAGGCGGCCTGCGGCGTCCAGGGACGCTCCCGATACCATTTGGTGATCACATATTTGACGCCCGCCTCCACCGGCATCCCCTGGTGGATCGAATAGGGATTGGGGTCGCCGTCCTCGTCCAGATTGTTCCAGATGAACAGGTTGCCGCGCCTCGGCGCCACCAATTCGGAGCGGTTCAGCGCCTCGCGCCGTTGCTTCAGCGCCTGCTCGGCCGTGACGAGCTCCGTCTGCAGCCGCGAATATTCGGTCTGGAGTTCCTGCAGGTAGGCGTTCTGCCGGTTGGTGATCTGGCCCTGGAGGTCGGATACGGTGCGCTGCATCCGGAGGATCTCCGACCGGCTGACGT
>NZ_JBWXGA010000132.1:0-480 GCF_059900815.1 Lactobacillus sp. C449L | reverse complement strand
ATCTGGGTCACCGCCGCGCGCTGGGTGGCGTTGAAGCCCTCGAAATTGTTGCCGGTCTCATCGGGGGAGCTGCCGCCATATTGGCTCGGCAGGGTAGGGAAGCCGTAGGTCAGATTGGCCGTGTTCCACCGGTTGCCGCCCCAGAGGTTCCGGATATCCTCGGCCAGGATCTGCTCCAGCGGAGCGGGGTCGCCGATGCTGACATGAAGATCGTAATCGCCGGCCGACCCGCTCTCCCAGGATTCCACCGAGAAGCGGTAGAGGCCCGACGTGGCTGCGCGGAAGCTCACGAACGAATCGAGCGTCGCCGTGGGGGAGTTCGGGTGGACGAGCGAACCGGGGTCGAGCGGGGCATCGTCCCCGAACGTGATCTCCTGCCCGTCCGGCCCGAAGAGCCGGATCACGGTGTCGAGGCCGGGCTCGGCCCCGTCGATGTCGAGCAGCAGGAGCTCGCCCGCCTCCAGTTCGATGGCGTAGAAG
>NZ_JBWXGA010000131.1:0-480 GCF_059900815.1 Lactobacillus sp. C449L | reverse complement strand
CCATTCGCCTCGCTCGGCGAGATCATCGGCTATTCCCGGGTCTATCTGGTCGGGCTCGCGCTGTTCACGCTGGCCTCGCTCGCCTGCGCCCTTTCCTCGAGCCTTCTCGAGCTTACCCTGGCGCGCGTTCTCCAGGGCTTCGGCGCGGCCGGGATCATGGCGATCAATGCCGCGCTGGTGCGCTTCACCTATCCGGCTCGCCTGCTGGGCCGCGGCATCGGGCTGAACGCCTTCATCGTATCGTTATCGTCCGCCATCGGTCCGACCGTCGCCTCCGCCATCCTGGCGACAGCCTCCTGGCAGTGGCTTTTCGCCATCAATGTCCCGCTTGGAGTCCTGACCTTCGCCATTGCCGCGAAGGCGCTGCCGCGAACGGGAAGAATCGCGCGACGCTTCGATTTCGTCAGCGCAGTCCTGAACGCGCTCGCCTTCGGCCTGATCATCGCCGGCATCGACCTGACCATGCGTTCGCCTCACCTC
>NZ_JBWXGA010000130.1:0-480 GCF_059900815.1 Lactobacillus sp. C449L | reverse complement strand
AGCGCATTGCGCTCGCCCGGCGGCTGCCGGATCGAGATCGTGTTGCCGCGCCGCACGACCTTGTAGCCCTGCCGTTCAGCATAGCCCGGATCCTCCGCGAGCCTGGGCAGGAACTCCTTCCTCAGAATGGAGGGCGGCACGTACCAGGACGGATTGACCACCGCATATTCCATCAACCCGGAGAAGACCGGCGACGGCGTATCCGGCTTGCCCGCGATCACGCGCGCCTCGTGCACGGTGCGACCCGCTTCGAACAGCCGGAGCCGGAATTCCGGAATGTTCACCGCGACATAGCGGTCACCGAGATCGCTCGGGAGCCAGCGCCAGCGCTCCATGTTGGCGACGAGGTCGCTCTCCAGCCGCGGGTTTGCATAGATGCCGGTCGGCCGCACGACGGGCGCGTCGTCGATCACCGCGATCGCCTGGGTGGTGGTCAGCTCGAGCTTCGGCCGGCGGCGCACCATCGGCGCAGTCGTAGGA
>NZ_JBWXGA010000129.1:0-481 GCF_059900815.1 Lactobacillus sp. C449L | reverse complement strand
GCACCACCCGCTCGTGTCCCGACCGCTCCCAGGCCGCGTCGAGGTCCGACGGAGACGCATCCTCGCCGTTCGCCACGACCCGCAGCGCGACCGCGCGCGTGGCGAGGTCGCGGGCGCGCTGGATCGCAATGCCCATCGCGACCGCGTCCGCGACGGCGATGGCGCCGCCGGTCAGCCGCTCCGCACTGCCGGCGACCTCGATCGCGGCCGCCTCGCCAAGCAGGCGGTCGAAGCGCGCCGCCCAATCGCCCGCCAGCGGCGCCACGGAGGCCGCCCGGAACGTCTGCACGTCGCACGGCAGCACGACGTGCACCTCCGCGTCGCGGGCGAGCAGGGCCTCCGCGACGAGTATGTCCGAACCGGCGGCAAGAGCCCCGTAGCCGGCGCCCGGCGCGATCCCGTCCAGCGCGGCCGCGATCCGGGCAGCCGCGTCCCTCCCGTCGGCCAGCCGCATCGTCCCGCTGAAGTGCAGGACGGGCGC
>NZ_JBWXGA010000128.1:0-481 GCF_059900815.1 Lactobacillus sp. C449L | reverse complement strand
CCCGAAATCACCCGTGCCCGGAACTGTCCCTGAGACTTTCGATGACGATCGTCACTCTGCTATTGGTGATGTAGTTCGAGCGACCCGCGTTAACCTGGACGTGATCGCCAATCCTCCGATTTTCATACCCTGGAGCGAAGTCGAATATAGCAGCATCTTTTATATTAAAATTCTTATTCATTCTTCAGATTCTTCAAGGTTTCCTCAACAGCTCTCAAGCCTTTTATTGTAGCCAGAACGGCGTCGTCAATATTACTAAACCCTTTAGAAACTCCATTCACGAAGTTTTCTTCGTAAGATTGAACATGAGGCGTTGAAACATATCGTCCAATCTCCTTGGAATAATGAGCCTTCCTGCAAGATCGACCCTGCTAAATCCTCCTGCTGTCCTGACAGTTACAGAGTTCTGACCCGCCCGCGCTGCGAGGGAGGCAGGCCGCAATTCAATCCTTGTGGCAATTTGCGTTGCCACACTTATTCG
>NZ_JBWXGA010000127.1:0-481 GCF_059900815.1 Lactobacillus sp. C449L | reverse complement strand
GGCGGCGAGCTCGGGAAAGCGGTCGACAAGCTGGTGGCGGACTTCAACGCGCAAAGCGACACGGTCGAGGTCGAAGCGGTGTTCCAAGGCTCGTACGACGAAGCGCTGAACAAGCTGAAGACGACGCTCGGCACGAACGAAGGTCCGACGATGATGCAGGTGTACGAAATCGGCAGCCGCTTCATGATCGATACGGGCGCGATTCAGCCGATCCAAAAGTTCGTGGACGCGGAAGGGTACGACCTGTCGCAGCTCGAGGAAAACATTCTCGGCTATTACACGTTCGACGGACAGCTGCACTCGATGCCGTTCAATACGTCGAATCCGATTCTCTATTATAACAAGGACATGTTCCGTGCGGCGGGACTCGATCCCGACCAGCCTCCGAAGACGTACGAGGAAGTGGGCGATTACGCGAAGAAGCTGACGAAAGACGGGCAATACGGCGTGTCGTTCGCGCTGTACGGCTGGTTTATGGAGC
>NZ_JBWXGA010000126.1:0-481 GCF_059900815.1 Lactobacillus sp. C449L | reverse complement strand
CGCCTATCTCGCTCGGGCCTGGATCGATTGGCGCATCATCCGCTATTCCACTCTGGGCCTAGCCGGCGCAGTGCTGCTCCTGGGGCTTGTCAGCTACGTTCCCAACCGGGCTGTCGTTTCGATCTGCGTCGGTCTTCTTCCAATCACGGCCTGGATACCGGCCCGATGGGCGCATCTTGATGCCGCCCGGCCCCTGCATGCCATCGGCTGCGGCTTCGTCTCCGGCGGGCTCAACATCGGCGTGGGCGTAGCAGGCCCTATCGTCGATGTGTTCTTCGTGCGCACGAGCATGGATCGCCGCCAGATCATCGCCACAAAGTCGGCGCTCCAAGTGCTCTCGCACATCGCCAAGATCATCTTCTACTCTGGATCGCTTTGGGTGCTTTCCAGCGCGGAACTCTCAGCCATCGGGATCGCGGCCCCATTCTCCGTTCTCGGATCCTTCATCGGCCATCGCATTCTTCTGCGGCTGACCAACGAA
>NZ_JBWXGA010000125.1:0-482 GCF_059900815.1 Lactobacillus sp. C449L | reverse complement strand
CAGCAAATACTTAATGAACCGGGAAATCGGATTTGGCCGGAAACTCCTGCAAATGTTAGAAGAATTCGGTTTATCCTACGAACATATTCCTTCCGGGATTGATGATATTTCGATCATTTTAAGGAAAAGCCAACTGGATCAAAGTACAGAAGGAGAAATTAAGAACCGGATTTATTCAGAGCTTCAAGCCGACGAGGTGAAAATTGAGCGGAATCTCGCCTTGATCATGATGGTTGGCGAAGGCATGCGCCAAAACGTCGGAACAATGGCAAGAGCATCTAAAGCACTGGCAGCCGCGGAAGTGAACATTGAAATGATCAACCAGGGTTCGTCCGAGGTGAGCATGATGTTCGGAGTGAAGGAGGAAGATGAAAAGCGCGCTGTGAAGGCTCTATATGAGGAGTTTTTTGCGGCTGTGGCAGTAAACGCTTAGAGTATTTTTCCCATGCGGCCAATAAAATTTAGTCAAAAAGCCCTTATAT
>NZ_JBWXGA010000124.1:0-483 GCF_059900815.1 Lactobacillus sp. C449L | reverse complement strand
ACCCAGAATGCCGAAGGGCACTGGCACCAGAACCAGTGGCTTGGTGGCCAGCCCTACTGGCGGGGCATTCAGCTCGACGAGACGGCGTTTCCGGTCCTGCTCGCAGCCATGCTTGCAGATCGTGATGCGCTTGCGGGCGTTGAGCCGCACGACATGATCCGCCGGGCGCTCGGCTGTATTGCCAAGCGGGGCCCGTCGACCGACCAGGACCGGTGGGAGGAGAACGCAGGCCTGAACACCTTCACGCTTGCGACCTGTATCGCCGCTCTGGTGGCGGGTAGCGCCTTTCTCGACGCGACGGCACAGCATTGGGCTCTTGAGCTGGCCGATTTCTGGAACGCCAGCCTCGACCAGTGGACCGCTGTGCACGGGACCGAGTTGGCCCACCGGGTCGGCGTCAGCGGGTATTACGTACGCACTGCTCCGCTCTCGGTCCTGGAGAACGGCAGCCGCTCCCTGGAGGAACCTGTCCCAATCCGCAAC
>NZ_JBWXGA010000123.1:0-484 GCF_059900815.1 Lactobacillus sp. C449L | reverse complement strand
CATCAGTGGGCGTTCGGACACGGGCCGCCATTCGATTTCCCCTAGGGAGTTCAGCAGGCGTCCTGGCTCGTTTTCGAGAACCTCGGCCCATCGCTCGAGGCGTTCCGGCCGGGTCATGTGCAGCCGGTCTCGGCAGGTCCCGATGGCAGCAATGCGACGTAGATCATCCAGATCGTGGTGTTGCATCGGTCTCTCCTGAGTATGGGACACCAAGGATGCTTCCGGCCGGTTGGGGACCGCACTGATCTTCGTCAGGTGACAAGGAGAACATTAAAATGTGAACCTGGTTTAATTCGACTCGGCGTTAATCATTCATGACCAGTGCGTACTGGAGTGAGGATGCGACGAGCGTTGGCTCGCAGGCGGCGTGAAGCCAGTGACCCCCGGTGTCCAAACAGGTTGGGATTGTGTACGGATGTGGGACCCATCCCGCTTCCTATCTCCAGTTTGGGCAAAGCTATCACGATATGGATGACTTCTGGGC
>NZ_JBWXGA010000122.1:0-484 GCF_059900815.1 Lactobacillus sp. C449L | reverse complement strand
ATATAGACCGACCTCAAATGAGGGGTTGGCTCTAGGAATAGAGTAGACCTTCCCTATCGACCTAACCAAAGTTCAAGGGAGGTCTATTTTTTATGGTTAAACGACAATATCGTAATTACCAGTGTAGCAAAGGCAATCATAAGCATTAAGCTTTGAAATACTGTCATACGTCTCACCCCCCTTCCAAATGGAATGGAGTGAGCCGACCCCCCTTGAAGTACGGTCTATTACTATATTATAGCATCCAATTAATATAAATCATTGAAGAAAGTAAAAAACCGGTCCTATTGTAAGGATCGGTTTTTTAAATTAGCAATCGCTTGCGATTATATTAGGCTTTTGCAGCCTTCTCATAAAGTTCAATGTATTTTCCGTCTTCTACTTCACCATAAGCAACTACACTTGGATCTTCAGTCATTTTTGAATCATGCGTAATGTTATGCTGTTTTTCCCACTCTCCAATACTAAAGATTGGTTTTTCATC
>NZ_JBWXGA010000121.1:0-485 GCF_059900815.1 Lactobacillus sp. C449L | reverse complement strand
CGTGGTCGCCGAGAGCTGCGCGAACGCGCTGAACAGGTTGTATGAGGTGATGGACAGGAAGCCGACGAGAGCGAGCCGCCACCAATGCGCCTGCGGCACGGAGAGCCGCTCGCGCTTGAGGCGGATGAAGACGAACAACGCCGCCGTCCCGATCGCGAAGCCGGTGACGCGCAGGGTCCAGGGCGGGATTTCGGTGAGACAGATCCGCACCGCGACCCAGTTCAGGCCCCAGAGCAGCCCCAGCACGGGGACGAGCGCGGCCGTCCTCGCCTGGGCGGCGGTCGTCCCGGGGGCGGCTACTTCCACAGCCATGCCGCGCCGCGCACGCCGGAGGAGTCGCCGTGCCGGTGCCTCAGGACAGGCGTCGTGAAGCTGTCGGAGAAAACATGCGGCTCGATGCGGGAGGGCAGGTCCGCATAGAGCTCGTCGATGTTCGACATGCCGCCCCCGAGCACGATGGCGTCGGGATCGAGCACGTTGACCAC
>NZ_JBWXGA010000120.1:0-485 GCF_059900815.1 Lactobacillus sp. C449L | reverse complement strand
CCGCTCATCGGCCTTATGCGGGGAGGTGGAACGAAGCCGGCATGACGAACACGAGAGACGTCGGGGTGATCGGCCTTGGCCGGATGGGAAGGGGTATTGCGCGGCGTCTCGACGGGGCTGGGAGGCTCGCGGCTGCCTGGGACGCGCTGGAAAAGGCCCGACTGGATTCCGGGCTGTCGGACGACGTCGAGCTCGCCCAGCCGCTCGACATCGCCCGGACATGCGCGACGATCCTGTTCGCGCTTCCAGGCAGCGCGGAGATCGAAGCATGCCTGACCGGCCCGCGCGGCATTCTCTCCGTGGAGGCGCCGGGGCAGGTCCTCGTGGACCTCACCACGTCGCATCCGGCGGCGACGAAACGTCTTGCCGAAATGGCAGAAGCGCAGGGCAGGGGATACCTCGACGCAGGCATGACCGGCGGAGCACAGGGAGCCGACGCCGGGCGACTGACATTGATGATCGGCGGTCCCGTGGCTGATTTCGAC
>NZ_JBWXGA010000015.1:0-915 GCF_059900815.1 Lactobacillus sp. C449L | reverse complement strand
CTCCTGCCGGTCCCGATACGGGGCTGGAATCGCGGCCGATCCGGGTAGCGACATGCCGAGCACCTCGGTCAGCGAGTTCATCGTGGTCGCCGTGCCCATCGTGTTGCAATAGCCGGTTGAGGGCGCAGAGCTCGCCACCAGCCGGATGAACTGTTTGGCGTCGATCTCGCCAGCCGCCAGCATCTGCCGCGCCTTCCAGACGATCGTGCCCGAACCGGTCCGCTCGCCGCGGTGCCAGCCGTTCAGCATCGGACCAACGGAAAGTGCGATGGCGGGGATGTTCACGGTCGCCGCCGCCATCAGGCAGGCGGGCGTCGTCTTGTCGCAGCCGATCGTCAGCACCACGCCGTCGATCGGATAGCCGTAGAGAAGCTCCACCAGGCCGAGATAGGCAAGGTTGCGGTCGAGTCCCGCGGTCGGGCGCTTGCCCGTCTCCTGTATGGGATGGACCGGGAATTCCAGCGCGATGCCGCCCGCCTCGCGAATCCCCTCGCGCACCCGCTCCGCCAGGACGAGGTGGTGACGGTTGCAGGGGCTGAGGTCGCTTCCCGTCTGCGCGATGCCGATGATCGGCTTGCCCGACTGCAGCTCCTCGAGGCTCAGCCCGAAGTTCAGGTAGCGCTCCAGGTAGAGCGCGGTCATGTCGATATTGTCGGGATTGTCGAACCAGGCGCGCGAGCGGAGCCGGGACGGGCGTTCAGAGGTCATGTGGGTTCCGGTTACTGAGCGACGGAGAGGCGGTAGACCATGACATGCCGGTACGGTTTCCCCGGGTCCACCCGCGCGGAAATGAAGTTGGGCTTGTTGGGCGCATCGGGAAATTTCTGCGGCTCGAGCGCGATGCCGTCGCCCATGCGGTAAAGATGGCCGGATTTTCCGTAATAGGTGCCGTCAAGGAAGTTGCCGGTGTAGAGT
>NZ_JBWXGA010000119.1:0-486 GCF_059900815.1 Lactobacillus sp. C449L | reverse complement strand
GTCCTTTCCACCCCGATGCCTCCAGCTCCAGGAATTCGTCGAAAGCACGACGTGCGTCGTCAGGCGCGCGATGACAGACAACTTCCAACTTCCCTCGCTCACTAAGGCGGCGCCTGTATCGGCGAAGGTCGCTTCGTCGTTGCGCTGGCAGCGAATTTTTCAGGTAGCTCATGCTGTCCAGGCTGGACTGCAGTTTTGGACGGCTCAGGCGCCTGCGGACGATTACGGCAGCACCGCGATCGTTAAGAGCCTTGTCGAGGACGTGGCTCATCGGACCATCCACCGTGAACTCATTGGCATTTAGGACTTTCGGCAGGGCTGGGTCGGCCGCAACTGCTTCGAACATCGCCTCAAGGGCTTCGGACATGTACCTGGAGTCGATGACCGGCGTGCTCAGGGCCATTTGGCCATCGACAGGGCTTACCAGTACGCGAATGGGCAATTTTTTCGATAGGCGGCCCAAAGCCACCACCCAGGCGCCGATGA
>NZ_JBWXGA010000118.1:0-486 GCF_059900815.1 Lactobacillus sp. C449L | reverse complement strand
CTATTGCATTAACCGAAGAAGAAAATTTCGAACAAATCATTAAAATCGCGAAAGCTTCCTTTGCGCTTTTTGAAACGCTATATGGTCAGCTGCCTTATTCTAATGTATCGGTAATTGAAACTGGGTATAATACCAATTTTGCAGTAGAATACCCTAATTTAGCCGTTTTTTCTAAAGACATATTATCCGATAATCAGATTGAACACTGGTTGCCGCATGAAATTGGCCACATGTGGTGGTATAACACTGTAGGTGTAAATGAAGTTGAAAATGGTTGGATTGACGAGGGGTTGGCAGAATTGGGTGTTGTTTTGTATTTGGAAAATCAATATTCCAAATCAAAAGGAGGAGAATTGAGAAATTCGTATCGCGAAAGGAATCGGTTGCTTACTAGAACGTCACCTGAACAAACAATGAATGCCGGATTATATGCGTTCAAAAGCAGACCAGAGCTTTATGATTCCTGGTATGCCCGGTCTGCTGACA
>NZ_JBWXGA010000117.1:0-487 GCF_059900815.1 Lactobacillus sp. C449L | reverse complement strand
GTCTGCGACATGGATAGGCCATCTTCTTTCCGCCACTGTAGGCGGATGGCCTAAATGGAGGGTTAAGAGCCGGCTCTCAGGTGAAACTGGCAGGCTCTCCAAGATTTCCGGCAAGCATCTGGAATCGTTGTCAAAATCCGCTTCCCTCCATTCCGGAGCCAATGGCGGACCGATCCGTCGGCCGGCGAGGCGGTCAACATGGAGAAGCCCGGTCGGCATCGGCCGAACGACACCGGGGCCAAACGACACCGGCTTCAACGCCCGCGCGCGAGAATCGCCTCCACGCTGCCGCTGGTGATGCTGTGATAGCCCGGCCGCGCCTGGCGGTAGATCCGCTCCGCGATCGGGCGGCCCCAATCGTCTTGCGCGACCAGCGTCTCGAACAGCGGCGCGACGAACTTGCGGCGGCCCTGGCTGGTGAGGAACCGCTCCAGCGCCGGAACCGCCGGCTCGTAGCGGTTGGCCATCGCCAGCTGCAGCCAGGCGA
>NZ_JBWXGA010000116.1:0-487 GCF_059900815.1 Lactobacillus sp. C449L | reverse complement strand
CCGGTGAGGTCGGGATCGTCCTGCAGGGTGCTGCGCGCAACCACCTGCCGTGGCTGAGCGCGCTGGGCGAACTCGATGTTGCCCCGCGCGTCGTGCCGGCCGGAGCGTGCCCGAGGTCGACGAGCTGCTCGACCTGCTGCGGCTCGACGAGGTGGCCGACCAGCCGCTGGAGTCGCTCACCCCCGGCCAGCTCCAGCTCGCGGCCCTGGCTGTCGCCCTCGCCTGCGGGCCGGGGCTCCTCCTCGGCGACGAGCCGACGAGCCAGCTCGACCACGACGCCCGCGACGTCGTCCTCGAGGCGATGGCCGAGGTCGGGCGCACGCTCGGCACGACGATCGTCGTCGTCACCCACGACCCCGACGTGGCCAAGGCCTTCCCCCGCACCGTGATTATCCGCGACGGCCGGGTCGGCGGTGAGGGACGCAGCGGCGAGGAGTACTCCGTCGTGGCCGCCGACGGGTCGTTGCCGCTGCCGCCGCCTGCACTC
>NZ_JBWXGA010000115.1:0-488 GCF_059900815.1 Lactobacillus sp. C449L | reverse complement strand
ATGGAGAGGACGCGCGGGTCGAGTTGGTTGCGATTTCCGCAATTCTCGTAGCGGGGGCGGAACGCGCTGGAGCGACCTCCAGCGGCCTCGAAGCGATCCAGCCAGTCCCGCAGGGTGCTGGCGCCTGGATAATCGAAGATCTTTCGTTCCTCGCCGGAGACGAGGCGACCTGCCGGACGAGGCGCACCGAAGGTCTCCACGTACCAGCGGTGGATCGAGTCCTTGTTTGCGTCGATGAAAGCCTGGATGTCCTCCGGCGTCCGGCGCGGCCCTTCGCTCGTTTGCCGGGCGCGCACGAAGCGGGTGCACCACTCGACCTTCCACGCGACCGTGCGCAGTTGTCCCTCGTCGAGGTCGCTCAGATCGGACTCATCCCCCCGCGCGAGCAAAGTCTGCTGAGCACGCGAGAAGTACCCGACTTCGATGCGGATCTTCCTGGCCCGCTTGTACTCGTCGATCTGGGCATCTGTGATGCGGGTGTAGTGATC
>NZ_JBWXGA010000114.1:0-488 GCF_059900815.1 Lactobacillus sp. C449L | reverse complement strand
CCGACACGGCGAGGCGAAGCTGTCCCGGATCGGGCACATCTTCCGCGTCGTACACGGTGACGAACTCGCCTCGCGCCAGCGGCAGGGCGACGTTCAGGGCACGCGGCTTGGTGCGCGGCTCCCCGGGCGGAGCAATGATGACCTCGACATATCCGGGCAGGTCGATCAGCGCGAGCGCCTGGGCCGTCTCGCGATCGTCCGCTTCCAGCACCAGTTTCACATCCAGCTTGGCCGCCGGGTAGTCGAGCGCCTCGATGGCGCGGACGAGCCGCTCGACCACCCTCCCCTCGCGGTGAAGCGCAATGAGGATGCTGTAGGTCGGGAGGTCGCGATCCGGCATCCTTGGGGGAATGCGGGCGGGCGCCACCGGCACGTGCTCGAGCACAGCCGCAAGACGCAAGGCCGTGCTGCCCAGAAAGGCGAGCCCGAGCGCGATCGAGGCGCAGGCCCAGCTCTCCCCGGGTGAATAGGCGAACACGGACCCGCAC
>NZ_JBWXGA010000113.1:0-488 GCF_059900815.1 Lactobacillus sp. C449L | reverse complement strand
ATCCCGAGGTTGCGTCGTCCTTCTCCGGATACGCCTCGTCGGCCGTCTCGAGGTCGGCGGCGACCGGCGCGGCGTCGATCCGTGCGTCGGCGTCCGATTCAGGAACGGCGCCGGCCCTAGCTTCGCCCGCGGCGGCGATCGGAAGCGTAAACGTAAAGACGGAGCCTTGTCCGAGGACGGACTTCGCGGTTAACGTCCCGCCATGCAGTTCCGCCAGCTGCCGGGAGATGCTGAGTCCCAGGCCCAGCCCGCCGGAAGCGTTGCTATGGTCGGGGTCGACCTGCTCGTACTCCCGGAAGATGTTCTCCAGCGCGTCCTCCGGAATGCCGACGCCCGTGTCCGCGATATGAATGTGCGCTTCGCCGTTCCGCAGCTCGGCGCGGACCGAGATTTCGCCGTCCTTCGTAAATTTGACAGCATTGTGCAGCAGATTGAACAGGATCTGAATGAGCCTCTGCTCGTCCGCCCGAACGGGAGGGAACGAGGCG
>NZ_JBWXGA010000112.1:0-489 GCF_059900815.1 Lactobacillus sp. C449L | reverse complement strand
AGCGGGACGTGCCCTGGTATGCCGGCCATCGCGACCATACGGACCCGTCTTATTGCACGCTCGCTTTCTACTCCGACCTTCGGGACCTGGAGCGCTGGCGGGACGAGATCGGACGGGCCGACGCGGTGATGGTCGGCTCCTACGTGCCCGAAGGCGTCGCGGTCGGCCGCCATGTCCAGACGCACGCCGGCGGCGTCACCGCTTTCTACGATATCGACACGCCGGTCACGCTCGCGAAGCTCCGGCGCGGCGACCATGAATATCTCGCGCCGGAGATGATCCCCGGCTACGACCTCTATCTTTCCTTCACCGGCGGTCCGACGCTGCGCCATATCGAGGCGCATTACGGCTCCCGGGCGGCGCGCGCGCTCTATTGCTCGGTCGATGCGGACGCCTATCCGCCGCTCGACGTGCCGAAGAGGTGGGAGCTGTCCTATCTCGGCACCTATAGCGCCGACCGGCAGCCGACGCTGGAGAAGCTGCTGATCG
>NZ_JBWXGA010000111.1:0-490 GCF_059900815.1 Lactobacillus sp. C449L | reverse complement strand
ACCAGATGATCGCCGCGCCGCTCGCGACCGGCCGCACGCTGATCGTGGCGCCGGAGGAGGACGCGCAGCGCATCCGCATCGAGTCCCGTTCCGGCGAGCTGCAGCTGATCGACGGTCGCGCCAATCACAACAACGCCTGGTTCATCGTGCGCGGCATCGTGCCCGCGGGCGCCACCGCCAATGCCGTCGAATGGGTGGTGACGCCCAACGTGATCGAGGGCTGGACGTACGAGCCCGTCATCCAGGTGTCGCAGGTCGGCTACGCGCCCGCCCAGCCCAAGAAGGTGGTGATCGAGCGCGATCCGGCCGACACCGGCGACGATCCGGTCCGGCTCTATCGGCTGACGGAGGAGGGGCGGGAGGAAGTGCTGAGCGGCGCGCCCGAGCGCTGGGGCAATTTCCTGCGCTACGATTACCTGACCTTCGACTTCAGCCGCGTGCGGGAGCCCGGCGTGTATGTGGTCGGCTATCGCGACAAGACGAGCCACGC
>NZ_JBWXGA010000110.1:0-490 GCF_059900815.1 Lactobacillus sp. C449L | reverse complement strand
ATTATAACCTTCCCGAAAGATACGGTTCCGTTCAGGGAAGTGAAGCACCTCTTTTCCGATCCGGATCTGTCTGTTCCCCTGATTCATGGTTGTGCATCGCTCGCGACCATCCTGCACTTGGTACGCGACGGATTCGGAGTTGGTCTCCTGCCGGCCCAAATGGCCGCCAATGATGTCAAGATCGGCCTGTTGGCATCTCTGCAGACGACGTCGCACGCACGAGTTTCGGATCTTGAGTTCGCCCTCTGCTATGGGCCTACGCAGGAGCAAGCAACCATGGAGCTGGTGCGTACCGCCGCGTTATCGGCTGTCGAAGCCTACGAACGGGCTGACCATGGCAAGGAATAGATTGGTCTGATGATGCAGGGGGAGGGGTAATCCCGCTTCTGCTCGCTGCGTTCGACGCTGCTCGCGAGAAGCCTGGCGGCGTCGATGGGCGCTGCTTTTTGCTGTGTGCTCTGGACAAGCGAATATCTGGCCATCGAGGACG
>NZ_JBWXGA010000014.1:0-929 GCF_059900815.1 Lactobacillus sp. C449L | reverse complement strand
TAACGTTGATGCTGATGCAACTAGTGCAAAGAGTTCAATTGATGCAGCAACAAATGCGCAAGGAGTAAAGGATGCTAAGGAAGCAGGTATTGCCAAGATCCAAGGCGACCATATTCCAAACAGTACATCGCTGATCGATCAAAAACAACATGCAAAAGAACTAATTGAAGCCGAAGCAACTCGGGTTAAGGCAGCAATTGATGCTGATGTGAGTCTAACTGATGATGTAAGGAAAGTTCAAAAGGCAAATGTTGACAGAGACGCAGCGGCAGCAAATGCAGATATTGTTGCAGCAAATAATGCGCAAGAAGTAAAGGATGCTACAAATGCTGGTATTGCCAAGATCCAAGGCGACCATATTCCAAACACTACAACATTAGCTGGACAAAAGAGTGCAGCCAAGACAGCTATCGATGATGCAGCAACTAAGGTAAAAGGCGAGATTGATGCCGATACTACTTTGACTGACACTGAGAAGACAACTCAGAAGAATAACGTTGATGCTGATGCAACTAGTGCAAAGAGTTCAATTGATGCAGCAGCAGATGCACAAGGGGTAAAGGATGCTAAGGAAGCAGGTATTGCCAAGATCCAAGGCGACCATATTCCAAACACTACAACATTAGCTGGACAAAAGAGTGCAGCCAAGACAGCTATCAATAATGAAGCAACCAAGGTAAAAGGCGAGATTGATGCCGATACTACTTTGACTGACGCTGAAAAGGCAGCACAGAAGGCACAAGTTGACACTGATGCAACTAGTGCAAAGGGTTCAATTGATGCAGCAACAAATGCGCAAGGAGTAAAGGATGCTAAGGAAGCAGGTATTGCCAAGATCCAAGGCGACCATATTCCAAACACTACAACATTAGCTGGACAAAAGAGTGCAGCCAAGACAGCTATCAATAATGAAGCAACCAAGGTAAAAG
>NZ_JBWXGA010000109.1:0-490 GCF_059900815.1 Lactobacillus sp. C449L | reverse complement strand
AAATAGAAGAATTAAAAAAACAAAAAGAGAGCTTAGAATTTGAATGTCAAAAACATGTTTTTGCTCGTGAGCAAGAATTGAATAAAGAAAAAGAAAAAGAAATTAAACATATTCAGGATGAATTATCAAAGGAAACAAAACGCTACCAAGATAAATATGAAAAGGTTCTCGAAGAGAAAGAGAAATTACGAAGTGCTAACTATGAATTAAGAGCTACATTGGATCGTGAGAGTAGCGAAAATGAAAGGAAAGCCTCTGTGATTGTTTCAAAAGATAAAAGGATTGAAGAATTAGAGGAAAAAATTAAGGAAATGGAAGCTGCATCAAAGAAAAAATAATCCCCTATGTCAAAAAGTGTGAAATGATTAATCAAAACAAGCTTTTTAACCCCAGCATGCTTTAGATTGAGCGTGTTAGGCAGTTATCTTTAATATGCTATCCTTCCATCCTGAAGAACTATTCCTGTAGGAGAGATAGGGGAGCGATAATG
>NZ_JBWXGA010000108.1:0-491 GCF_059900815.1 Lactobacillus sp. C449L | reverse complement strand
GTTGAAGCACCTCCTGCAGGGTGTCCGCGATCTCGGCCGTCAGCCGCTCCTGGATCTGCAGCCGACGGGAATAGGCGTCCACGAGCCGGGCCAGCTTCGAAATCCCGACCACCCGCTGGTGCGGGAGGTAGCCGACATGCACCTCGCCGATGATGGGCGCCATGTGGTGCTCGCAATGCGACTCGAAGGGGATGCTCTTCAGCACCACCATCTCGTCATAGCCGCCCACCTCCTCGAAGGTCCTGCGCAGATACTCGGCCGGGTCCTGCGCGTAGCCGGAGAACCAGTCGGAGAAGGCGCGCACCACGCGCGCGGGCGTGTCTGCGAGCCCCTCGCGCGAGGGGTCGTCGCCCGCCCAGCGAATGAGGGTGCGGACCGCCTCCTCCGCTTCCGCGCGGCTCGGCCGCGCGGCGGCGGCATAGGTACCGATCATTTTCCCCTTCGCCATCATGCCCTCGCCGCCATGCGGCACGCTCGCCCTTATCCAGGGC
>NZ_JBWXGA010000107.1:0-491 GCF_059900815.1 Lactobacillus sp. C449L | reverse complement strand
GTATCTGCTTCTGCCAATCGGCGTAGGACAGGCCCTGGAAATAGAACCCGCGCAGGTCGAAGAAGGAGCGGTCGCCCTGGCCGCGTAGGAAGGCCTGCGAGGTCGATTCGAGCAGGAGGTAGTTCGACGCGAGCGTGTCGCTGCGCAGCTTGTAGTTCTGCAGGAACCACTTGTCCGAGAGCAGCGCCAGGTTCCAGCCGAAGTGCCATTGCGGATTGATGTTGAACCTGCCGTTCGTCTCCACCATGCCGCGGCCCTCGCGGTTCCCGGGACCGAGCGGGGCGGGGAGGAAGGCCGACTGCCCCTGCTGGAAGATGCCGGCGGCGCGGATGTTGTAGGAGCCGGTCAGGAGCCGCTGACGCCATTCGGCCTGGAGGAGGACGCCCTGGCGCGAGTAGAAGGTCGGCTGGATCGTCAGGTCGCGGTCCGGCGCGATCGCCCAGAAGAAGGGCGTGGACACACCGAAGCCAAGCGCGGTCGTGTGGATGAAA
>NZ_JBWXGA010000106.1:0-491 GCF_059900815.1 Lactobacillus sp. C449L | reverse complement strand
ATAGTGGAAGATGTCCTTGTTCGCGGCGCAGAAGCTCCTCACGCGGGGAAGCAGCGACCTGTTCCCCGTCGAGCGCGGATTGGAAAGGAGCGCGACGCGGGCCATGGCTCAGCCGATCGGCCCGATCGAGAGCCCCCTGCGGTAGTTCAGCACCACGTCGATGTGCTTGACACCGTCGCCGACGGGGATGACCACCTGGCTGTGCCTGGGCTTGTAGTTGGTGATCGACAGCTTCGGATTGCGGGAGAAACCGGCGCCGTCGTTCCAGTCGGAACCGTTGTTCTGCACGTCGTGGCGCACGGCGATCGCGTAGTTGCCGGGCTTGGGGACCGCGACGCAGACCTTCATCGGCCCCGACCTGGAGACGGGGAGATCGATCCGGCGGAGCCACTTGCCCTTGGCGAGGAAATCGGCCGCGTTGCCGCCGTAGAGCTGCACGCGCAGCTCGCCGGTGCGGGCCTTGAAGCCGCTGACGCTGACGAGCACGGAGG
>NZ_JBWXGA010000105.1:0-492 GCF_059900815.1 Lactobacillus sp. C449L | reverse complement strand
ATCATGGCCAAATCAAGGGTTGAGAATATTTCATCCGTTGTCCGCAATGACAACACTGAGTTCACGGATTTTATCGCAATTTTTTCTTCGATTCCGGATAATAAGAATTTCTGCAGCAGCTTCAGTGTTTCCGTGCTTTCAAAATGGGCTCTCTCACCATTCCCCATTCCATCGCTGATTGCTATTGCGTATTTACCACAGCCGATTTCCATCGTGGTATAACTATCGCCCGAGACCAGTCCTCCTCCCTTGGCGGCATGAGCGACGCCAGTTTCCACGGTGAATTTTTTCGCAGACCTGAATACAGCATGGCACTGGCCATTCGGATAGGCCGCACATTCCTCTGAATAGACTACAATCGTTTCTCCTAATATATCTGAAAGCATCGGGGCTATTAATTTTTCACATTCTCCTCTTCCGTGGCAATAAGGTACACTCATTTCGATATCGACATTTCCCTGTTCCAGACTATAAATGTCCACGTGTCCAACA
>NZ_JBWXGA010000003.1:0-184408 GCF_059900815.1 Lactobacillus sp. C449L | reverse complement strand
AACATTTTGCCAGTCTCTTGCTTGCTTGTCAAGCTCTTTTTACCCTGACTCTTGTCTCGATTCTCTTCTTTGACAGCGTTCTATATCTTACTAAACCACTCGCTCTTTGTCAACTGGTTTGGCTTGATTTCTATACTTAGTGTCTAATCTTCATTAGTTGTCTTAAGCACAGATAATACTTTACTCTAATTGATTATGGTCGTCAAATTTGAAATTTTGTTCGTTATTTAACGATATATTAACCATGATTAGTTTTATCTAATGCCTATCTCTTGCTGAATTTTCTAACTTTTGGCAAATTAATTGATAAGTTTATTCGTAATTTTCTCTTTTTATAGGTTAAATACGTCCAAATGAAATGATATTTTTTACAAAATAAAAAGGCTACTGTGGCCTTTTTATCTTTAAATTAAACTTTTTTCTTTAACGATTTTTTTCATTCCATTCATATAAGGAACTAAAACATCTGGAACTGTAACGGTCCCATCCTCATTTTGATAATTTTCTAAGATTGCTGCTACGGTGCGACCAACAGCCAACCCTGACCCATTCAAAGTATGCGCCAAGTGCAACTTACCAGCTTCATCACGATAACGAATTTGAGCGCGGCGAGCCTGAAAATCGGTGCAATTAGAACAACTTGAAATTTCGCGATACTTATCCTGAGCTGGTAACCAAACTTCCAAATCGTAAGTTTTAGCACTAGTAAAACTTGCATCTCCTGTTGATAAAGCAACAACATGATATGGCAAGTTCAGTTTTTGCAAAAGATGTTCTGCATTCTTAGTTAGCTTTTCAAGTTCATTCCAAGACTCTTCTGGCTTACAGATTTTAACCATTTCAACTTTTCTAAATTCGTGCATTCTGATCAAGCCACGGGTATCACGACCAGCAGAACCGGCTTCACTTCTAAAAGCAGGTGAAAGTGCAGTTACGTTAATCGGTAGCCTATCTTCATGAATAATCTCATCACGGAAATAGTTAACTAGCGGAACTTCAGCAGTCGGAATCAAAGTTAAGTCGAGTGGTTTGTCAGGATCGTCATTATCAACGATTGTATAAACGTCTTCACGAAACTTAGGAAACTGTCCCGTTCCTTGCATTGATTCATCATTAACCAAGTAAGGTGGAATTACTTCGGTATATCCTTCCTTAGTGTTTTCATCCAAGAAAAAGTTGAAAACTGCCCGCTCAAGTAGCGCACCTGCACCTTTATAGTAGACAAAACGTGCACCAGAAGCTTTGGCACCACGATCCCAGTCCAAAATATCTAAATCCGTACCAATTTCCCAGTGTGCTTTTGGCTTGAAACCTAACTTAGTTGGTTCATGCCACTTACGAATCTCTTGATTATAACTTTCGTCTGGACCAATTGGATCAGAGTCATCTGGAAAGTTTGGTAGCCTAAGCAGAATATAGTTTTGCTTTTCAGTTAATTCAGCGACTTTTTCGTCTAACTCCTTGATTTCTTGTCCGACTTTACGCATTTTTTCAATCGCATTTGAAGCATCTTCTTTATTTCTCTTAGCTTCAGCAATATCTTTTGAAACCTTGTTACGTTCAGCCTTTAATTGTTCACTGCGGCTTAAGCCTTCACGACGCTCGGCGTCAATTTTAACTAATTCATCGAGCTCTTCAGGCTTAACATTACGTCGGCCTAATTTATCTTTAGCCCAATCAAGATTCTCGCGAATCACTCTAATATCTAGCATCTTTTTAACCTCCATCAAAAAAGCCAATTCATCCCTCAAATTGGGACGAATTGGCTTTATACAGGCTTCGCGGTACCACCCAGTTTCAACTATCAAAATAGCTGCACTTAATTAAGTTGGCGATAACGGTGCCGCAAACCGTGTAACTATTAATTACCCACATCAATGAAATCTGGAAACGACTTCTGTTCGCTTTCACCAGCCCGCGAACTCTCTGAAACTGTCTTAGGATTCCGTGTTTGGATATTATTTTAAGCCATTCTTTCTGTTTAAGCAAATAGTATTTGCTGGTAAAACCATTTTATTTGGATATAAGCGAACTAACCATAAAGCTCTAAGTAAAAAATGGAAAGAGCTAAAAAGTTCTTTCCACCTTATTCAATCTTATCAAGCCATTTAGCTTTTTTTAGTACAAAGTACTTTTCTTCATATGAAAATAAGTTACTAATCTTACTCATATCAACAGAGTAAATATATTTAAAGCCCAAACTCATCAGCAGCTTTTGCGAGCGAAAATTATCTTTAAAAGTGCCTGCCCAAATTTCCGTTTGTTTTAGTTCAGTAAATGCGTAAGTAAGCAGTAACGTTAAGGCTTCAGTCATATAACCGTGCCCTGATTGGGCTTTATCCATTAAAAAGCCAATTTCTTTACTGGTTAATAATTCAGTTTCACTAGTTCCACGCTCATACATTTCAACTAAACCAATTATCTGGTCGCTGTTTTTGAGACAAACGGCATAGCTGTATTTTCTTGACGCATATTGAGCTGCTGCAGTTTCAGCCTGAGCCATATTTTTATAATAACCAAAACCAGCAAAATGTTGATAATATTTATCTTGACCCCATTTATAAAGAGCTGGCGCATCTGCTAACTTAAATGGTCGCAAATATACTCGACTAGTCATTATTTGCCAACTACCTTTAGCAACCAGTCCATCCCGAACATCAGCGCAAAGCTGTATGCTGCAATTGTCCAAGGCTTACCTAAAATGATAATCCAAAAGTAAGTCCAAAATTTCATATCTGTTAAGCCAGCTAACAGACAAAGCACATCATCCGGTGCCATTGGAGCTATAATACAAACTGCAAAAAACCAATTAAACTTCTTCTGGTTTTTAGTCCATTTCATATACTTATCAAGTGTTTTCTCTGAAACAATATGCAAGATGAATGGCCGGCCGTAAAATCTAGCAAGAAAAAAATTGATAATGGATCCAATACAGACACCAACATAGTTATAAATAAAGCCCACGAGAGGCCCAAAGAAAATAACTCCGCCCAAAAGAGAAACTCCACCAGGAATAATTGGAATAACAACTTGAATAATCTGGATTAGAACGAAGATGACTGGCCCAATAATTCTTTTATCAGCCAAATACGCCTTCATTTTCGCCTGACTAGTAAAAATCCCTAATTTATACCAATAGATACATAAAAGGATAATAATAATCCCGCTGACAACGGTCAAGATGTTGATTAATCTTCGACTAGCTTTAGCTGACAGATGCATAATTTACCTCCAATATTAAGGCTCATTTTACCAAAAAATCAGGTTCATGATTGCTTTTTATCACATTCAACATAATAACTTAACTATTTTATAGCACCTGCTATAAAGTCCTAGACATAAATTACCAATAAGTTGGAGTTTTTTCAAAACAAAACGACTATATATTTAAAGTATAATGAAGGTAGTGCTATTAGGAGGTAGATTTATGATTCAAATTTTAACAGACGTCATTTACGATAATAAAAAGCAACTTGCGACAGATATTTACTTACCCACAACAACTCGTGGAAAAAATAAAATTTTGCTTTTTTGGCACGGTGGTGGCTGGTTTCGCGGAGATAAAAGTGATTTAAAAGATCTGTGCATAAAAGCAGCAAATCAAGGCTTTACCGTCTTTGCCCCGAACTACTCTTTAGCTCCAACAGAAATTTTTCCAGCTGCACATAATGATTGCAGCAATTTTGTTCAGTGGCTTTCAAAAAGCGACTACGTGAAAAATACCGACACTCAAATAACCCAAATTGGTGCTAGTAGCGGCGGCGTAATGGCACTTTTTCTTGCAGGAAAATTTGGCTTTCCAACTGTAACTTGGTCCGCCCCAGTCAGCTACTCGACGTGGATGACTGACCATAATGATGTTAAACCTTCTCCATCGCCCCAAAACGATTTAGGTTTAGATAACTTATCAGCAATTAACGCTGCTTTTTACAAATACTTTACTTTGACATATGCCGGAACAGCAGACCCAGCGACTTTGCAAAAACTTGATGCACAATCATATGATTATCAAAATTTACATCAACTTCTAATGATTAATTCAACTACTGAACTATCTCCGATTAAGTATTTACTGGATTTTGTTGACCGACTCGCTAAAGCTAATCATGGTATTGACTTGAAATTAATTGCGGGAAAAAGGCACGCAATGGCGTACGCTAATGACTATATTGATGAATCGCTTAAATATCTGCTAAACACAATTTAACTGCTTATCAACGTTAACTTACTTATTAATAATTAGTAAAGCTCAAGTAAACGGATGTTATTTTTTTGAAAACGGTTTATAATATTCTCTAACACTTATCCGTTAGGACAGATAGCAATTTATAAGGAGATAACAATTATGGCTAAATATCAATCAGTCAACCCATATACTAACGAAGTTTTTGCCAGCTATGACAATCCAACAGCTACGCAAGTTGAGGAATCTATTAGCTTGGCCCACGCATTATATAAAAAATGGCGCTTTGAAGAGCCTGAAGCTCGTGTGTCAATACTTCATAATATTGCCAACGGTTTTCGTGAACACGAAAACGAAATGGCAGAAATTATGACCAAGGAAATGGGCAAAATGATCGGTGAATCAAAAGGAGAAGTTGAACTATGTGCTTCCATCTGTGATTATTACGCCGACCACGGTCCAGAAATGCTAAAGCCACAACCAATCGAGTCAAAACTCGGCAATGCGTACTACTTAAAACAAGCAACAGGCGTAATCATGGCTTGTGAGCCATGGAATTTCCCACTTTATCAAGTAATCAGAGTTTTCGCACCAAACTTTATCGTTGGAAACCCAATCTTACTCAAACATGCTCACAACGTTCCCGGTTCCGCTGCATTGGCAGCTAAAATTATCAAGCAAACAGGAGCGCCTGAAGGTAGTTTAATCAACCTTTATCCTACTTATGACCAGCTTGATGACATCATTGCTGATCCACGTGTTCAAGGGGTTGCTTTGACAGGCTCAGAACGCGGTGGCGCTTCTGTTGCTCAAAATGCTGGTAAAAATTTAAAAAAGTCAACGATGGAACTTGGTGGTAACGATGCCTTTATAGTTTTGGACGACGCTGATCCTTTTGTTTTAAAGAAAGTGTTGAGTACGGCTAGGACTTATAACGATGGCCAGGTATGTACTTCTTCTAAGAGAATTATCGTTACTAAATCACGTTATGATGAAGTTTTACATGAATTAAAAAATGTCTTTTCAAACTTAAAAGCGGGCGATCCACTTGATCCTAGCACCACCTTGCCACCAATGAATTCAATGGGGGCAAAAGACAAGCTAGTTAAGCAAGTAAATGAAGCAATTAAAGCTGGAGCTAAAGTCTTTTACCAATATCCAGAGGTTGATTCCGCAGGTGCCTTCTTCTCTCCAATTATCTTGACTAATGTTGACCGCAATAATCCTGCTTATGATCAGGAGTTCTTTGGTCCAGTAGCTATTGTTTACGAGGTTGCCGACGAAAGTGCCGCAATTGAACTAGCAAATGATTCAAGCTATGGTCTTGGCTCTTCTGTTATTAGTACCAACGTCAAGCATGCCCAAGAAGTAGCTGCCCAAATTGAAACAGGTATGACTGTTATCAACGGAACTTGGATTAGTTCCGGTGAATTGCCATTTGGTGGCATTAAAAAATCAGGTTATGGCCGGGAATTAAGTGAACTTGGCATGATGGCTTTTGTTAATGAACATCTGGTAATTGATATGCCAACCAAGTAATTTCTAATATCTAAGAAAAAACTGGGTTCAATATGAACCCAGTTTTTTTACTGCTTATTTTTTCTGAATAAATTATAGCCTGATAGCAAGGTAGTCATAATACTCGACAAAACCAGAAAAATGGTAGATGTCCCAACCGAGACCGCATATAAAAGTAACTGACTGGTAATGCCTTTTAAAACTCCTGTATTCGATAAGGTACTATTTGACAATCGAAAAATTAAATAAACTAAGAAAATTGATTCAACTAGTGACAAGACAAAGGCAATAATTCGACCTTTTTGCAAATCTTTTAAAGTATAATACAAAATTAAAATTGGGAAAAAAAGCATTAATAGCCAGATTAAGCAAAGAATAACTCCGGATAGTATTGTGGAGCTTGATGAAAGTAGTCGACCGGCCAAACTAAACATCACTCTAGTGATCGACATCTTACCACTGTATGAAATATCGGAAACAGATGCTCCCGAACCAGTAAACAAAACAATTAAATTAATAACTGACATCAAAACGACCATCAACTGCACAAAACTAAAGTGTTTTTTTACTGTCTCAGTTTTTTCACTCATATGTTCTCGCCCTTTAGTTGCAGCACGACTTTTTGAGCGAACTTTTTGCTTAGAATCTTCGACATTATTAAACATGTTCGAGCCAAGCTGATTTATTTTTTCCGTTAAGCGTTCATCGACCGTATAACGTTCAATCTTTTCTACTCGCGCACAAACAGCGTAAAGCCATATCAGTAAAGCAAAAAAACAAATCCAACCAATACTGCGTGAAAAACTCATGATAAATAGCAGCGCGATTCCTAGTAAAAAAACAATCATACTATTTTCTCGAATCCACCGTAGCATCTTTGCTACAACTAAGTTTTGTTTTTTAGGATAAAATTCCTGACGATAAGCCTGGCGGTTGGCCAGATTCTTGGCGGTTTGTTCATCTTCATAATTAGCCTTTTGATGCTCATCAGTAAAAAAGGCATCACGATATTTTTGTAAATTAAAATGACAATTTGGACAAATTTCATCAGTGTCAGCAATTGAACGACCACAATTTGGACAAGTAATCATAGAAAACACCCTTTGCACATATATTATCTAATACGTTAATCATAAAACAAAAAGTACAATAAAGAAAACTTCTTTATTGTACTTTTTAATTATAGTAATGAAAGTGAATTGATTTTTTAGCTTCCAAATGGCTAAAAGGTTTAATCAATTTAGCTTTTTACTCGTTTATTCTTTTTCCAGTGTATCCCTTCATAAGTCAGCTTAACCGCTGCTGGCAAGGTAATTGGCATGATAAATACCAAAATAACCAGCCCAACAATAACAGTCAAGGCAACTTCAATTAAAGTTGGAATACCTGAAGGAATTAAAGCAGCAAAAGTACCACCCAGAATAATCGCAGCTGAAACAACCACTGTTCCGATAATACCACAGGCCTTAAGCATTCGCTCACTCGGCTTATTGCCTTCAATAGCGCGATAACGCGACATCAAGAAAATGCTGTAGTCAACACCAAGGGCAATCAATAAAATAAAGCCGAAGAATGGCGTATTCCAAGTTAACATATTTTTACCCATTGTAGCTTTAACAACCCACTCGGTAATTGATAATGAGCAGAAGTAAGCAATGAGTAAAGTACCTAAAATATAAACAGGTTGCAGAAGTGAACGGGTTACAAAGATTAATGCAATGCCAATGCCAATCAACATAATTGCTGCTGTTCTGATAAAGTCTCTGTTTGCAATTTCTTTAATATTAGCAATATTGGAACTCTCACCGCCCATTGCAATTGTCGCCTTATCTAAGCGCGTACCTTTTAAGCTCTTTTTAGCCATTAGGCTTAAATCCTGAGACTTTTCAGTTGCTTTAGTGCTACTTGGATTTGAGCTAAAGACAATCATAATCATGGCTGACTTCTTGTCCGGACTTAAGTAGTTCTTAACTGAAGTCTGGAACATATCATTTTTAATAAACTCTTTTGGGATATAAAAAGTATCTGCAGCTGATGATCCAGCTAGGCCGGTAAGGTAAGCAGCTCCTTGGCCTAATCCGCTATTAATTTCGTCAACACCCGAAGTAATCTTCGGCGAATTGCTTGCAAGCTGACTAGCACCTGAATCCAACTTGCCAACGCTTGAGTCAAGTTGGCCAAGACTTGAATTAAGTTGACCAAGACCACCATTTAAAGTCGAAGCACCGCTGTTTAACTGACCTGAAGCAGTAGCTAATCTACCGACACCAGATTGTAATTGGCCCATTTGACCCGAAATATTAGGCATTGCTGCGGACGCTTGTGCCCAAGATTTTTCTAAGGCAGCACCAGCGGCTTGCATCGCAGCCATCTTTTGTTGAGCTGTCAGACCAGGAATACTATTGATACTTTGAGTTAAGTTTGCCTTGTAACTCTTTTCAAGGTTGCCTTTGATACTTGATTGAGCTGCAGCAATCCCTTGTGATCCAGTAGAAAGTTGGGAATTTAACTGGTTCAAACCGTTGGTCATTTGTTGAGTACCATTTTGCAGACGGCTTGCACCACCTTGTAATTGACCGGTTCCACTTTGAAGCTGACCGGTTCCACTCTGCAGTTGGCTTGTGCCATCAGCTAGTTGATTAGCACCATTAGCAAGCTCTTTGCTTGCTTTGCTTAGTTTTCCTAAACCAGCACGAGCTTGATCAACACCTTTATTAACCGTATTTAACTGATTATTAACGTAAAGTTGAGAAATTGGTTCACCGTATGGTTGGGTAACTGAAGTTACTAATGAAACGTCTTTGGAAGATTGTAACTGTCTAGTCAATTGGTCAATTAAGCGCAAATCAGCTTCATTATCAAGCCGGTGGTTACTCTTAATGTAAAGAGTCGATGGCTCAGCCATACCCTTTGAAAAGTCCTTTTCAACCACAAGCATTCCGGCTTTGGCAGAATTGCTGTTGTCAATTTCATCAGTATCATCGTAGTTTAAGTGGCCTGAGTACATTAAAGCAAAAGGCGTTACAACTACTGCTAAAACAACTAAGTAAATAATTGGGTGAGTCATAGCACTCTTAGAAATGCCGTGCCACAGCTTGTCTTCTTGTTCTCCAGTAAATTTTTTCACTGGCCAGAACATTTTTTCTCCCAAAACAGCCATGAAGAATGGATTTAGGGTTAATAAGACAACCAATAAAATTGCCACCCCGACAGCTACTCCAACTGCTGATTGATAAATTGAGAACTTAGCTAGGCTTAATGCTGAAAAACCAATTAAAATTGATGATCCAGAGTAAAGAATGGTTTTACCGGCTACTCGAAGAGAATCTTTCATCGCTTTATAGCGGTCCATGCCCTTACCCAGGTCTTCTTTAAATTTATCGTATAACAAAATATTGTAGTCAGTACCTATGCCAAACAAAACAATCACCATAAAGACTTGCGTGAAGTTAGAGAATGGGAAGTTTTGGTACTTAACTAAATTAGTCACAATTGAAAAAGAAGTGATGAAGGACACACCAACCGTTAATAGTGAAATTAGCGGTACAATTGGTGACTTGAAAACAATAACTAGAACAATAAAGATGAAGACAACTGTAATTGCTTCAGTCTTTTTAATTCCCTCTTGAATTGAGTTTGAAAAAGCATTCTGTAATACATCAGCTCCGGTGACGTATGTTCTTATGCCTGCAGTCTTAGCTGCATCATTAAGTTCTTTTTCAACGTCATTAATTGGAGCATGCTTTTTAGCAACGTTAACTTGTAAAATCCAAGTTTTGTTGTTTTTTGACTGTAATTGCTTCTTAGTAGCGATATTATCATCTGGTGCAAGGACCATTTTAATACCATACTGCCGCTTGTTTTCTTTTATTTTATCGATGGTGGCGTTGATTGCCTTTTTATCATCAGCAGTTAGGCCCGTTTTTTTGTTAAAAACAACTGCAACCTGATAGGTATCTTTTTGCTTGGGTCCCCAATCATTTTGAATTGACTTTGCTACTTCACTTTGAACATCTTGGGGTAAGGAAATATTTGAGTGATCACGCGTTAACCCTGTAACGTCTGGCAAAGCAACAACAGAAATAATTAAAATTAAAATCCATGCAATGAATGAAAAAATATGGTTCTTTAATAGTTTTTGCACTCCGTTTTCCTCTTTTCTTACAAAATATTTTTAGGCTGCACTAATTTGATAATCAAATCATGATAGCCTTGGTCAGCCTCGGCACTTGTTTCTTCCTCAAAAGACGCTGACACATCCAAAAATACATAACCCAATACAGCGCCAATTAAAGAATGAAGTGAAACCGTGCTGTCACTTCTTAAATTTAGTTTATCGGCCAATGCGATTACATTCATAATTTCTTTGGTAATAGCATCATCTGGCTTATACTCATTCAAATGGTAAAGAATACTAAAAAGTGCGGGATCATTCAAAATAAAGTTTCGTACAATATCCGCAAATTTAAGCAACGCTTCTTCACCAGAAAGTCCAATTAAGTTTTCAACCAATTGTTTACTTAGAATTTTTATTCTACTTGCGCCAACAAGTGACAATAATTGCTTACGACCTGAAACGTAATGATAAAGAGACTGTGAACGAACGCCTAGCTCTTTGGCTAAGTTCGGCAGAGTAGTCGCGGAAAGTCCCTTCCGACCAATCAGCTCCGTCGCCTTCGCAATCACCTTATCAAGATCGAGGCTCCTCTTTTTAACCAATTTCAACCCTCCTTATGACAGCAACGTGAACAATATAACACTACACGTTGAAGAATACAATCTACAAGTTGTAAATTATCCAAAAAACTTTAGTTAATTTCTAAAAACGCCGTGTTATTACTTATTCGCACAAAAAAAGAATCCTAAAATATGGATTCTTCGTTATTTTTATTTAAAAAAGCTATTAACTGTTTGACCTAATTTAACAAAACTACGATCAGAGGTGCTCCACACACTTACGCAATAAGCATGACCGTTAGCCTGAACAATTGCAACATTAGTTTTACCGTCACCAATGGCATATACAGTTGCTTCAGATGTTGTTTGAACTATCTTAGGTCTCTTACCAGATTGGTTCAGAGAACCTAAAGCTTGGTTTGAATATTGTTGATTTAGCGTTTTATTTTGATATAGGTCGCTCATAACTGCTGCCAAATCATTAGCGGTTGTTACCGCAACAGGATTAGCGGTGTACTTTTTACTGAATTTAGTGTTGGTTGCGCCCATTTTTTTAGCAACCTGATTAACTTGTTTAGGCGTGATTTTACGTAATAAGACATTACCAGCCATCTTGCTATTACGCATTAGTGACTGCTTTAAGAAAGTAATACCGTAGGCAATTCCGGGCTGTAAGATATGCTCGCCCTTAACTCGATCAGCTTTTTTAACTTTTAGTGCTGTATTATTATTAAGTTTGCCATGTTGCTCCTGATAATCGACAGCAGCCAACAAAAATAAGCGACTCGTTGAACTTATCCCATGTGATTTCGATGAATTAGCAACGCGCGCAAATTTTCCCGAGTTTAAATCTTGCACACTAACTTGATAGCTCTGATCCTTCCCCATTACTTGCTGAATTTTCTTTGCCCAAGCAGTATTACTACCTGAAGCAGTTTTAATATGGTTCGTATATTCAACTGCCTCGACATTAGGCTCATGTGCTTTAGATTTAACCTTAGCCTTTTGAGTAGTTTGCTTTTGACCCACAATTTCAACATGTGCGTTCTCTACTCGCCTAAGGTTTACTGAATATAATGCGAAGGCAAGTAAGGTAGTTATTAACGAGCCAATAAGAACTTTGTTTTTCATAAATCCGCCTCAATTAGAAAAAGTGATGCCGTTTCATCAAAATAATCAGCCAGGCCATTAAAGCGATTGTGATTACCATGATGGCAATCCAGTCTAAAGAATTGTGACCAACTGGTAGGCTGACATTCATCCCATAAAAACCAGTTAGAATAGTTGGTATGGTTAAAACTAAGGACCATACGGTCAAAAACTTCATCGTGTCATTTAAATTATTATTCATCATATTGTTAGAAGTTGCCGACAAAGTTTGGGTTACCTGCTGCGAAATTTTTACCATTTCGGCAGACTGATTGGACTCAATTAACACATCATCCAACCGTTCGCGGGCTGGCTTAGTAAAATCTAATTCTGACAGTTTCAAACTATGCAACATCATCAGGTTAGTTTGAATTGAGCTAGACAAGTATACTAAACTTTTTTCAATCGTCGATAATTCCACTAAGTCATTGTTAGAAATATCATCCGATAATCTTTGGTCTAACGTGTTGCGCTCAACGTCTAATTGTGTGACGGCACGTTGAAAATATTGCGATAAAAACAGCAAAAACTTCATCAATAGTTCGGTAACATCCTGGGCTTGCGAGAGCTCTTTTCTCATGGCTCGGTCATTAAATTCGTCAAAGACATAACTAGTAGAATCAGTATGAAAAGTGAAAATATTTTCACCAGAAACTAAAAACGTGACTGGGTGAGCAGTAAAATGTTTAATAGTTTTTGAGGGCCAGATAGGCACATCGTAGACCAACAAGTGGATATGAGTGTGTGTATCGTAGTCATAGTGCGGTCGTTCATGGCGGTCAGAAATATAAGAAATCATATCGGGCGTAAAATTAAATTCATCTTGAAGCTTAATACTATCGTCTTCACTTAAATTACTGATGTCATACCATCGGTATTGAGTTACCACCGGAAACTTTTGTTCTTTAATCACTTTTTTCACCCCTGAGCTAATGAGTTAAATTGGCCAATATCAATCGCTACGCCTATATTATCTTACCATTCATGTGAAAAACGATAAATAAAAAACAGGTGGTAAAACCTGTTTTTTAAAAAATATAAATTTAGAGCCTATTGTTTCCAAGCAGCATCGAATTTAGTTTTACCAGTGTCAATTGCCTTATCAACATTTCTGTTCTTTTGGGCAGCAGATAAAATTGTCTGCATAATTGGCGTTAGCTGACTATATGTTGCACTAGAATTTTTTATTACAGGAACACTGTACAGCGAATTAGTCGCCATAATATCTTCTAATTGTGCTGGAAGTTTAAATTGCTTATTAGCCTTATAGGCAGCAGATTTAGTTGCACTTTCATTAACAGGAATGTAGCCTGTCTCTTTAGCCCATTTAATTTGGCTTTCTTTTGATGATAAAAACTTCATAAACATAAACGCAGCTGATTTTTGCATTGCAGTTGCATGACTGAACATATAGATATCAGTCCCTTGCTGCATTGTATATTGGCTAGGACGAGCTACAACTTGGTAAGAAAAGCCTTTCTTAGCGGCTTGCTTAATCCAGGTTTCAGTCGAAGATGAAGTAACGAACATTGCTAATTTTTTATTGGTAAATGGAATATACAAGTATTTATCTGAACCAGGCATTCTGAAATAACCGGCTTTTTCACCGTCAGTGTAATAGTTCAAAACGCGCTTAGATTGTTTACCAGTAAAATCAATTTTGCTTGAAAAGTTTTGACCTTCGTTTTTCATACCTAAAACATAGTAATTATCAAGGTCATCAAAACCAGCACCGGTAACTTGATGATTACTCTTTTCATAAATTGTTTGTGCGGCTTCTTTTAATTCAGCCATAGTTGTCGGGATCTTGGTGATACCGTATTTTTTCAACATGTCCGGATTGTAAATTAATACCTCAATTGATTTATTAAAAGGTATACCGTATTGGGTACCATTAATTTTAGCGCCATTAAGCATATCTTGCTTGATGCCTGAAGATTCTTGGTTTCCCCAACCAACCGTTTTGTTATTAATGTATGGAGTTAGGTCGGCCAACATTTTGTTCTTGGCTGCACTTTGAAGCCAACCCGGATATGCTTGGGTAATAGTTGGAAGATTCTTAGGCGATTGCAGTGTCGAATTTAATTTCGCCTGTAAATCATCGTAATCGCCTTGCTGCTCGAGCTTGATTTTAATGTTTTTATTCTTGGCTTCAAATTCTTTTGCCAGACTCTTTAGACTAGCTTCTTGAGCTCCCTGCATCCCATGCCAGAAAACAACCGTTGTCTTCTTTGTAACCTTCGGAATCTTCTCAGAATTAGATGATGAAGAATTATTGCTTGAGCAAGCAGCAGTTCCAGTTAAAGCAAGTCCAGCCACCGCAATAGCAGCAAGCTTTTTACCAAGTTTCATTATTTATTTTTCCTCCAGAAAATAGATTTATTTGGTTAGCAATAAAGAGTTAACCTTTTAATTCTTATTAATTGTATAGCAGTGAAAGTGAGATTACAATAAAAAATAGCCTAAAAATTCGGTTTCTTTTAACTTATTAACCTCAAAAAGTATAATAGTTCGGTTTTTATAAGATAAATGGAAGGTATCAATTTTTTCGTTCTATTTCAAGATAATAAAAAAAGACCTGTCTTTTCCAGACAAGTCTTTTTTAAATAATTTTGCTATTTAGTTTTTATTGTTTCCAAGCAGCATCAAATTTTGATTTACCTGAATTAATGGCACTGTTAACATCTTGCTTCTTTTGTGCAGCGGCAAAGATATTTTGCATGATTGGATTAAGTTGACCATATGCAGCACCAGCATCTTTAATAACAGGAACACTATACAGATTCTTCATAGCATCTTCAAGTTTAGCTGGAAGTTTAATCTTCTTATTATCCTTGTATTCAGCAGAATCAGCAGCAGCATTGTTAACTGGAATATAACCAGTAGCATTAGCCCATTTTAGCTGACTTTCTTTTGAAACTAGGAACTTAATATACATGAATGCAGCCGATTTTTGATCAGCAGTAGCATGCTTAAACATGTAGATGTCAGTACCTTGAGACATAGTATATTTGCCAGGACGAGGAGCAACATCGTAAGTAAACTTGTTGCCTACACCTTGCTTAACAAAGCCTTCACCAGCTGAGGTACCAATGTACATTGCAACTTTTTGGTTAGCAAACGGACCAGAAAGGTAGTGCTCTGAGCCAGCAACTCTAAAGTAGCCTGCTTTGATACCGTCTGCATAGTAATTAATTACTTTTTTAGAAGTATTACCGGCGAAATCAATATTGCTTGAGAAGTTAACTCCTTCGTTCTTCATGCCTAAAACATAGTAGTTTGAAAGGGAGTCAAAACCCGCACCAACAACTTTGTGGTTACTCTTCTTGTAAATAGTCTCAGCATCCTGCTTCAATTCTTCCATTGTAGTTGGAGCTTTTTTAATACCATACTTCTTAAATAAATCAGCGTTATAGGTCAAAGTTTCAATTGACTTGTTAAACGGGATACCGTATTGGGTACCTTCAATCTTGGCACCATCCAATAAAGCAGTTTTAATGTCGGAAGCTTTAGCACTGCCCCAACCAACTTCTTTATTATTAATGTACGGTGTCATGTCAGCTAACATCTTGTTCTTAGCCGCAGTATGGAGCCAGTCCGGATATGCCTGGGTAATTGTTGGCAAATTATTTGGTGACTGCAAAGTAGAATTGATCTTAGCTTGTAAGTCACTATATTGCCCTTGATATTCCAATTTGACCTTAACTTTCGAATTGTTTTTTTCAAATTCCTTAGTCAATTCTTTTAAGGTCTCTTGCTGAACACCTGTCATACCATGCCAGAAAACAATTGTGGTGTTTTTCTTCACCTTGGTAATCTTTTCCGAACTACTTGATGAAGACGAAGACTTATTTTCGCCATTAGAACACGCAGCAGTGCCCACAAGTGTCAAGCCAACAGCAAAGGCTGCAGCAAGCTTTTTACTAAACTTCATTTTGGTAAACCTCCCAAAAATAAAAACTAAACAACATTTTTTTGATTAACTAAAGCGTAATTGTTTGGTTGCGCTCCGGTAAAATCCGTTCTCCAAAAGGGTTCTCTTCCAGCTCCGGATGCAATGTGTGCACCGGAATGAGTGTTGCTGGCTGAACCTCATTAATAATTTCCTTGAGTTCTTTTTCATCTGCATGACCAGAACAACGCAGTGGCTTAAACTCAATATTTCTATCTGCTAAAGCTTGCAAGAAAGGCTTATAGGCTGGATCAAAATCACCCAATGGTTCAGCATTGGAATGAATGTACAAGCCGCCTTCTTGCAAGTCAGTGTAATGACTAACTGCTTGCCAGAGGTATTCGCATCGATCATTTAGCAACTCATCGTAATGAACTGCTAGTTCTGGTTTTAAATCTGCAAATATTTCTTCCCCTGGCAAGTAGTAATACGGATAGTCCTCGCCTATACTCTGCTTAAGTAAGTGCGCTCTTTTAGCATGTAAAACAACGCGACGCGGCGAATCAGCAATAATACGCAAGAGCCGCTCTACATTAGTAGGATAGGTATTGAAAGTGATTTGACGGTCAGGATTGTCGCGTTGCAATTGAACAATTTGTGCTGTCAGTTCTTTTTCATTCCTAGGACCAGTGAATTCCTCACTGTTTTCATCATGTTTTTCTTCTGGCCAAGAAACCCCGGTACCTTCAATGATTAAGGCATCACATTCTTTGACTGCGCCCAAAAATTCATGCACCCAATCAGGATGATAACCATGAAGGCGAATATCACCAGTATAGGCAATCTTTTTATCCGGAGTATTAATAACTAAACCGGTCGCACCATAGGCATCGTGATCACTTGGCCAAACTTCAAGCGTAATATCCCCAACTTGGATTGGTTTGCGGTATTCAGCAGCGATAATTGGTCGAACATAATTAGCATCGTGACCCGCAGCTGGCAAAAGAAAATCGCCATGTTCATTTAAAGCTGGCATCATTTTAGCAGTCAGGGGGCCAGCATAAAGTGGAATTTCTGGGGCTAAAAAATTCATTGCTTTACTGTGATCCAGATGCAAGTGAGACATATATGCAGCCGAATGTTCCCAGCGTTCATGGTCAATAGGCTGACCAGTGATTTTAGAATCATAAAAATTAGGTACATCCCCAATTAGTTGGTTCGCCACTAAAGTTTTATACTTTTCATCCGGTAAATCTAGTTCTGGACGATAAACTTCTCCCAAGTCAAACAATACATGCGACTTTCTATAAGCTATTTCAATCATTGGTCCGCCAATAGTAGTTAGACCATTATAAAAAGTAATTGTCGTTTTATCCCTTGAGGTCATTGCGCACTACTCCTTTGATAATCTGCCTTCTAAAAATAAAGTACAAAAGCAAAATCGGCAAAACCGTTAAAGTTGCCGCAGCCAGTTGCAATTGGGTTTCACTACCGGCATCAGAAGCAAAGGCTGACAGACCGTTGTTAAGAAGCCGCATTGTATCTTCGTTAGTAACCAATAATGGCCACAAAAATGAATTCCAGCCCGAGATGAAACTTAAAAGCCCAACTGTGAATAACCCGCCTTTGGACATTGGTACAAGAATTTTCCAGATATAGTCCCAATCGCTTGCACCGTCAATCATTGCCGCTTTATAAATAGTATCCGAAATTGAACCAAAGTAGCTTTGCAAATAGTACATATAGAAGATTGAAGTTAAAAATGGTAACACCAAGCCAATATAAGTGTTGAGTAAACCCATGTGTGCAATCGTATTGTAGTTCGTAAAGATAATTGCTTCGCCCGGAACCATCAGTAAGGACAGCATCACCATTTGGATAACGCCCTTGCCTTTAAAACGCAAGTTAACCATTGCAAATGCCCCTAAAAGCGAATTAAATAAGCTGACTACTGTAGTGATTGTAGCGGTTAGTACAGTGTTAAAGAAGTAACGTGCAAACGGTGCTCGTGCAAAGACTTTGGCATAATTTGACCACTCGAAATGATGTGGAATTAATGTTGGCGGAATCGAAGTCGTTTCTTGAAAACTCATCAATCCACCCAAAATCATGTAAATAAACGGAAAAACCGTAATGAAAGCAAAGATGAATAGAATAATGTAACTGAAGATAACCCCTAAGCGAATTCGTTTCATTTAGTTTTCTCCTATCTTATTCATCATTTTACGTTGCAAAAATGTCGCAAACAAGATGATCAAGAATAAGATCACCGTTGCCGCCATTGCTACCCCCGGAGTGCCAACAGTTTGGAACTTGTTGTAAATATAAAACACAGCCGTGGTGCCTGAGTTTCCGACTCCAGCTGCGCCATTGAACAGTGCATAAACTGAAGTATAAATTTTGAAAGCTCCAATAATATTCATCGTTAGTAAAAAGGCAATCGTTGGAATCAGCTCAGGCATTGTTATTCGCCAAAACTTATCCTTGCCACTGGCACCATACATGTCAGCAATCGTATAAAAGTTAGGGTCAATATTTCTGAGAGCCCCCATTAAAATAACGATATTAAAGGCTAACGAAGTCCAAATCCCAAAAATAATGATAGTTGTCAGCGACATAGCTGGATCGTCAATCCAGTCAGGAGCAGGCAAATGTATGCTCCTAAGTAAAAAGTTCAACATCCCATAGTCACCATTGAAAATGTATCTAAAAACGATACCAATTGCGATAGTTGAGGTAACATATGGCATAAAAAAAGTCGTTTCAAACAAAGACTTATGCTTTACCTTGTCAAAAATAATCCAAGCAAGCATAATCGAAATTGCCAAACCAACTGGAACAGAAATAATTGCATATAAAAGCGTGTTTTTAATTGCTAGCCAAAATTCCGGATCATTAAAAATATACTTATAATTGTTAAAGCCAGTCCAAGTTAAGTCAATTAAGGAACCGCTTTGAAAGCTCATCCCAAAAGCTCGTAGAATGGGATAAATACTAAATAGAGTTACAAAAATGATTGTCGGGGCTAGAAAAAGCCACGCTTTTTTTTGGTTAGTTTTCATTAGTAAACCCGCTCCCCATCAGGTGTAAACAGAAATACTCGGTCAAGTTTTAGTTTAAGATTGACCTGATCACCATGTTTAATTGATGTTTCAAGGTTAATGAGCGAGCGAGCTTGAACCTGATCATGCGTGAACTTCAAAACTCGTTCACGACCAATTAGTTCAATATCATCAACGGTTACAGAAATATTCCCTTCTGGAGCCGGTAATATGTTCTCGGGACGAACGGATAAAGTATATTCGCCATCAGGAAGTGATCGCTTGAAACGGGTTTGTTCTAAAGCAGACAATGGAATTGTAAAGTCGCTAGCTCGCAACTGATCACCAGTTTTAGTTACTTTAAAGTTATCGATTACGGGATTGCCTACAAAATTAGCCACAAAATAATTATTAGGCTCCAAATAAAAGTTCTGACCCAAATCATCTTGCTGAATAACTCCATCATTGAATAAGATAATCTTGTCGCCTATCGATAATGCTTCTTCTTGATCATGCGTGACAAACAAGGTGGTAATTCCAACCGACTTAACAAGTGCACGTATTTCTTCACGGATTTTCAGGCGTAACCTAGCATCTAAATTACTCAGCGGTTCATCCATTAACAAAATTTTGGGTTCTTGAACAAGTGCCCGGGCAATTGCAACACGTTGCTGCTGGCCGCCGGATAAATTGCCCGGCTTTTGGTCAGCAAGCTCAGTAATTTGGGTCAATTCCATATATTTTTGAGCAATTTTTTGAGCATCAGCTTTGGCTTTCTTATTTTTGCCAACTATTAACGGAAACATTACGTTTTGCAAGACAGTCATATGCGGATACAATGCATAGTTTTGAAAAACGTAGCCAATATGCCGATCCTTAGGCTCGACATTTACTACTGACTTTCCATCAAAGAGAATTTCACCTGAAGTGGGACTAAGCAAACCTGCTAAAATATTCAAAATAGTTGTCTTCCCACAGCCCGAAGGTCCTAGTAAACATACCAAATCGCCTTTTTTAACTGAAAAGTTAACATCTTTAATGGCTTCATGACCATTATCGTAGACTTTTTTAAGATTTTTCACTTCAACGAATTTGCTGTTATCCATTAATTAGCACCACTATATTATATATTTGTCTTTTTACCTCTTTAATTTTATGATAAAAATCGCTTGAACACAACTTAATTCACTTAATTATAATTCGGATTTTACTAATATTATTGACGCTTCAATATTTATAGTTCGGATTTATAGCTATATTAGTTAATTTTAAACCTTTGTTTTTTATTAATGTTCTACTTTAGCAAAAGTAGTTTAAGTAAATAATCGAACTCTTAGCCAGTTTTAAACCAGAATTTCTGATTAAATAACACTAGTTTTATCCGAACAATATTTTTTGCTTTTTTCGCTAACCATTTTTCCGTGATATTTATTAAGCAAACTTAGTATTGTCCCTTAACCGTTAACTCCCGATCTACTTTTACGCGACCGTTGCTATAATTAAAAGAAAAACCAGGCTGAATATTAAATAAGTACACGTTGAAGTCTAAACTGCCATCAGTTGCTACAGCTTGAAGGTTGATTCCTCTTGCCATTAACTCGTTATCCCGAAAAATAGGTGTTGCTTGATAAATAACTCGTTTATCTTGGCGCAAGGCATTGCGCACCCTGCTTTCAAAAATAGTTTGAATTCTTTGATTAGAAAAAGCAGACTGCGTAAAGAGATTCTTGGGATTGTTTTGATCACCCGAAAGATTTTTCGGATTAAAGTCACCAGCCTGATCAATTCCCGCCGAAATCGAATAAGCAATTAAGTGGCCTCGATTGTAAATTTGAGTACCGTTGCGGTGATTGTAGTGCCAACCGGTCGGCTCAACAAATTGCCGTACACGCAGACTATCCTTTGCCACATTACGCTTTTGTAAAAAAGCCGTATTCGAATGCGAAGTTCTATTTAAATCATCAAGGTTGGAATAAATAACGCGGTTAACGCGCCAAGCGTTTTTGATCAAGGTTGACTTGTTGTTGTTAACTGTAATGTATGCAGCATTACCACTTTTAAAATTTAGTTTAGCCAACTGCTCATAATCTTGTTTTGACAAGCCACCATATACCTTAGCTGCGGGCTTAGCTTGCTTAAGCTTGGTTTTATGTGCCGGCTCGGTTTGTGTAACGCGGTTAACTGCTTGCTGACCATTTGGATCAGTACCACCTTTTGTTGAAAAAAACCATAGCAAAAATAAAATGATAATGACTATCGCCCAAAAGTCACTAACATTTGCACTCCTGCTTCGTCTTCTTCGCCTGCGTGCCATCAAATTCGCCCCTTAAATAATAATAACTAAGTATAGCTAAACGAACTTTTGTTTGCAACCGGCACTAAAAAAGCAAGGTAAGTTTACCTTGCTAACAAACTAACTAATTTCTGGCCCATTCATCAAGCATATTTAAAAAATAGCTTTCAGATAAGCGTTTAATTTTACTGCCGCGTTGGTTAAATTCTTGCGCTTGCTGCCAGGCCGCGTTGCTTTTACTAAAAAACTTCGCATCATCAATGATTAGGTAATCAGTGTCTGGCGCAACAATTTCTTGCGCTTTACCACCCATATTATTGACCATCAAACTGGCTTCCGCATTATCCATACCAATTTCATCAACAAAAGCGATTTTTTTATTATTTACAGGGTTGCGAACGCCAAGCTCCCAAGCCTCAAGTTCAGCTTCAAGCAAGTCAAAGTTCTTAACTTTATTCTGGGCTTTTAGCAACAATTCAGCAGTGAAGTTTGCCCGAAAGTCATCATAAACCTTCTTGGTGTCAATGGAATCATCTAACCCGTGATGCTGCTCAATTTCTGCAATTCCTGCCCTTTGCATGCAATCAAGCAAGCGATTATGCTGTGACGGATAATAAGCGCGAGCCAAACGTAAAACATCAACATAGTCATTATTTAACTCAGGTAACTTAAATTTTTGGGCTAAGTCATACAAAAAGTTCAAATCGAAGTTAACATTATAGCCAATAATAATATCGTCACCAATAAAGGCACGAAACTGCGTCATTGCCTCTTTAACCGGCACTCCTTCACTAAGAAGTAGTTCTTCCGTAATTCCGTTCAGCTTAGTAATAAAGGGTGGCACCTTATTTGATTTTGGATAAACCACTAACTTGCTAAACTGATCAATAATTTGGTTGTTTCGGACTTTAATTGCGCCTAATTCGGTCACATGGTCACGATATGGATTAAGACCAGTGGTTTCAATATCTAAAAGGGTATAATCATCAATAAAACCCGGCTGTTCTTCACCCTTAGCGCGGAGTTTATCTTGAGCTCCCGTGACATGAAGAACGCCATTTTTAATATAAATACTCATTGAAAGTTCCTATTTTTTGACCAATTCTTGAATTAAAGTAGTTGAATCAGCATTTGTTCCCGCAGTTCGTACTTGTATATCCAGCGGGAAAGTTTCCTGTTGGTAATCAGCTGCCACATACGACCATAAAGGAAATTCCTGCACCAGATGAATAATAGGATCAAACAATTGCGGGCTAGTTTCATCAACACCCAGTTCTAAGAAGACTACCTTTTCTTCTTCATTTCCCGTTAAAAACCAACGAAAACGAGTGTTAGCATCAGTATCTGGGTAAAAATGGTCGTTTAGCGGTAAATGGATTTCCATTGGTTGACCACATTTCTGACACTTGGGTACAAGCTGATCAATATCGTGTCCCTGTTGAACGCTTTGCAAGATTTTACTTACAGTCTCGCGATCATCACGATAGCCGTGATTAACACCACTTGAACACTGCATTCTCGTCCAATCGCCAAAAACATTAAAAATCCGCTTGTCATTAAAACCTGCAGTTTCAAAAAAATGTCCAAAGCACGTCGTGGCAATAAAGAATTTCCGTTCGCCAATTATCTTACGTAAATTGCGCATAGTCTGGCTAGGCTTGTAGTCAAGTGAATATTTTTGAATTAGCTTACTCCAAAAAAGCCACTTTTCAGCTGGCGAAGCTAATTTTTTGTCAAGGGCATCACCAACTGAATGCACATCATATTTTTGCGCAATATCAGGAAAGCTCTGATCAAAACTACTTTGACCGAGAAGGTCAAGACCCTCGCCCTTTGCAAAACCGGCTCCGGTGGTCACAATCACAACGTCTGCTTCATTTACAAGGCGCTTGGCCTTACTCAAATTTTCCATCTACCCCAATTACTCTTCCTATTTTTGGTCATAACTAGTAAAAGAAATCTTGCCGTCTTCAATGTCAGCAAGAAAAATATTGCTGATATCATTGTAGCCGGCATCCTTAGCTTCTTTTCTTAGCCATTTTTCGTCCTTATCAATAAATTCAAGCACTTCTTGGTTGATTTGACCATCGTTTATTAACGGAAAACGCAAATTTTTTTCATCTTCTTGAATAACAGTTAGTTGACCATTTTTTTCAAAAATACAGTTTTTTACTTCGCCAACTGAGTAAACTCCTTGACTACGCAATTTGAACATTAACTCATTAGCAGAAAGCCCCGCTGACAGGCAGTTTTTCACCAGAACGCGACCGTTTTTAATAATCTGCACCGGCTTACCGTCAATCATCACGCGTACAAAGTTACTGTGTTCACGGGCAAATTTCAAGATAAAGACCACTAAAGTCCAGACAATTAAAACAAGGAGAAATTGCAACACCGTAATGCTGGAATTATAGATAACACCGCCGATAATGCCACCAAGAACATAATTTTGCAGTTGATCAAGGGCGGTTGTTGGTGCAATGTTGCTCTTACCAAAGACATTAATTTGAAAAATTAATGTTAACACACCTAAAACGAATTTAATAAAAAGTTGAGTATAATCCATTTTATTTCCTCCCTTAATCCTTGATGTTGACTTGGTGATTAATCACGTGCGCCTGCTTTAAAGTATAGCTATTGTTATCATCATTTAGTTCCAACTGATAATCAATATCTTTAGAATGAAGTCTGACAATAAGTCCATTTTGCAGTGTGGTGGAATTTACCATAACGTCTTTAGCTGGTACTCCATAGTCTTTAGCAACAGACTTAATGAACGGCACAATCTGCTCGGATTGTGATTTCACAACGTTAGTTTGTACATATTTTTCATATTGCGTACCAACGAACAAGAGTAAAAATAATAAGGCAATGATTCCTAAATCACGGTAACGCGTATTAAAACGATGTCGTAAGTAAAGTACTGTAAAAGCAATCATAGCTAAAGCCGCGATTGCAATTAGCACATATAAAATTGTTTTGCTCGTATTTTGATTTTGTTCAATATACTTAAGCGTGTAAAAAGTCATATTACTCATCACCTCTAGATAAACTTCTGTTGCACCGGGTAAACAGGACGATGCAGTTTTTGCTTTAAGTGTAGCTTAATTTGCTGTGCTTATAAGTCTACTTAATATCAGTATAACAAAAAGTGGTCAGAACCTGCTTAAACACTGCTTGGAAATATTATGCATAAATAGTGCTATAACGAGAATGATAAGTTAAAATAGAAGATAGTATAACTAAAAAGGAGAACAACATGAAAACTGGCTCAAAAATAATCACTTTAGATAACGGTTATCACTTATGGACAAATACACAAGGCCAAGGGGACATTCATTTGCTTTGTTTACATGGTGGGCCTGGTGGTAATCACGAGTACTGGGAGGACACTGCTGACCAATTACAAAAGCAAGGCTTGAACGTTCAAGTAACAATGTATGATCAGTTAGGCTCACTGTACTCAGATCAACCTGATTATTCTGACCCAGAAATTGCCAAAAAATATCTGACTTACGAGTATTTTTTAGACGAGGTTGATGAAGTCAGAGCAAAGTTAGGCTTAGACAATTTTTATTTAATTGGTCAAAGCTGGGGTGGTCTTTTAGTCCAAGAGTATGCCGTTAAATACGGACAGCACCTAAAGGGTGCAATTATCTCATCGATGGTCGATGATATTGATGATTATGTTCAGGCAGTCAACCGGCGTCGCCAGGAAGTTTTGCCTCAAACCGAAATCGACTTCATGCATGAGTGCGAACAAAATAATGATTACGCCAATGAACGTTACCAAGAAGACGTCAATATTTTAAACATCAATTTTGTTGATCGCAAGCAACCTTCCAAACTCTACCACTTAAAAGACATTGGTGGTAGCGAGGTTTACCAAGCTTTTCAGGGCGACAATGAATTCGTTATTACTGGTAAACTAAAAGACTGGCACTTTAGAGAGCAGTTAAAGAAAATAAAGGTGCCTACACTTTTAACCTTTGGCGAAGACGAGACAATGCCAATCACGACCGCAGAAATTATGCAAAAAGAGATACCAAATTCTCGTTTAGTTACTACTCCTGACGGAGGACATCATCACATGGTAGACAATCCCGATGTTTATTACCGACATCTAGCTAACTTTATCCAACAAGTTGAAAATGGTACTTTCGCAGGAGAATAGCTTTTTTTGAAATTGCTTTTTTTATACTTTTAGAACTATAATATTTAAGCACAATTGTGCACGAATTACTAAGTAAAGAACATTTTTAAATAACTAGGAGTTGATGTAATGAAGATATTTATTGCAGCTATGCTAATTATTAATAGCTGTGCTTTTATCTTTAATATGTGCTTTGGACTTTATTTATCATTTAGTCCTAAAATTAAACAAGAAGAATATAATGGAGATTCCCGAAAATTTCGTAACCTAGTCTTGTTAATTCCTGCTATGAACGAATTTTCTGCTTTAAAGCGTAGTTTACCAAAACTGCTCAAACTATATAATCAATGCAAAAATTTTATTAATTTAGAACTTGTACTTGTTGATGACGATTCTTGTGATGGTACGACAGAATTGCTAAAGAAATATGCTAATTTTAATAATGTACATGTTATTCACCGTGTAAAGCCGAACGCCCAGCTTGGTAAGGGGCCAGCTTTACAGGATGCTATCAACCAAGTTGTACAAATGAAATTTCCGATTAATGATACATTAATCGGAATTATTGATGCTGACAGTCATTTTGACCGCGATTTTCTCGAAAAAGTTGTTGATGTGTTTCAGAATTCTTCCTATGACTTAGTTCAAACTCGAGTAGATATTTATAATACTGTTAACAATTTAACCATTATGCAAAATTTCGAATTATCAATTTACAATGGCTTATCGCAAATGGCGCGAACAAATTGGGGATCAGCATTAGCGTCTGGTAATGGTCAATTTACTACTTTGAAAATGGCAAAAGATGTAGGTTGGTCGTCTTCACTACTTGAAGACTGTGAGTTTTCGCTAAAAGGCCTTTTGAAAGGTTATTATGGAACTTTCTTAAATACCGTTAGCATTAGGCAAGAAGGAATTACTAGTTTAAGCAAGTTAATCCGGCAACGTACTCGTTGGTGTCAAGGCGGTCTACAGTGTCTCAGAATTTACGGGGGACAAATTTTAAGATCTCGGCAACTTTCAATTATTGTAAAAACTTTTATTTTACTATTTTTATTAGTTCCTTACTTCTCGCTGTTGATTACGCCATCATCGGTTATTTCTATTTTAGTCTTGCTTTGTTACGCTTGCTATAATCCATTAATTAGTTTGTCAATTATTTTGGGATTATTACTGATTGAGTACCTTGTCAACGGCCTAATGATTCGAAAACAATGGCGAGAATCAAATACTAAATCGCCTACGAACCGCTTTGAGATTTTTAGAATTATTTTTAGCTTTTGTTTTTATCGGTGGATACTAGCCTTTATTCCTTATCTAGCAATCGTTAGAGAACTACGGGGAGATACCTCGTGGACAAAAACCAAGCACAACTAATTTGAACACTCAAAAAGCCCTAGCGTCTATACACTAGGGCTTTTATTTGCTTTTAAAATATCAAGCAGTTGTAGTCTTATTAATTATTAATTTTCTTAAACTCATCTTTTCCAAAAAAGTTCATTCTAGTACTCACTGATTTAACAACCATCTAAAACGCTTTAGCTTATTTAAATCAATTATTATTACTTACTAGCTTTTAATTTAGTGGGTTCTGGTTGCTTTCCCCACATAATCTTTGTATCAGAGACTTTTATGTAGCATTCATTACTCTTCTTTTTATCAATATCTAAATATTGATCGGCCAAACGATAGAATGATGCAGTTTCACCCGTTGCTTTATCCGCAATATAAACCATAGAAGTTACTGTAATGCCATCCCCTTTATGATAATATGGCTTATTATTTTTCTCTATTACTTTTTCACCCTTTGCGTTATATAAATACGCATCATTGACAAATATCACCCAGGTATAATTAGTGTACGTCGGTAGGAAGTACTTAACATTTTTGACATTATTCCTATTGATAAAATCATTTGACCCTTTCAGTCGATAAAAATTAGTGCCTCCATTGTATCCGTCACCTTTTTCAGTAAGATCAAAAATATTTGCTTGTCTATCTAGGGTAACTTTTTGACCAATTTTTAGCTTTTTAGAAGTTTTATTACCTTGATTATCGTAAATCAGAATATAATTCGAATTACAATAATATCTATAATGAAAAAGCTGATAATGCAACGTTTGAGCAACGAAGGTTATCAGCTTTTTATATATTCAGACTTTTTCCAAAACGCATAATTTATGGTTACATAAATTATGCAAGCGAAAAAGAAAATTTTTTTACTTTTCATTTAAATCAACTTATAAAACTACTTAACAGCGGTTGGAAGTTTTGGCCCTGTAAGGTATTTTACATCAGTTGCTTTTACAAAGTCACCTTTACCACCTATAACTTTATAAAATAGTTCTTCTTTATGAGTATCAGCGTTAATTATCTTGACAGCTTTTGATAATCTTACCATTTCTCCTTTTTGACTAGAACGTTTTTCTACTTTGGCATTTTCATCATAATAAGGTGCGCTCTTCACAAAACATGCTTGAGTATAAGCACTGTAAAGCGGCAATTTCTGCCTAACAGGTGATTTAATAGTATTATCACCGATAAATTCACTTGTACCTTTAATGCGATATAAATTTCTTACTACTGGTGGGGTTTGAAGGTCCCGACCAAAGTCACTTACAGTAGCCATTTGGTCGACAACCACTTTTTTACCATTCTTTAAAGAGTATTTCTGCGGTAACTTACCATGATTATCATAAAGAGGCACTGTCTTATTGATCATCCAAATTTGTGCAGTTACTGTTACCTCGTTAGTATACAAATCATTTCCATTAATCTTGTCAACATTAATAGCTTTGATATAACCGCCGTGACCTATGCTATAATATTCTTCACCTTTAATCGTTTTATACGGCAAATAAAACCAATTCCAATCATCGTCATGGAACGAATATCGTTTAGTAGTTACATTAGCTACTGACTTAATTTTACTAGCATATTGAGCTGTAGAACCCTTTTTAAGTAAGCCATTACTTTTTAAATAAGAGTATTTTTTTTGCCCCTTTTTGTTATAAACGCGGGTTTTATGATTTAGCTTTAGCACACCTTCTTCGAGACTTGGAGTTTTCTCTGTGGTCTCTACTGCATGAACTTGATTTGTGGTAGTTGCCAAAGTAGCTACGGGGGCTGTTGTCAATAACCCGGCTGCTAAACTAATAAGTACTTTTTTAATCTTCTTCATGATATACCTCATATAACTTAAAACATCAATAAGTATGTTCTTTAGTATCTAATTTTAATAGTTACTTTTCTTAATGTCTAATAACTTTTATAGACTACCTGAAAAAGCCAAAAAATGATGTTTTAAAAGATCATGGCCAATACCTTAATGCAAACGGAAGTTTAAAAAATGCACTTCCTGAAGAATTCAAAAAAAAAAGACGTTAATATAACGTCTTTTTTTATCCATTCACCACGTATAAAAATTTAAACTTGTCAGAATGTTGCTCTCAACATTTGAAAAATTGCTGATTTCTATTTTTCAAATGAGATGACTGATCTTAAAGGCTGGACTTATCAAAATGGTATTTTTGGTATAGAGCCAAACCTTGAAACAAGAAGGCACGGAACGAAACATATTAAAACAAGCAGAGCTTAAATAGTCTTACTTACTATTTAAAAAGATGATGGAGTATAAAGATGTCAAAACTACTCGTATATTCAGTAATACTGCACAAAGAAGATAATGGCTATTCAGTAACTGTACCTGATACTTCAGGGACTTTTACAGAAGGAGATACACAAACAGAAGCGATCAATATGGCTGCTGATGCTATTGGTTTAATGCTAGAAGATGAAACCAATTATCCAAAAGCCACACCTTTAGAAAATTTAAAAGTAGGCAAAGACGAAATGGCGACCTTAGTACCAGTTAATATGGATTAATTTCGCCGAAATAATTCTAAAACTGTTCGTAAAAATGTTACAGTTCCACAATATTTGGCAACTCTCGGACATAAAAAGGCAGCTTAAACGTGGAAAGCTGCCTTTTTAGATGTGCTATTATTCATTAATTTTTTTAATATAAATTAATTTTGCTTTTCTTAATATGCCACGATCTTTAAATAGAAAGCCATAATACTTATTATTAATCTTTCCGACATAATAAAGCATATCTTTAGATCCTTGATTATCAGTAGTTATTTTAACAGAAGCAATTTTTTTATTATGTAAGCATTTATATGTATCTAAGTTATATGAATATTTCCTTTCACTAGCACTATGATAAACGGTTTTTTCTAAAGAATTAATTCTATAATAATGTACAGAGCTTATTCCAATGCCTATAAAGAGAAATATTAAAAAAAATACAGTTATTGTTTTTTTTGCTTTTTTCATTTTCGCACACAAATAAAAGATGGTAGGAAGAATTGATTTTAAATCGGCCCTTAGTATTATGGACAATCATAATGGAGAATCTGACAATAAAAATGGCAATATCTTACTGCGAAGCTATCCTTTTTTACTTTAAATCACTTTATTTTTTATTAAATTGTTTGGCTGTTGATCAAGGATTTCATGAGTACTTGTTGCTAACAATACCAAAACTAATTCATCATGCTCTATGTAGTAAATAACAATTCAGCTATCGTAAGTTTTACCATAGTTTCCATATCTTGCTGGGTGAAATTCACGATAGCCGCTCCATTTTACTTTTAAAGCATGATCCTTAATCTGCTTTAAGGTTCTGCTATCTTGCTCAACCACCGCTTTCAAGCATTGCTTTAATAACGAAATTGGGTAATGCTTCTTAGCCAGTTTTTTTAATTGACGTTCAAATGACGGTGTTTGTTTAATTTTCATCTAACTGATCAACCAAATCATTAAAATCGGCTAATGAACCAATCGTTTTTACTTGTCCATTTTCGGCTTCTTTTTTGGCTGCTAATGCCTCTGGGGAATCCAAAAAGCTAAGCAATTGAACTTCGTTATTTGCCGCGTCTAGCTTTGCTATTATTTGGTATAGCCTAGAACTGCTTAATCCAAGTTCACTAACTAGCTCTTTAGCTGTCAAATTACTCATCGCTATACAGTCTCCTATTTATACGTATTGTCTAACATTTACTAGTTACTTAGCTTTATTTTAGCATTTAATTTTAGTAGTTATTTCTCTAATAAATAGCTTTTACAAACTACGTTTATTTATTAGAAAAAATCTTGCTAAAAAATGATATTCTAAAAGAGCATGGCAATCCCTTGGTACGCGCGGAAGTTCATTTTTTGAACTTCCAAAAAACCCTTGAGCCACAATGAAGTGCAAAAAATGCACTTCCAGAAGAATTCAAACAAAAAAGTGAAAAAAATATCTACTCACTCTTCTTTTAATTCGCTAATAAGTCACCCGACTACTTACCAATTAGAAGTACCGGTGTTTCTGATATATCTCTATGCTTTAAGTAACGTTTTAATTGTTTAAGTGAAGTATCAGCTATTTGCTTATTCTTACCAGTCAACTCGCTAGCTAATGTTTGCGCTTGCTCTAATAAAGCAGAAGTAGGTTCATTATTATCTTTAGCATCCATTACTTTTAGTTCAGCATTAATTAGTGGTTGCAAGTCCTTATTAAATAGGTTTTTGTTATAAATACCATTCACATAATTTGTATAACCTTTATATTTTCCATCCTTAGAAATCAAATCAACGGAAATGCTATTTTTAATGGTTGTCAGCTTTCTGACCTTAAATAGTGTATGATTCTTAACAATCTTCTTTAATACCTTTCGGCTGTATGATTTACCACCCTTGGCTGCTGTATTTTTATATAATGCACCTTTACCAGCATGAGGTAATACAAAAACATACCCAGCTTTAGCTAGCTTCTTAGTCCAAGCTTTATTAGTTACACGCTTAGGTTTTTCTATTTGCGCAGCTTGGACTGTAGTATTACTTGTGGTAGCCAACAGTTGTCCCGTCGATACTATCGTTAAAACAACCAAAACTTTAACTATTTTTTTCATATGCTTTTCTCACTAGTTATTCTATAAAGCTATTTTTGTGATTTTTCCTTAATCGTTTCAGCTGAAGCTTGTAACAATTTTTCTTCTTCCTCGGTTAAAGACAATTCTACATGTTGGACAATTCCGTCCCGACCGACGATTGCTGGATACGATAAATAGGTGCCATATTTTTCTTGGTAGTTGGAAACTGGCATTTCCGTGTGCGCATCACTTTCAATTGTTTCAACCAGACGAGTAACAGCAGCTGAAATACCATAGTTAGTATATTGCTTGCCCTTGTAGACGGTTTGACCACCAAATTTAATTTCATCATTTAAGTCTTCAAGTTTCCATGGCTGGTCTTTTGCCAATTCAGTAATTGGTTTTTCCAGCACCTTCACAGTTGACCAAGCAGTGAACTGGGAATTACCATGTTCACCCAAGTTAAAGCCTTCAACTGATCTAGGGTCAACGTTCAAACGTGAACCAACTGCACGTTTCATTCTTGAAGTGTCGAGTAAAGTCCCTGTTCCAATAACGTGCTTTTTCGGTAAACCAGTCAGTTCTTGGTACATGCTGGTAATCGCATCAACTGGGTTGGTAATGGCAACTAAGATGCCATCAAAGCCACTTTCTTTAATCGACTCGGCAATACCACCAATTCGTTCTCGGTTGTAATTCAGTTCAGCAAACCGCTCGCCGCCTGCTTCAAGTCCAATGTTTCCAAAAGCGCTAATGATAATGTCCGCATCTTTTAGAGCAGAGTAATCGTTAATAACAATATTTACATGATGTTTCAGGTTAGCCATCGCGTCTTGAAAATCAAGTTCATCAGAGGTTACTTTAGCTTCGTTAGTATCAATCATAATCAAGTCATCAACTAAGCCTGAAATGATTAATTGGTGCGCAACTGTACTGCCAACATGGCCATCTCCAATAATACCGATTTTATTACTCATAATATTCCCTCCTACTTATTATTTTTAGGGTCTGCCCTAATTAATGAAAAATTATGTAACTTTTATTATATACGTTTTTTAAATAAAGTGAATTTATCTTTAAAAAAATATTAGTTATCTCTATTTTTATTTCAGTATAAACTCAAAAACAAGCGGTTTCATTACTTTTTTACTAGAATGACTTATACTAAAAAGAGGAGGTAACACAATGAAACAAATTAGAATTGGCAATACAAGCTTCACTAGTTCCGCAATTGCGCTGGGAATTATGCGCATGAATAAATTAACGGTTGATGCCGCCAAGCAAGTATTAGAAACTGCCCATGATACTGGAATTAATTATATTGATTCTTCAGATATTTACGGGCATGGTAAATCAGAAGAAATTTTTGGTGCTGCTTTTGCAAAATCGTCGCTTAAGCGAGATGACTTTTACATCCAATCTAAGACTGGGATATACGAAAATAAAAACTTAGATTATAAAACCACTCGCTATGATTTTTCGAAAAAGCACATTATTAGTTCAGTTGACGGTATTTTGACTCGAATGAAAATTGACTACTTAGATAGCTTGCTTTTGCACCGGCCAGATGCACTAATGGATCCAGCAGAAGTGGCTGCTGCTTTTGATGAATTACAAAAAGAAGGCAAAGTTCGGCACTTTGGCGTATCTAACTTTAATCCAATGCAAGTTGAGCTATTGCAAGCCGGATTGAGTCAAAGACTATTGATTAATCAACTCCAAATCAGCGTGATGCACACAGGGCCAATTGATTTCAATATTCATACTAATATGACTGATGCCCGTAGCATTGACCATGATCGCGGTATTTTGGATTATTCTCGCTTGCATCAAATGACCGTTCAAGCTTGGTCGCCCTTCCAATATGGTCAAATTGAAGGTAACTTCATTGGAAATCCCAAGTTTCCAGAAGTTAATGAAGCTTTACAAAAGCTAGCTGATCAAAAAGGTGTTTCCAAGAATGCAATTGCTGCAGCTTGGATTTTGCGCCATCCAGCTGTTGATCAAGTAATTATTGGTACAATGACGCCTGCGCACCTCATTGATAGTGCCAAAGGAGCTGACATTTCATTATCGGCTCAAGAATGGTATGACATCTATCTGGCTGCCGGAAACGATTTACCTTAAAAAACAGCTTTTTGTCTACTGGCTATCAACTACTTTTTTCCTGGCATAACTATTAGGAATATTAAGCTTTTGACGGTATTTAGCAATTACTCGCCGGCTCAATTTTACTTTTTGTTCAGCAAAAATCTCAACTAACTGTTGATCACTCAACGGTTTTCGCCCATCTTCGTTTCTTATTAATTGCTTTAAGTCATATTCGATTCGTGCTTGGGATAAGTCCGTTGTTACTTTTCGCGGAAATAAAACTTTTAAACTAAAAACTTTATTTTGACACTGGATATACTTGTCCTTAATTGCCCGACTAATCGTGCTGGGAGCTAGATTTAAAGCTTTTGCTGTTTCCTTGAGTCCCAAAGGCTTTAAATCTTGTTTTTGCAATGTCGACAAAAAAGTGTGCTGATATTCACCAACGTATTTTCCTAATCGCAAGATCGTTTGTTGGCGATGTTCAATTGCATTTTTCATTTCGGTATAGCGTTGGCGCTGCTCGGAAAAATATTGACTTTCCGCTGACTGATTCTTCAATTCACTGTATGTTTGCTCATCAAACAGCAATTCAGGTATTTGTGACTGAAAAGTTTCGATTGTCAGTCTTTCATCTTCAACTTTAAAAATTAAATCTGGCAGTAGATATTGTGTGTTATTTTCTACAACATATTCACTTGCCGGTGTTGGGTCTAAAGTTTGAATACTAGTTAAAGCTGCGGTCATTTGCTGAGAGGAAAATTCGGTTTGATCCCATTTTTGCGGATCCGCAAGTATCTCTAATTTATTTTCAATCAGAATTTTCATTGCTACCTGATTAAAATCCGTTTTTCCACGAGCTTGGATTAATAGACATTCAGTTAAGTCCTTAGCGCCAATGCCAATGGGATCAAGGCTGTGTAGCAAAGGGAGTGCTTTAGCTAAATCTTGCTTGGAAAATTCTGTCGCCTCAGCAATCTCAGTAAGTTCAGTCCGTAAATAACCGTCATTGTCTAAGTGATAAATAAGTAGTTTAACCTCCTTTTTTTCTTTATTGCTCCAATCACTCAGATTCACTTGCAACAATAAATGATCAATTAAGCTTTCGCCGTCGGGAGTACCAATCCACTCTATGCCGTGCGACTCGGTCTTAGGCTCACTCAAAGTGACAAAGGGATCACTCTCGCTTAGTTCTTTCATCGCATTGACAAGGTCATATGTGCTGTACGACAACACCGTCAGGTTTTGCTTTAATTTTGGCGATAAGAAAAGCCGTGTCACTAGTTGCTCTTTCGGTTTTAAGACCATTTTCTGCAATCGTGCCATCAGCTTTTCTCCCTATATTAAATCTACTAAACTTGTCTATTTCACTCTCACTATCATTATCTTTAATTATATACAATTATAAGAACGCTTTCTATAAAATTTATTGCTACAGTTCAAAGACGTACGCGCTTTTGAATCAATCAAAAAAATTATCAACTTGACTTTGCTTTTTTAGTATTTTATAATTTTCTCATCAAAGGTTAGAGGTGTTTTTTATGATTACTATGAAGAATCAAAAATTACAGCAGAATAACCGTTATTACTATAGCTACTATAGATAAAGTTTGAGTTCATCTAGGTGAATTCAAACTAAAGCAAGTTTGAATTTATCTATGATGGCTATAGCTTTTTCAGTATGTTTAGCCACGTAGGTTTCTAAGTGGCTAATCGTACTTCAATAAATATGATTACTTTGCAAAGTAACTCTTGTGATACCCACTTAGAAATAGGTGGGTATTTTTTATGGAGGCATCAGATGCATTTAAAGAAGTTTTTAGCAGGAATTAGTTTGGCCGGATTATTATTATTAGGTGGTTGCAGCAACAATAAAAAAGCCGACAGCAATTCAGAAGTCAAGCACGTCGGTGTTTTGCAGGTAGTTCAGCACCCTTCCCTTGATAAAGCATATCAAGGTTTTAAAAAGGGACTAAAAGAAGAAGGCTTTATTGAAGGTAAAAACCTGAAAATCGATTATCAAAATGCCCAAAACAGTCAAGATAACCTGAAAAGTATGAGTGACAAGCTAGTCAAAGAAAAATCGGACTTGATTTTAGGAATTGCTACTCCTGCTGCCCAGAGTGTGGCTAATGCTACTCAAGACATCCCAATCGTCGTTACCGCAGTGACAGACTTGAAAGCAGCTAAATTGGTTAATTCCAACGCTAAACCTGGTCGTAACGTTACTGGAACAACCGACATGGTTTCAATTAAGCGGCAAATTGATTTACTTCTATCAATTGTTCCAAAGGCTAAAACAATCGGAATTATGTACAATGCTGGTGAATCAAATTCCAAGATTCAAGCTGATATGGCAATTGCAGTACTTAAAAAAGCCGGCGTAAAAGTTTTGGTTAAGACAGCTAACAGCACCAATGACGTACAACAAGTTACTGAAACTCTAGCCTCTAAAGTCCAAGGAATTTTCGTTCCAACCGACAATACCTTTGATTCCGCGGCTTCGGTAGTGGGCAAAGTCGTTAAAGAAAAGAAAGTTCCTTTAGTTGCTGGCTCAACTGACCAAGTCAAAACTGGCGGTCTGGCTTCAATTGGCATTGATTATGAATTACTTGGCGAGCAAACTGGTAAAATGGCTGCTAAAATTTTAAAAGGTAAGGCAAAACCTGCTGACATGCCAGTTGAAAGAGCACATGACATGAAACTAGTTATCAATAAGGATATGGCAAAAGCTTTAGGAATTGATCCAAAATCCATTAAAGCGCCAAAAGATTAACCTTTTTACTACAAAGCAATTCTATTTTTCTTCAAAATAACAAGTTACTTTACCTTTTAAGCACTTCCTAGTGAGCAATAATTTCTTTTTTCCTTGACTTTAAATTCTTAGTATTTTATAATTTTCTAATCAAGGTTGGAGGTATACAGATTATGAATATAAATCGATCTTCAAAACTGAATAACCGTTATTACTTTAGCTACTTTAGATAGCGTTTGGATTCATCAAGGTGAATTCAAACGGAACGCAAGTTTGAATTTATCTATGATGGCTAGAGCGATTTGATTACGGTTAGCCACATAACTTTTAAGTGGCTAGTCGCAACTAATTAATTTGCAAATTAATTTTTGTAATACCCACTTGAAAGTAAGTGGGTATTTTTTTATGGAGGAATGCAAAATGCATATCAAAAAATTATTAACAGGTATTAGTTTAGCAGGATTATTGTTACTGGGCGGATGTAGTAACAATAAAGCTGACAGTGGATCAGAAGTCAAGCATGTCGGTGTTTTACAAGTAGTCCAACACCCTTCGCTTGATAAAGCATACAAAGGCTTCAAAAAAGGACTAAAAGAAGAAGGCTTTGTTGAAGGGAAAAATTTAAAGATTGATTACCAAAACGCACAAAATAGTCAAGATAACTTGAAGAGTATGAGTGAAAAGCTTGTTAACGAAAAATCAGATTTGATTTTAGGAATTGCCACTCCTGCTGCTCAAAGCGTAGCCAATGCTACCCAAGACATTCCTACTGTGGTAACTGCAGTTACGGATTTAAAGGCTGCTAAATTAGTTAAATCAAATGCTAAACCTGGTAGAAACATTACAGGAACGACTGACATGGTTTCAATTGACAAGCAAATCGAATTGCTATTATCAATTGTTCCCAAGGCTAAAACAATTGGCGTAATGTACAATGCTGGTGAATCTAATTCTAAGATTCAAGCTGATCTAGCAATTGCTGCTTTAAAGAAAGCAGGCGTTAAAGTTCTAGTTAAAACGGCAAACACTACTAATGATGTTCAACAAGTAACTGAAACATTAGCTGGCAAGGTACAAGGAATTTACGTTCCAACCGATAACACATTTGCTTCTGCTTCATCAATCATTGGTAAAGTAGTTAAAGAAAAGAAAATCCCATTGGTAGCTGGTTCAACTGATCAAGTTAAAACTGGTGGTTTAGCCTCAATTGGGATTGACTACGAGTCACTTGGAGAGCAAACTGGTAAGATGGCTGCTAAAATTCTAAAGGGCAAAGCTAAACCAGCTGATATGCCAGTTGAAAAAGCTAACGAGTTGAAATTAGTAGTTAATAAAGAGATGGCAAAAGCATTGGGTATTGATCCTAAGTCGATCAAAGCCCCTAAATAATTAGAAAGGTAGCGTGAACGCAGAACTATGCTAAACACTTTTTTGGAGTTATTTCTTTCGGCAACCTCACAAGGTTTGCTTTGGTCATTAATGGCGATTGGTGTTTATTTAACTTTTCGTATTCTAGACTTGGCCGATATGACCGCAGAAGGTAGTTTCCCTCTAGGCGGAGCAATTGCCACTATGTGTTTGATCAAAGGAATTAATCCAATCTTGGCTACATTAGCAGCTTTTGGTGGTGGAATGATTGCTGGCTTTGTAACTGGATTTTTAAATACAAAACTGAAAATCCCATCATTACTTGCAGGAATCATTACTATGACTGGTTTATATTCCATCACTTCTCGGGTTATGCAAAATGCTGCCAACGTTTCTCTCTTAGGTAAAGATACGATTTTTACGATAGCTCAAAACTGGGGACTATCGCGTAACAATGCGGTAATCGTTATGGGCTTAATTATTTCCTTGCTGGTAATTGGAATACTAGTTGTTTTCTTCAGAACAGAAATCGGCTTAGCAATGCGTGCTACCGGCGACAATCCAGAAATGAGTGCTGCAAATGGAATTAAGACCCAGAGAATGCAAATTTTAGGTTACATGATTTCTAACGCCTGCATTGCCCTTTCCGGAGCGTTGCTTGCCCAAAATAATGGTTTTGCGGATTTAAACTCTGGTGTGGGAACGCTAGTCATTGGTTTAGCTTCTATTATTATCGCCGAAGTCTTAGTTCGTCACTTACCATTAGGCAGTCGCTTACTTACCTTGGTAATAGGAGCCATTATTTACCGCTTGATCTTAGCATTAGTTTTCCAAATGAACGTTGAACCAACTGATGCTAAACTAGCTTCTGCCCTAGTTCTGATTGTTTGCTTGACGCTACCTAACTTCCACTTGCCACGCAATCTAAAAGGAGGAAATAAAAATGCCAGAAGTACTAAAAATTAAAAATCTCCATCAGACATTTGAACGGGGAACCGTTAATGAAAATCCGGTGCTACGTGGGATTGACCTTGATTTAGATGCTGGTGATTTCGTGACTATTATTGGAAGCAACGGTGCTGGAAAATCAACTTTGTTAAACAGTATTGCCGGAACTATTCCTGTTCAAGAAGGACAAATTATTTTAAACGACAATGATATTACTAAGCTACCAGTTACTAAACGAGCAAAGAATATCAGTCGCGTCTTTCAAGATCCAAAAATGGGAACTGCTGTAAGATTAACCGTTGAAGAAAATCTAGCTTTGGCTATGAAGCGTGGTCAACGGCGTGGCTTTTTACCGGGAGTTAAAAAACAAGATCGCAAGTTCTTCAAAACGCAGCTGGCACAATTGGGATTAAACTTAGAAAACCGTCTGGATACCGAAATTGGGCTGTTATCTGGTGGACAAAGACAAGCAATAACTCTTTTGATGGCAACTCTGCAACGTCCTGATTTGATTTTGCTTGATGAGCACACTGCTGCTCTCGATCCCAAGACTTCAATAACAGTAATGGAATTAACCGAAAAACTAATCAGTGAACAAAAGCTAACAGCTTTTATGGTTACTCATAATATGGAAGACGCCATTCGTTACGGAAATCGCTTGATAATGCTACATCAAGGACGTGTTGCAATTAATCTAGCTAGTGAGGAAAAACAAAATCTAACAGTTCCAAAATTAATGGAAATGTTCCAAAAACAAGTTGGCTCCGGTGTCGGTGACGACGCTATGCTACTTGCTTAAATCGTAAACAAAAAACAATCTGAAAAAGTTCAGATTGTTTTTTTATGTTCTTTAATTTCATTTTCGCCATTAATAGCATTCATGCAATTAAGGTGCGCCTCAATTACACACACTATTTTTTCCACAGGTTCTTCACAATTATCGCTAAGCCATTCGCCAATCACTGCAACAATGCCACTGCGAAAAAAGACCTGGTGATAGTGATTTTGCTGTTGTTGATTAGCAGCAAATTTTTCTGCTAATCCTTTTTGTAAATTCAGTTTGAAAAACAAGCGATACAAGTCTTGATGATCTTTGACATGCTGCAAAAGTTTGGCAAAGGATGGTGGCTTAATGTCAGCCTGCATAGTAATATATTCGTCTACTAGATATTGGCGTAATTTATCCGTTAAATCATAAATATCAATGTAATTATCATAAAAGGAAGAGCGGTTAACTTGTGCTTTTTGACAAATTGTTGTGACCTTCAAATCATGCAATTCATGGTCTTTCAAAAGTTCGATTACCGCGTCCTGAATTTTTTTCCGTGAAACTGCCCGGTTACGTTTATTTCTCATGAGATCATTATGACATAAAAACTATTTTTTGTTTATCGCTTTCTAAATTGCAACAGGCTAATGATTACCTGAACCAGCGCAAGTGCAGTCATTGCCTTAAAAGAATACTGAATACCTGTATAGCTTGCCGTGGAATGTGGATTTGTTAAATGCGTACCGTTAGTCATTATTTCCATAAAAACCGTTGTGCCTAAAGCGCCGCTTAAAGTTCGCAAAGCTGTCAAAAGTGCTGTTCCGTGGGCTACTTCATCAGTAGGCAGATTCTGCATTCCCCAGGTAACAATTGGCATCATTAAAAACCCAACACCTAACAGTCGTAAGAGGTATAGCACTCCAAGTACAATAACCTCTTGTGCTGAGTCAATCATTGTTACTCCCCAGCAACTTAATACCATTAAAAGGCCACCAGCAAGTGCCAGTTTACTAATTCCAAAGCGATCATAGAATCTTCCGGTCACCGGATTAATAAGCGCCATTGCCAATGAACCCGGAAGCATGATCAGTGCGGAAACTACCGCAGATTTTTTCATCACCGTTTGAATTAAAATCGGGTAAATGGTTGAGCTGCCCATCATTACGGCATATAAGAGCATACTATTGACGACTGCTATTCGAAAATTGTTCCTTTTTAAAATGCGCAAATTCAAAAATGGTTCTGCCATTTGTAATTGTCTTTTGGTAAAGAGAGCAATTAAAGTGATTCCAATTAGCAATGTAATTATGCTTGCTGATATATTGCTATCCAAACTGCTTAAGCCAATCAACAGACCGATTAAGCCACCGCTACATAGCATTAGAGAAAGATAATCCAGCGGAATTTTTGCAGTTGGCGTAACATTTTTAACGGTTAGAGAAGCTAAAATGATTATTATTATGGAAATTAGGCCAGTAATCAGAAAAATACTGCGCCAACCCCATGAATCAATAACCATTCCGGTAAATGTTGGTGCAATAACGGGAGCCACACCAGAGGCTAGCCCTAAAATTCCCATTACTGTTCCTTGCTTTTCAGTGGGGTAGAGCGTCATAATTACAACTTGCGTTAATGGCAAGATAATTCCGCTGCCCAACGCTTGAAAAACTCTGCCAACAAGTAAAACACTAAATGATTTCCCCCACCAGCTGATTAACGAGCCAAAGGTAAACAAAGCCATTGCTGATAAGAAAATCTGCCTAGTGGTAAACCGTTTGATTAAGTAAGCAGTTGTAGGTACCATAATTGCCATTGCTAAGCTAAAAGCACTGGTTAGCCATTGCGCCGTTGACGCGGATAACGACAGTTCATACATGATTTGTGGTAAAGCCGTAGTCAAAGATGTCTGCAATAATGAGGTAACAATTGCACCAGTGAGTAATGTACCAAAAATTAAATTGGCCTTTTTATTAGTCATACTTTCCTCTTCTTTCGTTTTGATTTTCTTTATTATAGATAACTGTCAAAACCAAACAACCAACAATTTGAGTGAATTTGTTGGGAAAAGAAAACTAAAAGTAATAAATAGTACATAAACTATACGGCTTTTGTATAAAAAGCTTTTCTAAATTTTTGTTCACAATATAATTACTGAACGATAATTTAATGACCTAGATGTCGTTTGTATAATCTCATATAATTTATAAGAGAGCAGCATATAAACAAAGTTTTTCCTTTTGCCACAGTTTTCCTATTTTCATATAAGACATAAAAGCTGACTTTGAAGTCTTTTTTTAAGCACTTCGTGTAGTGCCATTTATCTTACTAATTTAATTTGTCATCTCCGACTCAATGTAATTGCATGACAAACTAAAAAAAGCGAAAAGAAAATAATTTACACAATTAAAAAGGCATAATTCCAAATAGAAAAATGAGGATTATGCCTTTTTTAATGTTAATTTTTATATTTTAGTCTGCAAAACACTTTCGCCTTGTTTAACCTCACCGGTCGTTAAGAGCTTAACTTCAGCATAGTCATTTGTATTAGTAACAATGACTACAGTTGAGCAATCATAGCCAGCCTTCTCAATTGCATTTAGATCAAAGTGCAGTAACTTCTGTCTCCGATTAAATTGATTGTTCGCAAAAAAGCCAGAAACCTATGAGATTTCCTGCTTTTATATATGATTAGTACGAAGATTTTTTAGTGATTAAATTTCTTACTGCCCAATTTCATGTGAAAATTTGGATCCTTTGGTGAGTTAGGGTCAAAGCCTAAAACTGTTGGAACGATTGATGCCATTACTTGAAGAATGAGTGGGAAAATAAAAGTTTCAAAGTCTTGTGGAACATTGACATCATAGCCAAAATGGTTTCCACTATTAGCATCTGAAGTGTCAATTAAGTAAAGGTTGTTTGTCCAATCACCAAGAACTTCTATCATTTTTTCACAGCGAGGCTCAGTGCCATTATCAAAAATAAGTACTGATGCCTTGTCGTTCATAGCATTATAAATTCCGTGAATAAACTCATCAAAATCGTATCCTGTTATAGGCATTCTACATGTTTCTAGTACCTTTAGTGAGCCTTCGAGTACATCACCGTATAACATGCCTGGGCCAACAACTCTTAGATTGTCCATCTTAGCAAGCTTTTCTTTGTGCTCTTCTACCCAACTAAGTGCGCGTTCATATGCATGTGGGAATTGCTCAAGAGTTACGTTCAAATTATTGATATCTTGATCAAATTGATTCTGGTTAATTGTTCCATTAGCAAGACCAATATAATCTGCCATTAATAGCAAATTCAACTTAGTCGAATAGTATCCTTTAGTTTTTGCACCAGCTTTTTCTTCACCAATGTTAACAGTCATTACTTCGTCTGCTATTTGATCAATGTATGCATCTTTTTCACCAGCCATTGTTCCAATAATACAGCCGGCTTCTTTAGCCGTCTTCATCGCATCGAATGTACTAAAACTACTACCTCCCTGAGAAATTCCAATGACCAAAGTACTAGAATTATTTCCAACAAAGAAGTCAGGTGTTAACATAAACGGGTAAAAAGCTAATACTTCAATACCTGAGCGTTTGCGCATAAGTGATTGCATCTGTAGGCCAGAATGATAACTAGTACCTGAACCGGTAATAATCACTTTTTTAATATTTCTTTTTGCAACACTTGCAAACAAATCTTTACTTCCTGCAACAATCTTCTTTAATTGATCTGGTGTACTTGAAATATATTCTTGAATTAAGTTCATTTTTTCCTCCAAATTAAATCTTATAGAATTCCAATTGCATGTAAGGCAATTCCTAAAACTAAAACTCCGATAGTTAGTTTTGAAACACTAACTTTCTTTCTGATTAGCCAAAAAACAAGTAAGGTTACCAACAATGGCAATAAGTTAGGCATAATTTGGTCAAAAATTGTTTGCAATTTAACCGTAGCACCTGTCATAGAAAATTTAAGTGGGGTAGTAACTGGCAACATGGTAGCAACCATACCACCAACAACCATCATTCCAATAATTCCCACGACTTGCATTATCTGATCCATCACGCCGTTTTTCTGCACTTCGTCTAGGGATTCTACTCCCCATTTATAACCATAAGTTAAACCAAAAACTCTGATTAAGGTTGCTGGAAGGTTGTATAAAACTAAGAACAAAATAGGGCCTAAAATACTGCCTTGTTTAGCAAATGATGCTCCTATACCTGCTGCAATAACACGGAAGGTACCAAATAAAAGTGAATCTCCAATGCCCGATAGTGGTGCCATTAACGCCGCTTTAACTGAATTAATTGAGTCCGGGTCCAGTGAATCAGGATTATTAGAATATTGCTCTTCCATAGCAGAAGAAATTCCCATAATCATTGGAGTCATTGCCGGAGTACAGTTAAACAATGCTAAGTGTCGTTTTAATGCATCAGAGCGATCTTTTGTATTTGAGTACAGCCTTTTAATAACAGGTTCCATTGCATAAGCATATCCAAGATTTTGCATTTTCTCATAGTTGAACCCACCTTGTAAGGCAAAACCACGCCAAAATACTGATCGCAGGTCTTTTTTAGTTACTTTTTTCTCATTCAAAATCAATTTCCCCCTCAGTTAAATTATTTTTATTAGCGTCTTCTTTAGTTTTTTCTTGTCCACTCGATTTACCACTATTACCGCCAAACAAAACAATAATAATTGCAAGACATACTGCAATGACTGCAATGCCAGTTACATTCAGTTTTAAGTATGAACATAATAGAAATCCTAAAAAGAAGAAAACAAACATTTTCTTTGAGAACAGCATATCAAGTAACAGCGCAAATCCAACTGCTGGAAGCAAATTACCTGCTACAGTCAGCCCTTCTAAAATAACCTTTGGAATCGCATTAATGATTAAGTTTATCCTTGACGCTCCCAAAAGCATTGCTAAAAATGTTGGAATAAATGCACTTAAGAAGAACAAGAATGTTGTAGTAAGCAGCATTAGGTTGATTCCTCTAAAGTTTGCAGTTTCTGCATACTTGTCTGCTCTATGCGCAAACCATAAATTAATAACTCTTACCAAAGTACCCAAGTTAGCTGCTAAAACTGCAACTGGTACAGCAATCGTCAGAGCAACGCCGATTCCCTTATGCGAAATAATTGCAAGTGCTGTGCCTATAACACCGCCAGTAACATAATCTGGAGGAGTTGATACACCAATGCCGGCAATTCCCATCCAAATAAGTTCTAGTTGCGCACCAATAATAATTCCTTGTCTAATATCGCCTAAAACTAAACCAACAAAAACGCTTAATACAATAGGTCTTCCAAACAAAGTTGCACCAAGTACACGCTCATCTAAAATACCTATTCCAGCTACTAAGCCAACTAATAAAGCTTGAACCATTAATTATCCCTCCTTAAGTAAGTCATTAAGACTTGCCTTTTTATCTCGAGGTAACATTCTAAAGTCTAGCTCAACGCCTAATTCCTGAATTGTTTTCAGGTCAGCAATATCCTGATCAGTTACTGCAACATAATCATTTAACTTCTTTTTGCCATCCTCGTATTTCAGTCCACCAACATTTAATTCTTTAATCGAACCATTAGAGTTCATAATTAGCTTTAACGCATCTTGAATGTTTCTGACTAAAACAAGCACTTTGGCCTTTTTAGCAGCAGCGAATTTTTCAACAATTGGTCCGGATTCCTCAACACTTCGTATATAGAGCTGAACTCCAGTTGGCTTAGCCAAATCTAAGGCCATTGCTTTCACTTTATCTTGTTGCGCTTCATCGTTTGCAACCAAAATAGTGTTAGCATCTGAACTTGATGTCCAGCCAATCGCAACTTGACCGTGTAATAGTCGCTCATCAACTCTAACTAATTTAAGCATTACTAATTCCTTCCTTCACTTTTTCACCTACATCAACAACTCCAGCTATTCCAGCATCTTTCAATTGAGCTATAAGTTCAGCTACACCGATACTATCTGAATCAGAAGTGAGTAACGTTAAAAGCATTGGTAAGTTCAAACCAGAAATTAATGAAAAATGATGTCCTTGCAGCAACAACTCCATGCAAATATTAGTTGCACTGCCACCAAACAAATCAGTTAATATAATCAAATTAGATTCATCGGAAGTACTTATTAATTCTTCTAGTTCTTTCTTACCTTGAGCATTAGACTTTTCTTTAGTCATGCCAAAACAATTAACATTTGAAATTTCACCAACAATTAACTCAGCAGTTTTTTTGAACTCATAACTCAAATTGCCATGAGTAGCTAAAATTATATTCTTCACATAAAGTCCTCCTTTATATTTTGCCTTTTAACTTATGTTCAACTACCTTTTAGCAAAAAACATGCCATGCTACTGTGTAAGATCAACTATGCATGATTAGATCCCTTATATAAGCAGTTTCCGGATCGGTAATTTTAATTGAAAAACTATTTTCTAGCACACTATTGTATTTTTTTAAAACACTAAAACAATGATCTCTAATAATTTCTTTATTGTTGCCATTATATTCTTTAATTTCGTTTCCTCGAATGATTCGCTCAATCATATTTGCAATATGAACATATAGCGATATTTGAACACGATTAGTTAGCTTTTTACTGAGATCAATCTGTATTTCTTGAATATATTTGCCAATGACATTGATTACTTTATTTGGTGAAATAACTGTTAAAGAATCCAGAATTCGGTCTAGCGAAAAGTTCTTAATCAATTGCTTTTCCCATGAATCCAAATTTACTTTTGAAGAAAAAGGTTTTAAAATCTCTTTTAAAAATTTGATTTTTTCACCTGTCATTATTTCTTCGAGTCCAAAATATGGAATCCCCTCAACATCCGGATTATCAATTCCAACGATTGCTATTACATTTTTACTTGTCAACATATCCGAATCATGGTAGTTAACCAACTCCTTAAAATCGAAGGCCTCTACTTGAACATTAACCAAATCACGAAAACTCTGACTCAAAATATTCTTAATTCTTTGCGCACTACCCATCCCTGTCATACAAGTCGTGATAATGGTAGCTGGGGACGACAGTTGTGGAATACACAGCTTGCTTTCGATAATATCTTTTGGCAAATGGTCCTGAATAGTTTGTAAATCTTTTTCTAATAGTAATTGATTACCAATTTCGAGCATAACCGACATGCTAACATTGTTAATTACTAATAAATCACACGAGCATTCATTTTGAATAGGCTCAATAATTGAGTCCAAAGCACCCATATCCATCAGAATTACTAATCCTTCACGCGGATTAATTCTTTTTATTAAGTCTCTTAGATAAGTAATCATTTCAGACCTTGATACATCCGGTTTCAAGTCCACAGGAGTAAAAATCGAATTTTGTAGAAAATGATTGCAAGTGTCAGTCATACTACTAGCCGTAGCATAACCGTGTGCAACTATAATTGCTGGTATTCGTGGCAAAACGTTTAGATTATCATTTGAAATTAAAACTGCTAGCCACAAGCGATCACACTTTTTTATGCTTACTTCAAAATGCATCTCTATCAATGGCACTAGTTTGTCAACTATCTGTAATTCCTGTTCAAATAACTGACTAATTAGTTCAAGATTCTTGTCAACAGTATAGTCTGCCACAGTGTCATTTCGCATTAAATAATAAATATAAGTTGCTAAATCATAAACTGAAGCATTTTGAAGGTTTAACGAGTCAATCTGTGCAACGCTAAAAATACTCGTAATAACATCGCTGTAATCAGCAATCAAAGAGCGCTCTGTATTATAAGCTGAATACAAAATTTCATGCGTTTGTTTTTGAACAATTTGATAATACATATTTTTTTGCTTTGCCTTATCAGCTTGTAATTTTAATAAACTTTTCCAAGAAAATGTCATTTTTGAAACAAGCTCACTACTATCTGAATAAATCAGATTCTTGTATACATCTTTTGGAGAAAAGGTCATTTTGGTTTTATCCGGAATTATTGAAAAGTTATTTGCACGCATCTTTTCTAAAATGTTATTAGGTAAGTCACCAATTTTTATTTCAATTTTGTGTTCACTAGATTTAAAAGCGTATTTTTTAGCTACAATATTCTGAATAAGATTTTTTAATTCACCAACATTTGATTTAAAGTGATAGTGACAAATTAAACTGATACATTGTTTTGAAATTTCAATCTCACATTTTGTTCTTTCTGCTTGTTTAAGAAACATTGTATAAGTTAATATTCTTTTTTCATATGCTCCGCGTTGGTCTAATGAAGGTAGTTTAATCTTGATTGGAATTCGACGTAAAAAAGTATTTAAAAAATCTTTTTCTTCTTTAGTCGTAGCAAAAAACAGCCTAGTTTTGCTTGTGATTTTTCTAGCATCATTTCCTACAGGAGAAAACTCCCCAGTGTCCAAAAAAGTAAATAGTTTCTCCTGACCTTCCGCACTTAAGCGGTGAACTTCGTCTAAAAACAAAATTCCGTTGTTTGTTGCTTGAATGGCACCTTCTTTGTCAGAATCAGCACCAGTAAAAGCGCCCTTTACATATCCAAAAAGCACACTCGAGAGTAATTCCGGATTATTAGCATACTGGGCACAGTTAATAACAACTAGTTGAGCATCAGGTTCTAAAATATTTTGTGCTTTTGCGAACTCAAATAATTTTTTTATCAGAAAAGTTTTACCGGTTCCCGACTCGCCAAAAATAATCGCTGGCAATCCTGAAGGGGGATATATCAAAGATGCTTTTAGTTGTTCAATTACATCTCCTAAACTACCATTCCAACCTATTATTTCTCTCCATATATCAGATTGACTTGAATTTTTAAAATCATCAACACTAGCATAAGCATTATTAGAGCGCCCTTTTTCATCTGACCTTAAATAAATTACGGGCCTAGTATTAATCTTAATCAATTCCTTTTCTTTAAAAAGCTGATTAAGTCTTTTACTCACTACCGAACGGTCAAAACCAGTTTCTTTTGTAATAAAGTTAGTCGTTGGCGCTTTGCCAACATCATAGTCTTCCAAGAACTTTTTTGTTTGTTGATTTATTAGCTGTAATATTTTATCATCTTGGTTTTTCATAGTATTATAATTCTCCTTGTCTAAAAGATACCACATATTCACAAAATTAATATACATGGCTATATATTGAAAACTAAATAATGCAAAATTTAATTACACAAAAGGCCTTACTCAAATGATATTCAAGTCCAGGCCTTAATTTATTAGTTAAATTTTTGATTTTGTTATCTCATCGAATTCTGGATAAGGTAAGATCTCCAAATCAATGTTCTTGGATTTGGATAGTTTATATGCAAGCAAATGAACCGGAATAGTCATAAACAATGCTACTAGCAGTTCACTCACATTAGTATTTAAGTTTAAAATATCTACTTCTGAATTATAAAACTGATTTTTGCCAATTACAGAAACATGGTTCGAATGTAACTTTAAGAAGTTTTGCAATTTTTTAGCTCTATCTTCTAGCCTGCCTTGCGGTTCAATAAAGACAAAACGATCTGAATTATGCAATCCTAAGTATGGACCATGCATATATTCTTCCAATTCTTTTCCTTGCGCTGTAATATGAACTGTTTCAGTAACTTTAGTTTCTCCTTCACGAGCAACTCCATAAGCTGCACCATAACCAATAAAATATACCCTCTTCATGTCACAGCTTTGGATTAAATACTTGTCAGTCCATTCCTCTGATATTTCAACAATTTTTGGCATATTTTCAATAACTAGTTCAATTTCTTTTTTATCCTTTTCGTATATTGCTGAAGAAGTTTTTTTGATTCGATATGCAGCCTCGCTTGCAAATAAAATCAACAAAAGAACAGTAATACTATACCCTAATGTCACATATGGCATCTCTTCAACTTCCATTCCCATTGGAATAATAGTTGCTCCGGTCTCAGCAATTGGACTACTAAGATCACTAGTTAAGACAAAAATATCAATTTTCTTATGCCTAAGCTCGTTAACTATTTTAATAGTTGAGGCGCTATGCCCCCCTTGGGAGATAGCAATATAGAGAATGTCCTCTCTAAAGTTGCTGTGATAATTTGCTGCTATTGATGGCTCTTCGACATATACCGGAATTCCAAGTCTTTCAGTCATGAACGGAACGGCACCAAATGCCGCATTTGAGCTAGATCCTGTTGCAAATAACACAATTGATTTGTATTTTGCTTCGTTTTCTACGTACTTTTGAATAATTTGCTTCAACAATTCAACGTAATTTAAGTATACACTCCGATAATTTTTAGCTTCTGAGCTAATATAATATTCCATGCTCTTCATAGTGCTTTTTTATATCCCATCTGAAAAACCATTTACATCTTCTTCATTTTCACTTATATTATCTTTTTGAAAAATTTGTGCTGTACTTTTAGTTATCTTGACCAGATCATTCATAAGCTCTTCCTTATTTTCATAGTCTTTATATGTAGTTTCCAGTAATGAACTTAAATTACATCCAGATATCACGCCAACATTGTCATTATTGAACGCAATCTCTGCTGATTTTTTATACGGGGTGCCGCCCAATATGTCCGTAAACAAAACTGTATCTTCGTCATGGTCAATTTGTTCAATAATCCTGTTTCTTAAATCAACTTCACTCATTCCTCTAGTAAAATCAATAAAGTTGGATTCATTTTGTTCACCTATAAAAAGTTCAAGAGAGCTTCGTATTCCCGACGCAAACTTGCCGTGACCAATTACAATTATTCTAGCTTTACTCAAATATAATTCTCCTTATTTACATTATTCCTAAAAATGAACATGCAATACATAAAGCAAATACAACAACAATCAAGACAATAGGTGAAACTTCTTTCCTTTTGAGAAGCCAATATAAGAAGAATGTAAATCCTAGTGGCAAAAGATTTGGAAAAACTTTGTCCAGAAAGTCTTTTTGTAAAGAAACACTTCCGATTTTTACCTTTAAAGATAAAGTAACATAAGAGCTTATTAAAGCACCAATTACAGTAAGGCCCATAATTGAAGCTGACTTGGAAATGATTTTTGAATTTTCTTGAATAACATCGATTGCCTTTGTTCCCATGTCATAACCTAAATGAGCAAATGGTATTCGACATAAAAAGATTGCTAAGTAAACTAAAAAGAAAATTATTGGACCAAGTGGATTGCCCTTCGACGCAAAAGAAGCACAGATTCCACCAACAATAGGCATAACTGTAAACCAGTAAATCGCATCACCAATACCTGCCAGTGGGGCAAAAAGTGCATTCTTAAGACCGCTAATTGTATTTCTATCTACTCGTTTTTCTTCCATACTAGTTAAAAGGCCAAGTAAAATAGGTACCAATGGTGGGCTTGTATTGATAAAGTTCATGTTATCAACCATTGCTTCAGACATTGCCTCTTTATCATCTCCAAAGATCTTTTTCCATATTGGAATTTGAACCCAGGTCCAGCCCGGAGCCTGCATTCTCTCATAGTTAAATCCTAGTTGGAACAATGACGATCTTAAACCAAGCTTGGTAATATCGCTTCTATTTAACTTTGTATATTTTTTGTTAGATTCCATCTTCGCTACCTCCGTTTTCTTTAATTTCATCTATTTGATCTTTTAGCTTCTGATTCTGTCTCGTATTGAAAAAATCAATCATTGCAAAGACCACACCAATTACCGCTGCAGGTAATACATTGGAATAGTTTATGAAACTCGCAATTACAAAACCTAATAACAAATATGGTACATAGTTAACACGTAGCAATACCTTTAATAACATTGCAAATCCAACTGCCGGAAGCGCACCACCTGCCAATTCAAATCCATGAATCAACCATTTTGGCATTGATTTAACAAGAGTTGCCATAGGTCCTTGAGCTGCATATGACGATAAAAAAATAACTATAAAGAACGTTGCTGCTATAACGATAGCCGAGAAGCCAATAAAATTATTAAACTTTTTAACATCTGCATTTTCTGCAGCATTGTCCATTGCGGGCATGAAGCCTGAAAACAGCGAATAAAACATTAAAATAATATATTGCATCAGCATTGCAAATGGTAATGAAAGCCCAACTGCCGTAGCAGGTGCAACACTAGTTGTATGAGCAATAACTACGGTCATAATCCCACATACAGCGGGGTTTGGTGGCTGCGTACCACCAGCATTAGTTAGACCGGCAAAAGTCAGTTCAGCTACACCACCTGCAAGCAAACCAGTCAATGGATCTCCAAGTATTAGCCCAGTTACTGCACAACTAACTATTGGCCTAAAAATATACAGAGCTTCAGTATAAGAGTCCACACCTGCAATTGCGCCAAAAATACTAAGCAAAATTCCTTGCCACAAAGTAATTTGCATTTTTTCCTCCAGTTTCTACTTAATTAAAAGTTAACGTTTGTTTTTTTATCACCAGGTACGTCTTGGATATAAATATTGATTCCAAAATGAACAAGTCTCATTAAATCATCTTTATCTTTTTGATCTACATATACCTTATCAGTAACTTTTTCTTTTCCAGAGGAAAAGTGCATGTTTCCGACATCAATTTCCTTTATTGGCACTCCACCTTCAACTAGCCTGACAGCGTCAGCTGGTGTTTTAACAATTATAAAAATCTTTTGACGTGGAGCAGCTTTTCCAATAATATCAATCGTTTTTTGAATTGAAAAAAATCTTATTTGTGCTCCAGATGTTTCAGAGGTGCTTTTCATTAATTTTTGCTGTAACGGATCTTCAGAAACATCATCATTTGCTACTAAAAGTAAATTTGCGCCAATCGAGCTAGTCCAGATAACACCAACTTGACCATGAACAAGTCTATTATCAATTCTAGTTAATAAAATATTCGGTTCACTCATATTCTTACCTCCCATTTTCATATGGTCCATACCACTAATCAAATCAATAATAATAGAAAGCGATTACACTGTCAAGTTATTTGAGTAGTCATACCTGATTTATCTGGTATAATATTTTTGAAAATATTATTTATTATGATGGTATGTACCTTAAATGGAATTTGAAATGAACAAAAACTCGAAAGAACCAATTTACCTAAAACTTGTAAGTTTTTTGAAGTCATATATTAAAAAAAATATGGAAAAAGGACAAAAACTTCTTAGTGAAAGAGAAATAGCGGAACGTTTAAATATAAGTCGACATACCGTGCGTCAAGCTCTTGATGAACTCGAAAAAATGGGATATATATATAAAATTCACGGTAAAGGTACCTTTGTGTCAAGAAAATCTGTTCCAACTGCTTTAAATGAAGTTTATAGTTTCACACAGCAAATGAAACTGCTAGGAAAAAAACCCGAAACAGATTTATTGGAATTTAAAGTTTTTAACCCCGACGAGTTCTTAGCCTCAAAACTCGACTTAAATAAAGGAGATAAAATAATTAAGCTTAAGTGTATACGTAAAGCTGACTCTATTCCAACGATGGTCGAAAGAACATATTTACCTTTTTCAAAATTTTCAGCGTTGACTTTAGGCGATCTAGAAAAAAACTCATTGTATAAAATTATGAAAAACGATTTTAACCAAAGCGTGCATATAGTTAGTGAGGAAATTAGAGCTAGTCTTATTTCACGCGGAGACGCAAAGATACTACAAATTGATGAAAGCTCACCCTGCCTTAAAGTAAAAAGAACCTCTTATAACAAAAAACAGGAACCAGTTGAGTATACACTTTGCGTAGCACGAAGTGATCAATTTGTATATAACTATAAATATATTCATCGGGAATAAAATTAATGATGTAAATATATAGCACTTTTTATAGAAAAGACTATTGGGAAGCCAAACACCAATAATATACTTATCAGGAATTTCGAAATTTTCGTTTTTTAACACAGGCAACTAAGATTCAAGTTGAATTGCATTATAGCCATTAACTTAACCATTTATTAATTAAATAAAACTCATTGACAATATTAATATCAATGAGTTTTTATGTTTATTCAATTTTTATTATCTCGTCTACGAACTCCTGATAAGTATTGCATGCTGTTAATTTAGAAACTTTGTTATCATCAATAATGACTTCAGAAAGTTCGTCAAATACTTGCCTAAACTTTTTTTCATCTTTTTGACTTGAGGCTAGAGCAATAATCAAATATACTAGCTGATTACCCCACTTAATTCCTTTAGGGTTAATGTAGATAAACCACTGGCTCTTTTTAGCATCATAATCAATAGTATGTGGAATTGCAACCGAACCAAATGCCGTGCTGGAAAGTTTTTCTCTTTCCAAGACTTTATTTTCAAAGTCAATTCCGACAATCTTTTCTTTTAAAAAGTGCTCAGAAATATGATGGATAACTTCTTTGGCCGTTCGATTATAGCTTTCTTTAATAAAACTATTTTTTGACGTAAACCTATTCAATCCTTTTTTTAATTCATGTGATAAATTCATAGCCTCAATCTGCTTAATTGCTTTTTGAATTTTAGTAATATCATTTGGCAAAAGAAAGCTAGAAACTTGAACAAAATTATGTTTTTTAATTATTTGCTTTGAATTCACAACAATTACAAGTTGGGTTTCTTCTAAAATATCTCCTTCATCGGAAGTAGCATTTAAAATTACCATTTCATTACCAAATTTTTGTTCTAGAGAATCAATGGTATCTTTAGAATTATCATTATAATCAGGCATAAACAATTGACTAATTACTTTATTCTCGTTTCTTATTTGTTCAGTAACTATATTACCAACATGAAGAGCAATAAATGCAATTTCTTCCTCACTAACTGAAATACCAAGAACATTTTTTATTTCATAAGCAATCAAGGTTGCACATTCATAAATTGTAGGAGAAGAATTTTTAATGTTTTTTGCAAGAGGATTATGTATGATATTGTTGTTTTTAAAACGATCAATAAGTCTAAGCAAATGCGGCAAAAACCTTTTTTTAAAAAGCTCTTCGTCCAAGTTTAAATCATAGGTTTTTCGAACAAAAAGAACTATTCGCTTAAATAATTTATTAATTTGTGAATCAGCTGGAATCTCAACTTTATGATCATCCAGGATAAGATTAAACATTTTTGTTAGTTGTTTGATATCATAACTTGATAAAAAATAGTCAGTTTTTTGGCTTAGTCCAACTAGAATTCGATTGACCAATTTATTATCAATATTTTTTTCAGTGGGTTGGTCTTCTGTTTTATCGAAACGATCAATCATTATTATTAGATGCAACAGAATATTACTAAAATTAAAAGAATCAATTTTTATATTAGATTTATTTAAACTCTGACGTAGAATCTGACTAACCGTTTTTACTTCCACCTCAGGAAAATATTTTTGAATGGCTTTCTCACTTAAAAGTGTCCCATTTAATTCATGATAAATGATAGACGACAGAATTTTGCGTTTGTTTTCCTCTTTTCCTACTACTTGATAGAAATCTCCTTCATGTTTTAGCTCTAGGTCAAAATTAACAAACTCATGTTCTAATTTTTTTAATTCTTTTCGCAACTCTACGTCATTAATATATAGTTGACCGGATAAGTCATAAACATTAACCGCTTCTGGTGCTTTAATTAATTTTCTTATTAGCCAAGAACTTCGTTGACTAGCTGTATCGGGTAAATACTCTTTTGTTCCCTGAGTATCTATGTTGATTTTTATCTTATATCCCTTGGATCCACTTTCAATTTCAACATTATTCGCACGCAATTGTGCTATTTTACTTTTTACTGTTCGCTCCGACATAGCCAACTTCATCGCAAGAGTTTTAGCAGTGACCCAAGATTCGTTATTTTGTCGTAAAAAATCAAGTAAATCTCTGTTATCACTCATGGTTTTGTCTCCTTACTCTAAATTAGAGTGTGCAGATCGTAGTTGTTTGTTAGTTACTTTTCCATCTTTAATTGCTTTTAATATCAGACTATCAAAAAGCAACAAGGTGGCTTGTTCGTATAAGCTTCCCATTGGCTGAATCGACCCTCGATTTTCATCTTTTGATTGAGCGTCAATAAGAGTAACTACATCACTTTTTTGGCTAAGTTCGGACTCCATATTAGCAGTAAAAGTAATAACTTTTGCACCCAAGTCTACTGCGCTTTTTGCTTGCGAATTTAAAAAAACTGAATTACCACTTGCAGAATTAAATATCAAAATATCATTTTTACTAATTGCTGGTGCAGTAACTTCGGTTGCTACATGTACTTGCAGACCAACTTGCGTAAGTCTATTTGCAAGTGCTTTAATCATTAGTCCGCTTCTGCCTTCTCCTGAGAGAAAAATTTTTCTAGCATTAAAGATCAGTTCTAAAATCTTTTCTGCTTTCTTGTCATTCAAGCTGCTATTAACTGAATTCAGCTCTGCACATATTTTGGCATACTCCTTAATCACTGTTAACGTCCAATGCTAATCTTTGCCCGACTTTGCCAGAAGGATGATTTAATAAGAACTCTTTTTTGGAGAATTTTTCTTCTTTCATAAGAACTGTTGCAACAACATCAAACAAGGATATTACGGCCATAGTACTTGTAGTTGCAAGCATATCAAATTCATCTAGCTCTTTATCAACTTTGACTTTAACCGCTAAATTAGCTTTTTTTGCTAAAACTGATTCCAAGTTTTCTGTTACGACGACAATTTGGGCATCTTTATCACTGCAATTGCTAACAAAACTAGTCAATTCTTTAGTAGAGCCACCTTTTGAGATGAAAATAACAATATCATTTTGTTTAACTTGCCCAAGTCCCCCATGAACAGCATCAGAAGGATTAAGATAAAACGCACTAATGCCAATTACATTAAAGGTATGAACAGCTTTTCGCGCGGCCATTGCAGATGTACCACAACCTGTTATAAAGATATTATTCATACATTCACTCAATAATTTTATCAAACTATCTAACTGCTTAAAATCGACGCTTTTACCTAACTTTTTAACTTCCTCACCTTCAGCTTGAAAAAGCTGAGAATAATTATTCATTTGTTTCTCCTACTATAACGACTTCTATTTTTCTTTTGCGTTTCCTTGTTTGATCGAAATCAACAAAGAATATTTGACCAACAGATCCCAAGAGCAAGTTTCGTTTGCGAATTCCCAATGAAATGCTTGAACCAAGCATGTCTGACCTTAAATGTCCGTCTGTATTCAGCATTGTCCACTTAATAGCAGGATAGTTTGGATCGTTTTTTGCCATACCGTAGGAAATATGTTCAGGACCTGGGCTGAGATAAGGATAGTTCTCGGAAGTTTGGCGAGGAATTATTTTTTCAAAAACATTATTAAGATCAACCTGTAAAAAGTCATCTTCGTAATAGTTTTTATCATGCATGTATTCGTCAAAGTAAATTGAACAAGTGGTATGTGTTGTTTGAATTAAACAAATTCCATTTTGAATATTGCTTTTTGTAACTATCTTTTTAATCTCATCCGTGATCATATGATAAGATGGACGACCTTGAACCGTTTCTAATTCTATTTCATCAAAATAAAAGCTCATGATTCAATAGCCGCTTGCACTTCATTCCAAACTTGGTCTGTTCCTATACCAGTTAAAAGTGCTACTCCATTAATTACCTTGTCCTTAATATCGTCTGGAACAATTGTTGTAGAAATTACTACATCATAAAAACCATTTTTGATATTTTCAACCTCTTGGCTAACAGCAGATTGTTTAATCTCTACTTCATTATCATAACCATTTTCTTTGAGCCAATCATTGACTTTAGCGTGAACAATTGTTGAAGTTGCATGACCTGCTCCACACATAATTAACATTTTTTTCATGATTATTTACCTTCCTTTACGATTTCATCAGAATTAAACTTCTTGATGACATTTAAGTAATACAGAAGTCCAAGCAATACCACAACCATAATGCCTAAACCGATAACTCCCATATTTTGAGCCATCCAAACAAATATTGAGTTTGTCCATAATCCAGACAATTCAAACGAAAAGGCGCCCTTCGTATTAATACTATAATTAGCCAACTTAAAACTCTTCATTACTAACGGCGATAGCCATGTTGACAAATAGAGCATTGGAATTGAGTAGATGGTAGCACCTATTAAGCTTCTTATAATATTTCCCTTAAAAGCTCCAACTAATAAAGTAAATACATAAACATAAAGAGTTAGATCGCCAAGTGGAAGTACTTTATTGCCTGGCAAAATTGTAGCCAAAAATAATGAAATAGGAATCATTAAAACGCTTGTAGCAATAACAGCTGGGTGACCAACAGTTAGCGCAGCATCCATACCAATATTGACTTTTTTACCACGCAAGTGCTTTTTTGTGAATTCCTGCGTTGCTGAAGAAATAGGTGTTAGGCTTTCCATAAACATAGAAATCATTTTTGGCATAATTTTCAAAGTTGCACCCATTTCAACTCCTAATTGCAAAATTCCTGATAGGTCAAAACCAGCAAGAAGTCCGATACCGATGCCGACAATAAATCCAATTACAAGTGGGTCACCGAGTACACCAAAGCGCTTTTGTATTTTTTCTGGACTGGCATCTAATTTGTTAAACCCTGGGATTTTATCAAATAGCCAGTTCAAAGGGACTGCTAGTACTGTTGCAGAAAGAGCCATAGTATGAGTAACTGCAATACCTGGCAAATTAAAGAATTTTTCGGTAATCGGCTGCATCAAATCCGCTAGGAGTAGCTCGAGTAAGAAGCCTCCACAAAGTGCAATGATACCGTATACGTAATTACCAGTAACGGCCCAAACAAGCAAACCAATAAAAGTTGGTTGCCAGAGGTTCCATATATCAACGTTTAAAGTTCTTGTTAGGCCAATCCAAACCAATACTAAGTTAATTAAAATGGTTAACGGAATTGCCAGAACTCCTAAAGAACTTGAAAATGCCAGAGGCCCACCAACACCACATCCAACGTCCATAATGCTTAATGATAGGTGATAGCGTTCAACCATTAGCTTAATAGCTGGTTGCAAATTAGTTGCCATCATATTAACAACCATATTCATTCCAATAAATCCAGCGCTTAAAGTTAAACCTGAAATAAGTGCTTTAGACGGTTTTAGTCCAACAATCAGGCCCAGTATAATAATAATAATTGGAATACCTACAGTTGATCCTAAGTTCAAAAACCAATGTATCGCTTGTACAAACATAATCTATACTCCTTCAATTCAAATCATATTTTGTTAAAATTTCGTATGCTTTTTCAACATCTGTAGCGGTTAGCAACTCACTAACTGCCTCTTTGTTTTGACAAAATGTCATCAGATTGCTTAGCAGACCAGCCTGTTCGTGTGGCTCGCTCATTGCAATCATGAACACCAAGTTAACTTTTACATTAGCTGATTTATTTACCATACTCTTAAACAAAACAGGCTTTTTTAAAGTTGCAAGTGCAATTTGGGAAGTACTAACATATTTAGAATCCGTATGAGGAATAGCAACTCCAATCCCGTATTCCAACTGCAACCCTGTTGGAAAATTATCTTCTCTTTCCAAAACATGTTTTAAATAATTTTTTTTCACTATACCTTCTTGTTTTAGCACATTAGCCAATTTTCTAATTACTTCTGTATTGCTTTGTGCACTTACTCCAAGTTCAATTATTTTTTCATCAAAGAACATTCCTCATCCGCCTCTCTACGATTTAATATTAAGCGCTATCAACTTATAATTAAAAATAAAAATTGCACGGTGGGGTGAAATAATATGTTTTTAAATTTGCACTTATACCGTGCAATTTTTGTTTTGCTTACCTAAAAGGTTTATTTAAAAGTTATTTTATTAATTAAGGAGGAATTTTAAATGACTAAAATATCAGTTTCTTTACATAGCGGACCAAAAATCAATTTAGAAAGGACCTTAGGTGAACTATCTAATTCCGGAGTTGACTTTCTTCATATTGATGTAATGGACGGACATTTCGTTCCCGAAATTGATTTTGGTGAAAAATCAGTTAAAGAAATTAGTAGACAAACCTCAATACCACTTGATATTCACATGATGGTTGAAAATCCCGAAAGATTAATTGGAAATTACAATTTTTCTACAACAAAAAATATTGGCATTCACCTCGAATCAACGCCTCATATTCATCGAGCATTAAATATAGTCAAAGCTTTAGGAAAAAAGTGTGAAATAGTTATTAACCCGGGTACATCAATCTCTGCAATTTTTCCAGTACTTGATTTTGTTGACCAAGTGATGGTAATGTCAGTTAATCCTGGAACTAGTGGCGCTGCATTTATTAACTCTACCGTTGAAAAAGTTAAGCTACTAGATGAAATAAGGAAAAAGAATAATTATCATTATCTAATTGAGGCTGATGGAAGCATTGATGATGAGAATATTAGAAAATTAGCTGACTCAGGTTTAGACATTGCCGTTTCTGGATCGTTCATTTTCAAGGATAACTTTAAAAAACAAGTTCAAAAATTAAATAGTAACTAAAAAGCAGGACATTCTCCAATAGGAATGTCCTGCTTTTTTGCACGCTTTATTATATTTTTAATTATAAAATGTAATCACTTTGATATAAAGAATGCTAGAATAACCAAGCCAAGTTTTAATGATATCAGTTACCGCATTTTTTCCATTATATTAATTTAATCAGATAATAGCTTTTCTTAAAGTCGTTTTTAAAAAATAAAACTGTTGCCTATCTCATTTGTTGGTTCAGCTGACTTCTAGATATTGCTTTATCTATAGTAATGACTTTTTAGTATAAGTACTTCTTAACGGCTTCTCTTGGATCCATGCCCGTGCGAATTTTTAGTTCTAATTCAATTGCCACATCCGCAATAATTGACTGTGGATCAATCACGTTATACGGGTGATCTGGTGCTTTTTCTTGTGCAAGCGATAATTCTGTACAACCAAGTAAAATCACATTACAACCATATTTATCGTGCATAGTGCGCAAAATGCGGTGATAAAGTTCTTTGTCAACAACACCTTTTTGCTTAATATTGGAATAAATTAATTCTGTTACCATCGGTTGGATCTCAGGTCCACCTAATTCTGCTTGCCGGCTAACCAGATTAAGTTCGTCAACATAAAGATGATCATAAATTGAACCTTCCGTGGCAATTAGCCCAATTTTTTGCTCATTTGGATATTCTTGCACAAACTGATGCACTGCAATCCGCATCATATGCAAAAATGGCACATCAGAGAGTTTAGCCATATCATCATAAAAATAATGAGCAGTATTACAAGGCATAATAAAAAAGTCTGGTGATAACTGCGCTTGCTGCAATACATCTTCTCGCAAACTATTATAAAAATTTGGCTTAGAATGGTCTTTGATATAGGCTGTACGATCAGGAACTTGCGCATCATTAACTAAAATATAGTTTAAGTAATCCTGATCCTTAGTGATTTTAACCCTATGATTCAACTGTCGAGCAAGGCTTTCAGTTGCAATCGTACCCATTCCTCCAAGAATAGTAAAAAAATTTTTCATATTTCTGCTTTTTCCGCTAATTAAAGTGTTCGCTTTGACCTTCCAAATCGTTGATTACTTGTTGGGCAACATTAATATCTGAAGGGTATGGCGTGTTAACGCCACGGATCTTTTGAAAACCGTCTTCACCCTTGCCGCAAATTAATACTACATCACCTTTCTGGGACATACTAATAGCATCGCGAATAGCTTTTTTTCTATCTAATTCAATAGTTACATTCACTTTTGAATGATCGATGCCCGCATCAATTTCCTGACAAATTTCCAGCGGATCTTCAAAACCCGGATCATCAGTAGTCAAAAACGCTTGATTAGCATAGGTACTGAGACTTTTGCTAAAACCAGGTCGGCGGGAAATCCCCTTATCTCCAGGAGCGCCAACAACCACAATGATATTTGGGTTATCAAATTCACGCTGCATAAAGCTCATGAGCGCCATCATTGAAGCCTCATTATGAGCATAGTCAACAACCACAATGCCATGATTCTTAGTAACTTCAGTCTGCATTCTGCCCGGAACAGTAACTTCATTAATTCCTTTAGCAGCAGAATCATGGTCCATTCCGGCTAAACCAGCACCAATCACAGCGGCAGTACCATTTGATTCGTTAAAATCTCCCAGCATTTTTAACTGATAATCTCCACCAATTTTTAGCTGCTTAGCCTTATCACTAACGCATGAAACTTGGAATTCAGTTCTTACCATATCAATTTCTTCAGAAGAATATCGGAAATCAATAGTCTGCTGCAAATCAGGGTTAGAAAACTTTTCTTCGGCAAACAAATATATACTATCAGGATCAGTAGTTGTCGTGGCTGCCGCATATACTTCATTGAAGTGGGACGTTTGCGCATTAATAATACATTTGCGCGCATTGACCAAGAGTTGTAACTTGCAGTGCAAATAATCCGCGAAATTTGGATGCTCATTTGGACCAATGTGATCTGGCGAAATATTTAAGAAAAAGCCTAAATCATAAGTTAAACCAAATACTCGGTTTCTCTTATATGCTTGACTAGAAACTTCCATTACCAAATGCGTCATCCCATTATCAACAGCATTACGCATATCACGGAATAAGTCGAGTGACTCAGGGGTAGTCAAGCTTGACTTAAACGTATCCTCTGGATTTTGACCGACCACATTATTAACCGAAGAAATAAGTGCAGTCCGGCCACCGTTAACTTGATCTAGCATCCCTTTTAAAAAGTAAGCTGTTGTTGTTTTACCTTTAGTACCGGTAACCGCAATGACAAATAAGTCATCCTGCGGGAAGCGGAAAAAGGCTGCAGATAATAAAGCCATTGCTTTTGAAACGTCACGCACAATTAAAGCATGCATCCCTTTTCCTTCCGGAAATGGTTGTTCGGCAACATAACAGTTGGCGCCATTATCTTTAGCCATTGACAAGTAAGTCGGTCTAAATCCCGCCCCCTTGCAAAAAAACAGCGTGTTTGTTTCAATGTCACGCGAATCATATGACACATATTCCATTTTGGTTCTGACCGTGTCTTGAATTGCACTTGATTTAAGCAGGTGGTGTTCTTTTAAAATTAAAATACAGGTATTTAAAGAAATACTCATGCTATACCCCTTCGTTTGATATCTCAGTCAAAATTATAACACAGCTAGGCGTGAGTTTTTGCATTCTTTGGGTCCAGTGGCAGACAAATAATGAAACGGGTCCAATTATTATCAGATTCACAGTATATCTTACCGTGATGCAGTTCAACAATACTCTTGCAAATCGATAAACCTAGCCCAGTTCCACCAGTTTTGGTATTACGAGAAGTTTCCACGCGATAAAAACGATCAAAAATTTTCTTCAGTGATTCTTTTGGAATTTGCGAGCCATTATTTTCAACCCTTAGCTCAACTTCATTGTTATTGACTAAATTGGCAATTAAGTTGATTTGCGTCGCTTCAGCGCCATATTTAATCGCATTAGTAATCAAGTTGTTATATACCCGCACTAGTTTTTCTGGATCAGCCTGAATCGTTAAATCCTTAGGTCTTGTTTCAATGTTAAAAGTTATCCCCTTTTCTTCAGCTTCAAACTCAAAACCAGCAGCAACTTGCTCTAGCATTGAAAAAATATGAAGCGAAGATAACTTCAATTTAGTATCGTTTGAATTAATTGTTGTATATTCAAGCAGGTCATGGGCCAAAGACTTCATTTGTTCAGCTTTCATATATGCAATGTCAAGATAGCGCTGCTGATCTTCAGGATTCGCAACACCAGCTTTTAGTAAGCCTAAATAGCCAATGATTGACGTTAAGGGCGTCCTAATATCATGTGACACATTGCTAATTAGTTCATCTTTAGATTTTTCGATTGCTCGTTCTTCTTCAATAGCATTTACTGTACTATCAACTAAAGAATTAATTGAATCGATTACTTTCTGTAAATCGGTTTTTACTTTAAATGAAATAGTGTGATCAAAATGGCCTTGAGCAATATAATGTAATTCAGAAATGACGTGACGCAGTTGCATTTGATGATAGCGCCGAATCAAGCGCCAATACAGCACGATTAAATCGCCAATTCCCATCAAAATCAAAAAAGTATTCTGCCACGACCACAAATGGCGCCCACCAGCAAAGGTAATGGTCTTTTTTAAAAAGTAAATACCATTGATGAGGTTTTCATCTTGTAAAATTGTCAAATTGATTAAAATAATCACTGACAAGTTTAGTAAAAGCAATAAAACAATAGTAATAACGCCTTCAGCAAACAACTCACTTTTTTCGGCAGCCGTTAGTCGAACATGGTCTTTTTTCATTTAGTTAAGCCTCAACTTTATAGCCAACTCCCCAAACTGTCTGAATGACATCTTCGCCATCAGTTGCTTTTTGAATTTTATCACGCAAATGCGACACGTGAACCATTACGGTTTTAGCTGAAACAATCGACTCTTGCTGCCAAACACGTTCAAAAATTTCATCCGCTGAAAAAACACGGTTCGGATGACTTGCAAGTAAATATAAAATACCAAATTCTAACGCGGTTAATTGAATATCCTTACCATCAATTGTTCTGACTTCGTGCGAATCGCGATTGATAATCAATGGCCCAATTTCTAAGACATCTGGTTCATCATCTTTAACTTGCTTTTGACTGCGACGTAAAAGTGAACGAACCCGCGCCATTACTTCAAGCGGATTAAACGGCTTAGAAACGTAGTCATCAGCCCCGGTAATTAAACCCTGAATTTTATCCATATCGCCGGTTTTAGCCGAAACGATAATAATGGGAATGTCTGAATCCTTGCGAACTTCTTTGATAACATCAATACCACTCATACTTGGCATCATTACATCTAAAATCATTAAGGCAATGTCAGGAGTGGTTGTGAGCTTTGTCACAGCCTCCTTACCACTATATGCCACCACAGGTATATAACCTTCATTTTTAAGATAAATGCTTAATAATTCGACAATTTCTTTATCATCATCGACCACCAAAATTTTCATAGGGCTGTTCCCTTCTTTAAATACTATTAATTGGTTATTTTTTAGTTTATCTCTACCGAACACAATCTAGTAGAATCTTTGATACCTATTTTAGCCAATTTTATGAAAATCACCTAATATTCAGTAATAACTTTATCTTTTTATTAAAAAAATAAACAAATTCCACTAAGACGTTATTAATTAGGGCCGTTAACTTTTGCTAGATATTTAATTACCCATTGGCGATCAAGATAGCCAAGCAAATTTTCATTTTTGTCAGTAATGGCTAATTCTTCTTCATCACTCAAAAGTTGCAACACTTGGGCAAACTTAGTTTCTTCACTAATTGTCTTAATTGCTTGTAGTTGCTTTTTAGTCTCATTCAGCTGATTAAATAATCTGGCTTCATGAAGAGTAGTTTCATAAAGATCGCTTCCTAAACTGCCCCCGAAAAACTCTTGCACAAACTGATTAGCTGGGTGATGCAAAACTTCTTGTGGCTTATCAACCTGAAGTAGATTTCCATCTTTCATAACACCAATTCTATCTGCCATCTTAAGTGCTTCATTCATGTCATGCGTAACAAAGACAATCGTATTCTGCATTTTTTGATGCAAGGCAATTACCAAGTTCTGCAAGTTAGTGCGTGACAATGGGTCAAGTGCACTAAATGGTTCATCCATTAAAACAACTGGTGGATTCGAAATAATTGCTCGCAGAATGCCAATTCGTTGTTGTTCACCACCAGACAGCTCGCTGGGGTAACGATTATAATAGGTTTTTGGATCAAGTCCAACTTCATACAACCGCTTTTCAATCATTTTCTGTTGGGCTTTATCTTTCTTTTCACCTTTAATTTCAGGAATAAGTCCAACGTTTTTACCGACCGTCATATTGGGAAAAAGAGCAATTTCTTGCAGCACGTAACCAATATCCCAGCGTAGTTTTTGTAAATTGTATTCATTAGTTGGCCGCCCATTTATAAGCACTTGACCGGAACTAGGATCTTCTAAACGATTAATCATTTTTATCGAAGTAGTTTTGCCACTGCCAGAGTTTCCCACCAGCACAAATAGCTCACCTTGCTTGATTTCAAGATTAAGGTTATTGACTACAAGACTATCAGCAAAAGTCTTGTTGACATGATCAAATTTAATTGCTGTTGTCATTATTGTTTCCCCTTAATCAAGTGGTGCTGAACCAAGTATTTGTGAGCTACAAGCGCCGGAGCGGCATTTTTTACATTGACCTCATAATTCATTTCCTGCATTTGCTCCTCAGTGATTTTACCAGCTAACCGGTTTAGGCTCTTCACAATTTCAGGATGCTTACGCGCAAAGTCAAGACTCATCAGAGGAGCACCTTGATAAATTGGGAAATTGTGTTTATCATCCTTTAAAATACTCATATGATACTGCCGCAATTCGCTGTCAGTTGAATATGCATCAACTATATTGACTTTTCCTTGTTGGATAGCCTGATAGCGTAACGCCGGCTCCATTGACTTAACTGGGAAATTTAGGCCGTAAAGTTTCTTGATTCCTTTAAAACCATCACCGCGATCAATGAATTCCATTGTCATTCCGCCTTTTAATTGCGGTTCAATTCCGGTCAAATCACTAATTTTATTTAACTGATGCTTTTTCTTAAAATCTGTTTTTACTGCTAAGGCATACGTATTGTCATAAGCCATTGGTTTTAAAAGAGCTAATTTATCTTGATTTTTCATCAATTCACGTGCTTTTTGATAAGTCTGTTTTTCGTTAAGACCTGCTGTGGCAACTGGCTTTTTGGCAAAGGTTTCTAAAACTGTCCCTGTAAACTCAGGATAAATATCGATTTTGCCATTTTTCAAAGCGCTATATAAAAAAGTTGTTTTGCCAAAATTAGGCTTTAACGTCACTTTAACATGCGCATTACTATCCTCGATTAATTCTTTGTACATATTAATTAAAATTTCTGGCTCGGATCCAAGCTTACCCGCAATTGTGACAGTTTCAGTTTGATTGCCAACAGCCTCATAAATTCCCGAACCAGCTAAAAAAATGATGCAAACGCCTAAAACGCTAATTGCACTTTTAACCGAAGCATGTTCTAACCACTTGATTAATGCACTTAAACTGATTGCTAAAACTCCAGAACATACCGCGCCAATCACAATCAAAGCAGTATTATTACGGTCAATTCCTAGTAAAATAAAACTGCCAAGACCACCTGCACCAATTAAAGCCGCCATTGTTGCCGTGCCAATAATTAAAACCAGTGCTGTCCGAATGCCGGATATTATAGTTGGCATTGCCAAAGGGAGCTCAACCTTGCTTAGTTTTTGCAGCCGCGACATACCAAAAGCATCAGCAGCTTCTTCAAGTGCTGGATCGATTGTCGTCAAACCGATATAAGTATTTTGAAAAATCGGCAGTAAAGCGTAGACAATCAAAGCAATAACGGCCGGAACTGTGCCAATTCCAACTAATGGAATTAACAGCCCTAGAAGAGCTAAAGATGGAATTGTTTGCAAAATACTAGTTACTTGTAATAAAAACTCAGCAGCTTTTTTATGTTTAGTTGCCCAAAAAGCTAATGGCATAGCAATTATCATTGCTAGCAAAAGCGATAGTAACGAGATTTGCATGTGCTGTAATAAAGCAATCCATAAATCTCCTTTACGTTCGCTTAGAATTTGAAAAATCTGATTCATTATTTAATTCCTTTATGTTTAGCTCTGAACACGTCAAAATAGTGCTAATTTAGTCTTCACACACTTATTTTATTTTACCATAGGACAAACTGATGTTTCCTTTTAAGGATTTGAATGTGCTTTTACATATGTATTGCCTATGGGTTTTGTTAGCTTAACTGGAAAAAATCGATTTTTTTACAAAGCATGATCCAAACCAGCAATATGCCTCTATGACGAATCGCCAAGGTGGAACTAAAACTCTTGGCTATTGTGTCAACGAAAAATGATACCCTCAACAACAATAAAATATTCCTAGTACTCAATGAATACTAGGAATATTTTATTTAATACTATTCAATTTCTTTCTTACCGGTATATAGCTCGTAGTAGTAACCTTTTTCTTTTAAGAGTTCTTCGTGACTACCTGCTTCGATAATATGACCATGATCGAGAACTAAAATTAAGTCTGAGTTAACAATTGTCGACAAACGGTGGGCAATTACAAAACTCGTCCGGCCAGCCAGGAGGTTGTCCATTCCAGCTTGCACCAGCTTCTCAGTCTGGGTATCAATACTCGAGGTAGCCTCGTCTAAGATCATAACTGGTTCATCTGCAATCATTGCTCGAGCGATACTAAGTAATTGCATTTGCCCTTGCGATAAGTCTCCGCCATTACCGTCAATAACCGTCTTATAGCCCTCATCTAGATGATGAATAAACTCATCAGCATGAGACAAATGTGCAGCTTGATAAACATCATCGTCACTTGCATCTACATTACCAAAACGGATATTATCCATTACTGTACCTGTAAACAAGTGAGTTTCTTGCAAAACAATTGACAAAGAACGACGCAGATCGTCTTTTTTGATGCGGTTAATCGGAATGCCATCATAGGTAATCTTACCTGAACCAATTTCATAAAAACGGTTAAGCATATTCGAAATAGTTGTTTTACCTGCACCGGTTTCTCCAACTAAAGCGACCTTCATACCCGGCTTAGCATCAAGCGAGATGTTGTATAAAATTTGCTTATTTGGAGAATAACCAAAATTAACGTTATCAAAAACAATGTGTCCCTTAACTGTAACCTTTTTAACGGAGCCATCTTTTTGAGGAACATTCCAATGCCAAGCACCTCTAACGTTTTCGTCTTTGGTAATGGTTACATCACCACTATCAACTTCAATTGGTTCATCTTCAAGGTCAAAAATTCTCTTTGCCCCAGCTAGAGCCATTACGATAGAATTTAATTGCTGCGAAATCTGCGCAATTGGCATGGCAAACTGCTTGGAAAGTTGCAAAAAGGCTCCAATTACACCAAGTGATAGCGGAGCAATACGGTTAATCGCAACTGCTCCACCAATAATGGCAATTAAAACATACAATAAGTTACCCATATTACCCATAATCGGAAATAAAACGGTTGAATAGGTGTTAGCTTTACCGGCAGCGTCTTGAAGTGCCTTGTTATAAACGTCAAATTCCGCTTCTGCTTGCGGCTCATGACTAAAAACCTTAATGACTTTTAAGCCATTGAGCATTTCTTCATTGTAGCCATTAACTTGTCCCAATTCTCTTTGTTGTAGCTGAAAGTAATGCGACGAACGTGTTGTCAAGAAACGAACCACACCGATTGATAATGCAAAGATGACTAATGTAAAAATCGTTAATTGCCAGCTCAAGCTAAACATTGCTCCTAGAACAAAGACAATATTTAGCATTGAATTCATAAATTGCGGAATTGACTGAGAAATCATTTGCATCAGTGTGTCGATATCATTAGTATATCGACTCATAATGTCCCCGTAGTCATTTTCATCAAAATAAGCAATTGGTAATAGTTCCATGTGAGCAAACATTTCGTTACGCACTCTATACTGTACTTTTTGCGCTAAAATTGCCATTAATACCGCAAAAAGGTAGTTGGATATAAAACCGATAGCATAGAAACCAAACATAATGACAATTGCTTGCCAAAGAGGACCGTAATTTGGATGAGCCTGCTTGGTTAGCGGAATAATATAAGTATTAATCAAACGCTCAATAAATAATGACCCTACCACATTCGCTGCAGCCGCTAAAACAACCGCAATTATTGACGTAATAAGCATCCACGGACTAGTGCTTGCAATTAATTTAAGTAAGCGAGCAAGCGTTGAGACGCGGTGTCCTTTCATGCTTGCCTTCTTATTTTCTACTGCTTTATCCAAAACTTCTCACCTACCTCTTTTGTTCTTCTTGGAACTTAGCAATTGAACTATATAAGTCGTTACGCTTGATTAGTTCATCGTGAGTGCCAATATCCTGAATTTTGCCATCATTCATGACAATGATTCGATCTGCATCCTTAATTGAAACAATTCTCTGCGAAATAATAATCTTGGTCGTGTCGGGCATTTTTTCCGCCAGGGATTCTCTAATCTCGCGTTCAGTATGCGTATCCACAGCAGAAGTAGAGTCATCCAAAATCAAAATTTTTGGATTTTTCAAAAGCGCACGAGCAATTGTAATTCTTTGCTTCTGGCCACCAGATACATTGTTACCACCTTGTTCAATTTTGGTATCATACTTGTCGGGCATTTCACTGATAAAGTCATCAGCATGGGCGATTTTAGCTGCGGCTAAAATCTCCTCATCGGTTGCATCTTCATTACCCCACTTCAGGTTTTCTTTAATGGTTCCCGAAAACAGCACGTTGTTTTGCAAAACTACTGCCACATTGTCACGTAAAGTTTTTAAATCATATGATTTAACATTATGACCAGCAACTCGGACAGCACCTGAGTCAGCATCGTAAAGACGAGGAATCATAGCAACCAGTGTTGACTTAGAGGAACCAGTTTTGCCAATAATGCCCAAAGTTTCACCAGGTTGAATTTCTAAGTTAATGTCATTTAAAGCTAAATTCCTATCACCCTGATTGTATTTAAAATTAACATGATCAAAAATGATCTCGCCATTAGTAACATTAGTTAGAGGTTTACGTGGGTTTTCAATCGATGGTCTTTCGTTAATTACGTCGGCAATTCTACGACCACTAGAAGCTGAAACAATTAGTTGCGTGAAAACCATCGCCAGCATGTTCAAACTATTTAAAACCGAGTTTGAATATGAAAACATCGAAATCAACTGGCCTGTCTGTAGACCGCCACCAACAACTTCTTTTGCACCGAACCAGCAAATCGCCAGGTTTGAAATATTTAAAAGGGCTACAACAATCATTGAATCAAGTGACAAGACTTTTTGCGCAGCTGTAAATAGTCTGTAAATAACCCCAGAAGCATTTTCAAAAGTTTTAGTTTGCGAATCTTCTTGAACATAAGTCTTAACTTCCCGAATGCCACGGATATTCTCGCGAACAACCTGATTCATCCGGTCATAGCCTTTAAATACTTTTGGCAAATAAGGATAAACTGTTCTTATAACCATACCGACCGAAATGGCAAAAATTGGCATTAAAACGGCAAAAATCAAAGACAATCTTGGACTAATAATCACCGACATTACTATGGAGACAATTAGCATCATAGGCGCCCGAACGGCAATTCGAATTAAGATTTGATATGCCATTTGAACATTATTAACGTCAGTTGTCATTCTCGTAACTAAACTGGAACTGGAAAAACGGTCAATGTTTTCAAATGAAAAGTCTTGAACATGGTAAAACATATCTTTACGCAAATTAGCGGCAAAACCAGCTGCAGCATGAGCGGATAAATAACTCGCTCCAGCACCTAAAACCAGTGAAATCGCTGTAAAAATAAGTAATACGATTCCAGTTTTGACAATATATGACATATTGCCTTTCATGATCCCGTTATCAATTAAAATACCAACCAGATAAGGAATCAACATTTCAATGATAACTTCACAAGTAACAAAGATTGGCGACAATATAGACTGCTTCTTATATTGCCTAATTGATTTACCCAGCGTGTTAATCATTCAATACCTCTTTCTACTCAAGTGAAAAAAGAAACTCTTTTATGCGCCAAAATATTTTAAAAAGGATAAACAGACTCTATAAGTCTATTTATCCTCATAAATACATAGTTATTTCATTATAGCGCTTTTCTTGACGGAAATCACTTTATTTGTTTTTCTGCGCCGGATTAAACACTGAACCAATAATTTGATAATGACGGCGGAATAACCAACGCGCTCCATATACCAAAGCCGCAATGATAATGTCATAAATACCAGGTAACACCGGGTTGATCATTTTGAATATCGGTAGGGCCAAGAGATACGAGCAAACAAGAAGTGCCAAAACAAGACCAACTATCCCTATAAGCAGTTTCGACCAGGGAATTTTTCGGCCTTTGCCGGCCGCCGGCATTACCCAGTCATTATACTTGACCATAAAGACTCCCATTGTAGCACCAATTAGTACTAAAGTAATAATTCCCATCTGATTATTTTGGGTTGCCTGAGGACTAAAAAGAGCAATCAGACCAAAAAGACCAACAAAAATTGCAATATAAAGAAGAGCACCATCAACTGCATATTGCCAAAATGGAATATCTGTTGCCGTTTTCACTTTTGGTTTCAGCATATCAGCTGCCTTTAATTTGGGAGACATACCATAAAAAGTAGTTGCTGGCTGCCCATGGCGCTGAGCAATAACTAAGTCGGATAACAGTTCATCTACTCGACTAGTTGCATCTGCTGAGCTCATCTTGCCTTGAGATTCGAGCTCTTTTTGAAGCCGATACACGTAATCAGAGTTTTTATTGCTAAGTTGCTGGCGCAGCTCTGCTGGTGCCATTTCCTTAACTTCATCTTCCATATTCTGGTCGGCAACTTTTTCTTTAAGTTTTTCTTGCTTATTAATATCGATTTTTGCTTGTTCTTCAGTATTTTTTTCTGCCATTATGTTTTCCTAAACGTTAAATCTAAATTCAATAATATCGCCGTCTTGTACTTCATAGTCTTTGCCTTCGAGGCGCAATCTGCCAGCTTCTTTAACCTTTTGCATAGTTTCATACTTGTCAAGATCTTGATATGAAACCACTTCAGCCCTGATAAAGCCACGCTCAAAGTCGGAATGAATAACACCAGCAACTTGTGGAGCTTTCATTCCTTCATGAAAAGTCCAAGCACGGGTTTCTGGTCCACCCGCCGTAAAGAATGTTCTCAATCCCAAGATGTGATATGCAGCTCGGATTAATCGATCAAGACCAGACTCACTTACTCCTTCAGCCTCCAAAAATTCTGCCTTTTCATCATCATCAAGACCAGCAATTTCTTCTTCGGTGGCTGCTGAAATTCCTAAACACTCAGCATTTTCGCTTTCAGCGTGTTTCTTAACAATTTGGAAGTACTTATCATCTTCAGGATTAGCCATTGATGCTTCAGCAATGTTGGCAACGTAGATAACTGGCTTATCAGTCAAAAGGAATAAACCTTTGACAATTTTCTCCTCTTCTTCGTTAAAAGTGATTGAACGAACAGCTTTACCTTCTTCTAAAACCGGTTTAATTTTTTCAAGAACATTATATTCAGCTTTGGCTTCTTTATCATTTTGCTGAGCAATTTTCTTTACCTTAGCAATACGACGATTAACGGCATCAAGGTCGGCAATCGCAAGCTCCAAATTTATGGTATTAATATCTTCTTCTGGATCAACTTTACCAGTTACGGAAGTAATATTGTCATCATCAAAAGCACGTACGACGTGAACAATTGCATCAGTTTGGCGAATATTTTCTAAAAACTTGTTACCAAGGCCTTCACCTTTAGAAGCGCCTTTTACCAATCCAGCAATATCAGTAAATTCAAAGGTGGTATGGACAATCTTCTTGGCTGGAATTAATTCTTGAATTCGAGCAAGACGTTTATCCGGCACTTCAACCATCCCAACATTTGGTTCAATTGTAGCAAACGGGTAATTGGCCATTTCAGCTCCAGCCTTAGTAATTGCATTAAACAAAGTTGACTTACCAACATTAGGCAAGCCGACAATCCCAGCAGTTAATGACATCTTTATCCTCTTCTTTTAATAAAATTAATTGTTATCTTGATTGACACCCGGATAGGCAATATCAGCTTTTGGTACGTAAAATTCGCTTTTTGCATTAAGTGGATCATTTGCTCTAGTCAAAACTCGTTTCAAATTATGTACAAATTTTGAACGCGGCATCATTACAATGTGCCCACACCCCATACACTTGAGTCGAATGTCAGCACCAAGCCGTAAAACTTCCCAATTATTGGTTTTACAAGCATGCGGCTTTTTCATTAATACAGTATCGGCTAAATTGTAAACAACTTCCTTACTCATCGAGGTCCACGCCCAATATATCAAGGATACGATTCAATTCGTCCACTGAAGAAAAACCAATTGACAAGCGGCCGCTGCCTTTTTTACTTTCAGAAATATTAACTTCTGAACCCAGCTTGTCAGCTAATTGATGTTCGCTGGCACGAATAAATGCTGACTTTTTCACCACTTTCTTGCGCGGTTTCTTCGTATTCAGGTTAGCTACCAGCGCTTCAACTTTACGAACTGGCATGCTTTCTTTAACAACCTGTTTAGCAACCTCATCTATCTTGTCTTTATTTTTCAGGCCTAAAAGCGTTCTTGCTTGACCCATCGACAAGTCACCGTGTTGTAATAGGTGTTTAGTCTTGCTTGGCAAAGTTAGCAAGCGCAAATAGTTAGCAATGTATGGGCGCGACTTACCCATTCGTTTGGAAACTTCTTCTTGCGTCAAACCTAAATTCTTTTGAAGCATCTCATATGCTTGGGCTTCTTCAAGTGGTGTTAAATCCTCACGCTGCAAGTTCTCTAAAACAGCAACTTCCATCATTTGGCTTTCGGTAAAGTCACGAACAATTGCTGGCACCGTGCTTTTCTTAGCCATTTTAGAGGCACGATACCGACGCTCACCAGCAATGATTTCATAGCCATTAACCGACTTGCGCACAATAATCGGCTGGAATACACCATTTTCTTTAATAGAATCGGACAATTCCTTTAAAGCTTTATCGTCAAAGTTTTTACGTGGTTGATATGGGTTGGGTCTAATTTCACTTAAATCAAGATCCTGAATTTCTTCTTCAGTTTCATCAGCTTTTGGTTCGTCTTCAAATAAAGCTTCAATCCCACGGCCTAATCCGCCTTTTCGCTTAGTTTCTTTACTTCTTGAGTCTCTTTCCATGATTCTTTAACACCTCCTTAGCTAAATCATCGTATACTTTTGCCCCCCTTGAATTCGGAGCATATTCCGTAATTGCTTCACCATAACTTGGCGCTTCAGCCAGCTTAGTAATACGAGGAATAATCGTTTTATATACTTTATCTGTAAAATACGATTTCACTTCTTTAACAACTTCGGCTCCTAAGTTGGTTCGGGCGTCAAGCATTGTTAATAGCACTCCCTCTACATCTAAATCCTTGTTAAAGTGCTTTTGAACTAAACGAATGGTATTAAGCAGTTGCGTCAAACCTTCCATCGCATAATATTCACTTTGTACTGGAATTAAAATTGAGTTTGAAGCTGTAAAAGCATTAATTGATAGTTGTCCAAGTGAAGGCGGACAATCAATAAAAATAAAGTCATAATCGCCACTAACAGTGTCAATGGCTGACTTTAGGCGAGTTTCACGCGCCATCATATTAATCAACTCAGTTTCGGCGCCAGACAAGTTAATTGTAGCGGGGACTATATCAAGCTTTTGGGTTGTGGTATGAAAAATCGCATCTTTCAAAGGAACATCATTAATTAGTACGCTGTATATGTCTTGATCAATTTCCGATTTCTCAATTCCTAAACCAGAGGTCGCGTTTCCTTGAGGATCAATGTCAACAATTAGAGCTCGATAGCCACGTTCTGCAATTGAAGCAGCTAAATTGATCGTCGTTGTTGTTTTACCAACGCCACCCTTTTGGTTAGCAACCGAAATTACACTTACCATATTTTCCATGCCTAACCTACTTTCTCTTTAATTCAATCGTAATCATATAGTCGTCAGGATTATTATTTTCCTTAACCTTGACCTTGATTCCTGATTCTTTTGCCAGCTTAACTGCACGCTTAATCGTATTGATTTGAACTTTCAAATCCTTTGGAATGCGGTTAACAGCACGTTTAGTCTTTTCTTCTTTATCTGCTTCTGACTGATTTTTGTTCTCAAAATAGCCATCAACATCTTTAACTATCTCTTCTGTGTCACTGACACTTAAATTATTTGCTAAAATCTCGTCTAAAACGCGGCCTTGGTCTTTTTGACTTAGCCCAACAAGGCAGCGCCCATGACGAGATGAAATTTCACCACTTGCCAGATAGCTTTGCACTTTGGGCGACAGTTTAAGCAGACGCATCTTATTTGCAACATAAGATTGTGATTTACCGATATTTTTGGCAAGCATAGTTTGCGTCAAATTATTAAGTTTCATCAAGTTAGTATATGCCTGCGCTTCATCAATTGGATTCAGATTTTCACGCTGTAGGTTTTCAATTAATGCCAAAGAGGCAGCTTGTGCGTCATCCATATTATTGATAATGGCCGGGATTTTTTCCCAACCAAGTTGCTTTGCAGCTCGAAAACGACGCTCTCCGGCGACTATCTCAAAACTTTCGCCTTGCTCACGTACAACAATTGGTTGAAGCAAACCTTCTTTACTAAGCGTTGAAGCCAATTCACGGATTGATTCATCTGAAAACTCGCGTCTAGGTTGATATGAATTAGGCACGATTTTGGTTATATCAATATCCTGAATTTGTTTATCTTTAGGAATTTCATCATGATGACGTAAAGAAGATAAAAATGACATATATAAGTCTCCCTGATTAATGAATTGGTTTGCGTTGTGGCGTACCCGCTTGGCGTGGATATTTCTTAGGCGTAGGCTTAACTTTTTGAACAAGAATTAAAGTCCGTTCTTCCTCGCTATTTGGCAATTGTAACTCTTCTGACTCTAAGACCTCACCACCCAACAAGCTAACTGCTTTTTGGCCGTCCTTTAGTTCATTTGCCGCTTTTGGACCCTTAAGTGCAATAAAGTGTCCCCCTTTTTTAACTAAGGGTAAACAATATTCACTTAAAACTGCCATATTAGCTACAGCCCTCGCTGTGACAACTTCAAATTGCTCGCGGTAGAGTGCGTTTTGACCAACATCCTCAGCACGGCCGTGAACAAGGGCCACATTTTCTAAGCCTAACTGATCAATTAACTTCTGCAAAAAAGTTAACCTTTTTCCTAATGAATCAACAATTGTAACGTTAATTTGTGGTTTCAAGATTTTAAGGGGAATTGAGGGAAAACCAGCACCGGCGCCAACATCACAAAGGTTGCTGCATGATGCAAAAACACTATCAAAAACAAATAGCGGCGTGATACTGTCCCAAAAATGCTTCAAGTAAACATCGCTTTCTTCAGTTATCCGCGTAAGGTTAACGTTTTTATTCGCCTCAATCAAACTGGTAAAGTATTGGTTAAATTGGTTGATTTGTTTTTTATTTACTTTAAAATTACGCTTTGATAATTCTTGGACAAATTGTTCAGGATTCATTTTTCACCCGTGGAACCTTGTTTCACACTCTATAAATTTAACGCTAAAAATGGCTTATTGTAAAGCCATCGTATCTCTTTAATTATGAAATATTTTTCGACAGCAGTCAAAGCCTAAATCTTTAAAATAAGCTATAATATCGTCAAAGGAGATATCCATGATTGTTACTTTAATTGTTCTAGCATACTTAGCTTTGAAAACATACCGCGGCTACCAAACTGGTTTTACCAAATTAATAATTAATTTGGTTTTTTCCGCTATCGTTTTTGTGGCAGCTATTATTTTTCAAAATCCTTTTGGAAATTGGCTCTTTGCCCAATTTACCGGGCAAAGTTCTCAAAGCAATCTATCGCCTAATGCCAGCTTAATGATTTTTCGTTTTTTGGCTTTCTTCATTATTTTATTTGTCGGCAAAATGATTGTTAAGATTTTTAAAAGTTGGTTTCCAAATAACAATCCTCATTCATCCAGTTTTGGAAAACTGTTAAACGGTGTACTAGGTGGTGCTGTTTCATTTTTTGCCAGTTATTTCTTTGTTTATATCATTTTGTCAATGCTCAATGCTTTGCAAAATCAATGGTTTATGCAGCAAACCCTCGATTCATCACTTTTGCGTTTTATCATATACAATACTCCCGGCTTATCAAATGGTGTGTTTAATTATATATTTAGTATCAGTCGAACTGCTGCCTAAGTTAATAAATTTAGTAAAATTTCAACTTCAGTATTAGCTATTATACTGGAGTTTTTTGATTGACTAATTAGTGCCCTTTTAGTCATTTTCATCATTAAAGAGCTAAAAATTGTTAACAAGTTAAACTTTTTTGTTGTAAACTATCCTTGGCAAGAATTAATTTTTAGAATTGAGAGGATAACGTAAATAAAAAAACAATTTTAAAGAGAATTATGACTCTGTCAGTAGCGCTTATCATAACGATACCAGTTTGCGCAGCTAATTTAATTTCTGCCGCTAATGCCGCCGAAATTGAGCAATCAACTCAACAAACTCCAGCAATAACTGATCAAACAACAGAACCAGCAACGGATAAACAAAGTCCAGAAGAAACTGCTGCTTTAAACGCCAAAAAAGTTAAAACTTTTAAAATTGCAATTGTTAAGAAAAATTACGGTATTTATCAAGGCAACTTTGAAAATAAGATTTCTAGCGCTAAGTACTTCCATAAAACTTTTAATGTAAATCGAACCTTTACTCGTAATGGCAAAAAGTACTACTTGATTAGCAAAAAAGGTGAAGAGCCAATTGGCTATATTAATAAAAAAGCTGTAGCAACACCAAATCAAGCTAAAATCGTTGATACTCCATACGTCAGCCAATACGTTCCCATTAAAGCCCCTTGGGGTTGCGCTGGTGCTTCAATGGCTATGCTTTTGGGATCACAAGGGCAAAAGATCAATGCCAATTTCTTAAAGAAAGTTCAGGACAACTTGCCAATGCAACCTACTAAAGGTAGACAAAAAGGCAATGTTTATACTGGAGCCGGTTTTGGCTATGTTATTAAACCTAGTGCTCTTGCAAAATACGCACGTACTTTTAAGACAGGAAAAAATGTAATCAACATTTCCAACAAAAAGCTCACCTTAAATGACATTAGAATGTATGTCCAAGGTGGCAAGCCAGTTTTATACTACGGATTTTCTTCGTACCAAAAACCTGGCGACAACGTCCGTAATCACTGCAAAGTGATTGTCGGTTATGAAAAAGGCAAGTTCCTTGTTTACGATCCCCTGTACTACTCAAAACATGATAGAAGCGGCTCCGGTGGCAAGAACATGAACTATGATCATGGTGCAATTGCATGGTTACCAAAATCAACTATTCAGGCAGAGTTTGACCACAAAGCTTTGACGATTAACTAATTTAAACATATTAAAACCCGAAGCAATGCTACATGCATAAATTCGGGTTTTTGTATCTCTATTTTAAAAAGCTACTTACTTGTTCATTTTTTTAAGCAACTAAGTAAGTTATTTAGTAAAGTTATCATATTCAACATGTTCGTCATCGTAGACAAAGACGGCGCCAATTCGATCTGGATCATCGTGCCAACCATCGATTGGGTGACCCGCAAAAAATAGCCGCTTGCATTCAATTTCTGCTTGAACAGAGTTTTTAGTGAAGGTAGTAATACCTGCCAAATCAGTTTCAACGGGATACCCAGTTCTTGGGTCAATTAAATGATGATATTTATGACCATCAACTACCAAGTAGCGTTCATACGTGCCGCTGGTAACAGCAGAACATTCTGAAACCATCACCGATGAAATGTTATTACCTCGAAGCTCTTTTGGATCCTGAATACCAACCGACCACTGACCGTTAGACCGTTTAGGTGAATCTCCAACTAGCAAAATATTACCGCCAAGGTTAATAATACCTGCATGAACACCATAAGCTCGCCAAAAGTCACGAATGCGATCGGCTATCCAGCCCTTAGCAATACCACCTAAATCGAGTTCCATTCCTCTTTCTTCTAAAAAAACAGTCTGATTTAAGTCATCAAAAACAACTTTTTCTGGATTAATCAGTTTCATATTTCTTTTTATCTGATCGTCAGAAGGTACATGTGCATCTTTAAAACCGATTGACCATAGTTTTACCAGCGGACCAATTAAAGCATTAAAACCAAAATTTTCTCGGCTTTCTTTCACTGCTAATTTGACCAAATCGTAAACGGCACTTGAAACTTGAACGGGATGTTCCCCAGCGGCATGATTTATTTCCATTACTTCCGAATGATCTCGATTTACTGTTAATAGATCTTCGTAGTGGTCAATTAAATCAAAGGACTCATTAATCACGGTATCATCGGTTGTCCCAAAAATTTGTAAAGTAATCGATGTTCCTAAAGCGTGATGCTGGCCAACTGCTTGCTCTAAAGCTAAATTTTCAATCATTTGTTTATTTTTCCTATTTTTCTAAATAATTTTCTTTAATCGTTTCTTTCATTTGCTCATCAATTCCTAAGGCTTTATTGATGTACGAATCAAGACTGCCATAATTTTCTTTAATCGTAATCAAACTTGTGTCAAAAAAAGAATTGGAAACCGAACCCAAAACGCGCATATTGGCACGAAATTTATCGTTTTCACTGGCTTGTTTAAAACCCTCATCGCGCGTAGCTCGGTAATTATTAAGCATTAGGTTTGAATAAAGATAGTCCTGTCTGATTACTTCCAAATCAACCCCTAAAATATGCAATAGCACGATTGTTACTAAACCAGTGCGATCTTTTCCTTCCGAGCAGTGATACAGCACCGTTTCATTTTTTGAGTCAGCAATTAAAGTAATAATTTGGTGAAAACTCTGCTGCGCTGCCTTTGTAAGTATATGATTGCGATATCTACTACACATTCTGCGAAAACCAGCGTATTGGTCATGGCGGTATTCTTCAAACTCTTTATGCAAATCAAGCCCGTTGCCACCGGTATTATCCTCGGCGGACAGCGGACAATTAAAATGTTCTACTCCAACAATTTTTTTATCAGGATTCTGTTTGCATTCGGCCGGTGAGCGTAAATCGATGATTTTTGTTAAACCATAGCTAAGTAAAAATTGTTCGTCTTCAGGAGTTATCTCACTAATATTGCCTGTTCTAAGTAAACGACGTGCTTTAACTTTTCTGTCATTAAAGCCGACATAACCGCCGAGGTCACGCGGATTACGAACAGATCTAATTGGTAAAACAACTGGTTCAGCCATTACAACACCTTTCCTACTTCCTGATAAAAATAACCGGATAGTAACTCCTATCCGGCTATTTTACTCTTTGCTAGTTAATCTAGCAAAAGATTATTTATTTGCTTGTTCAACAAACTTGAAGAAATTGTCCATCATGCCATCTAATTGCTTGATGGTGGCTTCATCAGTTAGTTCGCCAGTTTCCTTGTCAAATTTGCTTGGAGCTTGTCCAATTAAGACTTCGTTACCTGGCAGAACATTTGCACTCATATCAGGTGAAAGCAAAATTTCACGGATATCTTCTTGAGCACGTCCTGTACCTTGACTACCATAAGAAGCACCTGCTACTGCAACAGGCTTCATCTTCATAACATTAGGACCTGCGTGTGAGCCTAACCATTCAAGGCTGCTCTTCAATGCAGCTGGAATAGTATGATCATATTCTGGTGTTGTAATTACGATACCATCAGCACTTTTGACATCTTCAATCCAAGCTTTGATGGAATCATCAGCCATTTCCGTTCTGCAGAAAGGGGTTAATTGATCGATTTCTTTTACTTCAATATCTGCCTTGTCACCATATCGTTTAGCAATAAAATTTGCTAAAAAACGGTTGTAAGAAAAAGCAGCATTTGTACCAACAATTGTTAATAATTTCATTCTTGGTCCCTCCTACTTAGTAACTTGTGCGTACCAATCATCAACTTCATCGAAGAAGTGACCTAAGAATTCAATAGAAGACTTATCAGCTAAGTCACCATTTTCATCAAATTGTTTCGGTGCCGTACCCAACATAAATTCATCGCCATTAAAAATCTTAGCACCAAACCCTGGTGCAGTCATCAGGCTCTTCAAACGGCTCTGTGAGCGTGAAGCACCCTGAGGCATTGGAGAAGTTGACACAATAGCAACTGGTTTGCCTTTAAACGGATGGGTTGCACTTGACAACCATTCTAAAGCACTGCTCAACGCACTAGTTACCGAGTGCTGTTGCTCTGGCGAACCAATCAATACTAAATCAGCTTGTTCAATCTCTTTTGTTAAAGCTTGAATAGCCTCAGGTGCATCTTCACCTTCTTTAAACATTGGCAATCCTTTAACGGACGCTAGTTTAAAATCATACTTGTCAGCAAATTGCTTAGAAATAAACTTAAGCAATGCTTCATTAAACGAATTATTGGCATTTGAGCCAGATAATGCAAGAATCTTCATATAAACCACCTTTCAGGAAACTATTTTATTGTTTAATTATAACATAACTACATTTTTTAAACATAAACTTACAATTAAATTATTTCAATTTTCTTGAATACTAAAAAAAGCGGCCTCACAGCGCGCTAATTTAAGCTTTATTTTTTGTAGTTTTTTTCTTGGCTGCTTTTTTACCATTATCCGTTTCAAACAAAGAAACCGAGCTCGATTCACTCAACCAATCATTTATAATTGCATCATTAACTTGCGCGGATAAAACGTTAATAATCTGCGTACGCGAGAAATTTGCAATATCGTTAATAATTAGTGAAGCAATTCCTATAGTAGTAATCCAGTTGGCAATTACAATATTTCTGATTTTCTCATCAGTATTATCAGTTTCTGGAAATTGTTCTTTAAATTTAACAATACCTAAGCTAATCAGCGTATCAGAAATTACCTTACTGCCAAATTTCCCATCAACAAACATTGCCCGAAAGAGACTCTCATGCTCCTTAGCAAAATCAATATAAGCCAAATCCATGTCTATCATTGGATCGCCTTCATATTCCTTTTGCAAAACACTATCTTTCAAATTTTCAGCGATTTTGCGTAATACCTCAGTTCGAATTTCATCCATACTGCTAAACTCAAGGTATAGCGGCTGCGTTGAAAAGTGACCGGCTTTCGCAATGTTTCGAGCAGTTAAACTTTCGATTCCGTCCTTAACCACCATTTTATAGGCGATATTTAATATCTTATCTCGGCCTATTTCTTTTTTTCTTGCCATTTGTTCTTTCCTTAACTAACTCTAATAACTGCTATTATTATTTTTCAGCCTAAAATCGGGTTTACAAATAAATAATTATTCACTTTCACTATTTAGGAATTCGTCATAATACGACGAAACCATGTCAGTTAAGTCTTCTTTAGTTAACCCTTCCGAAGCACAATATGAGAAAAAAGCAGCAGACAAAATATATCCTCTTTCTTCATCATCTGTTAAATTATCAGAGAAGTTAATGTTTATACTGTGGTTTTTATAATCGGTTGCCAATTCAATTGATTTATCTTCTGGTACCTGGCTCATTGTTTTACCTCAACTTTATCCTTTTATTATTAACATCATACTAACCCATATCAGTTATATATCAATTATTCCGTTCCGAAAAGCCTGTTTATCCATAATCTCATACTATATATACGATAAAAATAATAGCTAAAAGGTTAAGTAATATTTTAAAAGGAAATTAGATTTTTACTTTCTAACAATTACTTGGATACATGTTTTGATAAAATAACAACTGAATATCTAATAACTAGAATAGTAAACTTATAACTGTTTTGTCAAGCATTTACTAGTTTTTAATTATAGAATATTAGGATTGTTTCCTTAGGAAAGCACTTGTTCAATATGAAAATAAGATAAATAGCTACTGCCGATAAATTAAAAATAACTATGAACTAAAAAGAAAAGCCCAATTAATCTAATTTTGACAATTGGGCTTTGACAACATTGTTATAAATTATGCTAGTCCAGAATGCAATTTAGTTATATTTTTTAGACATTTTACCGTCCATCATTTCATAAATGCAATCAGCATACTTTTCTAGTCGGGGATCATGAGTTACCAAGATAACAGCTTTATTGTAGTCTTTGGCTAAGCTCTTAAATAGCTGTCCCACTTCATCAACATTTTTACTATCAAGCGAGGCTGTCGGTTCATCAGCTAATAAGACCTCTGGATTAGCGTACAGTGCTCGAGCAATCGCTGCACGCTGTTGTTGGCCACCTGATAATTCGCTAGGGTATTTATTTATTAAATCCGTAATTCCTAACTGTTTTAGTAGCTTTTGCATGATTTCTTGTTTGATATTGCCTTGTTTTTTAACCCGATCAACTAATTCAAACTGTTCTTTAACAGTTAAAAACGGTACTAAGTTATAAGCTTGCAAAACAAAACCAATTTTATTCAAGCGCAGGCTATTGCTTTCTTTAAGAGAAATTTTAGCAATGTCTTGACCGCTAACAAATACTTGTCCAGAAGTTGGCTTTTGTAGCGAACCAGCGATTGTCAAAAAAGTGCTTTTGCCAGCTCCAGAAGGGCCCATAATTAAAACCACTTCTCCTTGATTTGCAACAAAGTTAATATTCTTGAGTGCTTGAACTCTCGCTGCACCCTTGCCATAAACCTTTTGAACTTTTTTCAATTCAATGACTGCCATCTTATTCTCCTATTGCTTTGGCTGGATCAACTTTTAAAATTGACCTAACTGGAATTAAACTACCAATAATACCTGTTAGCAGCATTCCCACTGTTCCACTAATAATAATTTCAGGCGTGAAATCCATTGGCACAGCAGCGGGAAGAAGTCTTGCTGTTACCCACATGGCAAATAAGCCAATCACTACACCAATTGCAACCAAAATAATTGATTGACTAATTGTTGCTCCTATTAGGGTACTGCTTGGAATTCCCTGGGCACGCATAACAGCATAATTACGCATTTTTTGCATTGTTAGGATGTATAAAAAAACGGCAATAATAATCAAGGAAATTACAAACAGAAATCCAATCATTAACTGAAAAGTCATGTTCTGAGCAGTATAGCCCGGAAGCTTATTGATAAACTGGTTAATCGGATAAGTTTTACTATTGGCATGTTCATAATCATAGTTGGAATTGCGAGAAATAAGGGCGGAAGCTTGCATTTCGGGCATTCCTTGCCGTAGTACTTTCCAACTTGCAAGCGTACCGTAAATAATTGGGGCAATGTTAATTTTGGCATTTTTGGCAAAACCAACTATCTTATATTCACGTTTTGAGCCGTTTAACTCAAGTTTATCACCGATTTGATATCCTTTTTCCTTCAGGGCTTGATCAGCAACCACTTCATTGTTCTTATGAGCCTTACGACCAGCAATAATTTCTTGATTGCGATAAATAAACTGCTGCTGCTTAACTCCTATAAACTGCGCAGAAACTTGTGAACGTTTTTTACTCTTGACTACAACAGGTGTCTGTCCAACAAGTGCTTCGTTCTTACCGACTTTGGCACCCTTAAGATCACTTTTGTTTAGAATTGACTGGCTCATGCTAATGTTAGCATTTTTGTTTAAAACTACCTGCTGAGCGTCCCATGATTTAATTGCCTGCGTATTTTCCTCAGCAAGTCCAACCGCTAAGGATGATAGAACGAATATTAAGTAGCTAATCAGAAAAATCATTAAAATAATTAAACCGTAGCGCAATTTTTCTTTTTTAATTTCTTTAATTGCTAAAAACACGAATTTGACTCCTTTTTAACATTTCTATATCCGCTTTAAAGTTCTCCGAATTGTGCCATGAATTTGAATCAATGGCACTTCAGTTTTTAAGTTCAACATAACTAGCACCATTTGGTAAAAAGGCGACGTAATTAGAATCTCACTATATAACATATGCATTTTAACCAGTTTGGCATACTTACTGCACGAAGTTTGCTCAACAAAGTTAACTGTAGTCAGATAAAACTCTTGTAGATCAAAGCTTGAGCCTAATTCCTCAAATTTATAAGCTTCCTGTATTGCATTTCTATATAAATATTAATTAAGTATCAGTTAAACCACTAAAATGTTCATAAAATAATCCGCGAAAAATCTTAGCTTCTTTAACAATATATGTCACTTAAGCTTTTGAAGAGGATAGCTCGGTTCAATGATGGAATCAAATAAAAAGCTCCCGTAAGAGAGCTTCTTTCAAAAAATTATTCAAAGGCCAAAAGACGATTATAGTAATTCGTGCGCGGCATATGATCCCGATACGAAATCTTTGCTAAAGCACAATTATCCATCGTTTCAAATGCATTAATGTCGCCATTTGAAAAATAGTGCGCAAACATCATTCGAATTAATGTTCCATGGCAAATTACTAGCACTTTTTTAGTTAAATACTTTGTCTGTATTTCATCCAGAAAATCGCCACAACGTTCGTTTAGCTCCGCAAAAGTTTCACCACTTGGCGCATATTTAACGTAAGCAACTGACGCCTTTCCCCACGGGTCAACTGCATCAGGATGCTCTCTACCTAATTTTGATAAGTCTTGTCCATCCCATTCACCAAAATTAAATTCAATTAAGCGATCATCGCAATTAATCTTCTTTTGCCCCTTAGTGAAGATTTGAGCAGTAGTCAAAGCTCTTTTCATTGGGCTCGAGAAAACTACATCAAATTCACTTGGGTCAAAGTTAAGTGCTGCCTTTTCAGCATATGCACGACCATCTTTATCGAGATCGTGGTCAAACAGAGCGCCTTGAATTTTTCCAGTCTTATTTAAATCTGTCAAACCATGACGTATAAAAACAATTTCCATATTCAACCTCATTTTTTAATATGCTTATTCTACTATTACTGACAGCTGCTTGCTAATGCCGTTTGAAATCGAATTTAGTTCTAAAGACATAGTTATCAGCGGTACTATCTTTTGACATGAATTCAAACCCAAAATCGTTGAACTGAGTTATTTCTTCTGGTCTAGTCAATTGATTTTCAGCAATAAAGCGCACCATTTCTCCACGAGCCATTTTGGCGTGAACTCCAACTGTTTTCCACTTGTCATTTTTTAATTCTTGGAAATCAATATTAATCATTTTTCGCTTCCCAGATAGATATGGAGCAATGCATTTGGAATATTCTTTCGAGGCAAGATTAATGACCACACCGTCTGCTTTAAAAAGATAGTTAGCTAGTTCATCACCCCAATAATGATATAGATTGGGTTCGCTAAAGCCTTTAATTCTATTTTTCATTTCTAAGCGATACGGACACACCCCATCAAATGGACGCAAAATTCCATATAGTCCCGATAAGATGCACACATTTTTCTGAATATAATCAAGTGCAGGCTTAGTAAACAGGTCAGGAGCCATGTACTGGTACTGAACACCAAAATACGAAATAACTGCTGGAGTTAAGTTGTTTTTTTGAGTTAAATCCAGTTCACTAATCTGCTTTTGGCCCTCTTTTGTTGTACGCTGGCTTGACTGCCAGATACTCTGTAATTCGTTAAAACTACACTGTTTGAGAAAACCAGCCAGTTCTTTTGCCTGTTTTAGAAATTGAGGATGTGATCTAACAGGAAATGATTCACAGTCGACCTTCATTTTCATTGCTGGCGAGATAATAATTTTCATTTTTATATTTACCGCCTTTTGGGTTAAACTAAATAAGAATAAGTACTGAGGAGAAAAACCGATGAATCCCGATTTTGCCATTATCCTAAATTTTAAACTAAAAAGCACTAAAGATGTAGATGTTGATTTTTTAGTAAAAACTGCCCGCGACGTTGGTGTTAGAGCTGTCGCCACTGATGCCCTGCAAGCTAGCTTTCAAAAAGCTTGTGCTAAGTACACGATTGCCTTGACCAAAAGCCAAGATGGTCTCGACCTAAAAGCTGATAATGTAATCAATCAAATGGTTAAAAAGCGCAAGAATGGAGAACAAATTTTTATTAATGTTCAAGTAAAAACTGACGGTTCACTTAATGAGATGATGCAAAAGATGCTTGATCAGATTAATAACTGGATGCACATATATGGACATGCTTTTAATGAAAGCGAGCCCTGCAAGCTCTCAATTCAGCCAGATAGTTTTGTTCTTCAAAATCGGCACATGAACTATCAAAAGTATGTTTTTGTGAAAAAGCCCCTTCCGCAACAAGTGGAAATTTCAGGTTTTAATACTGCACCTAACCGAGTTGAAATGATTGAAAAAAGGATTGAACCCGCATTTGATTATGATAATGGCAAAGTTACTATTGATTTATCAAAAATTAAAAGTGATTTTGAATGGCAAGTTATCAGGATTCAGGAGCATCGACCAGAAGATGACCTTATCGAAACCAAGTTTTAAATAAAATGCGCCTAGTAATACTTACTAAGCGCATTTTTTAATGTTCTTATTGTTTCAAATATTCTATTACTTTTGCAATTCCTTCTTCTTTTTTTCTTTGCGATATTTCGCTGTTTTTCAGAATATCAATTGCTTGTTGAACAATCGAATAAATTTGCTTGTCATTATCGTTATCAATTAACAAATAATCAAGCTTAAAGTAGGACTCTAAATCGGTCGTGTCATTTTCCTCCAGTGCTTTTTTAATCAGATAGCGAAAAATGATTTTTGTACTACGTGTCCTTTTACGTCTTTCTTGTCTTTTATCGTAAACTGGTAAAAATAAAGCAACGCTCACTGCGGCAATTTCTGCAAAAGCTGTTACCCACTCAGATAATGATCCTATCTCCATGTTCTCACCTCAAGATCCATTATACTATCAGCCAAAAAGACTAACACTTTTAATGCTAATAATATATTTTCACAGGGTAAATGCGGTTGCCTTATACACCAACTATTTTCTAGCTCAATTCGGTATAGCGAGTTAAATGAATATCTTTTTGAGCAATTTCATCACGAATACGTGGATCGCACAAGAAATCTACCTCTTGAGTTCGTGGAATAGTCAGACTGGATTGTCGTAGGATACTTTGGTCCAGAAAACCGGGATGACAGACCATCATCGGTACATCATTATTAGAAGAATTGAGAGCAAATTCTTCTGCGTCATCAAAAGTTTTATACGGATCATATTTAGGTTTCATACTATCCATAAAACTAACAACCGTAGTTTCTTTTTTAAATCGAACAGGATCTAAGTTCAAATCAAATGGCAACAATGGTAAATTATATTTATCAGCGACGATTTCTAGACCTTTTAGCAGATTATTGCTATATACAGCATGAGCTTCAAAGTAATCTGGTTTTTTACCAACTATTTTTAAGAAATATCTATACTGTGCTTCAATTTCAATGACAACTTCATTTAAATTAACTAGATCATGATCAGTCTGACGATATGCTTTAGAAGGTTTAAAATTACCTTCTTTTGTTACAAGACTTGGAATCAGTTTAGGATCCGTAATCGGTCTGCCCGCACAAATTACCGTATGCATACCAATATCAAAGTCCAAGCCTTTTAGCAAATCCAAACCATGCAAGGTATCTTTCATATTAACCATTACACCGACATTATTAATTATGCCATTTTTTATGCTCTCGTAGATACCATAGTTGACGCCTTTAGAATAGCCAAGATCGTCAGCTCTAATTATCATGTTATTCATTGCTGCTTCTCTCCTAATCTTTCTTTGGTTCAACACCAATAATGTATGTTGCAATTGCCGCCACTAATAATGCGATTACACCACTAATGACACCATTAATCAAATTAGCTGAGGAGCCACCAACATAGCCTGTTAAACACATAAAGTTAGCCACTGGAACAACTACATAAGCAGACACGTGAGTAACCGCTGCATAAATCCCACCGGCAAAGCCGCCGAGCATCATTCCCAAGAATGGTTTGCGATACTTAATGCCCAAACCATATAACGCCGGTTCAGTAACCCCACCAATAATATTTGCGATAAAATAGCTGAATGCCAATGATTTTTCCTTTTTATCTTTTAATCGTAAAGAAGCGCCTAAGCTCATCCCAGCAACCGCCATACTCGCAGCAATTGAGCCAAGCATTATGAAGTTGTCATGACCTGTTTGAGCAACTATTGTAATCATTGCACTAATCATTACTAAATGCATTCCAGTCATTACTAAAACTTCCCAAAATGCGCCAATTAGTCCAACTCCAATAATTGCAGCTAGTCCACCAAGTTGACCAAATGATATTATCCCCTTTGAAACATATTCACCTAAGAATCCGCCTAAAGGACCTAATACGCACAAAGAAATCGGTAACATTATTGCTATTGTTAAAGTTGGTGCAAAAATTGTCCGTAACGAAGCAGTTATATGCCTATTAAAGAAACGTTCTATGTAAGACATTATCCAAACAGATAGCAAAATCGGGACAACAGTACTGCCATAATTAGTTAAGTGCATTGGAATACCATAAACTGTAAATGGCTTTCCAGCTGCAACAATTTTTACTAATCCAGGATCTAGCATAATTGCACCAAGAAAAATTCCTAAAATTGGTGAAGTGTTAAATTGCTTTGCAGCTGTGTAACCAATAGCAACTGGAAAAAAGTAGAAACCCGCATCACCAACAAAAGAAAACAGTTGATAAAGATCACTATTAGTCGAGATTACGTTAAGCATTGTTGGTCCTAAAACAGCAACAAGCATCTTGAACATCGATGCAGCAATCAGCATTGGAATCAAAGGTGTCAAGCTACCCGCAATTTTATTTAAAACGGTATTACCAACAGATTTCCATGTCATCTTTTCATGTGCCTTATTTGCTTGATCAATATTTTCATTAATTGGAGCTGCTTCTGTCAAATTTCCAACAGCTACAACTGCATCATAAACTTCATTAACTGTCTGACCTATAATAATCTGATATTGCCCGCCGGAACGAGCCACACCAAGTACACCAGTAATGTTTTTAATCTCATCATCTTTTGGAACACTCATGTCTTTTAGATTAAAACGTAATCTAGTCATACAGTGAGTCACACTAACCACATTAGTTTTTCCTCCAACTTTTTGCACAATTCGTTGAGCCATATCTTGATAGTCTTTACTCATTTTTTTCTCCTTTTTTTTGGTTTGTCTGCGATATCATTCTTTGAACATAAATCATTAAATAAAAGACTTCGTCATCCGTACTAACTGTTTTTAATTTTTTATCAATCTGATTAACAATATCTACTGTACATTGATAAACTCTAGGGTAGCTCTGCTTGAAACTTGATCTAATCAATTTGCTTGATCCATCATCAATTTGTTCATTGCTTTCAACTCGCTTCAGGTAATATCTCAAATGCGTCACAAATCTGTTGTAAATAAACCCACTTCTATTAATTTCTAAACTAAATTGTTTTTCAATTTCTCTAATTGCTAATTCAGTAACAGAATTAAAACTTGCTTCACTTAGCTGCAACGTAGTTACTATCTGTGAGTTAATAAAGTGCATGGCAATTGCAATTTTTTCTTCTTGTGGCAGTTGAACATATAGCTTATCCTTTATTAACATCAAAGCCAGCTCTCCTATTTGATATTCATCAGGGTAAAACGAACGAATATCATAAGAAAAAGGATAGTTAACTTTTATATTATTTTTTGATCGCTCAATAGCAAAACTAATATGATCAGCCAAACTAAATAGAATGTTCTGATTCAGGTCATGCTTAAGCGTATATTGAGCTTTTTGAATAATTTCGGCACTCACATCTAAAATGTTCTCGGGAATTTCTTTCATCAACTTGAAATTATGTGTATCAATTCGATAAAAGGTCATCCTTATTTTGCTCAAATCAGTTAATTCATATGGAATTTTTGGAAAGCCTATTCCCTTACCAAATGCGACTAATTCATCATGATTTTGATCTAAGCAAACTGCCACGTTATTATTGATTTTTTTAATAACTCGCATTTTGCTCCTCTAAGTTTTATAAATGTCATTGCTTAATTATTTCGTCTTGTTCAGCTATTTGGTCGCCAAACTCTTTAACAATACTCCAATTTTGATGATCGGGGCCTAGCTTAGTTAGAATAACCATCGTAGTTAAATCTACTTTTTCATCATTTAAGGCTTCACGATCAAGTTTAACAAGCACTTGTCCTCGTTTGACTTTATTACCTTGTTTTACTTCAGTCGTAAATCCTCTCCCCTGTAAGTTGACTGTATCAATTCCAATATGAAGCAAGATTTCATCACCATCATCGGTAATCAAGCCAACTGCATGCTTACTTTCAGGTAAGGAAGCTACTTCCGCTTCTATAGGAGCATAAATAGTATCTTCTTCATTATTCAATTTGACTGCAAAACCATCACCCATTAGTTTTTGTGAAAAAACAGGGTCATTTACATCGTTAAGATTAATTAATGTGCCTTTAGCTGGTGATGTTATTTTGAATTTTTGTTTATTCTTCTTTAAAAACCGAAACAAAATTATCCTCCAAACAAAAATACTCCTTGAAACACTACTAATCAGAAAGTACGCAAAATACTTCGTCTAATGGTAATGCCTCAAAGAGTAACAATCCACTTTTAATAATTTATATGTATATTATACCTAATAGTTTATTTTATGCAAGCGCTTTTTAAATCGATTTAAATACCAAACAGTTCTCTTTTTAGTTTTTAATTGCCACCTTCAGCTCTTGACTTATAGGTGCCTTCAGTAGTGTTGATTACCAGTTCTTCGCCTTCTTTGATGAAGTCTGGAACTTGAACAACTAAACCAGTTTGCATTGTAGCTGGTTTGCCTGAACCGGTAACAGTTGCCCCCTTGATACCTGGCTCAGTATGTTCAACTTTCATTGTTACAGTTGCTGGAAGCTCAACTCCCAGCAATTTGCTATCGTTAGCAAACTCTAACTGAACTTCAATATTGGGCATCAAGTAAAGTCGGTCGTCACCAAGTTGCTCACTTGAAACTTCATATTGCTCATAGGTTTCAGTATCCATGAAAGTATAAACGTCACCTTCATTATAAAGAAATTGGGCTTTTTTCTTAGTAATCTCAACTAATTCAACCTTTTCCGTTGGGCGCATTGTTTTGTGCACCACAGCACCACTTTCAATATTACGCAAATCCATTTGCATAACAGTGTTGCCTTTTCCTGGTTTATGGTGATTAGCCTTCAAAACGCGAATTAATTTTCCATCTTGACTAAAAACCATACCTTTTTTCAAGTTAATTGCCTGTACCATGTTTTTCTCCTTTTAAATCATCAAAATTATCTATGTCAAAAGAATTGTCGCTGGAGGCAAAGCAAATTTTTTAATTAGTAATAAATAAATCTTGTTCATAGTGTTTAGTATAGCAAAGTTACTTCCGAGCCGATACAGAAAATTAGCTAACTTGTACAACGGCTTAAATATAGAAGGCTAGAACTGTCGCAAATAAATTTCATCAATACGATGACCGCTAGCTTTATGCAAAATCAAGCTAGCGCGCTGCTTTGTAGGCGCAATGTACTCACGTAGGTTAACTAAATTGACCATCTGCCATGTATCTTGCGCTAAGCGCAAGGCATCCTTACGTGGGCCATTAGCCATTTCATAATAAAAATTATCTGGATTATTCTTATTCAGTTCTAGTACGCGAACAAATCGCTGCATAAACCATTTTTCAATCAGATCTTCTTCAGCATCAATATAAATTGAAAAGTCGAAAAAATCACTGGTCACAATGTGCCCATTTGTAGGTAATTGTAAGGTATTAATTCCTTCTACGATTAAAATATCAGGCCGCTCTACATGACCGTATTCACCTGGTATTATGTCACTTAGTTCTTGAGAATATAATGGATAGGCAATGTTTTCCTTACCAGCTAGCACATCTTTAAGAAAGTCTCGAAGTAAGTTCATATTGTAGCTTTCTGGGAAACCTTTGCGGTCGAATAAGCCACGTCGCTTTAGTTCATCATTGGGATAAATAAAACCATCCGTTGTCATTAAGTGCACCTTTAAATTCGCAAAAGTTCTACTAATTAAAACCTGTAACAGCCGAGCGGTAGTGGATTTACCAACAGCAACAGAGCCTGAGATGCCAATAATAAAAGGTGCTGCAGTTACTTTTTGGCGTAAAAACTCACCTTGCTTTTTCTGCAATGCACGCTTTTCTTGATACACTAAATAAAGGTAATTAATTAAACTACCGTATATTTCCTGAACATCTGTCAGGTTAATTACATCCCCCAGCGACTTAATGCTTGCCAATTCTTCTTTAGTGATTTTAACTGGATCATTAGAAGAAAATGACGCCCATTCGTCGCGCTTAAACCGCAAGTAATTCTTCATCTTAAGCCATCCCTTAGTTCATTTTCTATTTATTATAAAGTATAAAATAAAGCTCCTAAGCGTAATTTTCCGACTGTTAACTAAAACGTAAGAAACAAAAATTCTAAGGCTATAGCCACGTCGCTATGTTTTTAAATTGCTATTGTAATAATTAAAAACTCGTGCTTAACCGCACGAGCTTTTTATAAATCGTAATACATCATAACGTGTTTGACGCCTGCCTCAGTGAAAACTTCTCCTTGAGTTTGGTAGCCTAAATAATCATAAAAAGGCTTGGCCTGCATTTGCGCGTGGCAGTATAATCGCTTAACACCATTTTTCTTGAGATAATCATGTACCTGATCCATCATCGCCGTCCCTAAGTTCTGACCACGTGCGTGCTTGCTGACCGCAACCCGGCCAAGCATCCACTTGCCATCTTCTTCAAATATCCGGCAGACAGCTAAAGCGTTAGTCTTTTTTGGATTAAGCAGAAAAACTTGAATGGCATCTAAATCTTGATCATCAAGTTCAGGAGCCGTAATTTTTTGTTCGGTAACAAACGTGTCAATTCTTAGACGCGCAATACAATAAACTTCTCGAGCCGTCATATCGTCAATTTTCTTAAAAACAAATTGTTTTATTTCAGGCACAATAATTCACCTACTTTTCTTCAAAAGTTTGTTTGTCAACTGCTAATAGTGGACTTTTTTCTCCAGTATAAATCACATCAAGCTTATACATTGCTCGCGAAGTAATCGTATAAACCAGCTGGGTTTCATCAACGCGATGGTAAGTTTTCTTTGATGCATCCCACATAATAACCGCATCAAACTCCAGCCCTTTAGCCAGGTATGAAGGCACAACCAAAGTTCCTTCAACAAGACGCTGATTAGCTGTAGCAATTAACGTCACTTTAATATTCCTTTTGTTTAGATTTTCAAATACTTGTTTAGCGCTGTTAAGGTCTTTAGTAATTACTGCCGTAGTCAATTTTTGCTGATTATTATCCCGTAATACTTGATTTAACACTTCTATTGCTTCACTATCATTATTACGTTTCCAAATAACCGGCTTGGGTCCTTGGCGATTGAATGATTCAATTTTTTCACCTTGGCGTAAAACTTGTTTAGTAAAGTTAGTTAGTTGCTTTGTCGAGCGGTATGACTTAGTCAACTGAACAACATCAGTTTTGTCGTGATCAAACAAACTACTAATTTGTTTTAGTAAACTTCTGCTTTCATCTTTGGTAAAAATAGCCTGGTTCAAATCACCTAGCATCGTGAACTTAGCACGTGGGAAATTATACTTAAGGTAACAAATTTGAAAAGGCGTGTAATCTTGAATTTCATCAATAAAAACATAGCGCATCTCAAAGTCAACATGACGACCGGTAATTAGGTCGTAAAGATATAAATAGGCGGAAACATCATTTATATGCATATAGTGCTTTAAGAAGCTTTCTTTGACGCTCTCAATATGTTTTCCCCAGTCTTCTTCACTAACTCCCCATTTGCCAAGATCCGTCATTTTGGGAACCGTACGCAAAAAATTCAGATATTGCGCGCGCATGTTGATAAAATTATTGCGCCTAATCTGTTGGAATACTTTATTTAAAGCCTTGATAACTATCTTACGACTTAAAAATCGTTCTTCTTTTTCCTCAGAATCAAATTCCTGATCTGGGCGATCATAGAGCTCATTTAGTTGCTCTTGGTTCAAACTTTGAATTGTATCTGCAACCCAAGCCTTTTTACTCTCAGAATTAATTTTACGGTTGAGCAGCTTAATCAATTCTTCACGAGTAGCATCGATGCGATTGCTTAAACTGTAATTAGCGTTAAAAGAATAATATATTTCACTGATTTTTTCTTTTTCAAAAAATGGTTTCTTTTTATTGCGAAAATAAATATTTTTAAAAATTACTCCGCCTTGATTCAAGTGTTTAGCATAGCGACTTAATAAATCAAAAAAAGTAGTTGAGTCTTTAAACCGACTAATGGCTGTGTCGGCCGCACTATCTTCAAACTGATCAAATAAGTTTTCCACTGTCATCCCGGGCAACCGGCGCGAAGCAAACTGCCAATAAGTCATTTGAACCATATTTTGTTCACCCATTTCCGGCAGAACATTCTTAATGTAATCATTAAAAAGCTGGTTCGGGCTAAACATAACAACATCACTACTAGTCAAATTTCCTCGGTAGCGATATAGTAAATATGCAATGCGTTGTAAAATAGCAGAAGTTTTGCCAGATCCTGCTGCTCCCTGCACAAATAGCAAGTCAGCACTGGTATTTCTGATGATTTTATTTTGCTCGCGTTGGATTGTAGTCACAATTGACTTCATCTGCGTACTAGATTTTTCGCCGAGAACTTCTAAAAGCATCTGATCACCAATTGACTCATTGGTGTCAAACATATTCACGATTTGCCCATTTTCAATCATGAACTGCCTTTTTTTAGTCATTTCAACGGTAATTTCACCTTCAGGTGACATGTAAGAAACTTTGCCAAGTTTACCGTCGTAATAGATAGAAGAAATTGGTGCCCGCCAATCATAAATCAAAAAATGATTGTTTTTGTCGGCAAACGAGCCAAGACCAATATATATGGTCTCAGGCTTTTGGTTATTTTCTTTAAAATCAATCCGGGCGAAATATGGCTTTTCTTCTAATTTTTGTACCGTACTCAGCTGCCTAGCTTCATGTTGCCAGGCATTTTCTCGTTCATCAAGTAATTGCTGTTGCTGATGAATGGACAAAGCTGTTTCCATCGAGGTAGAGTAGCCATCATAATCTAATTTAACGTCATCAAAAAAGTGAGAATTAAGGTTTTTTGCTTCACCCTCAGCAGACTTAATTGATGAAGATAATTCTGCTTTTTTTGCCCTAATCATTTTTAAGATTTGATCAAGATGCTTTTGCTCAATTTGTTTATCATTCATCGCGTTTGTCATAAAGTCACCTATTTTTCCAAAACTTGCATACTATTTTAACATGAAATCGGATTTATATATAATTCTTGGGCTTATTTGAATATTTTGAAGATAATTCATGATTTTAAAAGTGTTTGCGTTTATAATTGAATTGACGGGACGTGAGTATTTACTGATTATCTTTTATAAAGAATCGGAGCTACTAGATTATGAGTAAATTTCGTTGTTTTTTAAATAAATTGGCCTATTCAGTAATTGCAGCAATTGCAATTAGTAGTTATACTGGTACTATTGCCAACAGCTTTTTATCGACAGGTGCAACTAGCCAAATCGTTTATGCAAAAAAAACGAAGATTCGCAAGGAAGCGGTTGAAAATGCCAAAACATCAGCCAACTGGCGCTGGAAAAAACCAAAAGCAACCGTTTATGTTAACTTAAAAGGAAATCGTAATCTTACTTCGGCCACTAACGCGGCAATTGCAGCTTGGAATGACACCGGCGCCTTCACTTTTACCAAAACTAAAAACAAAAAGAAGGCTGATATTACAATTGGACAAGTGTACAGTCCCAATATTGATTACGCCGGCTATACTACACTTCACTATTACGTGAGTTCCGGATTCCTAATTTCGGCCACTACCAAACTAAACACTTATTATCTTGATAACCATTCAACTTATCATTATAACCGGGAACGAATCATAAATACGGTTGAGCACGAGTTAGGACACGCTTTAGGGCTTAAGCATAATACAGGAACCTCAGTTATGTATCCTACAGGATCAATTTTTTCAATTCAACCAGATGATGTTATGGCAGTCGAAGCGTTATACAAAAACTAAATCTATTAAGAATACGAGCAAATAAGCAAATGAAGAGAATATATATTATTCGGCATGGCCAAACATACATTAATCGCTACAACAAAATGCAAGGCTGGTGTGATACGCCATTAACCGAAAGAGGAGTTAAAGAAGCCGAAACAATCGGTGAAACATTGAAAAGTGTTCCTTTTGATATTGCTTTATCAAGTGATTTAAAACGCGCTAGCGACACTTGCAATTTGATAATCGAACGCAACATTAATCATAATGAAATTCAACATCTTGCCAGTCCACTATTTCGTGAACAATTTTACGGCTATTTTGAAGGCATGGACATAGACATGAGTTGGCAAATGATTGGTGGTCCCCATGGCTATAAAAATCACTACGATTTGTTTAAGAATGAACCACTCGACACAGTCAAAGACTGGATTAAAGAAGCCGACCCATTCCATGATGCTGAAAATGCCAAAGAATACTGGGAAAGACTTAACCAAGGCTTAAAACTAATCACGCAGCTCGATGGAGCTGACAATATTTTACTTGTCACACACGGCTTTACCATTCGCAGTATCGCAGCTAAATTCAGTGACTACGACATTAACGAAGGTCCTCGCAACGCCTCAATTACAGTTATGAATATGACTGATAAGCTTAAAAAAGTTGTTTCTTATAACAAAATGGAAATATAAGCTTTGCTAATAGCAAATATAACTGAACTAATTTAAATCACTTGTTCTAAAAATCAAATTAAAGCCCACTCACTAATTAGGTGAGTGGGCTTTAATTTGTATTTTTCCTATTTTAACTACTCTCTTTAAAATTTACTTTTACTATTTTATTGCTATAATTATTATTAGTATTAAAAATGGAGTCAAAAAATGAAAAAAAAACACCGTATTATCAATAAACTAATCTATGCTATATTAGCGGCAGTAACAATCGGCAGTGCCTATACGGTAACTGATACTAGCACTTCATCTACTGCTCCTAATCATGTTGTTTCGGCAAAAAGCACGAAGCACCGACGATGGAAAAACGCTAGAGCAACTATTTACCTGGATTTAGGTAAAAATAAGGATTTAATTGCTGAAACAAATGACGCTATTAAAGCTTGGAACTCAACTGGTGCTTTTACCTTCGTGAAAACCAAAAAGAGATCTAAGGCTAAAATTGTCGTAGTTCCTTGGTATAATACAAAAACTGATTATTCTGGATACACCACTTGGAATTACAGTCTAAAAACCAAATTAATGTATAATGCGGTCATTCAACTAAATCAATACTACCTGCAAAACTATGCAAATTCGGAAACACTGACTTCCGATGATTGCGTTAACTTAATCGAACATGAATTAGGTCATGCAATTGGTCTTAACCATGTTACTAACCAAGACTCCGTGATGAATCCTACGGTTAAGTGCTCTATTCAGGCAATTGATATTAAAAACGCTAAAAAGATTTATCATAAATAATTTTTCTTTACGTAAACTGTAAAAAGACTCTTAACAACGAATTATCATATTTGTTAAGAGCCTTTTTCTTTGTTTTTTGCTTGTATTATTTGATTTTGAATGAATTGCTTACCTTACCGTTTGTCAGTTCTTCTGTCGCAATCGGCTTTTCAGGATTATGATTCTTGTCAACTGTTATTTTTCCAGCAACGCCGTTAAAATCTTTGATTTTAGCTAAGTTGGCCGCAATCTTGGTCGAGTCGTCTGATTTACCCATTTCGATTGCTTCTTTAATCATGTACACGGCATCATAAGCTAAAGCAGAAAATGTGGGAGCTTCTTCATGATAATGAGCCCGATATGCTTTCATAAATTTCGCAGCAGTTGGATCTTTTGCTGCTACTCGAGTCGAAAACGGTGTTGTATAGAAAATTCTTGAAGCATTTTTAGCACCAGCAATTTGTGCAAGTTTAGGGTCAGCCATTCCGTCACTACCAACAATTGGTACTTTGATACCCATTTGACGAGCTTGCTTGACAATCAAACCAACCTCAGTATAGTATCCCGGAACATAAATTGCATCCACATTTTTGGCTTTAAATGAAGTTAAAACTGCATTGAAATCCTTATCGCCTGCTGAAAAAGTTTGGCTATCAACAATTTTTCCTTTAAATGCATTTTTAAAGGCTTTCGCTAAACCCGTACCATAGTCACTGGAATTATCCGCAAATACGGCAACACGCTTTGATTTTAGCTGATCAAAAACAAATTTTGCAGCACTACCGCCTTGAAAATTGTTCTGATAACAGGCGCGGAAAACAAATGGTTGAACTTTACCATTCTTTTGCATGGTATATTTGGGATCTGTTGCTGAAGGACTGACACTTGGGACAGAGGCTTTAGTGATGTTAGGAATTTGTGCTGTACCAGCATTTGTAGTGGCTGGTCCGACAATAGCTGCAACTTTGTCCTTAGTAGTCAATTGAGAAGCAACCGAAGCCGAAGTAGCTATTGCCGTCTTATTATCCCTGATAATTATCTTAATCTTTTTCTTATGGCCATTAACCTTGATTCCACCGGCTTCATTAATTTCATGAACTGCTAGCTGAATTCCCTGCTTTTCAGACTCGCCATATCCGGCAGCTGCACCAGATAACTCCATGTTTACACCAATTTTGATAGTACCATTATCTTGCTTGGTCCCTGAATTGCTACTGTTTTTAGCAACACTGCAGCCTGCAATCATCATTGCAGCTGCTCCCAGCGTGACAGCGCTCATCACTTTTTTGGCAATTTTATTCATAATCTTCTCCTTCTAACTAACCTTTTTAAACTATTCAATGGCTATAAAAAAACCCCGTTCAACTTAATGAACGAGGCACAGATTAGTTATTGGTTAAGCCCCATTCATCAAGACGCAAATAAGGGCTTAACTTAAATAAATTACAAATTGCAATTCACAGCTAAGTCCTTCTTGACAACAACAAGGCTAACAAATTTTGAGTTTTAGTTACTTCAATGTTTATTTTATTATTAATATTTTTGTTTTTCATTAAAACATCCTCCTCAAAATTTAATTTTATGTTTAGAATTATATGCTTGCTTTGTTTTGATGTCAACCCTAAATCTAAACTATGGAAAATAGTGAAAAAGGCTAACTTTTGTTTTGGGTTTCAATTAACCACCAAAATATACCTTTTGTACTTCGGAATTGGCTAAAAGATCCTGACCCGTACCAGTTAGTTGAACTGATCCAGTCGCAAGAACATAACCACGATTGGCAATTGAGAGAGCCTGTTTGGCGTTTTGCTCAATCAGAAGAATAGTCGTGCCTTTTTGGTTTAACTCTTTTATAATCGTAAAGATATCTTTAATAAATAGAGGTGATAAACCCATTGATGGTTCATCAAGCAGCAACAATTTTGGCTTAGCCATAAGAGCACGTCCGATTGCTAACATTTGCTGCTCGCCTCCAGACAAAGTTGCAGCGTCTTGGTTTTTGCGCTTTTTCAAAATTGGAAAACGAGCAAAAATTTCTTGATAGCTTTCTGCAGCTTCACTACTATTCTTTTGCAAAAAAGCACCCATTTGTAAATTTTCCATGACGGTCATTCCGGCAAAGATATGACGTCCTTCAGGAACCTGAGAAATCCCATCCATCACAATTTGCGGTGCTTTTTCGCGTGTGATGTCTTCTCCCTGATAAATAATCTGACCTTCTCTAGGCTTCAGCAAACCGGAGATGGTTTTAACAATGGTGGACTTGCCAGCACCATTAGCTCCGATTAAGGTAACAATTTCGCCTTCATTAATTTCAAAGCTAACATTTTTAACCGCTTGAATAACACCATAGTTAACAGAAAGATCTTTCACTTCTAGCATTGCCATCTAGTCTTCACCCTCTCCCAAATAAGCCTCAATTACTTTCGGATTTGACTTAATTTCTTCTGGAGCACCAGTAGCAAGTAACTGTCCTTGATCAAGCACATAAATGCGCTCCGCTAAATTCATTACCAATGACATATCATGTTCAATTAATAATACCGTAATTTGAAATTCTTTTTGAATGCGTTTAATAAGATTAGTCAAGTCGGCAGTTTCTTCGGGGTTCATTCCCGCCGCTGGTTCATCTAAAAACAAAACCTGAGGATGTGTAGCCAGTGCACGAACAATCTCTAAACGTCTTTGGGTACCATATGGCAAGTTTTTAGCCAGCGTTGATTCATGAGCAGTTAAGTTAAATATCTCAAGTAACTTTTCAGCAGCGTCTCGCATTTCTTTTTCCGTCTTATAAAAACTAGGTAAACGAAAAACCGTTGTTAAAAATCCTTCTTGATACTCATTGGTCATTGCGGTAAGTACATTATCCATTACGGTTAAATTTTTAAACAGGCGAATATTCTGAAAAGTTCTTGACAAACCTAAATCAGCAATCTGGACAGGGCTCTTACGGGTCAAGTCGTAGCTTTTGCCTTTAACTTGTAAATCAATCTTGCCACTGGTTACTTTAACCATACCCGTGAGAAGGTTAAATAAAGTGGTTTTACCGGCACCATTAGGGCCAATTAGAGCAACTAATTCATGATTGTCTAAGTATAATGAAACGTCATCAACGGCAGTTAATCCGCCAAATTTACGCACTACATGCTCAACTTGCAATAAATGTTCCATGCTCTAGCCTCTTTCCTTTTTTCCAAAATGTCTGGTCAGATTTTTTAATGAAAACTCCCAGTTGCCCAGAAGGCCAGAAGGCTTGAAAATCATAATTAAAATCAGCGCAATAGCATAGATAACCATTCGCAGCGCACCAAAATTCTGTAAAACAGTATCAAGGATGCCAAGCACAATTGCAGCTAAGAAAGTTCCAGTCATACTACCCACTCCACCTAAAACAACTATTACTAAAATCGAAATAGATTCCATAATCCCGAAATTTGTTGGTGAAATAGTTTGTATGTACGAAGCCTGCAAGCTACCCGCAATTGCTGCAGTGGCACCACCTAAAACAAAGGCTGCTAACTTCCATTTAGTAGTATTAATTCCCATTGCCTCAGCAGCAATTTCGTCTTCACGAACTGCCTTGATTGCTCGACCATCGCGTGCTCTAATAAAATTCAATAAAACGACTGTCGTTACACAAACCAAGATATAAACTGTTGGCCATGAACACAGTTGCGGAATATTGAACATTCCGGCCGATCCACCCGTAATTTTTAAATTATTAATTATGTTACGAATAATTTCAGCGGCACCTAATGTAGCGATTGCCAAGTAGTCCCCTTTAAGCCTAATAAAAGTAGCCGTGCCAATGACACCTGAAATAATAACCGCAATTACAATTCCAATTAGCATTGAAATTAAAAAGCCGAGTTCATCACTCATATACTGAGTAATAATTGCCGTAGTATAGGCTCCAATTGCCATAAAACCAGCATGTCCCAGTGAAAATTGACCACTAAAACCAATAATCAGATTCAATCCGGTAGCCAAAATAATGTTAATTCCAATTGCAACCAACATGTTCTCAATAAAATCATCAATCACGCCAACCATAATCAAAGTATTGATTAGATAAAAACCAGCGATCATAATTGCTGTCCAAGATAAAATGTATTTCCAATTTGCTTTCATTTTGCCACCTAGACCTTTTCCTTAGTATTTTTGCCAAAAATACCAGCAGGTAAAAAGAGCAAAATTACAATTAAAACAAAGTAGACGACAGCATCTTTATACGCAGATAAGCCGATAGACTGAAAGAAAGTTTCCAAGATTCCGATTAAGAAGCCCCCTAAAGATGCACCCGGGACAGAGCCAATTCCACCTAAAACAGCGGCAACAAAAGCTTTGATGCCAGGAGTCATTCCCATTAACGGATCAATTTGGTTATAGTACATTCCAATTAAAACACCTGCAGCACCAGCAAGAGCTGAACCTAGAGCAAAAGTGAAAGAGATTGTGTGGTTAACATTAACACCAACCAATTCAGCGGCATCAGGATCAACTGAAACAGCTCGCATTGCCCGACCCATTTTGGTGTTTTTGATGATAATTTGTAGTAAGACCATCAAAATTAAAGCCGTTGCTAAAATTAGAACTTGGATATTAGAAATTAAAATTCCACCTACGTTATAGTTAACCTGCTCAATAACCTGCGGAAAGCTGCGGGCATTGGAGCCGACAAGGTATGACATACCGTTTTCCAATAGAAATGAAACTCCGATAGCGGTGATTAAAACAGCGATACGCGGTGATTTGCGCAACGGCCGGTAAGCAAAATACTCAATCACTACGCCAGAAATTGCACCGACTATCATTGCAGAAAGTAAGGCAATAATGAAGTTAAAGTGCCATAAACTAATTGCATAATATGCAAAGAATGCGCCTAGCATGTAAATATCACCATGAGCAAAGTTAATTAACTTGATAATGCCGTAAACCATGCTATAACCTAATGCCAGCAAGGCGTATATTGAGCCTAGCGACAGGGCGTTTATGATTTGCTGTAAGACTGTTTGCAAATTTGATCGCTCCTTTGAATAAATCTGCTAATTGAATCGGTTTGAATTACTCAATACTGTATGAATTAGTAATCTTACCATTAGTCATTTCTTCAGTGACAATTGGTTTTTCAGGGTTGTGTTCTTTATCGATTGTAATTCTACCGGTAACGCCCTTGAAGTCTTTAATCTTAGCCAAAGCTTCGGCAATCTTAGCTGAATCATCTGATTTTGCTAATTCGATTGCTTCTTTAACCATGTACACGGAATCATATGCTAAAGCAGAAAAGGCTGGAGCTTCTGAGTGATAACGTGCCTCAAATGCTTTCATAAACTTAGAAGCAACTGGATCTTTAGCAGCTACACGAGTTGAAAATGGAGTGGTGTAGAAAATCTTCGTAGCGTTTTTCGGTCCAGCAATTTGTGCAAGCTTAGGATCAGCCATACCGTCTCCACCAACAATTGGCACATTGATTCCCATTTGACGAGCTTGCTTGATAATTAAGCCAATTTCAGTGTAGTAGCCTGGAACGTAGATTGCATCAACGTTCTTTGATTTGAATGAAGTTAAAACAGCGTTGAAGTCTTTGTCACCGGCTGAATATGTTTGACTATCTACAACTTTACCTTTGTATGTTTTCTTAAATGCCTTAGCTAATCCAGTACCATAGTCACTAGAGTTGTCTGCATAAATTGCTACTCGCTTAGCTTTCAGTTTTTGCGTTACAAACTTAGCTGCACTTTCGCCCTGGAAGTTATTTTGGAAACATGCCCGAAAGACATATTTTTGTACTTGACCGTTTTTCTGCAGAGTAAATTTTGGATCGGTTGCTGAAGGACTAACACTTGGAACTGCCGCTTTAGTGATATTTGGAATTTGAGCAGTACCGGCGTTTGTCGTTGCAGGTCCAACAATTGCTGCAACTTTATCCTTGGTGGTTAATTGCGATGCAACTGAAGAAGAAGTTGCAATTGATGACTTATTGTCTCGCATAATCAACTTAATCTTCTTCTTATGTCCATTGACGTCGATTCCGCCAGATTTGTTAATTTCGTTAACAGCTAATAAGATACCCTGCTTTTCCGCGTTACCGTAACCAGCAACTGAACCAGACAGTTCCATATTGACACCGATTTTAACAGTATCCTTATCCTGCTTGGTACCGGAATTGTCGCTGCCGTTTTTGGCAACTGAACATCCGGCCAACATCAAAGCTGCTGCTCCCGCAGTGAGAGCACTCATCACTTTTTTGGTAAATTTATTCATTCTCTCTCTTCTCCTCTTTAACACATGCCTACAAAAAACCTCATTCAACTCGATGAATGAGGTTTAAGTTAGTTATTAGTTAAACCCCATTATCAAGACGTAAACAAGGGCTTAACTTCTACAAATTACTATTTGTAATTTACTTTGGCTAAGTCCTTTTCGACAACAAGGCAATAATTATATTTTGAGCAGCAACCAATTTAACTTTTACTTGTTTATTCGTATGTTCAATTTTCATTAAAGCTGCCTCCTCAAAATTTAATTTAATACTTAGAATTATAAGGATTAAGTAAATACATGTCAAGAAAATTTTACTGTTTTTCTAATCAATTTTGCTTAAACTAACAGAATATATTATTTAAGTTGCATCAAAATAGAATAATCATAATATTATGATAGAAAAATCAGATTTTAAATTACTGATATTACTTTAAATATTCATGTGATGTTTTTAACTTTATGGTAAAATAGGATAGGATGATAGGAGGCAAAAGATGTTTGCAACGGTTTTTTATTGGATTATAATTGCTGCCACCGGATTATGGGGAACATGGTCAGCTGTCTGGTCAATCATTTATATAATTAAGCGTGAAAATGGAAACTTATGGATTTTTGCAATTATCAATGCTCTGGTTTTAGGTTTGCTAGGATTAGTTGACTTAATTTATAGCACTGAAGGAAATCAGTGGTATTGGTTTGCTTCTTCGCGAACAGATATCAGTTTTTTGGTTTATGTGCTTTGGGCTTATTGCGTTCTTGTTATTTTTCAATTTATTTGTGGCTTCACTCGTAGGCCAAAAAAGGCATAATAATTATTTTATCTTGCTCAGCTCATCATGATTGAGCTGAGTTTTTTAATTTCACCGATTTTTTATTAACTTGCACTTTCAATTGCGTAAACTAATATTTCCTAGTTAACATTTCTTGTACTAAACGCTTTATTTCAGAACACTCAACGTATTTTGCAAAATATTTATTTAAAATATCTAGGGCTTGGGTTGTAAACTCATTTGCTAAATCCTGCGCGTATTTTATACCACCAAGATCGTTAACTAATTTATCAATTTTAACTAGTTGATCAAAAGATAACTTTTTCCCAATCTTAACTAGATTCTCTAACTCGCCTGTTTTATCTTTTTTTAAGGCAAATATTAAGGGACCGGTATAGACCCCGTTTACTACATCTAGCAACACTGGTTTTTTAAATTCATCTTCAGTTGCCGTGTAATCTAAAATATCATCACGTAACTGGAAAGCCTGACCAAACAAAAGCCCCACTTGTTGCGCTTTTGTTGCTAATAGTTTACTAAGTCCTCCTTCAAGTGCACCAATATAGCAAGCATAGCCAAAAAGGCTAGCAGTTTTCCCACGAATTTGCTCCAGATAATCTTGCTCTGTAATTGCAAGGTTGTATTCATTGCTATACTGTAGAGTTTCGCCTGATAAAATTCTCTGCATTGTGCCTCCATTAATGCGCATATTTGTAATCCGTGATGTGTTTTCACTAAGTAGCTGTAAAGAAAGGGCAAATAAATAGTCGCCTGAATATAAGGCAATTGTTTTACCAAACTTAGCCTGAACAGATTTTCTTCCACGCCTTGTACTAGAATTATCAACAATATCGTCATGAATTAATGTTGCATTATGCAGAATCTCAACGGAACTAGCAATATTATAAATTCTCTGCAAATTTTGTGTTTCTCCCATTTCACCAAAGAGAATTACAAAACTGGGACGTAATTGCTTACCAGGCAAAGAAAAGGCGTATTTAAGTGCTGCACCTAATTCTCCTTTCGGTGAAGTTATGTTTTGACAAATTATCTTTTGTACCTGTTCTAGTTGCTTTTCTAACTTCGTCATACTAATTTCCCTTGCCAATCATGTTTTTAATAAAACTAAATGCCCCAACATAGTGCAGAAGAAAACTACTAATTAGACCAACCAACATTCCAGATATTATTCCGAAAACTGTTAACAGTGGCAGATACAAAAAAAGAGATTTACTCTGTGAAAATGCTACAGCAACAACCAGTTGACCAAAGTTGTGGCTCACGCCTCCAATAATCGATACACCAACTAAACTGAGAATTTTTGGCACCAAGGGCAAAAATAGCTTCATTAGGAATAAGCTTAAAAAAGAGCCTGCTGCAGCATATAAAAAAGTTCCAGTTCCGCCAGTCATTAATGCGCTTAAAACAAGCCTAAGAAATGTGAGCAAGCAGCAATCTTTAAATGGCAAAATCGCTAAAGCTACTAAAGTAATTATGTTTGTCAACCCTAATCTTGCCCCTGGAGCAAAGACAAATGGAGAGGGTAACATCTGCTCAACAATACTAAGAATAATTCCCTGAGAACATAAAATTCCTGTAAATACATAATTTCTTAGATAGTTATTTGCTTTATTCATTACTGTCATCTTTAAGTTCAACTAGAAATTTGTGTGGCAAGCAAACAATTGTTTCTTCACTCTTGCTTTTCCACCCTTCTTTAACACATATTTGGTCTTTACAATTTGCATCAATTATTTTAATTTTATGGTCTTTCACCTGAATCACATTAAGCTTGTTGCCATGCCGATATTTCCAAATTACATCATGATCTAAGGGTAACTTTTTTACCTGCCGATTATTAACTTTAATTATAGCAGTAACACTATTACTTACTTTCTTTGGCGATAATAAAGTGTATAAGGGAACAAAACTAGCAATCAATAAAATTATAGTAACGAGCAAATCGCCTGGTTTTATATGTTTACCTTTCATCATAAAAAATCCTCATTGACAAATTAAATTAAAAAAGGCTTATAGATTAGACTATAAGACCTTTTAAAAATCTTATCATTAGTTCTTTATCCCATTTTTATCAACATGATAAATAGGCTTTAGAATGCCGTAACGCCATTTTGTAAGTTTGTTTTCCAGCCATGGCACAAACCACATGTCCAAGCCAAATGATCTACCAGAACCATTCATAACTGCCAATGCTGCAAAAATCATCCATACATTTACCCAGTAGTTCATTCCTGATAAGCAGAAGATAGCTACAAATACTGCACTCATCCCACCAGCTAACCATGTACAAAATCCTAAAACCAACATAATCCCAAGAGCAATTTCAAGACACGTCATAGTTTTTTGCGCCACCAATGCCGCCTCTTTGTTGGGAATCAAAACCTTAGTCATTGCTTGTACCCAACTTGGCATTTTTTCAAAAACCGCCATAGGTGAATGACCATAATCATAGTTTAAAGAAAATAGTGCCGGAGCAGCGCTAGTTGCTGCCTTTCCACTAGCAGCTGTAGTTGCCGCAGCTTTCTGTGAAGCACCACTAGTAGCAGCTTGTATCAACCACGGAAATTGCAATTGTAATTTATCAGTAAACCATGAGCCACTGCCTTGGACCTTATACCAGCAATCTATTAACCACATCATTCCTAGATATATTCGTAATGGTACTGTCCACAGAACATTGCCATATCTATTAAGATTGCCGCGCCATAATGTTGGTCTCTTAACTCTGAACCATTCATCCATCACATAGTGGAAAAGATAATGACCTGAGTATATTTCCATGAAATAGATCATGTCAACAATATCTTTCATCAAAATAGCAAAAAAACCACTTAAATGAAAGGTATTGACTAAAGAAGCAACACCCCAGGCTGGGCCCAGTGATACCATAAATCCTGAATAAGTACCCTTGAATTTAACAAGCTCACCAGTATTAATTTGATTATAGATATTTCTTAGTGCACATTTCCCAGCAGATTCAGCACCCTGAACCACTTGTGGTTCACCACGACCACTTCCGTCAGTGTCATATAACGCAACATCTCCAATAACATATATATGGGGATCAGTTGGAATTTGCGAATACTCATTAACTATTATTCTGCCAGCTCGTCCAGTTTCAAAGCCAAAGTCTCTTGCGGCATCAACAGCTTTAACACCAGCAGTCCAAATTAGGGTTCTAGTTGGAAAAGTGGAGCCATCTTTAAGATCGACATAGTTTTCGTGAACGCCGACCACACCAGTATTAGTCTTAATTTCAACGCCCTGTTTTAAAAGATACTCCTCGGCTTTTTTAGCATCAGAGCGGTCAAGCATATTCATGACCGATGGTGCCATTTCCATCATAGTGATCTTAATTTCATCCTTCGGCAAGTTATATTTCTTAGCTAATTCACCACGCCAGGAATTTAATTCACCAGCCATTTCCGTACCGGTAAACCCTGTGCCTACAATAACAAAATTTAAATACTGCGCTTTCTTCTTAGGATCACGTTCCTTTGAACCCAAGTGTACCATCAAATCAATATGATCACGAATTTTTTCAGCATCGTCCAGATTGCCTAAAGTATAACCATATTCTCTGACTCCAGGCGTTCCAAAATCATTTGGCTGCGAGCCAATAGCCAAAACAACATAGTCATAAGGATAGACACCGTTATCAGCTACTACTTTTTTATCAGACTGGTCAATTTTCGTTACATTATCAGTTACAACATCGACATTTTTCCTACGGGAAAATAAACGCTGCAAGTCATATTTAAGACTTTTCGCTTCCACGCGATTAGCCGCTACTTCATGTAGCGATGTCATCATCGTCATATAAGGATTTTTATCAATCAGTGTAATTTTAACATCTTGTCTTTTTAACTTTTTGGCAAGATGCTTAGTCGTATAGAGTCCGCCGAAGCCTCCTCCAATCACAACAATATTTGTTTCAGCCACTTTAAGCACCCCTTCAAGAGTAATCACTTTACGTACTTATTATACTAAACTTTATATACTTGGTAAAGTGGCTTATTTCACAAACATTTATTTAATACTATTAATACGCTTTCTTTGCTATTTTATCAATTTTTTAAAATAAAATATTATTATTGCATTACTTAATTTACTATTTTATAATTTAACTAAGTGAACTATTACACAAATTCTATTGTTTACTAATGAGGGAGATATTTATGAAACAAAATAAAATTATTTATAGTACAGCTATGTTAGCTTTGTCTACTTTGTTGTTAGGCGCTTGTTCAACAACAGCTAGTAATGAATCTTCAAACAATTCTAAACCCAAGGAAAGTAAAGTTGCTAAGAAAAAAATTCCTAAGCAAATTGCTGGTGGTGAGTTAAAAGATGGCGACTATAAATTAGTAGAAGATAATTATTCCAATGGCTACCGATTAAAAATGGCAATGACCGTTAAGGAAGGTAAAGTAACTAATACTAGCTACGATTACGTTAATAAAGATGGTAAGTCAAAAGCAAATGACTCTAAGTATGAAGAACAAATGAAGAAGTACTCTAAAGAAAAAATTGGACCAAAAGAGTTTATTCCTCAACTACAAAAATCATTTGCTAAAAATGGAGCTAATTCAGATGGAATTCAAGTCGTATCCGGTGCGACTGGCTCAAGCATGACTTTGAAGAACTATGTTAACCAGCTGACTCAAGCAGCACAAAATGGTAAAACCGGAACTATTCATATCAACAATGATAAAAAGATGAAAGACGGTACTTATAAGCTAGAAGAGCAAAATTACAGCCATGATTATCGTCAAGTATTTACAATGATAGTTAAAAACGGCAAAATTAGTAAGTTCAAATACGACCAAATTAACAAGAAGGGTATTTCTAAAACCCAGAACTCTTCTTACGAAAAGCAGATGAAAAAAGTTAATAAGATTGGACCTAAGGAGTACATTCCAAAATTACAAGAAGAGTTTTTAAAGTCAAAAGGTAATACTGAAAAAGTTCAAGTAGTATCTGGTGCAACAGAATCTTCTAATTCTTTCATTGCATACGTTAGTCAGTTAATTAATGCTGCTCAAAAGGGTGACAGCGGAACAATTAAAGTAGATAATATTGTTTATCAAGAATAAAGTTCAATCAATTTAAAAAGAGAGGGACGTTTAAGCCGCTCTTTTTTGTTAAGGAAATTAGAATGAATAAACAAATTTGCAAGATTCTACTAATAATAGAACTATTATTAGCTGCAACTAATTTGACAGCTTGCTCGACACAAAGTAAACACTCTGAGCCAACAAAAGCTGAAATTACAACCAAACCAAGTTCTGATACCAAGTTTTTAATGGGAACAGTTTGCACAATTAAAATATATAATAAAAATAAGCGGAAAGCGTTACAAGCTGGATTTGACCGAATATCAACACTAGCAAAAGAAACTACTGTTAATCAAAAAGGTAGTGAAATAGACAAAATTAACCAAAATGCAGGTATTAAGCCAGTTAAAGTAACACCAACAATTTACAGAATGTGTAAAGACGCTTACCATTACAGTAAAGTATCTGCAGGTACTTTTGACTTTACCATTGGACCAATTACGAGCTTATGGAGAATTGGCTTTCCCGATGCACACAAACCAAAAGCAAGTACGATAAAAAAACGACTTTCCTTAGTAAACTACCGCAATGTTGTATTTAATGATCGAAGACAAACCGTTTTTCTCAAAAAACGTGGTATGAAGCTTGACCTTGGAGGAATGGCTAAAGGCTTTATTTCTGATGAGATCATGAAAGTACTAAAAAAAGAAGGTGTAACTAGTGCCATCATTGACTTAGGTGGTAATGTTTACGTACTAGGAAAATCACCAACAAACGGTGGCAGTTGGTCAGTGGGAATTCAAGATCCTAAAGCCGGTCGTGGAACAGCAATCGGATCACTTCCTGAGCAAAATGCTACAGCAGTAACTTCTGGAATTTATGAGCGCTATCTTAAAGTTGGCAATAAAATATATAGTCACCTAATGAATCCTAAGACTGGTTACCCTTGTCAAAACAACCTATTAAGTGTAACAATTATTGCCAAACGATCAGCAACTGGCGATGGCTTATCCACTGCTGTCTTTAATCGTGGACTAAAGAAAGGATATCAATACATTGAAGATCAGCCTGGCACAGAAGCAATCTTTATTACTAAAAAGAAAAAAGTATACATTACTTCAGGACTTGCAGGCAAATTCAAACTATTCTCAGACAGTGGCTACCATTTAGCCAAAATTGAAACAGTAAATTAGCCTAAGAAGGGAAAATAAAGTGAAAGCCCAAAAACAATATAATCGCTTCACGATGACTGACTTTTTTGAATTAGTGCGTCTTAATACCAAATTAAACAGCTTAATGCCTTACTTATTAGGTGTGCTATTTGCGTGTTTTTGTTTTCATACATTTAATTGGGAAAATTCCCTGATTTATTTAATTGCTCAAGGAGCAATTGCACTTTTTGTCACAGGCTTTAATAACGTTCAAGACTATCGTCTTGCTAAAAGTCAGAAATATCAAAAAGAGCACAACTTAATTGGTAAGCGAAATCTATCACCTAAAACATCTTTAATAGTGATGCTTATGTTGCTTTTTATCGCTGGAGTTTTAGGCATTTGGCTAACTATTCGAACTAATCTTTTTATTTTATTGATTGGAGCTCCGGGACTTTTCGTCGCAGTTTTTTATACCTATGGACCAGTGCCTTTCTCGCGAGTTCCTCTAGGAGAAATTCTAGCTGGCCTATTTGAAGGCTTGGGTATAACGTTTTTGGCGGTTTATATTAATGCCCCATTTTCTCAACTAGCAAGTTTATCTTTTAACTGGCCAAAATTTTCATTGACTGGTAATTTAGCTAACTTATTGATGGTACTTTGGATTGCTCTGCCCCAAGCTTTTTTTAACGCTGCTACAATGCTTGCTGACAACACTTGTGATTTAAAACAAGATTTGGAAAATGGCCGCCATACCTTACCGTCATATATTGGTGTTCCAAAATCTTTAAACCTTTTCAGCTTCTTAACTCTATTTCCATATGTAATGGTTCTTGTTAGTGTAGTTCTTAAGCTCTTACCTGTATGGCAGCTCTTAGTGCTCATAACTCTACCAAAACTATTGAAAAATGTTCAATCTTTCAGAAAAAAACAAACTAAAGATATAGCCTTCTGGGTGGACAAGGATAATATTAAACATAAAATACCAACTACCTTTGACTTGGCTCCACAGAATTTATTTTGGTTTCAATTAATGCAAGTCTTTGCATTGATTATTGGAATTTTATTTAAATAAACCTTTACTTGACTTTAAAAGCTAAAACCATTTAAGTTGCAGCTTTTAGGTCTGCTTAGTTATCTTTATCAACTTAAAACAATTTTTTCATACAGCTTAACTGTTAGCAGATAGTAAAAGAGATAAAGAACAATAAAGATGGTAAAGGGAATCCAAATTCGACTATATGGATTACCAAAGAATACTCTAAAAAGTTTTAGACCAAAGAGAACATCAATTACACCAAGAACACCTGGCAGTAAAAACAGCATACCTATTTCACTTTTAATTGAGTCTTGCAAAGTCTGACTGCGCACACCCATTTGATAAAGCATTTGGTAGCGCAGCTTATCACTTGCAGCGCCACTTAGAACTTTAAACATTAATGTCGAAGCAAGCATTGCCAAAAAAGCGAAACCTAAGAAAAAGCCCATGAATTCAAAACCACTACTAAAATTACTAATTTCTTTATAACTAACTGGTTTACTGGAATTATATATGTCAGTATATTTAGTATTTTCTTTTAACTGCTGATCTTGAATTTTTAGCAAAAGCGGATAATCTTTTTCAAAGTTCTTAACAATTATCAAAGAGATAAACTCATGAGTACCCTTTTGCCTCAGCCATTGTGCCTTTGACATAAGTTTGATTTTTTTAGAAAATCCATTCGGAACAAGTGCGCTTAACGCAATGTTCGCTTTAGTATGGGGCTTGTCTAGTTCTTTAGTCGACATCGTCTTTACTTTATATTGCGGTAAATTATTTTTTAAATAAAATTGCACGCTTTTAATTGGTTGACTTGAAAATTCGTCTACCATGAAATAAATGTGCCCTTTATTTTCTTTATAATGGTACGTTTGCTTGCGCGCAATACTTAATTTAGCAACCTCATTTTTTACCACCGAAGATTTGCTAACAATCGTCGTGTCATAATAAGTACTGTCTTTTACCTGATCTTTTAGCGAATCAAAATTGAGTCCAACCGTAATTGCTCCAAGAGCTAAAGCAAACAGCAGGGAAATAACCGTTAAAATTTTAGTGTAATCATGCAGGCGAAACTTGAGCTGTCCTAAAGTGAACATGCGAATCTTGTGATAAGAAAAGCTCTTTCTTTTAATCAAGAAATTAATAATCACGCTGAAAAAAGAATTAAAAGTAAAATATGAGCCAAGAACGATAGTAAAAAGTGCTGCTGGGATAATGAAAAAGATCATTCCTGCCGATAAGTTCATAATGAAATAGCCAGCACCTAGTAAGACCACCCCGAGAACAGCTTCGATAGTATAACCAGCTGGATGCGAGTTGATTTTAACGGGATTTTGGTCTTCTTTGAGTAAACTAATCACTTGCGTATGTGTTAGCTTACGAACATTTCGCAGTGCGCCTAAAAAGAACATTATAATAAAGAAAATAAACGTCCATAAAATCGCTCTTGAAAAAATCACTTGAAAGTGAGAGACAGCTAAATTCAACTGAGTTATTAATAAGTGCGAAACTATGGCGGTTAATCCAAATCCTAACAAAATTCCTAATGCAGTTGCTACGATACCGGTAAGCAAAGTTTCGCTAAAAATTAACAGACCAATTCGTGAACTTTTTGCCCCAAGGGACATGAACATTCCGTAGTCATGTTTGCGCATGCTTAATAAAAATGAATTGGCATAGGTCAAATAGACAAAAGTGATAATCACTAATAAAACAATTCCAAAGCCAAACGTGAAATTAAGATAATTGGTTGACGAGTTAACATCTTTTGAAATAAATGCGGGATTAATCGCAATTGTCAAAAACATATAGAAAACCATACTGGCTACTGTCAACCCAGAAAATAAGACCAAATAGTCTTTTAACCGGCTCTTAACTCCAGTTAGTGATAACTTCCAAATCATGATTCTTACCCCCTATTCAAAAGTGCCAATACGGTCAATTAATAAGTGGTAAAATTCTTGTCTTGTCAGCTTGTTTTTAAGTAGCTGTTCACCTATTCTGCCATCTTTAATAAACAAAATTCTACTGGCAAAACTAGCAGCAAGTGGATCGTGAGTAACCATTAAAGTAGTGATACCATCATTTTCATTTAGATCAGCCATTGTATTAAGTAGTTCGCGCGCACTCTTTGAATCTAACGCTCCAGTTGGTTCGTCCGCCAGCAATATTGCTGGCTCATGAACCAAGGCCCGAGCCGCTGCAACTCGTTGCTTTTGACCACCCGATACTTCAGCTGGGTATTTATTGAGAATCGCTTCAATACTCAACCTGGTAGCAATTTTTTCAACCAGTGGATCAACCCGACCAGTTGAAATACCCTGTAAAGTCAATGGTAAGGCAATGTTCTCTCGATTAGTTAGATTTTCTAGTAAGTTAAAATCTTGAAAAATAAATCCAATTTGTTTACTCCTAAAATCGGCCATTTGGTTGGCATTCAGAGTGCTGTTATCTTCATGATTAATAAAAACATTACCCGTAGTTGGTTTGTCTAAAGTTGACAAAATATTCAGCAGCGTTGTCTTGCCTGAGCCCGATGCTCCCATGATTGCAACAAATTCTCCTGACCCAACGGCAAAGTCAACACCTTTAAGTGCCTGGTATTGTTTCTCACCTTTTTTACCATAAGTTTTAGTAACTCGATCTACTCGTAAAATTTCTGTCATAGCCTTTCCTCTCTTTATATATTTATGTACTATTTAACTAATACACTAATATAATATTCAATTTTTGTCAAACTAAAATAAGCCCTTTTTGATAAAAAGGCTTATCAATCGTCAATTGCTATACGAACATCTATCAATTGAGAATATTTAACTTTTTAAAAAGGCAGTAGTTAGCTTAATCTGCTCATAACAGTCTTTAGCGGTGTCACAATGACTGGCGTAATAATTGCTGTGAAAAGTGCTTCAATTATTCCATTCATCCCGAGTGTAATAATCAAGACTTCAATTAAAGGTGTCCCACTAGCAAAATTGCCCATATAACTAATTATGCGATTCGGATTACCCATAAAAATCAAACTAGTTAAAGCAATTACCAAAATCGTATTAGTCAGAGAAGTTACTGCACCGGCAATTGCGTATCGGGCTGGCGAAGCAGTGCCTTTAGTTTGAAAACCAACTCTTCCAATTAAGCCCGGCAGCAAACCAGCAAAAATACTTGGAATAAGTGAGATAAAAATATTTTGGAACAGGAGCAGACTAATCATATCCCCGGGTTGTGTGTATGCTAAAAACAGGCGCAAAAAGCCCCAAAAAATCCCAAAAAAAGTACCCGCAATTGGTCCCATCAATGTTGAATACACGGCAACCGTCAATGGAACTGTTGTAATTGCTGGCAATCCTGGCAAAATACGAATATAGCCAATATTGGGAACAAAAGTCTGCAATAAAAAAATGGCCACAAATAAAGCAGTAATTGCTAAATCTCTAGTTTGCTCTCGATGCATCTAACTTCTCCTTAAACAACATTTTGTCATTATATTGCTAAACTCTTTTAGTCGCAAATAATCGCTCCGAATACTATCAGAATAGGCAATACTGGGTTAAGCAAAAGCTATATTAGATTACATTTAAAACTATTATTTGTCCAATCGAGACCCGTTTTCAAAAAATGTTCTAAACTGCCTTGCTTCATCAATTAACTTTTCTTCGTTATCAACTTGTGACAATTTATAGCCGACAAAGTATGGCGAAGCTGAAAAACGCGCAATTAACTTGGCACAAATGCCGTCATTTTCTCGCGGGTAAAAAAACAGGTTATATGAATCGCAACGCCCATTAGACAATACCTGAAGCATGTATTTTGCACCGCTTTGGATCCAGTCTGCCCACAAGTTTTGAGCAGAATTTTTTTGTAAATTCACATTTAATTCAACATAGCCTTGAATGGGGTGAGTTGAAACATTCACCTCAACATTGTCTTGGTTAAAAAGAGTAATTCCTGTGAAATTTGCTTCTGAAACATATTGGTAACCGTCCTGTTTTTTTAGTCCGACAATTTGCATATGAGGATGAACTAATGAACCTCCAGATTGAGGCCCAAAATTCTTGTACCATAACACAGACTCAAACTCACCTTGTTTATTCATTTTCCTAAAACAAGCTAACGCAAAGCTCATTAGTTTCCGGTTGTACTCGGGAGAATAGGTTGTAATATCGCCACTGTGGTCACTAGATTCAATTAATACCGTTTGCAGTGTATCACGCAGCGTTGGATACTTGTTGCGCAGCCAAATCATCTTGCCTTGGCGTTCATAAATATCACTTAAGTCAGCGGTTAAACAAAAAGGACAACCCAAGTTGTTCTTTACTTTACGATAGGAGTTAGGTTTTTCTTTAGCAATATTAATATCAAAAACAAGTGGATTATTATCCATGGCGAATCCTCCAAAAAGTGCTCTTCTTAACTATTGTATTTTACTAGCACAACAATAGATGATAAACTGAAACCGCAATTATTTTTTTAAAAAGTAATATACAGTAGGTAAATATATGCAATCAAGAGAAGACTTAAGAAAACACAATAGCCGAAATAACCTTTACTTAATTATTATCGGAATTGTTTTAATTTTAGCAGTTATTTTAGGTATGGTTTTATATAATCGCCACATTGAATCGCAAAAAGAAGCAAAGGCTTTCGCCGTTGATCATTTTAATCCTAACGTAACCATTTACGGTGTCAACGTCGGAAATCTCACGGTTAATCGCGCAACAGCTAAAATTAACAGCCAAGCTAACAACATTGTTACACTCGAAAACGGTAAAGTCTCAATTGAGCGCGATCCAAGTACTAGCACAATTGACAAGCAAACTGTTGCCAATTACTTTGATAAACAGCACACTACGATGCCTGATAAACGAAATTATACATATCGCTACAAAGCCTTAGACAGCGCCAATAAAAAACTGCAAGCTGCTAGTCAAGCTACGATTACCTATCAGGTGGCTGGCAAATCATACCAACTAAAGGCAAAGAATATGCTTAACAAAGTTGTATTTGAAAACGACAAGTATTCTTTTGTTGATTCTGAAAACCTAGTAGCTGAACTTAACAAAATTGATAAAGAAGTTTCAACGCTTCATAAAAGTTACCAATTTAACGTGCCTACTAAAAACAAGGTTAAGGGCAAAGAAATTACTATAAAAAATGAAAGCTATGGCTGGGGAGTTCACGTTAAAAAAGCTCAAACGGCAATTGAGCAAGGCTTTTTAAACGGCAAGAAAATTCTTGATGGTGCGGACTATATCTATGGTTTAGGCTACAGTACTTACGGCCTTGGATATGGCAAGACCAATCATGGTATTGGCGAGGACTATATTGTTGTCTCCTTGAAGCGGCAAGAGCTCTGGGTTGTCAGAAAAGGAAAACTGGCAGTTCATCTAAAAGATGTAGTTACTGGCACCAAAGACGGCACCAAAGGAAACAAAACCCCAATCGGCGTTTGGTATGTCGAATATAAGCAGTCTCCGGCAACATTGCGTGGACGCAATAGTGATGGCTCTAAATATGCCTCTCCAGTTAAATATTGGATGCCATTCACTTTAACTGGATGCGGTTTTCACGATGCTGGCTGGCGCGGCGACTGGAGTAAAACAGCATACTTACGCGGCGGTTCTCATGGCTGTGTCAACATTAAGCCTAATGAAGTTAAACAAGTTTGGAAAAATGTAATTAAACACGAAGCAGTTATTGTTTATGATTAAACTAAAAAGCACTATCCTCTGCGGAATAGTGCTTTTTTCTTATTTTACAAAACTTGTTTAACTGCTTGATTAACAGCGTCTTTTTCACATTCGACTAAAGCAACTTTAGTTGCGATTACTTTGATATCCATGTTTATTTCTCGGCCAAGTCCAGGCTGATTGATTTTTGGTTCAAAGAAATCTTGGAATTCCTTCAATCTATCTGCTGTATGGAAAACTCTCGCGGTAACAGTAATAAAGCTAGTGAATTCCATATCACCACCAACAGTTTTTTCCAGCCATGACCAGTCATTACGTAGCCAGTCCCAAGCAGCTTGCTGACCTTTTTGATTTAGCAAAGTGCGAACATACCAGTTCCGTAAATCTTGTGGTTTAATCACATCTGCATTTTCAAAGCTATCAACAATCTTCTTGATATCTACAGAGTCCTTGGTTGAAGTAATAGCTATCAGAAGGTCTTGCTTGTAGTACGGATCAATCGCAGCTTGATATTCTTTAACTAAGCGTTCAGTAAGAGTGGAGTTGCCATAGTTTTTAACTTCATTCATTAAAACATATGGTCGAGTTGCAGCTTCAATTTTCGCTAAATTTGTTTCATTTTCAATAAAAATCTTGTGACCTGCCTCAATTACAGCAGGATTTTCTGCATAAAGTGCTGCGGAGATTTCATCTGGACGAATTAACAAATCATCCGCACTATCAGTATCCCTTGCTTGCCAACCCAAACGCGCTACTTGTTTTTCAGATAGCTTATTAGTAAGTTCTTTTAAATGTTTTTCTTCATCTGAATCAGGCTCAGTAAACTTGCGCAAGTCAGTTGCAGCACTAAATAATGCACCAATGACAATGTTTGATCGGGAATCAGCAAATTTTGGTAATATCGGGACAATTTTCGCATACGAAATCTGGTTGCCCTCTGCTAAAAGCCCTAGGTCTTGCAACAGCTGCAGCTGGTCAACCGGCTTTAAGTTATCAACTTCAGCCATGATATCATTCATCAACTTTTCGTCGTAGTTCGCAATAAAGTGTGATGTATTACCGACATTTACGCGCAAAGCGTGACCTGTTTGATTGCGCAATTTCTGATAGTCACCAAGGTCGATTTCTCGCTCGGACATAATTTGCGGTGCTGCAAAGTTGGCATTTAGTGGAATAGCCCATTTACGGCCAGCTTCTTTTCCTTCTCCGATGAAGAATTGCTTTTGACTCAAAATTAAGTGGCCTAGTTCATTAACCTTGACATTAACTACAGGGTAGCCAGGCTGATCAAGCCAAGTATGCATAATTTTGCCAATATCTAAATCAGTAGTCGTAGACAATGCGTTCCACAGATCATCACCAGTCGCATTGCCAAACTTATGGTGATCAAAGTAGTATTTAAGCCCTTGGCGCAAAGCTTCATCACCTAGTAGTGCCCGTACCATGACTAACATCCGCGAACCTTTAGCATAAACAATAGCACTATCAAAAATTGAATCAATGTCAGCTGGGTGTTCTACTTCAACGTGAACTGGCTGCACACCATCAGTTGCATCCCGCATTAAAGCAGATGGTACTTCTGAAATTTGGTATGCATTGTCCCAAATATGCCATTCCGGTTCTAAAGCATCAACTGAGACATATTCCATCATATTGGCAAAACTTTCGTTTAACCACACATCATCCCACCACTTCATTGTTACTAAGTCACCGAACCATTGGTGAGCTAATTCGTGGGCAATAACTGTGGCAACATAGGCTTTTTGTTTAGCTGTGGCATTATCAGGATCAAGTAAAATTGCTGCTTCACGATAAGTTATCAGACCCCAGTTTTCCATTGCACCAGCTGAAAAATCTGGTAAAGCTAGTTGCCAAGAATGTGGCAGCGGGTATTTAGTTTGATAAAATTCCTCATAAAACTCAATTGCGCGTTTAGCAATATCTAAGGCAAAATCCAACTCTTTTGGCTGATGAGCTTTAGTCGCAAAAACACCAACTTTTACACCATCTTTAGTACTAGTTTGTTTAGATTGTAGTTCACCAAAAGCAAAGGCAATCAAATAACTGGACATTTTAACGGTCTTTTCAAAGTAGTGCACACCGTTTTCAACTTTAATTTCTGGCATATTAGCTAAAGTTGTTTCACCAGCGTGCTCATCGTACTTAAGGGCTAAAGAGAAGGTAGCCTTAGCTTCTGGCTCATCTACACAAGGAAAGGCTTGGCGAGCAGCAGTCGTTTCGAACTGAGTACCAATTATCTGCTTTTTAATACCATCTACCAGATAATATGACGGATAGATACCCATCATAGTGTCTGTCAACGGTGCAGTGTAAGTAATTTCAACCTTTACACTGCCGGTTTTGCCTAGGTCAATTTTAATCGCTTCTTCTTCATTACTTACAGTAAATGGAACTTTTTTACCATCACACTTAACGGACAAGATGTCCATGTACTTCTGGTTAACTAAAACCTGTTCTTCAACAGCCTCACCCGTAATGGTCGAGGTGCCGTTAATCGTTTTATTTTCACGATTAATATCTATAAATAAGTCATAGTGATCAGGCTGGAAAGTTTCATAAAAATGTTTTGCTGACATAATTTTACCTCCTAGAATAGTCGTCATAGTAAATTCTACCAAAACTAAGTGAAAATAACATTAATACCTGATTGTAAGAGTTGCGTTTCAATTCTGTAACAGCAATGAAATATTGATTGTGTAGTATAGCCTTAGTAATAAAAGACAAAAATTAATGGGGAATGAATAAATTGAATAAAAGCAAAAGTAAGAATTTTATAGGTAAATTAGTCGCGGCGCTTGCGCTTTCTTTTGGTTTTACACTAATTACTCAAACTACTAACAGTCAATCAACTACCCACACTGTTCAAGCTGCAAAAACTCTATCAAAAGCAGAACGTGCTGCCAAGAACTGGATTGCAATGAAAGAATCTGGTGGCAACTACAATGCTAGAAACGGTGTTTGTTATGGCAAATATCAGCTAAACATTAATTACTTGCGCGGTGATTACTCCAAGAGTAACCAAGAAAAAGTTGCCGACAACTATGTATACGGTCGTTACGGCTCATGGGTTAACGCCAAGAACTTCTGGTTATCACACCACTGGTATTAAAAATTACTATTCTAATTCTTTTCCATAATTAACAAAACAGGTTAGCAAAATAGCTAGCCTGTTTTTGGCTGCTGTTAATTTTTCACATAATAAAAAGCCACATTTCTTTTAAAAATGTGGCTTTTCTAACCAAATTATTTATGCCCTGTGTCTTAACAAATGAGCTTTAGCAGGTTCGATTTTTAACCAATTGACCAAAAATGCAAAACCAAAAAACATTACCGCAACAATTGCAACGGAAATCATTATCCCATTGCTGCTGTTAAGTGAAATCGTCTGTTCGTCTTCTAACAAATGACTTGACTCATTAACTTGATTGCACAATCCAAAGAATAACATGATTAGACTGCTCAAAGTTAGTAAGCCATTAATTGCTGTTAAAACCTTTATTTTTGTTAGCTTCAAAAAATCATGTCCTTTCTTTCGGTATAAATACATGACATTATATACCCCTAGAAAGTAAATGCAACAGTTTTGCTTAAAACACTGAATATGTCCGCTGAAAAATTAGGTTAATTACCATTCACTAGCAAGCCATTCTTGAGCCAATTTAAACCAATGTGCGGCATGCGGATTTTCTTGCCATTCCCTGCCCTTGACTATCATATCTTTTCTAGCTAATGAAAAACCGTGACCACCAATATTAAAAATATGTACCTCGCACGGAACTCCTTTTTCATTAAGGGCAGCAACATACTCCAAAGTATTTGAAACGAGCACAACAGGGTCATCCCAAGCATGAAAGATAAATGTTGCTGGCGTTTTTTCGGTCACACCGAGAGCACTGTTTTTAACAAACTGGTCGTCTGGAACCATGTCTTCTTCATCTTCTGGCACATCAAAACCAATTTTATTTAAATTAATTAAAGGATAGCCCAGAATCGTTTTGTTTGGTAAAACTTCTTTGCTGTCAAAGGCAAAATCTTTTTGATACTTAGGTGAATTCGCCATGCTGTTGGCAAAACTGGCAACATGACCACCAGCCGAAAAACCAATTGTCACTATTTTTTCGGGATCTATCTGGTATTCGTCAGCGTGATCACGAAAGTACTTAACTACTTTTAAAACATCCAAACCAGCATCAGGATAGATTTCACCCTCATCTTGAACAAGATTATATTCCATTACCACACTATTGAAACCGCAGTTATTAAAAGCAAGTGCCACTGGTTCACCTTCACGTAAAGATAAATGGTCAAAGCTACCGCCAGGAATTACAATTGCTAATGGATGCCTAGGCGTAATCAAATCACCGATTGAAGCTAATGCATAAATATGAACTTTAAACTTGCGACCATTAAAGTTAGTTAATGTTAAATCTTTTACCTTCATTTTTTCACCTCACGTTTTGTCATACTTTTTGTTAGAAAAGCAGTTGATAATGGTACCGTTAATAATACACCAATCAGCGAATACACAATAATTAGTGCTTCGTTAACAAACAGCTTTTCATTCACAATCTCGCCAAAAGTATAATTTAGCCTAATATACCATAAAAATAACGAAAGAAAGCTACCAAACATACCAAATAAAATGGTATTCATTGCTGTTCCTAAAACATCGGTACCAATTTTTGCGCCACTGTCGAGTAAGTCTTGATGAGTAATTTCCGGATTGTGCTTTTTTATTTCAAGTAAACCCGAACTCATTGCCACCGCTGCTTCAGCAACTGCACCTAATGTTGAAAAGATTGCCACTGCTACTGCAATAAGTGGGTAACTTAAGCCCGGCATTTGAGAAAGGCCCACCAGTATTTCACCCGCCTCTGGCCCAAGCCCTGCGGCCTGAGCTAACCATTCAAATCCTAAAATCAAAACCGCTACTATTAAGCAAATAACTAAAGACGAGTAAAACGAGTTTTTAGCTACTTGATAATCATGTGTCCCTAGAAAAATAATTGTTACCAATTTTAGCGGAATGAAGATTAAGATTAAAAGTGGAATATTAATCCCCCATGAAATTAATATTGCCAGTAAAATCAATAAAAGTGTATTAATTAACACACTAAAGAAACTGCGAATTCCAGTTTCACCGCCAACAACTGTCATTAAAACTGCTAAAACGATGATTAATGCCATTAGGGTGCTCAACTTTTAGGCCTCGCTTTCCACTTCTGACCTTCTAAAAACAATAGACTACAGCCAGTCGCAAAAACAACTGTTAAAACAATGCCAATAGCAGAAATTACACTCTGGGTTACTCCTAGTGATAAAGTAAACCCAAAGGTCGATCTCAAGGTATTGTTATCACGTAAATAAATAATAGTTAGTGGTAAAGCTTCTGACATAAAAATCAACACTAAAACGTTAATTAGTGGTCCCATAATTTCTTGCCCCATTGTCCGTCCGCTTTCGATTAACTGTTTGGCACTTAAGTCTTTTTTAGTTTGGACTAACTCGTACAAGCTAGAAATAATATCAGTTGCTTCATCCATAACTGCACCCAATATTCCTAACAAAGTTTGGGCCAAGAAGATACCTCTAGGATCCTGGGTAGCATAATCACCGGTTTCATACTTAATTTCCGATTCACCAGTCAAGCGCATAATAATATAGCAAAGAGCAAATGAAACAAAAACGCCAAGCAGGGTTGCCGCCCAGGTTACCAACATTTTTTTATTGAAGCCTTGCACTATTAGCAAGCTAAAAAATGAAAAGACAATATCTGCCAAACCAAATAACAAAACGATGTATGAACCGTTGAGTTTAATGTCGGTCATAATAACAAGATAGAATAGTACCCAGCTAAGAGCCATTGAGGCAATCAGCCTAATTGCATCTTTACCGGAAACTGCAATCATTAAAGTTGTCATCACCGTCAGTGCTAAAACTAATACCCAGTCTCTTTTGGGAGTTTGAATTGCGGGATCATTGTGTTTAATATTTACAAAAATTCGTTGTCTCGCTCGAAACTTCTGTGTAATCAGCTGCGACGGATAATAATAATTGACTGTTTTAAAGGTCCGCCCTTTATATTCACCTGACAAAACTTTTAGATGTAAAACTTGCTTTCTAGTTTCGTCCTTGTTGTCATAAACGTCCTTACTTTTTTCCACCAAAGTATCCTTGATTGCGGAATCTGTGATAACAGCCACATCATGTTTAGAATAAATGTCGGTCGCAAAATACGTGCAAGTAGTTAAAATCAATCCGATAATAAACGCAATTATTGCAAGTAAGTAGCGTCCTTTAATTTTACTCAATTTAATCATTCCTAATCTATATTTGTTTACTTTACTCCAAAAAGGTTACTAATAGCTATAAAATTTGCCTAAGTTTAGAATATTTTGTATTAACAAAAACGACTTTATTGCAAAAGTCGTTTTTATTTTTACATATCTAAAAATCGCTGCCACCAGTGCGTTTTTTCTGGTTCCAGCTGCATGTCCGTTAGTGTACGGTGAACATTAGCAGTCGCGTTTTTGGTGGCGTTCTCCTTGGCCTTGGTCAAAATTTCGTCATGGACTTGATCACGTGACTTCTTCTCATCATTTACAACCTGGGCCCGCTTTTCGGCAGCAGTAAGTGGCTTTTCAACTGAAAAGTCAGCCGAAATATCATCTATTTCCGGCAAATCAACAATTTCGTCGCCATCATCTGTAACAATACCTGAAATATCGGGCAGACTGGCAAAATTGTCCTTGCCTTTAGTGTTTTCTATTTTGCTTTGTTTTTCTAGTAATTCCTTATTTTGCTTTTCAATTCGATTAAGTTGCTTTTGCAATTTTTCCAAAGCAGAATTTTGCTGCCCAATAGTCTGTTGCAAAGCATTAAGTAGCTTCATCATTTGCGGAGCACTCATTACCTCTTGCTTTTCATCCTTATCGGCTGCGTCAGCTCCTGATTGAACTTTGCTTGTTTGCGCACTGACGGCAAAAATTTGTTGGGCAGCCTCTTGTAAGGTTAAACCATTTTCATGGGATAATTTGTGAAAATCCTTGAGATCCTGAATATCCTTTTGACTATATAAACGGGCTTTTTGCCTAGTTCTGGCATAATAATTAGGCTTACCCGTCACTTTTTCAATAATCAGCGAATACTTACGCAAAGTTGCAACACTAATTTGCAGCTCCTTGGCAGTTGCAGCCGGGGCGATTAATTCTTCAAAATTATGCTTATCTTCTTCAGTCATTAAATTACTCCCAACACAACCTAATTAACCAATTTTGTGTAACAAAGTTTTCTTATGTTCATAGCGCTCTTGTGCCTTTTCAATTAAGCGCGTAATTAAATCTGAATAAGAAATTCCTACCTCTTCAAACAGTTTCGGATACATACTGATATTAGTAAACCCTGGCAAAGCATTAACTTCCGTTAAAATAATTTGATGATCACTTGCACGTAGGGTTGAATCTATCCGCGCCATGCCACTACATTCAGTTACTTGATATACTTTCAAAGCATTTGATCTGACTTTTTCAACAATCCCACTTGGTAAGTCAGCCGGAATCTGTAAAGTGGTCGTTGAATCATCATCGTATTTGTTTTCGTAGCTATAAAAAGTGCCCTTAGCATTAATAATCTGACCAACTCCAGAGACAAGTGGCTCATCGTTACCTAATACCGCAGTTTCAACTTCAGTGCCTGAAATTGTTTCTTCAATTAAAACCTTATCATCATATCTAAAAGCATCAGCTAGAGCATCATTAAATTCTTGTTCATTGGTAACATGATGCACACCAACTGATGAGCCCTGATTAGATGGCTTAACAAACAAATCGCTACCCAGCTTTTGACTAACTTTTGCGTAATTGCGCTTGTCATTATTTTCATTATTATATTCAAAACGTTTGATTGAAATCCAGTTAGCAACCGGAACACCAACTTGTTGGGCCAAAATTTTGGTAAATTCTTTGTCCATCGTTACGGCAGCAGATAGGACATCATCCCCAACAAATGGTTTGTCTAAAATTCTAAATAGCCCCTGTAGACAGCCATCTTCGCCCAAATTGCCGTGAACAATCGGGAAAAAAACATCGGTTTCAGGTAAATTGGCCAGTTCACTCAGATTCGAAATATTAGCAACTTTATGTGGGTTCTCAACTGTATGTTTAGGATTATCAAGCACTTTTAATGACTCTGCTTCACTAGCTAAGTAACCATCGTTAGTAATCCATATGGGATGGACATCAAACTTGTCTTTATCAATAGCATTATAAACATTGTGGCCTGACATAATAGATACTTCATATTCAGATGAATTGCCACCAAAAATCAGACCAACTTGAGTTTTTTTAGTCATTATTTTCTTACCTCTTAATCATGTTTCTAGTCTTTAATTATACGGCATTAAATGGCGTATAAATGCGAAATTAGCCGAATTTTAGAAATATTTTTTATTGTAACATTAAAATTTTAAAAATATACGGCCTTGTATAATTTTGTGCAAGCTTGTTTAATAGCAATTTGTTTTTATTAATTCGTTTCCCAACTAATTTTATATAACTTATTAATTTTAGTCGGATGTTTAAGCGGATGGGCAAGACAAAAAGACTGATGATAAGCGACGGTTAGATATACTTTATTATGGCCAACAACTTGAATGCCCTCAATTTCTGTATAATAACCCGTGATTTCAAGGGCAGCTACATTAGTTAAGTCAACTAGTTCCCAGTTAGCAGGGTTCATTTCTCCCCACGGAATTTTAACAATTTTACGGTCTAAACCAGTGATATCTCCTACAGGTTGACTGGAAACATAAATAACAAGTTTGTCCTGATCATTACTGATGCCAAAACCCTGAAGAGAACCAATTTGTCCTTTATAACCGGATAAGTTTGGAATCATAAATGCAGCAACGCACTGAACATCAGCAATATCAACATTTGTATTCTCAGATGCCGCACAGTCTAAAGCAGCATTAATTTCGTCAAGATAGTAAAGTGCAAAGTAGCCATTGTATTGATTATCACCATATGCAATTAAAAAGTACTGATAATCAGGCGAAACCGCTGCTTCAACTCGCGCAAGTTGGTCATCTGCACAGCTTACACCAAAAGATCCACCCGCATGGTTCAAATTAGATAAACACGGCGACATGGCTGCATGGTTCGTAATTTCAGTAAAACGCGGAATAGTCACGCGAGCTATCTGCTTTGACCAACTAGACCAGTTTGGATTTATATCGTTAGGCTTAGTACCAATGAACCATTGTTTGGGTCTACCTGCATATTCAAATGTCTGCGTATGCCCAGCTGCACTACCTGTTAAGCTTAAAATCGGCTGTGCTTTATCGAATAAAACATTTTTACCACTTGGTCCACAGTAAACAAAAGTATCGCCTGCAACATGTTGCAAGGCATAAGTACACTCTTGATCAACGTACGTTTTTTGAACAACAACTTGCCGCAGATCCCTATCTCTAGGACCAGTTACCCCATCCCAATCGTCTAAATTACTCTGTAAACTAATTCGTACCTTTTTTTGACGCGGAATATCATGATTGATTGGCATTGACTATACCCTCTTTGCAAAAAGATATTTCATAATAAAAGCTCCAAAATAACTGTAAGTCTTTTGGAGCTTAATTAATGTGTTTTAAAGATATTTGGCAACTGCTTCCAATAAATCATCTTCACTATTAACAATCGTGCCGTTGAGCTTAATCAAGCCTGTTGTATAAAGATTAACATAGTGGAATTGATTTTCAGCAATTTGGCTCAATGCTTGCAGTTTTTGTTGGTTGTCACTGCCTTGCTGGCGCGTGTCAGTATACAAGCCAATAATTGGAACTTCGCTTGCATAGGCTACACCAATTTCACTGGCCACACCATTGTCAATACTGATGCCATCAAGAATAGCTACCATTAAGTCACTTTCGAGCAACTTTTCAGTATCGGCTTGAGCAATCATTTTTGAATCAGCATAAGCCTGCTTATTATTAATTGCCCCATTTTCTTGAGGTAAATACAAATCTATCGAACTATCTAATTCCCGAACTTTAGCTGCAAGTTGAGCATTATAGTTAATTTCGGCTTGCGAAAACAGTGCATTAGCAAAATAAATTTTCATAATTGACTCCCAAAATAGATAATATTCGCCGGTTTACTTAAACAAGATACTAGGGCTTTTAAATCGACGAAATAAAAATACCTTTTAACAAAAATATTTGTATGACTTAATTATTTGACGAGGTAAACTCCCAAGGAATAGCTGAGAAAATGTATAGAATAACGCCTACAATTACAAAATCTAAGAATATACTGCTTCCAATCTCAAGTACGTAACCTAAAACGGCTATACCTTCAACATCGAAAATAATCGGTAAAAGAGCTAAAATTCCCGAAATAAGAATCAGCCAAAAGCCTGACCACATTCCAGATGCAGTAATATCATGTATCAGCAATCGCAGTTCCATTATTGCTTTCATTTCGCTAATTAAGGACCGCAAGCTAACAACGGCCATTACCACCAAAATAACATTGACCACTAATAGTACAAAAGCAACGTTGCCACCAACAGTTATGGTGTTTAAGCTGAAAGCATCTTCAACGTCATAAGGGGCATTATTTCCCTGCTGCTTTAGTTTTTCACGCACTAGTTGCGCATCACTAGAAGAATCCTGATTGATATTGGCATTGATGTCGTGCAAAATCTGATTAGCTAGATTCATATTACTGAATTTAATCCAAGGAGAGCCTAAAGTATAGTCAATAATATGTTCAGCAATCGGTTGAGTCTGCTTAGCTGTCAAAAGATTAGAATTGCCATTTCGATTTGCACCCAGCATCTGAGCTAGTGTATCAAAATGTCTATTGACTTGTCTTACAACAACCGCCTCATTATTATCAGTTCTAATCTGACCCTTCATGAAAAAGGGATTTAGAAAAGTAACTGTGACCATAACTAAGGACACAGTCAGAAAAATAATAAAGGACAACACCCTCTTGTATTGATGGTGCTGTTCTTGAGTTACCCTGCGCTGATTTGCTCGCGCGCCATTTGCCATATTTTTCCTTCCTAACAGACGATTTCCTTATCTTCATCAAACATAGTATCAATTGCATGATGTACCGTCTTAATGTCAGCCGAGGCAATTATCTTATGACCATCAGCAAGCGCATGATCAACTTGTTCCGGAGTACAGTGTAAAAAGCTATACATCAAAGAACTGGTAGCATAATCGGCAAGCTGTTCGGCAGATAAATTAAACCTTTTACTGTCATGGTATAAACGACCGACCCCAGTCACAACAAAAGCAATTCCGTATTCAACTTCATTAAGGTCAAAAGCGTCTTCATCAAAAATCTGGTTTTCCTTTACCCAGCTGTTAAGCATCTTACTCCAATTATCAAGAGTTTCATTACTGCTAAAGACCTCGGAAATAATCCGTTTAAGTCCTTTATCATAAATTCCCAGCATCGCAACTGTGTAGATGAATGCCTTAGTTCGAGCACAAATATTCTTTTCTTGAGCATGGTTTAGTTTCCTAACCTGCTCATCTAAAGTATTGAGTATATTGCGGACCACATCATCAATTAATTTTGCTTTATGCGGATAATATGATTGCAGCAATGATTTCGAAATTCCAGACTTTTCCGCAATCATCTGAAAGGACACGTTATCCATTCCGTTTTCCCTAATTAGGTGAAAAGTGTTACTTAATATGATACGTCTTCTTTTAAAATTCTTCCGTCGTGCCATAATGGTCTCTCCGTTCTATACATTTTGTTAATATTATACCAATGATATAGAATAAATAAACAAAAAGAAACCAAAATGATGCGAGTCTTAACATGACAGTGCTCTGCCACTTTAGTAACAAAGCATTAATTGTTAACTTATTTCAAGTCACTTTCACTCAACAAATGCATGGAACGATCATTATAAGCATAATTTATCCCTCTAGCCAAAAGCAAATCAACTGAGATACGAACCATTCGATCAGGATAATGACTGTGCTTGATTGTGTCAGTAACTACAATCTGTTCGATTGGTAGTTCGTTGAGTACTTCAGTTGCATTTTGCGATAAAAGTGCATGCGTTGAAGCAACGTAGACTTTCTTGGCCCCAGCTGCCAAAACAGACTTAGTTGAAGAAGAAATTCGCGAACCAGTATCAATTAAATCATCAACAATAATACACTTCTTGTCCTTAACATTGCCAATAATATCATGAACATCAGTGTCATAGCGCGTACGACGCTGATCAACAATTGCAATCGGCGCATCGAAAAATTGTCCAAAGTTACGAGCCAGTTTTGCACCGGAGTGATCCGGTGAAACCACTACAATATCATCCTCTTCTTTTGTGGCAATTCCATTGTCCAAGAAATATTGTGCCAATAGCGGCATTGCATGCAAATGATCCACCGGTACATTATAAAAGCCTTGAATTTGCGCAGCGTGTAAGTCCAAAACGATTAAGTGGTCCATCCCGGTAATTTGGAGCAAATTGGCTACTAGCTTACCCGTGATTGGTTCACGCGAACGCGTTTTTGTGTCCGAACGAGAATAAGCCAAGTAAGGAACAACCACGTTAATTCTATGCGCAGAAGCACGGCGCAACGCGTCTAACACAATTTCTAGCTCCATAAAGTTCTCATTTACAGGATCTTGAATTGATTGGATAACGAAAACGTCACATCCTCTAACACTTTCACCGATATTAACCTGAATTTCACCATCACTGAAATGCTGCACAGCAGTCTCAATCAACGGCTTTTTCAAAATAGTGGCAATCTTTTCGTTTAATGCGGGATTTCCACTTAATCCAATCAACTTCATTGGGTGTAATATCTGCAGAAGTTCTTCCTTATTCATAGCTACCTCTTTTTTTAAATACTATCTTTGCAACTTCTATTATAACTAAAAAACCAGCAAGTTCCTAGAAAAGCACCAAAATCAACCAAATGGTTAAAATTACAGCTTTCACACAGGCAACTTTATTTAAAGAATTCTTCCATTAAGTTAAGCAGTTTAAAACTCTTAACAGCGTAACTTTCATGTTTTTGCCGTGGCATAATTAAAAGCTGACCTTGCGGAATAATCTGACTGTACCACCGAACATGTTCAACCTTTACCCAGTCTTTTTCCCCAACAACACAATAAGTTGGTATACTAATTGCTTTCAAACTGTCAACAGACATGAAACTCTCGGTCAGTTCCACGCGGCTGTCGCGATTACGTTGGAGAAATCGCATTACACCTTCAGTTAGATAGTGATATGGCTTGATACCATTGCCATTAACAAAAACGCCCGCTACCATTAATTTTTTAAATGCGTCTTGATCTTGACTTGCAAGCATCATTGCCACTAAACCACCAGCATCAAAGCCAAAACAATAGCAGCCTCTAATATCAATCTGCTTAATAAACGCAGCAACATCATCAACTTCAGTTTGATAGTGTTGCGCAGCTTCACCTTGACTAAGTCCATGGCCTCGCATATCGAGAACATAAACAGTGTAATAAAGTCCAAGTGGGGCAATTATTTGATCAAACATTCCACCATCATAATGGTGACCATGTAGGAGTAGCAGCGGTTCGCCTTTACCTAGCTTACTATAGTAAAGTTCATTGCCATTAACCCGTTCTCTCATTGCTGATCCCTCTCACTAGCTTCAATTAGTTTTTGCTTGGAACCTGCTCTTTGCTTCTGGTGTTCCTGCCAAATACTGCGTGCCATTGACTTAATAATGATGTAGTTAGCCTTAAAATTGTCAGGAATCATCTTCAAGTTAAAATTATGCACCATACTGTCTTTTCTTTGCCAGTAATGGTATAACGGCGTACTTTCACAATAAAAGCCTTCAGTTAATGCCATATATTTAACATTAAAAATTTGATCTTCCATGAACGCTAAATTTTCCATGAAACGCAGATGATTGCGTTTAACAACTGAAAGCTTATAGCCCTTATTCCAAGTATAGCCTTTGACTGGTGTAGCCAAAAAATGGTTATCAAACAATGAACCAAGTGGATTACTTATAAGCTGGTAACTACGCAGTTTGCCTTTCATGCCTTGGATAACCTTCTTGGTCACCGGAACTGATCCCGCTTTATTTTCATAATCCAGCCAAAAGCCACATGAAACTAGCGCAGCATCAGGATGATCATGAAAAGCACGGACAAAAAAGGCCGTGTAACCAGGGTCTACCCAGTCATCACCATCATGAAAAGTAAAATACGGTGTGTCAACATTGTCAATTCCAACGTTACGAGCATCTGACAAACCACCATTTTGTTTATTAATAATCTGGAAAAACTTAAATTTACTACGGTAGCTTTCCGCAATTTTCTTAGTATTATCCGTTGAACCGTCATTGACGATTAACAATTTAAAATTCGGGTCATCTTGTTTTGCCAAGTGCTCTAGTGCTCGCGACAAGTACTTTTCAACATTGTAAACCGGCATAATAACAGTTAATTCAGGTTGCTGAGTCATAGCACCCCTCCCTCATTGTTTTTTATTATACCATCTTAAATCTTAAAAATATCGTAAACTGAATGTCCTAAAGCGCTATTTTAAACTTTTATAAAAAGCATTTAGTATAATTTAGGGACATCAAAAAGGAGTTGATTATTTTTTATGAAAAAAGCAACATCTATTATTACCATTATCATGACATTATTGTTTACGATTGGTGGACTAACAACCTTTTCGCAAACTGCAAAAGCTGATGATCTGCCAATTATTTGTCTAGGTTCTTCTTTAACGGACACCCAGCGCAACGGTACTTTAAAAACCCTTAGTAACCCACTTAATGGCAGTAGTTACCAAACTATTAATATTAACGGCGCTGATTTAGTCAGATATATTAATCCTTCTGGAGCGAACTTCACTACTAGCTCCGGTGTTTGGTCCAGTGCGATGATTCAAAAAACTGCGCAAGGTAGTGGAATTAACGTGCACCTTCTAGACTATCAAGGTCACAACAACATTACTACAATTACTGCTAATCAGTATAAAAATGCCGCTGTTACGGCAGGAATTGCGGATGCTAATATTTATGTTACCAGTGCTGTGCCAATTGATGGCTCGGGTGCCTTAGCTGGTGTTTATGCTGCTTATAGCAAAACTGGTGAAAACTTAAATCAAAAGCAAGTTAATGCTGCACAAGACGAGATGGGTACACTAAGTCAAATTACCAAAGAAAATAAAGGTAAAGATGGATATAGCGATGCTCAATTAAACAACGCAGTTGCCGGTGCCAAGCAAGAAATGGGCAAAATTGGTAATAATGTTACTGACAGCCAGATTCATGACATTGTTAACCAACAAATTAATATTAACCATTTGGGTGATGTCATCAACAACAACCAAAAGCAGCAAATTATTAATGTTCTAATCGAAGTTCGTAATTCCGGAGCCTTAAAAGACAACAAGTTTAAAGACCAAGCTGGTGCACTATCAGAAAATATCAAGCAAAATGCTAAAGGCATTTTTGACAAAATTAATACCCCTGAAAATCGTAATTGGTTTGAGCAGGTTCTTCATAATATTGGCGAATTTTTCAGTCACTTATTTGGGGTAATAGCCAGCAGTTTTTGAGGCATATTAAAACCAAAAAATAACTTAAAAAGGTTAGCATCATAGTGCTAGCCTTTTTAGTTACATCTGATCCATAAATTTATTTAATGCTTGATCAACAAACTCATTGCCACGGTTATTATTATGCCCCTTAGTCCACTCGAATTTACTATTGGTAAACTTCTCAAGCAATCGCTCCATTTCTTGCCAACTTTTTAAGTTAGCAATTTCTCCGGGAGTGCTTTTTTTCCAGCCACGCTTTTTCCAACCTTTAAGCCAGCCTTTAGTGATTGGATTTAAAACATATTGTGAATCTAGTACAAATAATAAGGGCTGATGGTTAAAGCCTAATTTCAACAATTTTTTCAGAGCTTCAATTAAAGCCGTCAATTCCATTTTATTATTAGTTGCCCCAAATTCACCATTTGAGTCGTAAGCAGATTGCTTTTGCCCTTGGTCCTGCCACTCAATTAAGTAAGCCCAAGCGGCTTTATCAGTTACTTTTACATGGCCTCCCTTATAATTACCAGTATTGCGCGTACCACCATCGGTATATATTGTTGCAAAGTATGAACCAAGATCATAATCTTCATTTTTTAACGTGAGTTGGTCGTCAGGTTGGTCTGCTTTGACTTTGGAGGCATCTTTTATTGAATGGCTTTCTTGTTGAATTTTTGCAATTGCTTTTTCTAGTGAATCTTCATCTTTTTGAAAAACTGCTTTGATTGCTGCTTGATCCCAGTCAAGGTATTCGGTTGCATCCGTGACTTGAGCAAATGATTTATATTCGGCATTAGGAAAGCCGTCAACTTGTTTTTTAGCCTCTTCCCAGGTACGATAAACGCCTGGCTTGCGTCCTTTTTTTACTGCATAAAATTTCATATGTACCTCAATCACTAAAATGTTGTCGTCAATGTTAAAATAAAAGTAGCTCTATTTTTAAGGTGGTATTATGTTCTTCAATACAAAAAGATATACGGAAGAAGCTGAGAAGAACCGTAAGCATAATTTATCAAAAGAACCTAGTCGATTCAACATGCTATCACTGGCTATTTTGGCAACGATTGCACCGTTGCGCATTTTTTTGCGGATGCATAAACGAAGAATCGAAGACAATGCCACAATTGAAACTAAAAAAGGGGACTTTGATCAAGTACCAGTTATCTATTTCCATGGTTTCCGTGGTGGTGACTATACTACCAATGCCATGGTTAAACAGGCAACGACCGACAAGAAAAATGACAAATTTCTCAAAGTAACTGCCGATTTGCTTGGCAACTTCAAGCTGGAAGGAACCTGGACTGGGGATCAAAATCCAATTGTTCAGGTCGTTTTTCGGCAACGAATAGTTGGTGTCTACGCAATTGACTACTATTTACGCTTTATTTTGCCCTTTCTGGCTAAAAGATATCACTTTACACATTATTCTGCAATCGCGCACTCATTGGCATGCCCATGTGTAGTGCGAACAGAAATGCGTAATTATCGTAAAAAAAGCTTCCCTCATTTAGATAAGTGTGCTTTCATTGCCGGACCTTTTGACGGTGTTACTTACATGGGCGATATCCCCAATGTAAATGGACTTAACCGCAATGGTCGTCCTGCTGTCGTTAATCTGCACTACCTTTATCTTTTATTTAGGCGCAAGCGTTTCAACCCTAAGATTGCTGTTTTGAATATTTATGGTAATGTTCTTGATAACACTAACAGTGATAAATTTATTTCGGTTATTTCTGCTAAAAGCATTCGCTATGTTTTAGCGCCAAATGCTAGGTCTTACCACGAAGTTGAAATTCGTGGTAAGAAAGATGCTGAACATAGCTGGATGCACGACAATCCTCTTGTTATCAGCATCATTGATCAATTTATTGGACTTAAAAAATAATTTTTAATTTTGGAGGAACTACGTGATTCTGCTCCGTGATATATTTCGTATTATCATTATTATTAATACTGTTTTAGCTTTTTACATCGTCTTTCATCGACGCCGTTCTGTTTCAACAACTTGGGCATGGCTAATTATTTTGCTTGTTTTCCCTGTAATTGGAATTACTCTTTACGGCTTTTTTGGCCGGGGAATTTCGCAAGAGAACATTTTCGCGATTAATAAGCAGCATCACATTGGTTTACGTAATGTTCAAAAGTCGATAACAAAGGCACCTAAGAAAACCAGCACTTCGGATACTTCTAATAAGGCTAGCATGGTGGTACGCTTTTTCGATCATAATAGTGAATCGCCTTTGAGCAAAAATAATCAAGTCAAACTATACACTGATGGTGAGCCCATGTTTCGCGATATGATGGAAGATATTGTCAATGCTAAGCAAACTATCAACGTAGAATTTTATACCTTTTATAATGATGAAATCGGCAACGAAATTCTAAACTTATTGATTAAAAAAGCAAAAGAAGGCGTCAGGGTGCGACTGCTCTATGATGCTTGGGGATCTCTGGGTGCAACTAAGGCCTGGTTCGATCAGCTGCGTAATGCCGGAGGCGAAGTCTTACCGTTTATTACTTCACGTAACATGATTACTAGATACCGTATCAACTATCACTTGCACCGAAAAATTGTGATTACAGACGGCAAAACCTCTTGGACTGGTGGCTTTAACATTGGTGACCAATACCTAAGCCGCAAAAAGAAGTTCGGCTATTGGCGCGACAGTCAAGTGCGAATTGTTGGCTCAGCTTCACTTTTACTGCAAGAGCGTTTTGTCATGGATTGGAATGCTTCTATTCAACAAAAAAATCAAATTATTACTTTCAACACGCTACTTTTCCCTAACTTAGATGAAAACGAAATTCGTCCAGGTGATGTTGCCACCCAAATCATTTCTGACGGTCCCGATCGCGACACTGCCAATATGCGAAATGGTATTATCCGGTTGATGTCTTTAGCTAAAAAAAGGGTTTGGATTCAAACACCTTATCTTATTCCTGATGATGCGATGTTTGCTACTTTGCAAACAATTGCAATGTCGGGAGTTGACTTACGGATTATGATTCCGTGTAAACCAGACCATCCATTTATTTATCGTGCCACGCAATGGTATGCCAATGAACTATCTCGCTTTGGCATTAAAATCTATATCTACGATAAAGGGTTCATCCACGCCAAGACGGTTGTTGTAGATGACGACTTTTCTACTGTTGGTTCGATGAACCAAGATTATCGTTCTTACGATTTGAATTTCGAAGATGTGGCAGTTTTTTATGATAAGAATTTCACTCGTGAAGTGGCAAAGTCATTTGAAAATGATATGCAAGTGTCAACATTATTGACTCCTGAGATGATTTCACAGCAAGGGCGCTGGCTCAAACTACTACAAAGTTTTTCTCGGATGCTGTCACCAATTTTGTAAAAATAATGTTAAGAAGAAAAAGGCAGCTAACTAGCTGCCTTTTAAATTACTCTCTAAATTGAGTAAAACTCAACTTAGAGAATTTTTATTTATTAATTCCATTAATCTGCTAAATGATAAACTTGTTCAACCGGATAGCGAACCGTTTCGACTAAAGTATCTTTTGTCTCCTTACCCTTACCAATTGCAATCGCCATTACTGGTACATAAGCCTTAGAATCTAAATTAAAGGTTTTGGCAATCTTAGATTCATCATAGCCTGCAATTGGATTAGTGTCATAGCCGTGACTGCGAGCAACCAACATAAATTGCATTGCCGCTAGTGAAGCTGACCTGACTGCATCAGAGGCACGTAATTCATAACTACCATTTTCATATAAAGGTAAAAACGTTTGTAAAACTTCTTCTAATTTTTCCTTAGTAATATGTCCTTCTTCATAGGTTTTAGTCCACATTTCGCGATATGACTTATAGGCATCAACATAAGCGAAAATTTGCACAATCGCGGCACAGCTATCAACCTGCGGATAGTTAAACTTCATCATGTAGTCTCTAACTCTCGCAATGCTTTCAGGTGTATCAGCCACTTCAAAATGCCAGCCCTGCAGATTGCAGCCTGAAGGGGCAGTGATTGTCTCTTCAAACATTTGCTTGAATTCCTCACGAGGAATTTTAACGTCTTTATCAAAATTACGGACTGAATGACGGTTTTGAACAACGTCGGTAAAATTATTATTGCGCATAATATCACACTTTCTTATTAAATTCACCTAGTTTTAGCTTAATTTTACCACCTTTTGTTACCTTTTTCACTTGTTTGTCGATATTTAAATAGCTAATTTAATCAAAAAAAGCGTGCGGATTCGCACACTTTTTTATAAAATATCTTGTATTTCTATTCTTATTTTGTGATTAGTATAACTTTTGATTGTTTCAACTATTTGAGCAGTTCCAGCAGATATTTGTAAGTAGTATTGGCGATTTTTATTGGTGGTGATAATACAAATTACAGTCTTTTTTTGAGGATTAGGCACTTTAATCAAAGTCACTAAGTCAATTTCGGAATAGCGCACAGTTCGATGGAAGTATCCTGATACAACTACTCTTTTAGGAGCAAACCCAGTGAATCCGTCAATAATACTGGTTACTAAAAGAATCGCCAGAAAAACCGACAATCCCGGATCGCCCTTTTCAATTACCTGCCAAGCAAATGCAATCCAGATAAAAATTATGCTCCAAATAATTGAAGAGCTACGGTAATGCCCCTTCAAGTTGATACTAGCCTGCCAATACCAACTATAACAAGTATAGGCAAATAAAATAGCGTCAAAGATAAGATAAAAATCCACCATACAGTTTCCTCTCAGTACTTATTCTTACACATTATAACAGAATGCACCTTTTTCGTTTAAAAATGAAGTTTTATTAATTTTAACTTGCGTTTTTATTAAATAGGGTGTTAAATACTTATTAAATTAAATGCGATGAAAAAGACGAGTAAATAATCTACCTCATTAAGTGAGCTAGTGATAGTGCGAAACTAGCTGACCCTGGATTATTGAAAAACACTTTTAGCAGCACGCTGAAATTATAATTAAAGTAGGTGGTGCCGTCTCCAGTACGTTATCAAGCTGGTGAAACATGATTGTGTTTCATGAGTTGGCCCATTTTGGGCAATTTAGGTGGTACCGCGGAAAAAGCCTTTCGTCCTTGTTTATATTAATACAGGGCAAAGGGCTTTTTCTTTGCATCAAATTTGGGAGGTAACCACTATGTCTTTAATTTTACCGGAAAAATATCAACCGACTTTAACAATTCGCGATACCGAAGCAGCTATTGTTTTCATTCGGGAACGATTCCAAGAAGTTCTTGGTCAAAAACTAAACTTGCAAAGAATGTCAGCACCACTTTTTGTTGAAAAAGCTACAGGATTAAACGACAACCTAAATGGTGTTGAGCGCCCCGTTGCCTTTGATGCAAAAGATTTGCCAAAAGAAGATACGATTGAAATTGTTCATTCACTTGCTAAATGGAAACGAATGGCTTTGAAAAAATACGGTTTTGGTATGCATGAAGGTTTATTTACTAACATGAACGCTATTCGTCGTGACGAAGATTTAGATAACTTTCACTCAATTTATGTTGACCAATGGGATTGGGAGAAAGTCATTGCTAAAGAAGAACGTACTGAGGAAACTTTAAAGGACACTGTGCGGAAAATTTTTTCTGCTATCAAGAAAATTGAAACGGAATGTGCCGAGCGTTATCCTGCTTCTACCTATCGTCTCCCCGATGAAGTTCATTTTGTCACCACGCAAGAGCTCGAAGATACTTGGCCTGAGTTAAGCCCTGAAGAGCGTGAAGATAAAATCGCCAAAAAAGAAAGAGCCGTCTTTATCATGAAAGTCGGCGACAAACTGAAACGCAGCGGCAAACCTCACGATGGTCGTGCTCCTGACTACGATGATTGGCAATTAAATGGTGACTTAATTTTCTGGTATGATCCGCTCGATCAAAAAATCGAAATTTCTTCAATGGGAATTCGGGTTAGTCCTGAAAGCCTACATGAACAGCTAAAAAAGGCTGACTGCCTTGACCGTGAAAAGCTTGAATTCCATAAAATGCTTTTAGCTGGGAAACTGCCTTACACCATTGGTGGCGGTATTGGTCAATCGCGCGTTTGCATGCTTTTACTAGGTAAAGCGCACATCGGTGAAGTGCAAGCAAGTGTATGGCCAAAAGAAATGATTAAAAAGTGCCAAGAACATCATATTCAAATTTTATAATTAAGCACTGAACTAAAAATTCACATTGTTAGAGGTTTAAGTTTTATCACTTTGACGTGTGGATTTTTTGTTGTTTTAAAACTTAAACTAAAGGGAAAAACATGTAGTAAACTAAGCTTATACTATAGAATCTTATGAAAGGAGCTAAATTATGATTGAATCGGCGCAAATTGCTGGACTTAAAGAAAGCATCAAACAAGCAAAACACATCACGTTTTTAACTGGTGCAGGTGTTTCAACTCATTCAGGCATTCCCGATTATCGCTCAAAAAATGGAATCTACGATGGGGTTTCTGAGAGCCCGGAAACAATTTTAAGTGAAGAAACACTCTACAATCGGCCAGAGTTTTTTTATAAATTTGTCATGGACAATATGTATTTCCCTGATGCTCAACCAAACGAAATTCATCAAAAAATTGCGAAAATTTGTAATGAAAAAGGCGACTTGATTACGCAAAATGTCGATAGTCTTGACCGTAAAGCCGGAAACAAACATTTGACTGAATTTCATGGCAGTTTGTATAACATATACTGCACCACATGTCATAAAGTAGTTACTTATGCAGACTACGCCCAGTCTTTTAAGCACAATGACTGCGGCGGCATTATTCGTCCAGGAATTGTCTTATATGGAGAACAAATTAATGGTGATAACCTATCACGTTCGGTTAGCGCAATGGAAAAAGCTGATTTAGTAATTATTTCCGGAACCAGTTTTGTGGTTTATCCATTTGCACAACTTCTTTCATATCGTCAGCCCGGTGCAAAAGTTTGGGCAATTAACAAAACAGAAATTCCAGCAGCTGGAATTTCGTCAATTATTGCTGATGCACTTGATGTTTTTAAGCAGCTGTAATTACAGGACTTTAAATAAGCACTTTAGTATTATTATGATAAAATGCGGGATAGCAGTCGATAACTAAATGTCTGTATTGATTGCTTAGAAAAGAGACTTTTTCAAATGTCAATTATTAAAATGTATGCTCCATTTTTTAGCCTTAATAACTGGATCCATGTCTTAACCAGTGGCAAAGATTGGTTAGTAATTCTAACCTTAATCGTAATGGAGTGTTTACTTTCGGTTGACAATGCGGTTGTTCTAGCCGCACAAACCAAAGTGCTTCCCGATAAAGTTCAACAAGAAAAATCCCTATTTTACGGTATGTGGGGCGCTTATGTTTTCCGTTTTATTGTGATTGGAATTGGTACTTATTTAATCAACTTTTGGGAAATTAAACTTGCCGGAAGTTTATACCTTTTTTATCTTGCTTTTAAGTTCTTCTATGGCAAACGTCACCCGCAAAAACAACAACCTAAAGTAAAGGCAGCTAAAGAACCAGCTGCTTTCCATACTAAAGCAAAAAGCAAACATTTACTGTCACTTTTTTGGCGCACGGTAATTTCCATTGAGGCAATGGACATTGTCTTTTCAATTGACTCAGTTTTAGCAGCACTTGCAATTTCTAGCAATCCGGTAGTTGTCCTAATTGGAGGCATGATTGGTATTTTATGCATGCGGGGTGTCGCAGAAGTAATCATTAAGCTGATGGATATCATCCCAGAATTGCAACCAATGGCTTATGTTTTGATTGTCATTATTGCTTTAAAACTGCTCATATCTTTGCCACCAATTAATTATGAATTATCAAACACAACATTTGCAGCAATTGTTTTCAGCGTTTTAGTCTTAACTATTGCTTACCATTTTTTACGCCGAAAAAAGAACTAACTCATGCGGTAATACATCACAGGGAATACCTCTTGGTTTATCAGAAATGCGTAATATTGCTTTATGATCGGATTCGGGTCAAGTGCATATATCTATCTCGAAAGACTGTACAACAGAAAAAACGATGAATTACTTAACTTATTTTACAAATAACTCAACGGAAAAAATTAGTGCTGACTTACTTGGACGCCCTTTAACTTATAGTGGCAGTGGTCATATTCTAGGTGGTTATATTGTCGAAACTGAAGCGTATTTAGGCAAAAGAGATCGCGCCGCTCATTCTTACGGAGGACGCCGCAGCCCAGCTAATGAAGGTTTATATCGTTGTGGCGGAACAGTTTATATTTACGCGCAACGTCAATACTTCTTTTTAAATGTGGCAACCCAAGAAAAAGATGAACCGCAAGGTATTCTAATCAGAGCAATCGAACCAATCTGGGGAATTGACCAAATGGTTGCTAATCGGGCTGGGAAAAGCGGCGTTTTGTTAACCAATGGGCCGGCTAAAGTGATGCAAGCCTTTGGAATTCAAGACAAGACATGGAACTTACACTTTTTAAGTGATTCGCCTTTTGCAATTGACCTGGATAACGCCCATAAAAAAGTTGCTAAGCAAGTTGCGACTAGCCAGCGAATTGGTGTTAATCAGTCTGAACTTGAGTGGGCCAATAAAAAACTACGCTATTTTGTTGCTGGCAATCCCTATGTTTCAAGAATGAAAAAGCGTGATTATTGTAGTGATAATGGGTGGCTGCATTCATAATAAAGTAAAAATGAAATATTAATAATAATTTGTTTAAACAAAGTTATTGACAAGATCCCATTTTTAGCCTATTATTTTTCCTAAGTTAAATAATTTCCAATGCAATAGAGGTCGCGATAATTACAAAGCTAGCCTGAGTGAACGAACACGAAGATGGTTGGCCAAAGAATTATTGCCGAAACAAGAATAATATTCGTTTGATTATTTTTGTTGGGCTGCAATAGAGAATATCTTGCAGACTGTCCTAGTTAATTACTAGGGAGCGCTATATGATTTGTCAAAAAATGATTAATTATAACCTCGTTGTTTTGAAACAGCGGGGTTTTTATTTACGCTTTTTATTGTATTGGCTTTATTTGAAACAAGATTTTCGGAGGTTTTCAAAATGAAGTCAAGAAATAAGTGGGTTACTGCCATCGTGGCAGTAGTACTTAGCTTCATTATCGGTAGCAGTTTTAACTTTTCACAAGTTGAAGCTAAACGCGATGATGGTGAGCTAAAAGTAGCTATGGAGGCGAACTATCAGCCTTATAATTGGACCCAAACCACTAATGCAAATGGTGCGGTTCGAATTGAAGGCTCGCGCGAATACGCTAACGGTTACGACGTTAAGATTGCCAAAATGATTGGTAAAAAATTGCACCGTAAAGTAGTCATTGTTAAGACTGAGTGGGATGGCCTTCTTCCTGCTCTAACTAGCGGCAAAGCCGATTTGATCATCGCCGGAATGAGCCCTACTGCCGAACGGGCAAAGGCAATCAATTTTTCAAACGCATATAGAAACAGCACATTCGTTGTAATTACTAAAATTAACAGTAAATATGCCAATGCCAAAACGCTGAATGATTTTAAAGGCGCAAAATTAACTGCCCAACAAGGTACCTCGCACTATGCTCTAATTAACCAATTAAAAGGAGCTAAAAAGCAACCCGCAATGCGTGATTTCGCGGCAATGCGGCAGAGTTTAATTTCTGGCACAATTGATGGCTATATTGCTGAAGATACTGAATCAACTTCATTTAAAATGGTTGATCCAGATATTAAGGCCATTTCTCTCAGTAAAATGGCTGGTTTCAAGATTTCCAAGGAAGACTCAACTACCGCTATTGGAATAGCCAAGCCTAATAAAAAGTTGCTTAAAGAAGTGAACCAGATTCTGGCTACTATTCCTAATTCTGAACGAACTAAATTAATGACAGCTGCCGTTAAAGAGCAGCCTAAAACAGATGAGAAAAAGGGCAAAAATGGCAAGGCAGAGCCATGGCTGGTTTCAATGTGGAAAGAATACGGCGGGATGATACTAAATGGTATTGGTATGACTTTACTTCTCGCTTTAGTCGGAACAATTGCTGGCTTTTTCATTGGACTTTTTGTTGGCATTATCAGAACTATTCCTACGCCAACTAGCCAAGGTAAAAAGTGGCTATTGAAGTTTATCAATTGGCTATTAGCGGTTTATATTGAAGTTTTCCGTGGTACGCCAATGATGGTTCAGGCTGCTGTAATTTATTATGGTATTGCCCAATTCTGGCACATTAACATTGACCGGACAATAGCCGCTTTAGTAATTGTATCTATCAATACCGGGGCTTACTTAGCAGAAATTATCCGCGGCGGGATTATTTCAACCCCAGAAGGACAGTTTGAAGCAGCCAGCGCTTTGGGGATGACCCATAATCAAAGAATGTGGCATATTATCTTGCCACAAGCAATTCGAAACTGCCTGCCTTCAATCACTAACGAGTTTATTGTTAACATCAAAGATACTTCCGTCTTAAGTATTATTTCCGTATCCGAACTGTTCTTTGTCGGAACAACAGTTGCAAGTCAAACCTTTAAGTTCTTCCCAACATACCTGACAATTTCAGCAATTTACCTAATTCTTACCTTTACAATTACGAGAATATTCAACTTAATTGAGAAACACCTTCAAGGGGACAAAAATTACAACTTAATGGCAAATCAAGTTCAAGTAGGAACGCCTAAGAACATGGAGGTTAAGTAATGACCGAAACTAATGAAACTATTTTAAGTTTAAAGCACATTCAAAAGTCCTTTGGTGAACACCAAGTGCTCAAAGATATTTCTCTTGATATTAATAAAGGCGAAATTGCTACCATTATTGGTCCTTCAGGTGGTGGTAAGTCTACAACTTTACGTTGTATCAACTTACTGGAAGAGCCAACTGCTGGTGAAGTTGTTTTTCACGGTGAAAATGTCCTAGCACCCGATTATAATCGCAATATCTATCGCGCAAAAGTAGGTATGGTGTTCCAACAATTTGATTTATTCGAAAATAAAAATGTCTTAGCTAATTGCATGGTCGGACAACAATTGGTACTTAAGCGTTCTAAAGATGAAGCTCGAAAGATAGCCCTTGAAAACTTAAAGAAAGTTGGTATGGAGCAATATATCAATGCGCGTCCTAATCAGCTTTCTGGTGGACAGCAGCAACGTGTCGCAATCGCCCGCGCAATCTGTATGGATCCTGAAATTTTGCTTTTTGATGAGCCAACCAGTGCACTTGATCCCGAAATGGTCGGTGAGGTTTTAAGTGTTATGAAGAACTTAGCTACAACTGGTTTAACCATGATTATTGTTACCCATGAAATGGCATTTGCGCGCGATGTTTCAGATCAAATTTTCTTCATTAGTGATGGAATTATTGCTGAGCAAGGCAATCCAGACCAGCTCTTTAACCATCCTGAAAATGAAAAAACAGCGAAGTTTTTAAGTAACTTCCAAAACAATTAATTTAGTAACTAGAAAAAACATGTTTTAAAAGTAAAACATGTTTTTTTGTCCGTTTATATTCTGATAGTTACCATAATTAAGGTTAATCATGATTTTTATGCCACTCTTTGATTTGCTCCAAACGCTTTTTGAAACGGGCTTCATGTCCTTGTTCCGTGGGTAGATAGTATTCGTGCCCCTCTAAATTCGGCGGCATAGTTTTCATTGAGGTTATCTTATCCTTAGATTCATGAGCATACTGATAGCCTTTGCCGTAGTCCAGCTCTTTCATTAACTTGGTTGGCGCATTGCGAATTTGTAAAGGAACTGGCTCATTAATAGTTTTCTTAACGTCATCTTCAGCGGCTGTTCGGGCTTTATAAACCGCATTTGATTTCGGCGCTAATGACAAGTAGATAACGGCTTCCGTTAAATGAACGTCGCACTCAGGCATCCCTAGAAATTGACAGGCTTGAAAAGCATTGATTGCCACGTTCAGCGCGTTGGTGTCAGCTAGCCCAATATCTTCACTGGCAAAGCGTACGAGTCGTCGCGCAATGTAAAGCGGGTCTTCTCCGCCTTCTATCATTCGCGACAACCAATAAATCGCGGCGTTAACATCACTATTACGCATTGATTTGTGCAAAGCAGAAATAATATTGTAGTGTTCTTCCCCATCTTTATCATACAAAACTGATTTTTGAGTGATTAACTGTTCCAAGTTGTTAGTGGTCACAGTAATCGTACTGCCTTTTTTGTCACCGTTCAAAACAGCCATTTCCAAAGTATTCAAAGCTGTTCGCGCATCTCCATTGGCGAACTTCGCAATTGCCTTAATTTCTTGCTCATTAATTTTAACTTTAGCCTTGCCAAAACCGTTGGGGTTATTGATGGCATTTTTGAGCAACTTAACAATGTCTTTAACTTCAAGCGGCTTCAACACAAATACTTTACAGCGTGACAACAAGGCTGAGTTGACTTCAAAGGAAGGATTTTCGGTCGTGGCACCAATTAAGGTAATACTGCCACGCTCAACATACGGTAAAAATGCGTCCTGTTGCGCCTTATTAAAGCGGTGAATTTCGTCAATAAAAACTAGCGTTTTCTGCCCTAGCTGACTTTCTTCTTCGGCTTGCTTCATAATTTTACGAATTTTAGCAATGCTACTGTCAACGGCACTAAAGTTATAAAAACTAGCCTGACTTTGACGCGCAATAATCTCAGCTAGTGTTGTTTTACCCACACCTGGAGGGCCCCAGAAAATCATTGACGAAATCTGATCATTATCAATGATTTCTCGCAATATTTTCCCAGGTCCGAGTAACTGCTCTTGACCAACAAACTCGGCTAAATTTTGCGGTCGCACCCGATTAGCCAGGGGCATATTTTCAGAATTGTTTGTAAATAGTGATTCTTGTCTCATGTTGTTATCTTCTTGTTTAGCGCCTACTATTTTTACTTTAATTATACAAGGGATTGTTGCTTTTATTAATAAATATTAATGGCAATAAGTACTCAAAAAGGATTAACTCGCATTAAAAGTGAGCTAATCCTTTTTATATTCAACAATTCTAACTTATTCAGTTTTTTTGAAAATCAAGTGCAACCCGCCATCTGGCAGTTTTTTAATAAAATCAATTTTGAATTGATCATCAATGCGTGTAGTAGTTTCAAACGCTGTCTTAATCTGCCGATCACCATTAACGTATGGTGAAATCACTAATGAAATTTCATCAACTAAGTGCTGTTCTAAAAACACACCATCGATTCTCGCACCACCGCAGACAGCTAATTTCTCAATACCAAAATGCTGTTTGAGTTTAATCAGCACTTCTTCGAGATTAAAATTTTCATCCCCGGAAACTATATATGGAATGTCCATTGTTCGCAAAAAAGCTAGATATTCTTTTGCGGCTTGCTTTGTAACTACTTCGATGGCACGCATACGGTGATTATTATACAAAAAATAATTTTTATTCCAGCCGCATTTTCCCTTGCGGTCAAATGAAACTGACCAGGTTTCTGACTTAATATCCGGAAGCCAATCTTCATATTCAACCCCATCAGCACTATATTTTGCTAAATCAATTGCTTCTGGCGCCGCATACATCTGAATCGTGCGCCGTCCGTTGCCGTCAGCGTTACTTAAAACAAATAGTTCATCACTATAATATTGACCGGATTCAGGACTTTCAGTCTTCCCATCAATTTTGCCATCAATTGTCACATACATGTGAACAACGACTTTTGCTCTTAGCATCTTTTTGCCTCCTTATTGTCAGTTTTGAGAATAGCACTTCAAGTATTCTTTAAGTCAAGAAAAACAAAAAATTTTTCTAGTTGTTCAGTACTTTGATATTTAATTGACATATTAGTGAAAAATGTATGCGCTATAATATTTTATATAGTAGTTATTTAAGAGGTAAAATGATGAAATTATCCAAAAAAATTGGTATTGGGCTGACAGCGCGCTAACCAACGCTTCGGCAGTATTACGCTCGGATAAAGCAACGGTTGCTGAGGTAAAAGAAGCCATGTGGTACCTCAAGACAACCAAGATCCAACTGACTTCAATGAATTTTCCACAAGGAGATTAAGATCATTAAAAAACAGGATTGATTCATGCGGCAACATGAACTAACCCTGTTTTTGTTTTACAAAATCATTTAATCGTTAACCCCTTAGGAAAATGTGGCTTTTTACCGTTATACATTACGTAAACTTTCATTGGGCTCTTTTTGGCTGAATGATTATAAAGTTTAAGCAGTCGTTTTTCAGTATATTTTTTGCGGCAAGCCCGTGGGATTTCCAGCCTCTGCCAGTATTTGGCTATTATGAATGTTAAAATGACTCAAATCAACAAGAGCAAGTTTGCGATCATTGTAAAACATTTGGGTTGAATCCCCCAGATTCGCCATTTGCCAGCCATGTAAATCAACATAAGTAAGCTCAGGACAGTCCTTAAACATTCTAGCAGTAGCTATAATCTTTCGCATGTTCCACCCGCGCAGGTCAACTTTATGTAGTTTTGCATCGTTTCTAAACATGTTTGCCATATCTTCCAGACGCTTTGGGTTCCAGCCCTTCAAATTAACTTTTTCTAGAGCGGTATCACCCCAAAACATACCAAATGTACGTGTTACTTTTCGGACATCAAAATAACTAACATCAATCTTTTTAACTTCTTTGATATTTGCAAACATGCCAATCACATCGGTCACTTTATCAGTGTCAAAACGACTGACATCAAGACTGGTCAAATTCGGGTCATCAGCAAAAAGCCGTGCCATGCTAGTTACCTCACTGGTATCAACTTGATCTAAGCCCTTAATATCTTGCATACTTCTTAAATCCGCAAATTTTGCGCTTGAATCAGGAGCCAGACTAACTGGTGTTTCAAAGACAATGTGCTCAATAATGTCAGACCAGTTAAATTCCTTTTTAAAAGGCGTAGTTGACAGCTGACTTGTTTTTGCGGGTGCACTAATTGTGAGCGTTCTGGTGATTAGATCAAATTTCCAAATGCAGTCACCGTCTTTACCAGTCCACAGACCAAGATCAGATGTAGAATCAATGGTACTTATTGGTGATGTGCTGGTTGGTGTTTCTGAATCAGCTTTAACAATGCCCGCCACATTGACCATGCACAGCAAACCAAGCATGGCTAATGCAAGACCCAGATCGGCTTTTTTGCTTTTAATTATATTATTCCGTTTCATATCACAGCCTCTTTTCTCTACTATTATTATAAGCTGTTTTAACCGTACAACCGGCAAAGTTATAAATATTTCATGCCTTTTTCTGTAATGTCTGTACCGATTGTCATATTTAAAGGCAAGTTAGTGAGCTATAATAAGATATATAGTAGTTTTTGTGAGGCTAAAATGATGAAATTAACTAAAAAAATCGGCATTGGACTGACGGCAGCCGTATTGGCACTCAGTCCGCTACTGCCAAACTTGAATCCGGTACAAACTGTTCAGGCTGCTAAGAAAAAAGCCAAAGCTAAAGGAACAATTTCGCTGCTTAAAAATGATTATGTTTATGACAAATTTGGACATAAGATAAAGATTAAAAAAGAACATGGCACTGGTGGCTATCTTGTGCCTAGCGCCTTTTCAGTTGATCCCAAAGGCTTTGCCATAACAGATGCTGATACGGATGTGGGAGAAATGGCAAATAGCTATTCTTATTACGGCATCAGAAAAATCAAAGGCCAAAAGTATTACCGACTTGCTCACAGCTATTATCTTAACGAAGCTGTAGTTTCAACTGAAAATAAGCGAAATATCAAAAAGAAAAAACTGGTTTTAAACCGTGACTCGCTTGTGTACACTAAAAATGGTCAGGCGACAGGTAAAAAGCTAGCTAAAAACACGATTGTTAAATACCAGGGCAAGATTAAATCAGCAAAAAAGGCACCCAAGTATTTCTTTTATAAAAATGATTGGGCACGTCACTTTCAGGTGAAATACTTGCCGACACATAAAATAAATAAAAAGCAATATTATTTTTTGGGTCGCAACCGCTATATCAATGCCGCCAATGTTAGTTACATTGATGGTCATATTGCACGCTATAACGGTGTTGTCACTGCAACCGTGCTCGAAAAGACCTTCACATTTCCAGTTAACTTGGTTTCCTATAAACATACCCTTAAGAAAGGCCAGAAGATTAAAGTTGATTTAACCGTGATTCCTTATGCAAACGATGGCTTTGAAGGATATATTTTCAGACTGCATGATCATCCAGATGAATATGTTAGACAGAACAGTATTTCATTAAAAAGAGACTTGCCAATTGTTAATTATGAGGATCTAATTTACACTTACGTTCAGCCGCTGTCTGGTAACAGCGTTGAACTTTACGATGCTTCAGGAACAGCAATTAGCAAAAAAATGAAAAAGCCCAAATACGGCGACATTACGGTTGACGGCTTAATGTATCTCTGGGTCCCTAGTGAAAATAAGGCTCAACTATTTTATCATTGTCTAAATTATACTAATGAGACTATTATTGACGATAAACAATCTATTGCGCCAAATGCGGATCAGGCTACATCACGCCAACAAAATGAAAAATTACTCTACGGCAATAACTTTATCAAGGTAAGTGACGTTAAATATACTAGTGGAATTAAACTAAAGCTAATTAATTCCGCCAAGCAAGCTGAAAGTGACCAGAAGATTGCTTCAGAAGCTGACAAGCAAGAATTGCTGAAACTATTTAATGATGGAAAAGAGAAATACGGTCGTAGTGCGTATGATGAGTTGATGGCAAATTATGAGTGTGCACTAACCAATGCTTCTCTTATTCTTAAAAATGACAAAGCTACAGTTGCACAAGTAAAAGAAGCGGTCTGGTATCTTAAAACGACCATTACCCAATTTACTACAATGAGCTATCCACTGGGGGACTAACCAATTTTATTACCAAACAAAAAGGACCAATCCAAGGTTTTAATAGATTGGTCCTTTTCTGGTTTTTAAAATCTAATTAATTGTCAGACCTTCAGGAAACTGCGGTTTCTTGCCGTTATACATGACGTAAACTTCCATTGGACTCTTTTTGGCAGAGTGATTATAAAGCTGCAACAGCTGTTTTTCAGTATATTTCTTGCCCTTGGGTTTTCTAATCGTACCCTTGCCAACGGCCCGAATATGCTTAAAGCCATGACCAACACCGGAGCTCTTACGCAAGCGGTAATGTCCTAGTTTAACCACAAAGCCTTTAGCGTTACCAGCATTTGCCAATATTTGACTGTTATGAATATTGAAATGACTTAAGTCAACACCAGCAAGTCGGCGATCATTATAAAACATTCGTGTCGAATCATACAGTTTTGGCAATTTCCAACCGCTTAAATCTGCAAAAACCAAGTTAGGACAATCCATAAACATTTGGGCGACTCTCTCCACTTTACGGGTGTCCCAGCTATGCAAATCAACTCGCTTTATACTTGTGGCGCCTTTAAACATGCCAAACATTTCTGTCACATTCTTAGTATTAAAATGACTTAAATCAATGTTGGTCAGACTACTGTTGCCCCTGAACATCGAATCGATGTATTGCACGTTGTGGGTGTCCCAGCCCTTTAAGTTTACTGAAGCTAACGAACTGTCACCTCGAAACATAGCTGTCATTTTGGTGACGTTGCTCGTGTCGAGGCTGCTTAAATCCAAATTGACCAAGTTTGGATTGTGAGCAAACATATCCTGCATGTTTTTGACATTGTGAGTATTCAACTTGCTTAGGTCAACTTGCTCCAAATGTGCAAATTTTGCGAACATGTATGACATATTCTGCACCTTGCCCGTGTCAAAGCTACTTAAATCCAAGTTGGTTAAATTAGGACAATTATAAAACATGTATGACATGTTGATTACGTTGCTGGTATTCCAGTTTTGCAAGTTTACTTTGGTTAGAGAACTGTATGCAAACATATTCGCCATGTTAGTAACATTGGCCGTATTGAAATGACTCAAATCCAGACTCTGCAAGTTGGTGTTTCCACTAAACATGTTACTCATATCAGTAACTTTACTGGTATTAAAGTTAGAAAGATCTAATTGACTAACTTTGGTTCCAGCTAACATCCCTGCCATGTTAGTAACTTGGCTGGTATCAAAGTTACTAAGATCAAGCCGTTCTATTGAGCTAGATGCAAACATAGAGCTCATATCAGTGACTTTACCGGTATTGAAACTCTTCAGATCGACATACTTAATATCGCAAGCTCTAAACATGCCACTCATGTTTGTAACTTTATCCGTGTTAAAGTGGCTTAAATCAATCTCTGTCAGTTTAGTATTTTCAAACATCTGGCTCATGTCAGTAACTTGGCTAGTGTCAAAATGACTCACATCTGCACTGGTTAAAGAACTGTCATTGGTGAACAATAATGACATATTAGTTACTTGGCTAGTATCAACCTTATCAAGTCCTTTGATATCTCGCAAACTACGGAGCTCTGCAAATTTTTCCTTTGAATCAGCAGCCAGTTGGACAGGTGCTTCGAAGACGATATGCTCGATTTTGTTAGACCAGTTAAATTCCTTTGCAAAAGGTGTACTTGAAAGCTGACTCGTTTTATTCGGCCCGCTAATCGTCAGCGTTCTAGTGACTATATCAAATTTCCAAATGCAGTCACCGTCTTTGCCAGTCCACAAACCAACATCAGATTTAGAATCAGTGGTGCTAATCGGTGATGAGCCGACGGAATTTTCTGAATCGGCTTTTACAGCGGCTGCCGCATTGACCATCCACAACGAACCAAGCGTGGCTACTGCAAGACCCAAACTGGTTTTTTTGATTTTAGTTAAATTATTCGGTTTCATATCTCAGCCTCTTTTCTTCTACCCTCATTATAGACCGATTTTGCTGATTAAATTAGTTAAATATTAGTCTAACTTAAAAAGAAGTCTGTCGCTTGTAAGCAACAAAAATTCAAAAAAGCAGTATGACACTTAATACGGCCATTACGCGGCTCACCACAATAACTTTCCCACTAGGCGACTAAACTGTTAAGATAAAATATAAAAAAGGCTAATTCGTTTCACTGAATTAACCTTTTCTTGTTGATTGCGATCTGTATAATCTGAAACAGATAATTTTTAGATAATATCTTCTTTTTCATTCTCCTGCATTAATTTCCAACCTGTCATAAAGTGCTGCTCCCGCAAAATTCGCAATTCGTTATAGTCACTTTCAAGGCTGTCAATGGCATCCTGCAGCTTCTTGTTTTGTTTACGCATTTGGTTTAATTCTGGGTCATTAACTACGCCCTTAAGATGCATTGTAGCAGCTAGTTCACGTCTTTTTTGCTCAAACTCGCCTTTTAGTGTTGCCAGAGCATTTTCATATTTAACCAGCTTTTGGTTGATTTTCTGAATCTTATCGTTCAACTTAGTAAACAATTCATATGGCATGTCAGATTTAATTCGGTTGCATTCCTGGCAAGACAAAATCAGGTTATCAAAGTCATTATTGTGTGACAAAGAAACCGGGTCCTTGTGATCAACACTACGCCCGCGCCGACCACAATATTGGCAACGATACTTATATTTAGCGCGAATCCGCTCCCGATCAATATAGTCAACTTCATTTAACTTAAAGTCTACAGTTAACCCCATTTTTTCTAAATTTTCGGCAAAGGTTAAATCAAGACTTGGAACAAAGCCAATTTGCCCACTTTCACTATCAATCACTGCCTGGTTAAAATTGTGCCTAGCCAGTTGCTGCTGAGCTAGTTCGTTGCCATCGTAATCCTGAATGAATGCTTCATACCGCTTACGGTTTTCTTTAGTAGCAACCAATATTTTTTCATCGTTATCATTTTCTGCTTCATCATTTTTGCCAATAAAAGTGTAAAGCAGCCCCTGAGCAAAAACGCTGATGGCGGTGTTGGAAAAATTAGCAGCATCTTTACCACGTTGAATGCACAAATCACAAATACTAGTCAACTGTTGGTTAATCAGCCCTTTTTGTTTAAAATGTCTCGAATTGATGCGCAGACCGCACGCGCTGCATTGAAATTTCACTTTAAAACGTTCTCCTTCTGGCAATAACTAGTTCTCAATTTAATTTTACTCAAATTAACCCGATAAAAAAAGGTGGATTACTTAGTAATCCACCTTTTAAGTTTATTTAGCAACAGACTATTTGTTTTCGTCTGCTTTAGCCTTGTTCAAGAAAGCAACAACTGCTGCTACGTGAGCAACGCGCTTTTTACCATTCTTCTTGTTCTTAGGTCTTTGGTTTGGTTCACAACCAGTGTTGTAATTTTCACCCTTACGCATAGTACTATACTTCCTTTCAGATTTTCGAAAATCTTATATAGTTTACCACGTCAAGGTTAATGAGGCAAGGGTTTGCTTGTTAGCTGCTGATATTAAGAGACAATCAAAAAAGACAATCATATTTGATTGTCTAATTCATTACTTATAAAAAATACGTTTAGTTACCATTCATTACTGCCTAGTGTTCATTGATCGATACTGCACCATCAATTACACCACTATCATCTGACAAGCTCATCGCGGCATTCTTAATATCCGCAACCAAACTACTTCCGAGATATTGCATCTCCGCAGGACTGGTGTATAAAGCAAGACCAGCATTATTTTCAACTTTAATTGAAAATTCAGGATCTGGTTGATTCAAGATTACAAATTGGAAGCGTGAACCCGCTGCACAACTGCCACCGACATCTGAATATTTGTTTGAACCATCGTTTAGCGACAATAAAACCACCTGGCCATTTTTAACCTGGCTTTTAATCTTATCAGCAGCTGCGGATTTAATATTGATTTTCACTGTTTCTGAACTACTCATATAAAATTACCCCCTAATCTTTATCTGTTTTCTCAAGTATAGGGTAGATTAACTTATGAAGTCAAAATTTATGTTTATAGTATTGGGTTATTTTCTGACAGAATATTTATATTGCGAACATTTATAAAAAAGCTCAAAATGGACATAACGATTATATGATGATTGTAACTTGTGAAAGGGGACATTTTATGACCGTCTTAAAAAAGATTTATAGTGACAGAATCTTGCAAATAACTTTTGTAATAACTGTCATCAGTCTTTTTTTTGCTAGACCTCGGTTTGAAGATATTAACCTGCATACAATATTTTCTGTAGCGACAATGTTAATCATCATTCAAATATATGCCTATTTACACGTTCTTGATGTTTTGGCATACAAGTTGACCAGTATTGCTAACAATATGCAAAAACTGGACATGTTATTTACTCTGTTGGCAATTATTTCCGGAATGTTTTTGGGCAATGACATAACCGCGTTGACTTTAATTCCATTATATTTGAGCATTGCAAAAAGATGCGATTTGCCGCAAATTTTGCCCATTACGTTAATTGGAATGGGGGCTAATATCGGAGCAGCCTTCACCCCTTGGGGCAATCCACACAATATTTTTCTGGTCAGCAAGTACTCTGTCAACGTTCTTGAATTCTTTTCTTGGTCTTTACCATACCTACTTTCAGCATTAGTAATCACATTTATCATTTTTCACTTTATACCGCGCAAAACAATCCCTACTCAAGACATTAAGCAAATTGACATCAGCGTTAGACTAACTGTTATTACCACCGTTATATTCGCACTGTTCTTTTTGGGTGTCTTCAAAGTGATTAATGTAGCAATTCCAATGGTAATTGCGATTATTTGGGCTGTAATAATTAATCCTAGAATCTTGCTCAAAATTGACTACGCTCTGCTTTTAACCTTTACCTGCTTTTTTATTTTTATCAGTGATATTCAACAAATTCCCATGTTAGTAGCACTCATTCACACGATGGTCAATTCAGAAATTTCTACTTATTTTACGTCGATTATTTCTAGTCAACTTATTAGCAACGTACCAGCTACTATATTAGTTGGAAAGTTTACGCCATATGCCAAGGCGTTATTTTTGGGTTCCAACATTGGTGGCTTTGGGTCACCAATTGGCTCAATGGCGAATATGCTTGTTCTTAAAACATTTACTCAACACGCCACGGTATCACGAGGAAAATTTTTTAAGAACTGGTTGCTTATGCAATACGCTAGTTTATTTGTCTTAACTCTTGTCGGCCTGATATTGTTATTAGTATAAAAAATGAATAATAACAAGTTAAAATCCACCAGAAATGACGGTTTTAACTTGTTTTTATACCCAAAAAGAACATAATCAGTTATAATTGACTGAATAGTTAAGATGGAGGAAAAAATATGTCAAAAACAACTTTAATATGGATTATCGTTGCTGTTATCCTTATTTTACTAATTGCTATTTACATTGGTATTTATAACGGCTTGCAAAAGGCTAAAGTGTACACTGACGAGGCATGGAGCCAAATTGACGTACAATTAAAACGTCGTAATGACTTAATTCCTAATTTAGTAGAAACTACTAAAGGATATGCTAAACACGAAAGCGAAACTTTAGAAAAAGTCGTACAGTTACGTAGTCAGTTAACATCGATTCCTAGTGATGACCACGCTGAAACTCTAAAAGTTTCCAATCAAATTTCTGATGCCTTAAGATCAATTTTTGCATTGTCAGAAAACTATCCTGATTTAAAGGCTAACCAGAACTTTACCAATTTACAGGAAGAACTAACAAATACTGAAAACAAAATTGCGTACTCAAGACAGCTTTACAACTCATCTGCCGCTGTTTATGATCAAAAACTGTTAACCTTCCCTTCCAACTTGGTTGCTAGCATTCACGGCTTTAAAAAGGTTGACTACTTGCAAGCTAGTGAAGCAGAAAAAGAAGTACCAAAAGTTAAGTTTTAATCTTGTAGGCGGTTTTTATGTTATTTCAACAAATTGCCAGCAATAAGCGGAAAACGACAGTTATAATGGCTTTGTTCGTCATTATTTTAGCACTCGTTGGCGCTGGCATTGGCTTTATCTGGAATGACCAACCCTTATTTGGCTTAGTCGTTGCACTGATTTGTAGTGCGATTTACATGTTAATTGTTCTACCCAACCCCGCCAATATGGTTATGAGCTTAAATCATGCTCAAGAAATTCAGGAAAAAGACAATCCAGAATTATGGCATGTTGTGCAAGACATGGCTCTGGTTGGTCGAATACCAATGCCACGGGTTTTTATCATTGATGATCCTAGTCCTAATGCATTTGCAACCGGTCGTGATCCCGATCATTCTGCTGTCGCTGTTACGCAAGGATTGCTTGACATGATGAATCGTGAAGAGCTCGAAGGCGTCTTAGGTCATGAAATTTCTCATATCAGAAACTATGACATCCTCGTGTCGACTGTTGCCGCTGTTTTAGTTGGCGTCATTTCGTACTTGTCGGGAATTGCGAGCCGCTATATTTGGTGGATTGATGATGAGGACAAGGATCGAAACAGCGATAACACAGTTATTATGATTTTTAAAATTGTCGCAATTTTATTTGTTCTTGTTCTGGGACCCATCTGTGCTAGTTTGGCGCAAATGGCACTGTCACGCAATCGAGAATATCTGGCCGATGCTTCTTCAGTCGAATTAACCCGTAACCCACATGGCTTAGTTTCTGCTTTGCAAAAAATCGAGAGTTCAGATCCAATGAAAAAAGTCGATCCCAGCAGTGCTGGAATGTACATCGAAGATCCGTTGCGTAAAAAACACGGTTTTACTCATCTTTTTGATAGTCATCCTCCAACCGCTGACCGCATTAAAAGACTAGAAAAAATGTAGTTTATCCTACTTAAAAAAGCTCCCTTTTTCGGGAGCTTTTTTACTTATCATTTTGGCGGTTATTTTAGGTTAATATTAGCTTGCCTAAATAGCTCCGCTCGCATTTGAACTGGTGTCTCATGATAATATTCATTAAATTTTTTATAGAAAAAAGACTTACCATTATAGCCGACCCTAGCAATCACATCTTTAACTGAAATATCAGGACGAGCAAGCAAACTGCGTGCTTCTTGCATTCGTCTTTCATCAACATGTTCGACAAAGCTCTTACCAGTTTTTTGCTTAACCATACTAGAAAAATAATTAGGGTTTAGTCCAAAATGTTCAGCTGCTTCTTTTAAAGTGATATCAGTAAAATTGGCGTCAATATATTGCTCAAGAGCAGTTTGCGCAAACTTAGGCGTAGTGGCGGTTGCAGTTTTTAAGTCTTGATTTCTAATTGCAGATATAAAGAGCATATTTAGTTCAGCAATAATCATACTGTGCGTGAACATATTCTGGTTTAGATATTCATCGATGATTTTCTTCATCAATTGCGCTGTCTGCGACATTTGTGAACATTTTAAGCTTAACAAACGGTTAGTTGCCAAAGCGTCAGTTACTTGCTGAACAGCATGCTCTTCTTGCGCGTTAAGTATAGAGCTCTTGCCAAAAAAACTTTGCCAATCAAACTGCGAATTAAATTCAAGTTTAACTAGAATATCTTTTTTATCCTGCTTAGTTACTTCATATTCGCATTTTGCTTGTAAAAGCACTATGTTACCCGTAGCCAAAGTCAAAATCTGGCCATTAATTTTGACTTTAGCCGTGCCATCAACTTCATAAAGAATAGTCGTTTTTGTAGTTTGATAGCGATGAATACCTGTATTGTGGTTTTCTAAGTGCGCCATAAATAAGTCAAAATTTTTATTGCCTGGCTTTATGCTCACCTCGTTTGAGTCGCTGCTGCTTGACTCTAAAATGCTGGCTAAATATTGTTCTAGCTTAACTGCTGCCATGCCGTCACCTTCTTGTTAATAATCTGTTTTCATAATTTTATTATATAGCAAAAAATCTCTCTAATAATATCTTTTTCCTTTAATGAGTTAATAGTCAAGCTTAGCTATCAGAGCTGCTAGACAAGGAAATGCCTTTTAGGTATAATTGACCTGAAATATAGGGGTGCCGTAAGGCTGAGAATATACCCGTTGAACCTGCTATGGATAATGCCAGCGAAGGGAAAATCATTGAATTTTTAAGTCGTCTGGCGGGTTGCCATGACGATTTTTTAGATTGGTTAGAAAATTGATTACAACTAAAAACCTAACTTTTTCATATGATGAAAACCATGTAATTCTTGAGAATATTAACTTGCTTATCCCGACTGGCAAATTTTCCCTTTTAGTAGGACCAACTGGATGTGGCAAATCGACACTTTTAAAAATTTTGGCTTCTCTTTACCCGAAATATGCTGGCAAACTTACAGGTAATATCAACTTAAACGGGCTTAAGAGTGCGATGATGTTTCAAAACGCAGGCGAGCAATTTACAATGGCAACGCCACGCGAAGAAATTATTTTTGCACTAGAGAACCTACAAGTTGATCGTGATCACTACCAAAAGCGACTTAAGCACGCCGTTGAATTTGCCCAAATTAATGACTTACTTGATCAGAAAATTGTAACCATGTCTGGTGGGGAGCAACAGCGTGTAGCACTTGCGGTCCTGATTGCAATGGACGTTGACCTTTTTTTGCTGGATGAGCCTTTTGCCAGTTGCGATCCAACTAATCGTAAGTTTTTAATTACCAAATTAGCCCACTTGCGTGACCAAGGGAAAACAATTGTTATCAGTGATCACATTCTAAGCGACTATATAGACGTTTGTGACTACTTATTTACCTTTACAGGTAAAGATATTATTAAGCTAAACCAAGATCAACAAGATGCTATTTTAAAAGCAGACGACCAACCTCAGCATTATACTTTTAAACTCCCGACCACCGAAAAAACCTGCTTTACTCTTGCTAATTCCGAAATTAATCAAAATCGCTTGCTGCTAAAGCAAGACCATTTAAATATTATTACTGGCAAGACAACGCTTATTACTGGTCCAAACGGTGTCGGCAAAACTTCTTTTTTTAAGGCACTAACAAAGATGTTGCCCTATAACGGCAGCATAACATATTCTAGCAAGGAGATTCGTAACTTATCGGCTCGTAAATATCTGCTGAAAGTTGGACAAATTTTCCAAGCTGCAAGTGACCAGTTTATTAACGTTTCAGTTGCAGACGAAATCAATTTAAGCAAAAAGCAACGAACCAATGATTTCTACACTGACCAAAAAATTGCGGATTCACTGCATTATCTTAATTTAGACCAGACCATGGACCAAGTTGTTTACTCACTTTCAGGAGGTCAGCAGAAGAAACTGCAAATTTTGTTAATGCTGATTGCCGATCAAAAAGTTTTATTAATTGATGAACCGCTAAGTGGGCTCGACAGCGAATCTGCTCAAAAAGTTATGCACTTGCTCAAAGAAAGTCAGGAAAAACGGGGGCAAACCCTATTAATTATTAGTCATGAATTGACTAATTTAGCCAGTTGGTGCGACTTCCACTTAGTTTTCGAAAATCAACATCTTACCTACGTGAATAAGTGAGGCAGTGATTATGAATCCCAGTTTTAAATTTATCTTAGCGCTAGTTATTTCCGTAGAATTATCCTTAAAAAGTAGCCTAGCAACTAATTTACTAGTTATTATTTTTTCAATTATATATCTTATTTATAAACACATTAAGTTAAGGAATCTTTTGATAACATTATTAACACCGTTAATTGCGGCCTTTACAATTTTCGCAACCCTCTACTGGTTTGCTCCTCAGCCTAACCTTGAAAATGCATTGAGTCTTTCCAGCCGAGTTTATGTTTACACCTTAACAATTTATTGTGTAGCAATCGGGACAACCGCTGAAAATTTAGCTAAATCTTTTGAACAAAACTTTCATTTACCAAGTAAGTTCGCTTATGGAGTTTTAGCAGCACTTAATATTGTTCCCCGCATGAAAGAAGCAGTCAAACAAATCCGCGCTGCTGGTATGATGCGCGGCGTCTACCTTAGTTTTTGGTCACCAGTGCTTTACTTTAAAGCAATTTTAGTCGCCCTTAATTCAGCTGAAAATCTTGCCCAAGGAATGGAATCACACGGCTTTAAAGAGGGCGAAAAACGTGCGATTATTGTTGCTATTCCAGTCAAACTAAGTGATTGGCTACTAGCCGGCGGACTACTGCTCATTACTAATTTTGCCCTTTTTACCTTGAAATAAATAAAAAATGGAAACTTGTTAGTTTCCATTTTTATTTACCGTAATAATGTAGTGCAATTTAAAACTACCTTGTTTCCTCTAGCAAGCATACAAATTTAAGCCATACAGTCTTTTACTTATGATACGGACTACCACTATTAATCATGAAACCACGATAAATTTGCTCAATCAAAACTACCCGCATTAATTGGTGTGGCATCGTCAATTTGCCAAAGCTCATTAAATCATCCGCGCGTTTGTTAACAGCTGCGCTAGTGCCAAGACTACCGCCAATCACAAAAGCAACATCTGAGTGACCGTAGGTTGCTAAATTCTTTAATTCATGAGCAAATTCTTCACTCGAGCGTTCTTTTCCCGTAATCGCGGTAACATAAACATATTCTTTAGCTTTAATCTTGCTTAAAATACGCTGTCCTTCGATTTCCTTCACTTTTTCTTGCTCAGCATCACTAAACTTTTCAGGCGCTTTTTCATCGGGCACTTGAACTATTTCTATTTTCGCAAAACGGCTGAGGCGCTTTTGATATTCAGCAATTGCATCTCTAAAATACTTTTCTTTGAGTTTTCCAACACAGATAATCTTGATATTCATAGTTCTATTTTATCCCCTAATTCTCATTGTTTCCACCTGCTTTTTCCACACCTGTGTACAACCAAAAACTACATTTTGTGGTTCTATTTAAAAATAGGCGGACAGGTTGTGTTCTCAAAAAAGTTTTTATTTTTATTGGATAAATTTACCCACAAGTTCACTTTTTACTACCAAATTTCACAAACTTTTGCTTGTAAACACTAGTATAGCTTGCTGAACAGTTGTTTGACTTAATTATTCTCAGACGGTGTTTACACACAATTCACAGGTTATCCACAGCTAGTCCAATTAACTTCAAGCCCTTTTATACACAATCCACATTTTTATCCACAGTTATCAACAAGTTCTTAGTCAAAAAAAATCACTTGACAGCACCAAAAAACGAACTTTTTTATGTTTCCCATACTTTTTGTTAACAAAAAAGCTATACATACGATTAGATTCGCTTAGTATAGCCTTCTTTTTGTCTAATTAATGAATATTCCTTAGACTAATTTGCTTCTAGTTTGATATGGAGATTAATTTCTTTTCCACCACGATTAATAGCTAAAGTCACTGTTTCACCGACTTTGTGATTATACAAAATGCCGTGTAACGAAGCAACGTCAGTCACTGTTTTACCATCAACTTTTGTTATTACATCGCCAACCTTTATCCCGCCATTAGCTGCTGCACTATTTTTGTTGACTTCCGCAACATAAATACCACTTTTCAAGTTCGACTTAATATTCAGATGCTTTTTATAACTTGAAGGAATTCCTTGCAAAGCAATTACTTTTACACCAAGTTGGGGACGAACAATTTTGCCCTTTTTAACAAGTTGGTTAACAATGTTAACCACTTCATTTGAGGGAATAGCAAAGCCCATTCCTTCAACAGAAGTGCCGTCGCTTGATTGGGACAGTTTCATCGAGTTGATTCCAATTACTTGCCCAGCAGAATTGACTAAAGCACCGCCTGAGTTTCCCGGGTTGATTGCAGCATCAGTTTGAATAACCGTTTGCTGGTTCGCAGAAGTAGTAATGTTACGAGCTGGAGCTGATATGATACCCTGCGTCACAGTTGAAGCATATTCGCTGCCTAGCGGCGAACCAACAGCAATAACCGTTTGACCAGCCTGCAGGCTCTTAGAGTCGCCAAATTCAGCTGTTTGGGTTACGTAGCTGGCATCGATTGCTAAGACGGCCAGATCAGTTGTAGCATCTGTACCAACAATGCGCGCATTAACAGACTTACCGTTGGAGAGCATCACTTTAACTTTGTCCGAGCCAGAAACAACATGGTTATTAGTTACAATGTAACCCTTATTTCCTGACTTCATGTATATAACACCGGAACCCTCACTGTAGGTTTGCAGTTTGCCTTTGCCCTTGGAATTGTCATCTTGGTCATCACCAAAAATGCCAAATACTGAGTTATTACTACTAGTTGACTGACGTTTTAAGTTAATAACTGAAACAACAGCTCCTTTAACATTATTATATGCAGGAGTCATGGTACCACTAGTTTTGGCACTGTTTTTTGATGTCTTCGAACTACTAGAAGTAATTGTGGTCTGAGCATTGTTATTATTCAAATCTGCATTATTAATTTGGTCAAGCGCAACATATGAAACGCCGCCACCGATTATTCCTGCTACAGCACCAACAATAATGGTTCTAGCAAGACCATTTTGCTTATGCCCTGAATTTCGATTGTCCATTTTATAATCTCCTTTACATGACTTCATCCAGTATACTAACAAAGTTTTAAAAAATATGTGATTTTATCTTTAAATTTTCACTAAATTCGTTGGTGCATCAGAATCAGTCATAATAATTTCAGCATCGTTTGACAAATTAGCACTACCATCAAGTAAAATCCGTTTAGCCGTATCGTAAGCCAGCTTAGCCGTATTATTATGCTGACTACGATGAGCTAAAAAGATATGTTTGGTTTTATCAGAGACTACATCTAAAAGTGCATGTGCTGCATCCTCGTTGGATAAATGCCCGACGTCTGACAAAATTCGCTGTTTCAAACTCCAAGAATAAGGGCCATTGCGCAGCATCATATCATCATAGTTAAACTCAACCATGTACGCATCTGCATCTTTAATCACGTCTTTAACTTTTTGCGAAACATAACCCGTATCCGTTAAAAAAGCTATTCGTTTTCCACCACTGGCAAAAACATAGTATTGCGGATCAGCTGCATCATGACTAGTTGCAAAAGCAGTGACGGCAACATCACCGAAAGTTTTGGTTTGCTTTGGTTCAATTATTTTCATTTGCGCTTGTGGAATTTGACCAATTTTTTGCGTCTCATCCAAATATTTCCACGTTCCCCTATTAGCATATGCTGCAATTTTGGGATAACGGCGCATTAACACACCCAGCCCTTTGCTGTGATCAGAATGATCATGGCTTAAAAAAGCCATGTCAATGTCATTAATGTCGACATCAACTTCATTTAGTAGCTCTTTGATTTTTTTACCGGATAAACCGGCATCCATTAGAATCTTATGCTGTTCGGTTTCAATCAGGCTAGTATTGCCGGTTGAACCGCTGGCTAAAACAGAAACCCGCACACTGTCTATTCCTTTCTAGTTTTTCTGTACATTATATGAGCCACTCTGCAAAATTTGCCCTGTAAATGCATTGACTCTTTTAACAGTAATATTCTTAGTGGTTTTGTTTTCAACTAAAATCAGCCACGTCGGCAATAATATCGTGCTGCCACGGACCTCTGTTAATTTGGAATAGCCCAGTTTAACTTGGATTACACGCGAATTATTAACAATTTCTCGATCTGTATACATTGCCTTGACCGCATGCCAGGCACTAATAATTAATTGCGGTTCACGCACTGAACTAATTGGACCCATATATGAAATTGTATAATTAGTAATTTGACCGTTGTTCACATTAATTGTTAACTGCGCATCACTATCATAAATTTGTCCATAGTTAGTCTTTTGCACATAGCAATAAGTACCTTCACCTGACATACTTGGGGCATAAGTAAATTCTTTTCCATAAGGGACATTGGCAGGATTATTCTTAAAGTCTTCCAACTGTTGCAAAACTTTCTGATGGCTGCCATTAAGTAAAACCATCGCTTTAGGCGTTCCAGTTAGTGAGTTATCAGATTTTGAATAATGCGTCGTAACTTGCGTTAAATTGCTATTTTTAGCGGAAAGATAGTCTCGATTCTTGGCAGCTAGATAATAACCAGACTGCTGCTTATGAGAAATATGTAGTGGTACATCAATTCCGTCAGCCCGCATTTCCGCACGAATGCTAGTTGAGGTACTACCAGCAGTACTGGTTAAGTTAATCGGTGAACGCCAGATTTCAATTGCGAGGTAGAGGTCAATTAACAGGAAAACGACAAAAAATAACCATTCAATTCTCTTTCTGTCCACCTTATTTCCCTCCTTCCGACTCTGTTTCCTCAACTTTATTTAACTTATTAAAGTCTTCTTGCTGCCACTCTTGTACATTCTTCCATTCGTTATACGCTTTAATAAAGTACATTGGAATCAAATTAACTAAATTATCGCGCGTATTATCTTTCTCGACCTTGAATGCAACAATTATTCGCTGTATTTCTGAGCGCTTCATACCCGCATTGGTTAATCTTTGAATTACCTCATCAGTAGGCGGTAAAGAACGTGTCTGACCGTCAAAGGGGATAGGTATTTGCAGGTCAAGGTTATTAAAAGCAACTTCAGTCGCACCTTGAGATAAAGTCGTGCTAATTTGCGGACTATGCTCTCCCATAAAGACAGGCATCCCTTCAATATAGTTGCTGTAGCTTACTTTTTCACCAACTGTATCAAAATACCGCAAATCCTGCTCGCTCAGGCCAAGTTTATGTACATACTCAACGCCGTTTAGCAAGCGATCGTTTTCCGTCAGCTCCTTTTGTTTTTCATATTTAGTATACAAAAGATCATGTTGATCGCTTTTAGCATCGGGTACGCGTAGCTTTGTATAATAGTTAAGCGAATAGACAGTCTGACCTTTTTTACTCGTCCGCGTCGATACGTTAGTTGTACCCAGAAGACGCGACACAAAGTAAGAATCGGTTTGGCTATTAGTTAGATAACTATATACCCGCCAGTCTTCAGGTTGTGTATAAAAAGTTTCATAGCTATTTTTCAAGCGTACGAATTTAACTGGTTTTTTGCCACGGATGTTGCTAGCATAACTGCGTAGTTTTTTAAAATCAGCATTTTTTAGTTCAACACGATAGATAGTTGAAGTTTCATCATTTCCAAGGTATAAGTACTGGTTGCTGGATGAAATAAAAGATCGTCTGAATTTTTGATCACCGGTTTTCAAGTTCCTTTTTGTAAATAGATTAACGTTGACTTCATTAGGAAAAGTTAGTTGGATATACTTTGGATTATTGAGCATTTGTTCATATTCTTTTTGACCAGAACTAACTTCTTTAATGCTCTTATACTGTACTCCTTTAAGTTCCTTAATAAATTCAAGTGGCAAGTTTTTTTTGGCATCATATAAGCGGTACGGTTTGCCATCTTTAAAGCCGTAAGAACCAGTCGGAAGATACAGATTAGAAATGATGCGGCTGCGGCGATTGCGTGAATTTTGCGTTACATTGCCTACCTGGTCAATATGACTAAAGTACTGATCATTTGTCATAATGAAAATCCATAGGACAATCGAAAGGACGAAGACAGCAATTGTCCCAATTGCTAACAGAATGTCACTAAATTTGAATCTAGACTTCATCCCAATCATCTCCTTCACTCATTGGTTCATATGGTAAGGAAATATAGAAAGTTGAACCTTTGCCTTCACTACTATTTGCCCAAATTCTACCATGATGTTCCTCGACAATTTCCTTAGCAATTGCCAATCCTAGCCCTGTACCGCCTTGTTCACGAGAGCGCGCTTTATCAACTCGATAAAAGCGGTCAAAAATTTTATTCAAGTCTTCACGCGGTATTCCCAATCCTTGATCGGTAATGCTTAAAATGATTTTTTGTTGTTCTTGACGTAGTTTAACGGTAATGATACCACCATCAGGTGAATACTTAATTGCATTATTCATGATGTTGTCAATAACCTGGGCAAACTTGTCCGTGTCAATTTCAACCCATAAAGCTTGATTGCATAGCTCTCTTTTGATTTTATATTTCTTTTTTCCTTCCTTGGCATCGGTTTTAACAATCATATCGAAGCGATCCAAAATGTGAGAAACAAAATCATTAAAGTTAGCCCATTCCAGGTCAACTTTGGAAACTCCACGGTCCATTCGGGACAAGCTTAGCAATTCACTAATCATTCGAATCATACGCTCAGTTTCTTCTTGGGTAACTTGCAAAAATCTTGGTGCAATATCGGGATCTTTCCAGGCTCCTTCATTTAGCGCCTCAATATAGGCATGCAAACTGGTAAGCGGGGTACGTAGCTCATGGGAAACGTTTGAAACGAATTGTTTTTGCGAATTTTCATTTTTTTGCTGTTCAGTAATATCGTGCAAAACACAAACGCTACCGGAAACAAAGCCAGTTACTCTTTTAATTAGTGAAAAACTAGCGTGTAAAATCACTTCATCACGCGTGCCTTTATTAAGGGTAATGGCAACGCCTTTTTGACTGGCAATTAAGTCTTGCGAGCTTTCTTCCAATCCCAGAACAGTCGCAATTGGTTTGTTAATGATGTTTTCTTCCGTGGTATTTAAAAAACTTAACGCCATTTGGTTAACAACGTTAACATTACCATGCCGGTCTGTTGCTAAAACCCCATCGCTCATATGCGACAGCACACTGTCTAAACGCCGCTGTTCACTTTCAGATTCTTCTTGTGAACGCTCAATTCGCACCGATAATGTGTTAAAGGCCTGGCCTAACTGCCCTAATTCATCATTTGAATAAATTTTAACCTGACTAGAATAATCGCCTTCCGCAATGTTGAGCGCCTGACTTTGCATCTCTTCAATTGGTTTCGTGATTGCGTGCGAAACAACTAGCGACAGAATTGCCCCCATTACCGCGGCAATTAAAGAAGTAACCAAGAACATCAGCGAAATATTTCGTAAATCGTTAAATACTCCTTGCATTGATGCTCGTACATAAATTGCCCCTACCGTATTAGCCGAACCGTTACCAGCATTTAGCGGCGTAACCTGAATCATATAATCGCCATGATCGTTAATAACTTTGGTTGCTTGTCTGCCCGTTGAAGTTACTTGTTTAACCAAAGTATTATTAACACGTTGGCCGATGCGGTTTTTATCATTTAAATTGGACACTGCCCGAATAATATCTTTATTATCAACAACAATAATTTCACTAATAGTGCCAATGCCATTGCTATAGTCACTAACAATCCGATTTAAGTTAGCATTAGAGTGCTTATCATCTTTTAAAAGTTGAGCCGAAAGCTGATTACTAACAATTGGTAACACCTGAATTGACGACTGAAAGCTTTCAATACTGTTTTGCTCTAATTGGCGCGTGAAATAAGCCCCGATTACTTCAATCGTGGCAATAATCATCGCCATAAAGACGACTGCCAAAGTTGTATTAATAGAAATAGTTAAATGCTTAAACTTGTTTTTTAGTTTTTTCATAATTTTAAAAAGTTTGATATAAAAAGAAAGCCACGCATTATGTTAGTTCTGCGGGCTTTCTTCACTATTCTTCAGTAGGCTGTTTTACATAATAGCCAACACCACGACGAGTCACTAAAATCTGCGGTTGAATTGGATTATCTTCGATTTTTTCACGTAAGCGGTGAACTGTCACGTCAACTGTGCGAACATCACCGAAGTAGTCGTAACCCCAAACTGTTTGTAATAAGTGCTCGCGAGTCATGACTTGATCCATATGTTGCGCTAAATAATAAAGCAGCTCGAATTCACGGTGCGTCAACTCAATTTTTTTGCCTTCTTTTTCTACTATATAGGCATCAGGCATGATAACTAAATTGCCAATAGTAATATTCTTAGTAGCAGTATCTTCACCATCACTTTCAACTTTTTTGGCAATACTGCGCCGACGTAAATTAGCCTTAACTCGAGCGACTAGTTCGCGGTTAGAGAAAGGTTTAGTTACGTAATCATCGGCCCCCATTTCCAGACCTAGTACCTTATCAATTTCTGTATCTTTAGCGGTTACCATAATAATGGGCAAGTCATGAGTTTGTCTAACTTCACGCGCAACATCCAAGCCATCTTTTTTTGGTAGCATTAAATCTAGAATCATCAGATCCGGATTATACTCTTCAACTTTTTTGACAGCTTCTTCCCCATCATAGGCAGTGTCGACGTCGAAGCCTTCTTTAGTCAGATTGAATTTGATAATATCTGAAATCGGTTTTTCGTCATCGACAACGAGAATTTTCTTTGGCATCGAAAGCCCTCCTTTGGTTAACATTATACTGTTTTTTGGATTATTAGCCAAAAAAGTCACGCAAACTTAATAAAAAAACTTGCATTTAGAATAAAATAATAGCATAATAGTTTCCGTTAGTTATTTGTAAATAGCGCTTTTGGGTGGCTAGCTCAGTTGGTAGAGCAACGGACTCTTAATCCGTGGGTCCAGGGTTCGAGCCCCTGGCCACCCATCGTAAACTAAAACAGCAATCATTTGATTGTTGTTTTTTTGTTGCTTGCTTTTCTGAGTTGCAACTAGTTTGCAATTCACCTTTTTATCAAACCGGAATTTTTTTAATTATTTTGGCAAAAGTGTTGTCAAATAGCCTAAAAATTGCTATTATACTTAATTGCCAGCATAAATGGGTGGCTAGCTCAGTTGGTAGAGCAACGGACTCTTAATCCGTGGGTCCAGGGTTCGAGCCCCTGGCCACCCATCATAAATAGAAATAGCACTGCAAGAAGTCGGTGCTTTTTTTATTACCTAATTTTAGAGGTTTTTATCAACCATTTCTCTACTAATGTCAGTCAATAATTGCTCCGAATAGTCTCCTATTCTCTCACCTTGTATTTTGCACTCATAAGTTCCCAGGCAATCATCATTAAGCCACCATTGTTCTAAAACTTTCCGAGCGAGAGGCTCATCTTTATAATTATTATTTTCAAGTGTTTTTCTTTATATATTAAATTAAAAATTACCAAATTATAGTTTTGCCAACCTTCAAAGTCTAAGTTAGAATGATATTAAGAACAATATTAGGAGAAAAAGTATGGCAATACAAATTCCTACTCGTTTATTAGATGGTGCCGTGTTAGCTTTCCTGGCGAAAAGCGATTTATATGGCTACGCATTAACTCAAAACGTGCAGGAGGTTTTCGATATCTCTGAGTCGACAATTTACCCAGTTTTACGCCGACTTAAAAAACAAAACTGCCTAGAAACTTATGATGAACCCTATCAGGGACGAAATAGGCGTTATTATCACATAACTGCTGACGGAAGTGCTCTATTAAAAACTATTCAAAGTGAATGGACTGAATTTAGTGAACAGGTTAAGCAAGTTTTAGGAGAAAAAGAAGGATAAGGAAACTACTGACTATATTTAAGATTCGTTGGAAACTTCAACTAACTGGTAATTTCTTTTGACTTTCCTCAATCGAGCAAAAATTTGTCAATTGAGCACCTGTCATAGTTTTTAGCAACCGTTTCTCATCTTACTGTTATTTATTGCCATGTTTTTAAAACAAAATGGATAAGCTATAGAGAGGATAAAAAATGAAAAAGTTTTATACAATTTGTGCACTATTATTTGCTGCTTTTTTCCTATTTGTTGGTGGAAAAATATACTATGACGTGCGCACCCAAGATCATTCAGAGACCCAGTCCAGAAAATGGAGTGAGTCCAATTATCAAACTGACAGAAGAACCTTCCCGGTAAAGAAATTCACTAAAATTAACTTGAATTCATACCGACCAGATATCAAGATTGTTGCTGGTGAAAAGTGGAAAGTTACTATTAATGGCAGTCACGGGGCCGATATCAGTAAGATCAAAGCTTCCGTTAAGAATAGCCAATTAACTATTTCTGATGAGCCAGAGCATCATTATACTGATGGCGATTATAAAGTTGAAATTACCGTTCCTGAAAAGAATGCAATAGCAGAAATAACTGGCTCATGTGATGCAGGAGATTTTATCTTAGAAAATTTGACGGTTTCAAAAATTGATGTTAAGCCAAATTATGGCGACGCTATTTTTAATAACATTACTGTCAAAAGCCTAAATTTAGCTATGAATGACGGTGATTTTAAAGCAACTAATTCAGTTCTATCAAATGCCAGTTTAACTTTAAATGAGGGCGATGTCGAAGCTACTGACAGTCAGTTTAAACTAAAAACAGCACTCAACGATGGCGATGTTTCAATCAAAAATTCAAAAATTCTTGGCAACAGTTCATTTCACCTAAACGATGGTGACTTTTTGATGATGAATGCCCCTAAAATTAATTATGACCTTTCAACTGATCCCGATGAAGAAATTAGGTTCGGCAGATCCAATCATATCGGTCACTTTGCTAAAAGTATCAGTGGTAAGCCACTTCTTAAAGTAATTTGCACTGACGGCGATATTAGTATTCTTTAACTAAATAAAGTAATCAACAAAAATCTAGTATAATGCTAGATTTTTTACTTTAAAAGTTGAACTAAGAGCTTGCTAAAAACTTATATTATATATTCTTTACGGTTTGAATTCTATTGCTTATCGATCTGTCCAATACTATTATTAGCGAAAATAGCTAAACAAATAATGGAGCTTAATATGAAAGACTTTCTTAATAGCAATTATGACGAAGATGATTACGCTGAAGCAACTGATTCTCATTCCCAGCAAATCAACTTACCCCAATTCAATGAAATAGATTCTGATACTTACATTTTTAGCATTAATGTTCATGCCGGTTCTTGTTATCGTGCAATCATCTTTGGCGAAGGGCAAGAAAATGTAAAAGTTGATGTTGTAGGACAAAAACTAGTAATTAGAGAAAAAAAGACTAACTTTAAAAAGAAACACGTATATTCCAAAAATCCTTTAATCATCATTACAATTCCAGAAGGTACTGAACTCATCCGAATTAAGGCTAAAATATCCGCAGGAAGCACTACTCTAGTTCAATTGACTATGCAAGAGCTAGATCTAAATCTGCTCGCTGGTTCAACAAGATTAACTAATGTGGTTGTTAAAAAACACACTAAAGCTACGCTTTCGGCTGGAAGCCTCAAAGTCACGAATTGTACGTTAAATATTAATGCGGATCTCGCTGCAGGTTCCGCTAGGATTGAGCAATTACGTGGAAAAAACCATATAACTCTTTCGGCCGGTTCACTGACCTTAATAGAAGACACAGATATGAGCTACGATTTGTCCTCTTCTGTTGGAATAATTACGTATCATGGAGAAAGACAAGGTCATCATTTCCGCCACGATGTTTCTGGAAATGATAAGTTAATCGTCAAGTCTAGCGTAGGCTCAATCAAAATTAAATAAAAGAATCCTTATTTTGATTTAAGATCAAAGTAGGGCTTTTTATATACCTCTTTCTATATGCAATAATACACCTTTTTAATCTTGAGCATTTCATGATAAAATTACTTAATGTTGTTATTGAAAGAAGGGTTTCATGGGTAAAAGAAAGTACTACTACCATCACTTAACCGATGACTTGGTAGATAGTCAGAACCAAGAGTTTCAGCTACCCGAAAGCTATTCATTCTTTCCCACTTCTCGTATTAGCAAGGGTTGGTCGCTTATCGTGCGACCAATTGCCCATTTAATTAGTTTCATTTATATTAAGCTGTTTTTACACGTTCATATAGTGGGAAAAGAAAAGCTAAGTGCGGTAAATGGAAGGGGATATTTTGTTTATGGTAATCACACCCAGGCCTTTGGCGATGTTGTGCTGCCATTGAGCATTATTCCCACCAAAAATTACTATGCAATTGGGGCACAGGCGAATTGGGGCATTCCTATTTTAGGCAAATTTGTTTTGCCTTACTTTGGTCTTCCTGTCGGTAAAACTCTCAGTCAATCTGGTAAACTAATCAAGGCAGTTTCGACAATCATTAACGATAAGAAAACTGTTGTCATTTATCCAGAAGCACACGTTTGGCCTTTCTACACTAAAATTAGGCCATTTTCCGAAACCAGTATGCATTTTCCGGTAGCGCTGAAAGCTCCAAGTTTTGCAATGACTACCACATACTCCAAACCCAGTTGGGGCAAACGTCCTCAGATAACAGTCTATTTAGATGGCCCCTTTTACCCAGATTCAGACCTAGAAAAAAAGCAAGCCCAGCAGAAACTGCATGAGCAAATCTATTTAGCAATGCAAAAACGTGCAGCATTGAGTAATTATCAATACTGCACTTATGAACAAATTTAATTGTAAGGAGTTCAACAATGAATATTCTTTTTTGCGGCGATCATAACGCTGAAAACGGCATTCTTATTGCTATTCTTTCTCTGTTAAAAAATAGTGGATCAGAAGAACTCCATATCTACATCCTTACGATGTATACTCAAAGTTTTAAGAAACAGTTTAGTCCTTTTAGTAAACATGCGGCCGATTACCTAAAATCGCTTTTAATCAAGCAAAATCCTAAAAGTACCTTGAAATTAATGGATTGCACAGGTTTATTTGTCAGAGAACCTTTAATTGCTAACATGAGCACACATTTTACGCCATATGCTATGTTACGACTATATGCAGATCAAATTCCGCAGCTACCAGATAGAATTTTGTACCTTGATGCCGATGTAATTGTTCGTCGCGACCTAGCTGAATTTTACCATCAAGATTTAGCCAATACTGAATTTGTTGGTGTTCTTGATTACTGGGGACGTTTCTTTTTCCACAACCTACACGAACGTAAACCTTTTGATTATATTAATTCCGGGGTACTACTACTTAATTTGCCAGAAATTAGAAGAACTAAATTGTTTGTTAAAATCAGACATCTATTGCAAACTAGAACTGTACCCATGCCTGACCAGTCAGCGCTTAATCACTTTGCTAAGGAAAAGAAAATTGCCCCTCGCTGCTATAATGAGCAATACAAATTAAAACCAGATACAGTAATTCAGCATTTTACAACTAGTTTTCGTTTCTGGCCTATTTTTCATACTCAAACCGTTAAACCTTGGGATGTCAGTCGGGTTCACAAGGTATTGAAGCTGCATGAATATGATGATATTTTAACTGAATACCTTGATTTAAAAGCCAACTTAGTGCAAGATTAGTATTTAATTTGGAGGAATAATATATGACAATCCCTGTTTTTTTCGCTATCAGTGATAATTTTACTAAATACGCCGCGGTTTCACTGAATTCTTTGGTCAAACATGCTGATCAGAATAAGGATTACACCGTTTGCTTTTTAAGCCAAGACTTATCTGATGAACATAAGCAAGATTTACTTGATTTAGGCTCTGATAATGTCCATGTGGAGTTTTTTAAAATTAATGATGAAATTGTCGCACCAATTGAAAACCGCCGTGAAAATTATTTAAGAGCTGATTTTTTCACAATGTCGATTTTTTATCGTCTGTTTATTCCAGATTTATTTCCACAATATGATAAGGCAATTTATATTGACAGCGACACAATCATAAATGATGACATTGGTAAATTATATGACACTGAACTTGGAAACAATCTGTTTGCTGCTTGTACAGATTCTTCAATTCAATTCGTGCCCAAAATGGTAGCGTATATCAAAGATGTTCTAGATCTTGAGCCTAAAAAATACATCAATTCTGGTATGTTGGTATTAAACTGTAAAGCTTTTCGTGATGAAAAGTTCATCCCGCACTTTATGGAACTTCTGGAAAAGTATCACTTTGATTGTATTGCCCCTGATCAAGATTATTTAAACGAAATAGGTGACAAGCGTATTTTGCATCTTGATCCCAAGTGGGACGCAATGCCAAACGACAATACTCAGCCACTTTCTAATCCAAGTTTGATTCACTATAATCTATTCTTTAAACCTTGGCATTTTACTAATATTCAATATGAAGAATACTTCTGGAACAGTGCAAAAGAAACCAAGTTTTACCATGGTTTAAAGGACGAACTAGAAAATTATACTGATAAGCAGCGAGCAAAAGATCGGGGTAAGCTTGACCGTATGCTAGCTAAAGAAGATGAAACTGTTAATGACCCGAATAATTGGGCCCGCGTTAAAGAGCGAGGATCAGTCAATTTATGATTATTGGCGATAATCGTGAGAAAGTAATTCAAAACATTAAAGAAGCTGCTAACCGCGGTGATTGGACTGCAAAAGTCGAAGTCGGTGACCCAGTGTTATCTCTGGCGGAACGTAAAGACTTAGTCAACACTTTTTGGGCTGAGCAAAGCACCTTAAAGGGTAAAGTTAACGATCGGATTGGCCATTTATTTTTTAATACTTTGACCCGCTTTTTCACTTCTACTACAAAGTTCGACGGACTTGAAAATCTTAATAATCTTCCTAAAGGTGGAGCCATTATTACAGCTAATCACTTTAATCAACTTGACTCGTTACCGATTAAGCATTTAGCAAATAAAACCCACCACCGACTGGCAATTGCAATTGAAGACACCAACCTCAAATTACCAGGTATTTTGTGTTACCTAATGAACTACGTGGGAACTATTCCGCTGGTTAAAAGCCCTAGCTATGTCGGCACCGAATTCCCCCGCCACCTTCATGATGCCCTTGAAGAAAACAATTGGGTATTGATATTCCCTGAACAGGAAATGTGGTGGAATTATCGCAAACCACGTAAGTTACAGCGCGGTGCCTATTATTTTGCCGCAAAACAAAATGTTCCAATTATTTCAACTTTTATTGAAATACAGTCAACTGAAAAGCTAGAAAAAGATCATCCCAACTTTTACCAAACTAAATATATCGTTCACGTTCTACCAACAATTTATCCTGATATTAAACTAAGCGCTAACGAAAATTCTAAGAAAATGCTGGCCCAAGATTATAAGCAAAAAGTTGCAGCTTACGAAAAATTTTACCACCGCAAGTTAGACTATACTTTTACTCCATGGGATATCGCAGGGTGGCGCTATAATTATCAAAACCAATCCAAAAACCAATAGACTTATTTGTTTTTTTGAACTATGATATTCGCAGGTTAACATTTGTTAGTTAATAGGCAGAAAAGAGGTAACTTCAATGGAGAAGTTTACAAAAGAATCTTTAGCAAAATTTGATGGTAAAAATGGTAGTCCAGCATATGTTGCAATTGACGGTGAAGTATATGATGTAACTGGCAATCCTCACTGGGCTGAAGGTGAACACCACGGCAATTTAGCTGGCCGCGATTTGACCGTTGAAATTGGGCAATCGCCTCATGGCAAGAGTGTCTTGGGCAAGTTGAAAAAAGTTGGTACATACGAAGAGTAAACAAAAAATCAGGTGCTCCAATAAAATGGCGCACCTGATTTTTTGTTTACTTTTAATTATTGTAATGCCAAATAATTTTCAGCGTTACGTAAATCTTCAATTGACAGTTGTCCTGGAGCCGAAGTTTTACCAACAGCACCAAAAGAAAGACTTGAACCAAAAACTTGGCCGGCAACCCTAGTTACTTTGCCAATATCGCCCATTGCCATCGTAATCAGGGGATTAGGAATTAATTCGCTAGTTTCACTCGTGGCTGCAAGTAACGTCAGCACGTCGCTTGCATTGTGCGGCATACAGGCCAGCTTGGGGACATCTGCTCCAAGTTCCGCCATCTTTTTAAGCCGGAACTCAATCACATCTTTTGCAGGAACCTTTTCAAAGTCATGATTGCTCATAATTACAATGACATTATAGTCGTGAGCCAGTTGCACCAAGTGTTTGACTCGCTTTTCATCATGGAAAAGCTCAATATCAACCGCATCGCCAAGACGTTTTTCAATTAATGTCTCTATTAAGTTAAGATAATCGTCTTCACTTAGCTCACAGGCACCACCTTCGTTCTTGGTTCTAAAAGTAACTAGAATTGGTAACTCTTTAACACAATTACGAAGTTTTTTAGCGGTTTGGGCTAATTTTTCTACGTTTTTAATACCAGCAGAATAGTAATCAATCCGCCATTCCAGCAAATCAGGTTTGGCATCTGCAATTTTCATAGCTGAATTTAAAATCTCTTCTTCATCGGTGCCGACATTGGGAACAGCAATCTTGGGCAGACCTTCTCCTAGCACAACATTTCGGATTTTTACAGTAGACATTTTTTCGCCTCAACTATTGGTTTTCATCAGAAAACATAATTTCTCGGATATAGTCGGTGGGCATATCCTTACCAGTCCATAATTTAAAGGATGCGGCACCTTGGTCAATCATCATGCCGATTCCATCATAGACATGTTCAACGCCGGCTTCTTGGGCAACCCGCATCAGTTTTGTTGTCCTCGGTGCATAAACCGTATCAAAGACAACCATATCCTTATGAAACCATGACGGATCTGAAACTAGCGTCTTGTCTTCAAGAGGTTTCATACCGACACTAGTAGCATCACAGTAAATATCACTTTCAGCAATTGACTGCCTGAAGGCATCTTGATTGCTCAATTCAGTTAAAGAAACCTTACAGTCTGTTTTTTCCTGAATGGTTCTGACGTTCTTTTCAGCCTGAGCCCACTTATCATCTTTAATATTGAACATCCTAATTTCTTTTGCGCCATCAAGGGCAGATTGAACTGCAATTGGCGTTGCGGCTCCACCGGCACCGGTCATAGTCATTACTTTACCTTTAATGGAGATGCCCTCATCCTTAAGAGACTGAACAAAGCCAATACCATCGGTCGTGTAACCTGTCAAAACCCCATGATCGTTAACGATAGTATTAACGGCGTCACACATTTCTGACGCTGGGGATAATTTATCAAGATATTTAATAACTTCTTTTTTATTTGGCATTGATACGTTTGAACCGCGCATATCTAAAGTGCGGATTGCATCAACTGCACCTTCCAGCTTATCATTGCCAATTTCAAAGCACAGATATGTATAGTTCAAACCCAATTTTGCAAAAGCATTATTGTGCATTGTTGGTGACATCGAATGACGAATAGGATAAGCCATCAAACCAATTAAGTATGTGTGGCCGTCTAACCAGCCGGTAATTGGGCCGTTAACGCCAGTAATTTTGTTAACCATTATTTTTCTCCTTTATAAAATAGTATAATTTTTCTTTATTTGTGTGTTGCACCAGTGGCTACATCCGTATCTACACTTGAAGCTGTTGGGGCTTGATAAGAATTGGCATTATCCGCTGCTTCTGTTCCCGCAACAAAACCTGATGCATAGCTCCATGAATTCATCATGCTTGGCATTGAGTCGTGGCCGTTTGCACCACCGATAATTTCACCGGATGCGTAAAAATTGCCAATCGGATCAAATTCTTTGTCCAAAAGCTGCATGTGATTGTTGGTTTCATAGCCGCCCAAAGTAGTGCAAAAGCGCAGTTTTTGTTCGATTACATAGTAAGTGTCGCCAACGTATTCGTGCATATACTGAACAGGCCGACCAAATTCAGCATCATTTCTTGATTTAACGGCTTCATTATAGCCAACTAATGTTTTTTGCAGATTTTCAAAATTGATGCCAGCTTTCTGAGCTACTGTTTGTAAATCGCCTTTAACTAAAATTGGGCTCTTTTTACCTTCCAGATTAAAAAATCCCTGAATTTCATCAGCTGTAAATCCATATTTTAAAAGCAGTTCATAGAACCTGTTCCAAGTTCTTTCATCCATTACTACAAAAGCAATTTTATCTTTTTGGGCAGCGATTGCATCCCTAAAGTGAGTGTATGGTGCGGACTCATTAACGATTCGCTTACCACTTGTGTTAACAAAAATTGCTCCCATATCACTTGCCTCTTTAGTCGAATAGGTCGTCAGTTTAGCAATGCCTGGCTCAACTTCTAAGCCATGAGGGTAAATCTTGTACCAGTCGAGATTGCGTGATACTAAGTTCATATCTTTCGCAAAGTCAAAGTAGTCTCCAGTAGATGTCATTGGACCATAGTAAGGAATATCCGTCTTGTGTTCACGGTAGTCACGCGCTCCCCATCCACCTGCAGCCATCACTAGCGACTTAAAATTCACTTTCACAGTTTCGTATTTACTTTCGGCAATGAGTGAGATCAATTTTCCCTGTTCGTTTTTATTTAATTTTTCAACCCGGGTTTCGCTTAAAATTTTGCCTCCCTTTTTTACAAAAGCTTCGGACACTTTAGAAATCAACTCGTAAGAGCTCTCTGAAGGCATTTCAATCTGGCGGTCGACCGTATGCTCAATTGTTTGCGTCTCGGCTTTTTGATAAGTCAAAGCCGCAAATTCAGTAATAAAGTCAACAGCCTTGCCAATATTGTTAACAAGCAAGTTTGAAAGCATAGGGTAGTTAGTTCCACGGCTCTCGCGAGCAATGTCCTTAGCTAAAAGAGTCGGAGAGTCAGCTTGAGCCTCTTTGCCAAATAATTTTGCAGACACTTTAGAACCAGTGCCGACAACGTTTGAACCGTTTAAAATAGTTGCACCGCCAAGATAGCCGTTTTTTTCAATTAAAAGTACACTTTTGCCCATTGCAAGTGCCCGGCAAGCCGCCATAAATCCAGCCATGCCTGAACCAATTACTGCAACATCAGTATCAATAGTTTTATCTGTATGAACTTGTTTTTTTAACTTAGAATTTACTTTAACGCCGTCGGTTTCCAGCGCTCTTTTACCAGAGTCTAATATTGCCTGGGTCATAATTGAAGCACCAGAAATCGCATCTACGTCAAAACTTTGGTTTTCAATGATGCTTTTCTCGAGCTTATCAACAACTTGATTAAAAATTCCCGGTGTCTCATGGTTTTTAGTTACCTTGAGTTTTTTAATTTGATTGTCTTCAACATTAATATCAAAATCAATTTGACCATTGCGTCCAGTGGCATGAGCTTTAATTGTTTTCTCTGACATAAAATCACCTTCTAAACCTATTAACCTTTAATATTAAATTTTTTACTACGGATAATTAAAATTGCTGATAAAACTACTGAAATAATTGCAATAATCGCGGTAATCCAAAACACTAACAATGTACTGGTAGAATTGGCTTTTAAAACAAATGCTGCAACTAGAGGGGCAACAAAGTAAACCATTGCTGGTGCAAAACTGTAGTATGAAGTGATTTTACCGTGACTTTGCGGAAAGTAGGAGGTTAAAACTGACAAACCGACTTGCCAAACCCCACCAGCAGTGAAAAATCCAACTGCTAATGCGCCAATTTCCCCTGCAATTAATGATGGCTTAAGAACCATAAACAATAATCCAAGTGCAGTAATAGCAGAATATGTCATGATTAACTGGAGTCTTTTGACTTTAGTAACTAGCGCTGAAGTCACAAAAACTGAAATCAATGAGGCAATCGAATACCATGAAACCAACTGATTAGCATTCGCTGCTGGTTGGTTTAAAACGTATTGACCATAATATGGGGCATATAAAGAAAATATGTAGAAAGTAAAACAAAGGGTAAATCCTAAAGCGATAATCATTAAACCGTCAATTGCTAACTTAGGCTGATTATCACTAGTTGAATTATCCTCACTTTCACTTACAGATGTTGATTTTTTATCAACTATCTGCGATGCATAGGTGGTTTTAAGCGTAACTAATACATCAACTAAGATAATAAATATTAGTATGCCAGCCGTAACTCTAGGGTTTTTTATCAATTTAACGCAGAATGGAAATAGCATCTGCATTACTTGCATTGCTGCTTTAACAAATGAATTCATGGTTGCAGTTTTATCAGGAAAAGCATCTGCTAAGGCAGGATAACCTGCTGTATCTCCAAAAGAATTGGTTGCCCCAAAAAACAGCGCAGCGATTCCAGCAACCCAGATGCTATTTGCAAAAGCAGCACCTAATAAGAAAATTGCATCACAAATTAAGGCAATTAATAACGTTTTTTTTCGGCCAATTTTATCTGAAATGGCACCCGCAAATAGTATTGTAATAATTCTACCCAGGCCAACCATTGCAATTACAAGTGAAACTTGTGTCTCATTTGCATTCCAAGCTTGAGCTAATATTTGCCGATATTGACTAATAAATAGTGTTGCAGCTCCAACAACTGCAAAATGCAGATAAACAGAGGTTGCAACTCCAGCATAATTTTTCTTTTTTTCCATAACTTTACCTTTCTAATTTAGCCATTGATAAGCACCATTAATATATCCTACTTCGAAAAATTAGAATAATTGATTATGAACCACTAAATATTATTAGCGCCTATAGATTAAAAGCGCTATCATATCAGAAAGAGCAAGTTATTTATCTATTTTTTTGGATAATTTTTTGATTTTTTATTGTTAAAACAATAAAATCTAGTTACTTACGTACATTTTGATATAGTTATTATCAATACTTTAATTAAAATTATTAATACAATACTTTAATCTTTATTACTCTATATTACTTTTGAGGTAAAACCATGAACTTAAATCAACTTTATTACTTTCGCGAATTGGCTGAACAGGGGCAATATACCAAAGCAGCTGAAAATCTATATATCAGTCAGCCAACATTATCTGTATCAATCAAGCAGCTAGAAAATGAACTGCATTGTAAACTATTCAAACATAACGGTAGACATGTGCAATTAACTGATTATGGAAGAATACTTTATGATACCGTCGTTAAATCTATAGATACCCTGGAACGAGGAAAAAGAAAAATTAATCAAAAGGTTAGTCAAGATTCTGGTAACATCCATGTTGCTGGAATTCCGACTGCTATTGGTATTTTGTTACCTAATTTAACTAAACAATATGAGCAAGAAATTGGTTATTCTCCTCATTTTATTTACCACGACAATCCTTCGTACCAAATTTGCGAAGGAATAAAAAATGGCTGGTATGATATCGGAATTTGTTCCTATGTCCCTGAATTTAACCAGTTCACTTTTGTTCCGCTTTATACGGAAGAAATCATCGCTATTGTTTCCCAGGATAATGAACTGGCTAAAATTTCAGAAATGTCACCTGAAGAATTACAGGGAGAAACAATTATTACTTATACAAAGAAAATTCAAATTGGTAAAGACATAAGTGATGCTTTATTAGCAAGAGCGTCCAATCTTAACATCACTAATCGGCTACATGATGAACTGGCAATTGCCGGACAAGTTCTAACAAACAACATAGTTGGTATAGTGGCTAAAACAATTTACCTGAGTGGCTTTGACATTCATCAAATTAAGCTAAATTTACCCAAAAATACAAGAAAAGTATATTTAACTTATGACCCCAATCAAATTTTTTCACCCGAAGTCACTAATTTTATAGATTTTATCAAAGGCCGCAAAAAAGAAATTCAAGAGATAGTAGACAGTATCCCTATCTAATAAAAAACAGTTTGCCAACTTAGAGTATGGCTATATTTAAAATAAAAAAATAGCTAACCATTTCGGTTAACTATTTTTGTTTTTGACAGAAAAACTAGTGTTGGGAAGCACCAGTTGCTGCATCAGTATCCTTAATCTCGCTGCATGCTGTGTCTGCTGCAATACGGCCAAAAGTAAAGATATCAGCTAATGAATTACCGCCTAAGCGATTACCGGCGTGGAGTCCACCAGCAACCTCACCTGCAGCATATAAACCTTTAATTACTTGACCATGCTTATTAAGAACCTGAGCTTTTGGATTTATTTTCAAGCCACCCATAGTATGATGAATTGCTGGTTTACGTGGCGTAGCATAAAACGGCGCCACTTCACATTTAAGATTGAATGCACTCTTGCCAAACTCTGGATCCTTACCTGAATCTACATAAGAATTGTACTTTTTAATCGTATTAACTAAAGTATTTGAATCCATGCCAGCTTTTTGAGCTAATTCTTCAAGCGTATCAGCTTTCAATAAAGTTCCGGCTTTTACTTGTGCTTCTAAAGATTCCTCGGTGGTGTTATAAGCAGTTTTCTTAATCTTTTCATCCGCAATTAAGTAGAAAAGCGTTCCGTTGGCAATTGCTGCTTTAGCCAAAGTATCCCGTTCTGCAAATTCGTTGACAAAGCGTTCACCTTTTTGATTAACCATAATAAAGTTTTCCGGGGGAGTTTGAATACCAGTAAAGAGTTCACCAGTCTTTGGATCGGAAACTGGCATTAATTGAATAAAGCCCATACCAACTAAATCAGCGTCAGCTTCTTGACCTAAAGCAATTCCATCTCCGGTAATGGCCGGAGAATTAGTTGTAGCAATGCCATCATCAATATGTTCCCAGTAAGTATTGTATTTCTGCACCATCTTGGTATTTGCGCCAAAACCGCCAGAAGTTAAAATTACTTTTTGTGCATGAACAGTAACTTTGCTGCCATCATTTCTTTCAGCAATTATACCTACAACTCGCTCATTCTCAGTAATTAAGTGCGTTGCCCGTGTTTCTGTTAAAGTGGCTGCACCATGCTCTCCAATCCATTTGCCTAAAACACTAATAAAAGCGTAACCCATTGGTTCAACTGGCTTATGGCCTCTACGCCATAAAGCACCTACAGGCATCGTCACTTCACTACGATCAAACTTAACGCCTAAATCCGTCAGCCACTTAACTGAATCAAGCACATTGTTAACTAATTCGGTTACTAAAGCGTAGTTACCGTGAATTTCGTTTCCGTTTAAATCTGTCCGCTTGCCTCCCAAATAAGTCTGAATTTCGTGAAGCAACACTGAATCAAATAAGCAATCTTTTCCCGACTCAACGTATTCATTGATTTGCTTTTGTAGTTTCTTGAAGTCTTCTTGATATTCTGGGTCAATTTCATCAATCGACATTGCTGCTAATTTTTCTAAACTTTCTTTTTCACCAGCTAAAGTCTTAAATTGATTTTGCCATTCTGGCTCCGCTGCATTAAGTGGACCGCCTGCACGGGTTGTATTACCACCGATCTGAGGGTACTTTTCAAGTACAACAACCTTTTTACCGTTTTGAATCGTTCTTGCTGCTGCAGCAAGTCCCGCACCGCCGGCACCAATTACAACAACATCGGTATCTAATTTCTGATCTTGGCCACTAGCTAAGGCTGGCTTAACACGAGTTTTCCATTCTTGCGCGTCTCCACCAGCTTCACTAATTGCTTGCGCAATGCCATCAACAACGCCATGACTTGAAATTGTTGCACCACTAACTGCATCAACATTTAAAGTCTGATTAGCAATAATTTCTCTTGGCAAACGCTTAAAAACCTCATCAGCGACACCTTTAGTTTCGCCACTAGAATCAATAGCAATATCTTTAATGCTATCTTCTGAAAGGGTAACTTTCATTGGCATAAAGCTTGAACCATGACCCTTTGCTTTGACATTATATGTACCTGGTTTCATTATGCTTGCTTCCTCCTTATTGAATGCTTGATAGTTAAATTTTACTAAGTTTCATGATTAAGGTGAAATAGTTTTATAGCAAGTAAGCTATAATAAAAATGCTATGGGAGGAAATATATGAAAGATCCAGAAATATTACAGCATTATATCGATGTCTTGTTAAAAGAAAGTAATTTTACCCGTGCAGCACACGAGTTATACATTTCTCAACCATACCTAACACAGTTAATTATGAGACTGGAACGTAAGTTAAAAGCCAAAATAATTAATCGTGAAACTATACCTTTTACTTTAACTGAAGCAGGGATTATTTATTATCAATATCTTGAAGCAGCTATCGCTAATAATCAAACTTTAATTGAACAGTTAACCCCATTCGCTATGCCTAATAAAGAAGTGATTCGAATTGGCGTATTGGAAAGTTTAGGAACATTTTTATTACCAGAACTTTTACCAGATTTTCTGACAGCAAATCCTAACATAAAAATTCAGTTATCCGAAACTTATCCCCGTAAAAATGAAACAAAACTTCTAAACGAGGAAATTGATTGTTATTTGGGACAAACTCCGGAATCACTCAATCATGGAATCGACTTTTATGTTAATGGTGGCGAAAATTATTATGTCATCATTTCTCCTAAGTCGCCCTATTTCAAAAAAAATCGCTTTATTCTAAAGCCAAACGAATATGATATCAAAGATATTTTGCAAGAGCCATTCGTTGTCAGTTCTGCTAATTCCGCAATCAGGCGGCAAGTAAATGGTGCCTTTCAAAAATTTCACGTTAGCCCAAATATTGTTTTAGAAAGTAACAGCGTTCTAACAGCAACTAATTTGGCAATTAAAGGCGTGGGTTTAACAATTTCTGCTGCCAGCATTATTAAGCGAATGGCTCAAACTCCAATTAACCTACTTCCACTTGACAATAATCTGATTCAAATAAAATACTTTATTGCGATCAAGCATAGATCCCAACAAACTGAAGGACTGCAAAAATTAATCAAAGCATTTACCAATCTGACAATTCAGCCTAGCATTAAGTAAGCCTAAGCAATCTTTAATTGCCTAAAAACATTCAGTATTCAATAAAGCCAAAAAAGAGAGGACCAGTAAAGGTCCTCTCTTCTTTATTACTTGCTCCGGCTGTCAGACTCGAACTGACGACATCTTGATTAACAGTCAAGCGCTCTACCAACTGAGCTAAGCCGGAATATTAAAAAAGCACGGCAGCTTCCTACCCTCGCAGGCAGTCTCCCACCAACTACTCTCGGCGTTAAGAAGCTTAACTGCTGTGTTCGGCATGGTTACAGGTGTTTCCTTCTTGCTATTGCCACCGTACTTTTTC
>NZ_JBWXGA010000104.1:0-494 GCF_059900815.1 Lactobacillus sp. C449L | reverse complement strand
CTTATGATAAGCAGGATGCGTGAACGCTGAAGCTCCGATCGAAGCGCCTGCAACGAACCGCATCGCCTCAATGCGGCATTGGCTCAGCGAAATGAGCCGTAGTTCGGGTCTCGTCAGGGTTGGAGAAGCGGTTGCGGTAATCGCCCTGGTGGCGATGATCCTCGTCAGTTACTTGGTCATAACAGGTGCCGGCGCGAGCCCTTTTGCACCACAGGCTATGGCGGCACTACTCGTCGCCAATCTCATTCCTGCAATGGCGGTCATGGTCTTGGTTGCGCGCAGGCTAGCAATCAGGAGGGCGGCCCGCTCGGAACTAGGGGGTAGGGGGCGACTTCATGTCCGATTAGTTGCTCTCTTTTCTGTAGTGGCAAGCGTACCGACACTTCTTGTTGTCGCGTTCGCATCTTTTCTCTTTCAGGCCGGTGTTGAATTCTGGTTCTCTGACCGTGCTGTCACCGTACTAGAAAGTGCCCGAAATGCATCTCAAATTTATG
>NZ_JBWXGA010000103.1:0-495 GCF_059900815.1 Lactobacillus sp. C449L | reverse complement strand
ACTCGACATATAATGACCACCGACAATAGGGTATATTCTGTCCGCCTTTTCAATAGACTTTGACCGGTGGGCGACTACCACAATTGTTATACCAAGCCCCGATAGTGCTTCTAGAACCTTTTCTTCATTTTCTGGATCTAAGTGAGCGGTTCCCTCATCTATGAAAAGAACCTTCGGCCGATGGTAAAGCGCGCGAGCCAGCAAGACACGCTGCTTCTGCCCACCCGATAGAACAGAACCCATATCACCAACCATTGTGTCGAATCGCATGGGCATTCGATTGATATCATCAATTATGCATGCCAGCTTAGAGACTTCTTCGACTCTCGTCATATCAATATGCGGATCGAAGAAGGCAATATTGTCAGATAAATATCCTGCGAACAGATCGTCGTTCTGTGCAATCGAGCCGACCACCTGCCGAGCCTTTCGCCTATCGAAGGACGACAACTGTCTCCCGCCTATTAGCACCTCCCCATGAGTCGGTGTGAACAG
>NZ_JBWXGA010000102.1:0-496 GCF_059900815.1 Lactobacillus sp. C449L | reverse complement strand
ATCCAAATATAACGGGCATAGAACATGATACGCGAAAAGTGAAAGAGGGAAGTTTGTTTATTTGCATCAAAGGCTACACCGTGGATGGCCATGATTTTGCAAAAGAGGCTGTTAATTCGGGAGCCGTTGCCGTATTGGCCGAGAAACCGTTGCCTCTGGCAGTTCCGGTCATCATTGTGAAGGATACTCAGCGGGCGATGGCGGTCCTGGCTGATGCGTTTTATGGACATCCGACACAGCGCTTGCGCTTGATCGGAATAACAGGAACGAACGGCAAAACGACAACAAGCCATTTGATTGAGAAAATCTTTCATGATGCATGCGAGAAAACAGGGCTTATTGGTACGATGTTCACCAAAATAGGAGAAAAGATTTACGAGACCAAAAATACAACTCCAGATAGTGTAACACTTCAGAGTGCATTTCATGAAATGGAAGAAACCGGTGTCGACACTGTGGTCATGGAGGTGTCTTCACATGCCCTCGAGCTTGGGAG
>NZ_JBWXGA010000101.1:0-497 GCF_059900815.1 Lactobacillus sp. C449L | reverse complement strand
ACCATCATGTCCATCGGCTTGCGCGAGTGGGCGCACGGGTTCTGATCAGCGGGACTTGGTATAACGCCCTTTTTCATTCGCCGGGTCGTGCAACTCGGGCAGTTCTTTTGTGTCTAACGGTTATCGAATGGGATCGAAGCTCACGCACCAGACAGTTGGGGGATCGGTGCGCGCGGACAGCGGTCAAATGATACAAGACGCAACTGTCCTCTTTTTGAGGTGCCTTCTTGCAAAGCGACTTTCGAGAAGTCCTTTGCCGAGCAGCCGTTGCTCATCTGCCATCGTGGGCGATGATGTCCGTCTCGGTCGGCGGCTCTGCCTCATACTGGCCGGTCTGCGGCGTCCAACTTCACCTGGGTTCGCCTCGTATATTCTCCCGGATTGCGGTTTGGGGCGGAGTTGACCCCTATAACTCCTGAGCCTGCTGATGGGGTTGTCCATCAGTGTTATTTAGTATCGCACGGGAGCGGGTCAGAAGTCGATAAAAACCGTCACTC
>NZ_JBWXGA010000100.1:0-500 GCF_059900815.1 Lactobacillus sp. C449L | reverse complement strand
GAAGATGAATGAAGAAATTGATAATTTCACAACAAATAATTCGTTATCTGCTATACCATCAGGAGTTACAAATGGTCTTTTACAAGGAATTTTAGAACAAAGAAACTTTGCATCTAAAAAGCAATTTGAAGATGACTTGAAAAACAAATCATCTAAGAAGAGAAATATCCATCGTTCGGGGCCATCTTTATAAATATAAAATTCAATGAAATGGAGTGAGTTTCTTGGCCAAGAAAAGCTATAAACAGAAAAGCTATGAGGAAAGACAAGAAGAGCTTCAGGGGCATTACGAGAAGTTATTAAAAGGAGTAAAAGAAGCTGCTTCGGATCCAAAAGACTATATGAGATATTTAAACTTTGTAAGTAAATTTCCGAAAAGGTCTATCCGGAACCAAATGTTAATTTATATGCAAAAGCCGGATGCTCATTTGGTTGCCGGGTTGAAAACATGGAATAAGTTTGGCCGACAAGTTAATAAGGGATCGGAAGCAATAAAAATA
>NZ_JBWXGA010000099.1:0-504 GCF_059900815.1 Lactobacillus sp. C449L | reverse complement strand
ATTGTCAACTGATAAGGTTGAGTATCTACTCCGCTCATCGAATCAGACGGAGAGGCCCGATGAACCACGTGCCCGTTGACGCCCGTTTCCAGCCCAATGCCGCCGACGAGGCGCTCGCGGCCATTCGCGACTGTCTCGGCCGGATCCGCTTCGGCTCGATCGCCATCACCCTCCACGAAGGCAAGATCGTCCAGTTCGACATCACGGAAAAGCGGCGCGTGGGGCGCTGAATCCTTCCATTCTCGCATCCGGATGCTATGGACCCGGCCGGAAGCCGGACGCTCCGACCTCACAGAAGGAGGAACTGTGTTCGACCTATCGGCCGTCAGCCTGGCTGACATCCTGCCCTTCATCGCCATCGGCTTTGCCGCCCAGATGGTCGATGGCGCGCTCGGCATGGCATTCGGGGTCATCTCCAGCACCCTGCTGCTGAGCCTCGGCGTGCCGCCTGCCGCCGTCTCGGCCGGGGTCCATACGGTTGAGACGTTCACCACCGGCGTCTCC
>NZ_JBWXGA010000098.1:0-505 GCF_059900815.1 Lactobacillus sp. C449L | reverse complement strand
GCACCGGACCGAACACTTCTTCCTGCGCCAGGCGGCTCTTGGGCGGCACGTCGCGGAACAGCACCGGCGGCTGGTAGAAGCCGCTGTCGGGCGCGCCGTCCTTGAGCTTGCCGCGCGCGGCGACCTTCAGGCCCTCGGCTTCGGCCTCGGCCAGGAAACCGCGCACGCGGTCATGCTGGCGGGCGCTGATCAGCGGACCGACGTCCAGGTCCTGCGCGGCCGGGCCGGTGACGGTGGCCGAGAAGGCCTCGCCCAGGCGCGCCAGCACTTTCTCGTAGATGCCGCGCTGGATCAGCAGGCGGCTGCCTGCCGAGCAGGTCTGGCCGCCGTTCTGGATGATCGCGTTGACGAGGACCGGGAGCGCCCGCTCGAGATCGGCATCGTCGAACACGACCTGGGCCGACTTGCCGCCGAGCTCCAGGGTCACGCCCACGTGGTTCCTGGCCGCCGCCGTCTGGACGGCGGTGCCGGTCTCCGGGCTTCCGGTGAAGGACAGGAAGTCGAT
>NZ_JBWXGA010000097.1:0-505 GCF_059900815.1 Lactobacillus sp. C449L | reverse complement strand
AGAGTCAGCCAGCCGTTCTCAACCATCACACGGATCTGCTCCCCTAACTGTGGAAATTCAAACCGGATCGCCTCGACTGCATCGCGGGCAATGACAGGATCGGGCCGCTCCTCTTCGAGAAAGCGTATCTCAACATCGTTAGCCACGCCGGCGACACCAGCCACTCTCTTGGCGTCGGCTTCCGCCTGCACCTTGTCACTGTAGTTGAACACGAACCCTGACAGCATCACGACGCCGTCCTTCACCGCTACACCGATATCGGCCGATTCCAGTTCCGGATCCCGCCAGAGTTCTTCCTCCACCTGTCGCTTGATGTCCTCGTCTGGCCTCATGCTTGCCTCCCGAGAGTGCCCTACTGCTGTGTCGCCAGTTTCAGCGATGCGTCGCAGACACCGCCTCCTTGCACAGCAGGCGCCAGTCAGGTGGGTTTCCTCGATTTCGGTCTGACTGCCGATACCAGTCCCAATACGCGGCGTCCTCGTGTTGCCGACGCCCGGTCGATGCC
>NZ_JBWXGA010000096.1:0-506 GCF_059900815.1 Lactobacillus sp. C449L | reverse complement strand
ACGGGCTGTGGTCATATGAAAATATGTCTGTCTTTCAGAATCCCCCACTTCAAACACCCCAAAAGGTGGTAAGTGGTGGGTAGTTCAATTGTTAATCAAACGTTTGATTAAATTTGAATACAGCTGATCTGCCTGGGCTTGCCCGAGTTTTCGCTAAACTAATCAAACGATTGATTAAATTGGAAAAGCCGGAAATCAATTGGGTAAACCAATAGAGCCGTACCACTGAAAACAGCGGTACAGCTCTTTTTTTATCGTTTCTGAATCTCTTCAAGAAGGATTTTGTTAACAAGCGGCGGATTCGCCTGCCCTTTTGTCGCCTTCATGATCTGGCCGACAAGGAAGCCGATCGCCTTCTGTTTTCCAGCTTTAAAATCTTCAACGGATTGCGGGTTGTTATCTAATGCTTCGCCGACAATCTTTTTTAGTGCGCCTTCATCCGATATTTGGACTAGTCCTTTTTCTTTGACGATCTTCTCGGCATCTCCGCCGTTTTCTATCAATTC
>NZ_JBWXGA010000095.1:0-507 GCF_059900815.1 Lactobacillus sp. C449L | reverse complement strand
CGTGCGCCTGACCGTTCTGCTCGATGACGATGTGGAGGCTCGATTTACGGCCTTCTGTCAGGAGCGAGGATTCAAGAAATCGACGTTAGCGGCCCGCCTCATTCGAGAGCATCTGGACCGCGAAGCCAAGACGCCTCGGCGAAAGAACAGCGCTGATGCGCGCGTGAAAAACAAGGCAAAGTTGTGATGACACGGATCAAGCAGATGAATAGCGCTCGGACTGTCGTCCAAGTAATCGATCTCTTCTCGGGCTGCGGTGGCATGTCGCACGGATTTCTTCACGCGAGCACAGAAGACATCGAATACCGGCTGCTGGGCGGCCTCGACGTAGACCGTCACGCTGCAGCGACATACCGGAGGATGATCGGGCGTCCGTGTCTCGAGCTGGACGTTTGCGAGCTAACGAAGCCAGCGGAGCTCGATTCCGCCTTGGCTGAATGGGGATATGATGCTGAGCTGCCGCTGATTTTGATCGGCTGTGCGCCCTGCCAGGGCTTTAGTTCGCAC
>NZ_JBWXGA010000013.1:0-959 GCF_059900815.1 Lactobacillus sp. C449L | reverse complement strand
CGCCGATACCAAGGAAGGCATCTTTGGTCCCGACACGGCTGACATTGAGTTCCGCGCGAAATCCACCTGGGTCATGCTACGCGGAAACCGCTACCAAGTCTTGGAAGGCGAGTTCTACCGCTACGTTCTGACACCTCACAATGATGTCCTGAAAGAAGTGTACGGCGTCGACGCCGCCGATATCGCGGAAGGCTTCCAGGCCATGGCTGACGCCACGCGTTCTGGGCATGCCGACGCCATCATGGAGATGATCAAGCAGTTTGAGGCGGCACAGGCCTTCGCTGCGGCACAGGACAAGCCTCTGGAAGACGTCATGGAGGCATGGATTGCGGCCAATGCGGAACAGTCGAAAGCCGCCGGGCGGGCGATGGATGACATGTTTCGGGGCGGGATTGCCAACGTGAGTCGACACACTACGCTACCGCCGACACTGTTGGCGGATTTGGCGTACCGCCGCGGAGAAGAAACCGAATTTTTTGCAGCGGGCGATTTTTCGGGGACACCCTACCGGACACTGCCTGCCAGAAAGAAGCCCCTAATTCAGCTTGGGCCGGACTACTACGCCATCGACCCGTGCTTCACCCGCGACGCTGGGTATCGTGCGCTTCTCTACAACCTCCTGCAGCGAAAACCGGACTACAAGAAAACTTTTGAGGATCGGCAGAAGAGGATGAGCGAAGCTGCCTTCGCCGACATTCTGGCCACCCAGCTTCCCCGAGCCACGGTTTTTCAAGAGGTCTATTACAAAGACCCTGCCAGCAAGCAGTGGTCCGAAAACGACACCCTTATCCTGGTCGATGACGTGCTGTTCCTGGTTGAAGCCAAGGCAGGCGCGGCTGCGACCATCGCATCGCCAGCACTTGATTTCGGCCGCCACGCTCAGTCCGTTCAGGACTTGGTACTCAAAGCCTACAAACAATGTGAGCGCTTCTTCAGTTATCTGAGTTCGGCGCATGAAG
>NZ_JBWXGA010000094.1:0-508 GCF_059900815.1 Lactobacillus sp. C449L | reverse complement strand
ATAGCCAGCGCAGCGCGGGGTCATTGACAGTATTTTACATTTCCAACGCGCGCTCTATGCGAGCTATTCATTTACACTGATGAAAGTAACCCGCCATATACTTTACCCCCATTGAACGACGCCTTGGCTTGCTGCGATGCATTCCACGAATTTTTATCAATTCTCTCGCTCATACACGAATTCGTCTCGGGAGAAGTTTATGCATTGTAAAAGATTGTTAAATCACCCGCAGCGAACACTCCCGAGCGGGGAAGGAAGCGGCTGTTCCCGCGGATGACCGTCTGCTAGGAGCCCTTGCATGAGCTCCCGCCCCCGGATCGCACTTGCCGCCTTACTGATCGGTCTGCTTGGCGCCTGCGCGGGCGGAACGCCGATCAACGTCGTCTCCAGCGGGGCACTGCCGGACACCGGCTCGTTCCAGGTCGTTCGGGACGAGGGGGGTGATGCCCCTGCCTATCTTCGGGATGTCGCCGCCCATCTCGAGAGCAGGGGCCTCCACGCGTCGGAC